>DLDU01000021.1:5741-26285 GCA_002481295.1 Prevotella sp. UBA7764 | reverse complement strand
ACGGCCTATACTGAATGCTTACCCAGTAAGCAGAGGTGTCTTGGAAAGATCAGCAGGGGTAAACCAATGGCCAGGCTTGGGGTTGAAGTTCAAGCCATCGACGACATGCTCAACGTAGATCTCGGTAGGAGAGAACGTCGCGTTCTGGTAAGAACCATTCTGGTCGAAAGCCACCTCAATGTCTTTAAGAGAAATCTTGGCGGTTAGGTGAGAAACTTTCACCTCTGCGGTGTAGGCTGTCTGGTCTTTCCCTAGGGCCGGCAGAACAGCTTCACCGAACATCGGAGCATTGTCTGCCACCTGGTCTGTCGTTTTCTCGTCGGAGGCATTAGTGGCCAGCGCACGCCCTGCGTCCACACTCCTGCTCTGGAAATCACTCACGGTCTGTGCACCCTGGAACTTACCGGAAGGAGCGTTGACTGCCACAAGCACCTGGTCGTCCTTCACAAGTTTGTTGGTGACAATGTTCATCACGGTAGAACCGTCTGTCGTTTTGAAGGTGTTAGTGCCAACAGTTCCGTCGCCAGAGGTGAACTCTCGGATGGTGCGCACGTTGTTGTTGCTGTCGAAAATACCCACCGTCACGCGGTTGATGGTCTTCTCAGGATTGTTGCTAGTATCAGTACCCGCAGGATCAGCTGCGAACCCGGCACGTGTGCCCATTGTGTTGATGGTCAGCGTGAGTTGACTCTTACCATTTGTCGTCTGGCCGTCGGTCACGCCGTCGTTGTCAGTTGAGCTACAAGCGGTGAAGCCTGCGAGGGTCATGACCGTCAGCAGGCAAGCATAGAAACGATGTCTTTTCATCTTCATGCAATTTTAAAATGTTGGTGTTATGATTTGATTGTAAATGTTGCAAATGTTACAAGGGATAGCAAACCTGCAAGCAGGGGGCGGCCTCCCGCAAGACAATGGCCCGCAGGATGCTTATATGGAAGCACTAAAGAAAAACGATGGAAGGTGCCAGACAAAATTTTGGGCACGAGTAATTGGCTCTGGGCGCAAGCGGCACAGAGAGACAGAAAAAATTTATTTACAACAGCTCTTACTCTCTTGCTTAAATAAGCGTCAGTAGAGTATGTGTGTGTTACACAAATATTTGGCTTTGCCAAATATTTGGTGTTAAACTTCGCATCACAAACCGTTAAAATTGCAGTATACATTCATTTGAGCGCTATGCGCCGTTTTATGTTCAAATACCCTTTACGGCTGCAAGGCTATGTGTTTTCACTGAAACCTCCAAATATTCAGGCTGAAAAAATGAAGCGGCAAGCAAAAAAATCCATCAAGTCCACGCTGCATGGATAGCTGTTGACGAAAAAAACGGCTCAAAGCATCAAGGATAAGTTGTATATATGAAACTGGGATATATATAAGTAGGTGTGGAAAAGAAGAGCGGAATACGGGAATCGAACCCGCCTTTCAGGCTTGGGAAGCCCGCGCACTACCGATATGCTAATTCCGCAAAAATAAATGATTGATGAGCCGATAGGGGGACTCGAACCCCCGACCCACGCATTACGAATGCGTTGCTCTACCAACTGAGCCATATCGGCAAGAATCAGCAGGAAGTGTTTCCCATTGCCTGATTTGCGGGTGCAAAGATATAGTTTTTTTCTTAAACCACCAAATAAAATTGACCTTTATTGCTTTCTTTGAATAAAAAACGCTTAAAGCACGCTACTGCCTGTAGACTGAAACTGTATGTCAGACATGCTGTTGCCGTCAGTCGGGAAGCCCGTCGAGATGAATCTTCCATACGCCCTGCCGCTCGATGGCGCGGAGACGAAAGGCCTTCGCCGGGACTACTTGGGGAGTGAGTCCGATGGTGTCCATGGCGAGAAAGTTGTGCACCACCACATTAACCACAGCCGTGGAGTCGTCAGTGAAGTCGATGTCGTCGATCTGGCAACTGGCACCTTCTTGCTTATTGCGCAATGCCTCGACATCGCTCTCGTTGACCTGACTGGCCGCATAGACCAGCCATTGCCGCGACTGTGGCGTGCAATATTTCAGCGCGGCAGGAAAGCGCCAATTGAAATAGGCCACGGAGAAAGAGTCCACGGTGCTTTCCAGTTGGTCCTTGTTATCGCCGCTGCAGGCAGAGTTGAACAACAACATCGCAAGAGCGGTGCAGCAGCCGAGGAGGGGACAAAACAGTTGTTTACGAATCTTCTTCATATAGAACTTGAAGCCTTGACAAAACTTTATTTCGTGCAAAGATAGTGGTTTTGTTTCAGATAAACCGATATTTTTCATGATTAAAGTGTATTTTTTAGCGTTTTCTCTCTTACTCCACTTATTTTTCGTATCTTTGCATGTTAAAAGTAAGATTTAGAACAATGGTACAAGTGCACATAGACGATGCCGTGTTGCGCCAGGCTGCAGCAGCGGGCATGGACAACTTTCTGGAGGCTTTCGCCGGAGCAATTCGGGATGCCATAGGCGGAGAGCTGAATGCCGACAACATGGGAGAGCTGAATTCCGATCAAATCACATTGCTGGGCTATCTGATGCTTCGCGACAGTGTGATGGATGGAGGCTTCATTGAGCTGATCCATAACGGGCTGGGAGAGTTCATATTCTTCAACCCCTTCGGCAAGGCAGTCAGAGAGTGGGGCCTGCGCGACTTGTATAAGTTATTGGATAAATGTAGCCGCTATTTCAAGAAGTATCGTCTCGAGATTGAGCGTGACTGCACCCAAGAGGAGTTCGACGCTCTCTATGAGCAGTATCCTGAGTTTGACGATTTCGATGACTACTTCGTCGAGCATGAGGAGGAGTTTACCGAAACTGTGGCGCAGTATGTCGACGACCACATCAGCGATTTTGCGATCATCGACGAGTAGCGGTTGAGAAAAGAAAGATGGAAAGATGAACAAGGAACAACAAGAACTTCGCAAGAAAAGTCCTGTACAAATAAGGAACAAGAAGGCGACGTTTGAATATATTTTCGTAGACACCTACACTGCCGGCATCGTGCTCACCGGAACGGAGATCAAATCCGTGAGGCTGGGCAAAGCCTCGCTGGTAGATGCCTTTTGCTACATCAACAATGGTGAAGTATGGGTGAAGGGAATGAACATATCTCCTTATTTCTATGGATCTTATTCCAATCACGAGGCTAAGCGCGATCGAAAGCTGCTGCTTACCAAACGCGAGATACGCCGACTGGCTGAGGACAGCAAGACGCCGGGCTACACCATCGTGCCTACGCTCATGTTCATCGATGGACATGGCAGGGCAAAGGTGGATATAGCATTGGCAAGAGGTAAGAAAGAGTATGACAAGCGACAGACGCTCAAGGAGAAAGAGGACCGTCGGGAGATGGATCGTGCCATCAAGCATTTCTGATAATCGAAATACGCATATATGTTAGAAGAGATTGTAAAAGAGAGACTTGTGGTGCTGGACGGTGCCATGGGAACCATGATTCAGAAGTATGGACTCAGTGAGTCCGATTTCCGTGGTAGCCGCTATGCCGGTGTTGACGTGCAGATGAAGGGCAACAACGACATGCTGAACATCACCAAGCCTGAGGTGATCATGGATATCCATCGGAAATATTTGGCCGCAGGAGCTGACATCATCACCACTAATACTTTCTCTTCGCAACGTATATCCCAAGCCGACTATCATCTTGAGGCAGATTGCGCAGAGATGGCTTATGAAGGTGCGCGCATTGCCAAAGAGTGCGCTGAGGAATATTCCACTCCGGAACAGCCCCGTTTTGTGTGCGGCTCTATAGGACCTACCAACAAGACCTGCTCCATGAGCCCGGATGTCAGCGACCCGTCGGCGCGTGATCTTAGCTATGACGAGCTCTTCAATGCCTATTGTGAGGAAGTGGAGGCTCTGATCCGAGGAGGTGTTGACGCCATTATCATCGAGACGGTCTTTGACACGCTCAACTGCAAGGCTGCAATCGACGCTTCGGTGCAGACGATGGAGAAAGCCGGACGAAAACTTCCCATTATGGTCAGCGTGACAATCAGCGACCTTGCAGGACGCACGTTGAGTGGACAGACCCTTGAGGCTTTCCTGACCAGTATCGCCGATTACCCCATCTTCTCGGTGGGACTTAACTGCTCGTTTGGTGCACCGCAGATGCTGCCTTATCTCAGGACTTTGGCTGCACGTACTCCTTTTTATATTAGTGTCTATCCCAATGCCGGCCTGCCCAATGCCATGGGGCAATACGACGAGACGGCCGAGCAGATGTCCGGAGAGATGGAAGTGTTTATGAAGGAGGGACTCGTCAATATCGTCGGAGGTTGTTGCGGCACCACGCCTGAGTTTATCCAGGCCTTTGCAGAGAAAGCCAAAAACTATCAGCCCCATCGTGTCGTGCCCCGCTCAGAAACTCTTTGGCTGTCGGGACTGGAACTGCTCGACGTCTCACCAGAAGTGCGCTTCGTCAACGTTGGCGAGCGCTGCAATGTGGCGGGTAGCCGCAAATTTCTGAGACTCATCGAGCAAAAACAATATACAGAGGCTTTGGAGATCGCCCGTAAGCAGGTTGAGGATGGAGCCCTCGTGATTGACATCAACATGGACGATGGTTTGCTCGATGCCAAGGCCGAGATGGTGAAGTTTCTCAATCTCATCGCCAGTGACCCGGACATCGCCCGTGTGCCCGTGATGATCGACTCTTCCGACTGGGAGGTGATCATGGCGGGACTGAAATGTATGCAGGGCAAGTGCATCGTCAACTCTATCTCTCTGAAAGAGGGCGAGAGCACTTTCATCAGCCATGCCAAGGATGTGAAGCGGTTCGGTGCTGCCGTTGTGGTGATGTGCTTCGATGAGCAGGGACAGGCTACATCCTATGAGCGGAAGATAGAAATAGCAGAGCGTGCTTATCATATATTGGTGGAGCAGGTGGGGATGGATCCTCTGGACATCATCTTCGATCCTAACATCTTGTCTGTGGCAACTGGTATTGCCGAGCACGACAGTTATGCTCTGGACTTCATCCGTGCCACAGGGTGGATCCGCAAGCATCTCAAAGGCGTGCACGTGAGTGGAGGCGTGAGCAACCTCAGCTTCTCATTCCGTGGTATCAACTACATCCGTGAAGCCATGCACGCCGTGTTCCTCTATCATGCCATTGAGCAGGGTATGGATTTCGGCATTGTCAATCCGGCTACCAAGGTGACCTACGCTGATATACCCACCGATGAGTTGTCCATTATCGAAGATGTCATTCTCAACCGTCGGCAGAGTGCTTCCGAGGACTTGGTGGAGCTGGCCGAAAAGAAACGTGCCGAGCAGGAAGCTGCCAAACTTGCTGCTTCGCTGGGTGGCAAGACTGTGGCTGTCTCTGACGAGGCCTGGCGCAAGGAGAGTGTGGAGAGCCGCCTGGGCTATGCCCTGAGAAAAGGTATTGGAAAATATATGGATGCCGATCTCCACGAGGCGCTTGAGAAGTATCCTCATGCTGTCGACATCATCGAAGGACCGCTGATGGACGGTATGAACGAGGTAGGGTCGCTGTTCGGAGCCGGTAAGATGTTTCTTCCCCAAGTGGTGAAGACCGCCCGCACGATGAAGCAGGCCGTTGCTATCCTTCAGCCTTATATCGAGGCAGAGAAAAAGGAGGGAGCTGCTACTGCCGGTCGTGTGTTGTTGGCTACTGTTAAGGGTGATGTCCACGACATCGGAAAGAATATCGTCGGTGTGGTTTTCTCCTGCAACAACTATGAAGTCATCGACCTCGGCGTGATGGTGCCCGCTGAGCAGATTGTGGCCAAAGCCCGTCAGCTCAATGTCGACTTCATCGGACTGAGCGGCCTGATCACTCCTTCGCTTGGCGAGATGGTGCATGTGGCAGAAGAACTACAAAAAGCGGGAATGCACATCCCTTTGCTTATCGGCGGTGCCACGACGAGCGAGTTGCATGTGGCTTTGAAGATAGCACCTGTCTATGACGCCCCTGTGATATGGACCAAAGATGCCAGTCAGCCGCCGATCATCGCCGCCCGCCTCATGGATCGCAAGCAGAAAAAAAGCTACGAGGATGAGCTTGCCACACGCTATGAGCAGCTCAGACAACAATATCAGGAAAAGCAGGCTAAACTTATGTCGCTGGATCAAGCCCGCGATAACAAGCTCAACTTGTTTGGTGACTAAAGAATAAAGAATCAGAATCTTATAAAATTATAAAGATATGTTTAAGAAGAAAAGACGTTGGCATTGCCTTCCCGGTCAAGAGCCCACAGAGCTGGACAAGAAGGTGATGTACTGGGAGAACAAAGGCAAGGAAGTGCCTACACGTGATATGGTGCGTACACCCGAACAGATAGAGGGTATTCGCATTGCGGGAAAGCTCAATTCACAGTGCCTTGATGCTGTGGCTGAAGCTATCCACCCGGGAATGAATACGCAGGAGATCGACGACATCTGCATGAAGTTCTGCGAGGATCATGGCTGTCATCCCTCCTGCCTCAACTATGAAGGCTATCCCAAGAGTGTGTGTACGAGCATCAATGAGGTAGTCTGCCACGGCATCCCCAAGGAGGAAGATGTGCTACAGGAGGGCGACATCGTGAATGTGGACATGACACTCGACTATAACGGCTACTACGGTGACGCTTCCCGTATGTTCATCATTGGCGGAAAGACCACACCAGAGAAGGAGCAGCTTGTCAGAGTGACCAAGGAGTGTCTTGAGATTGGCGCTGAGGCCGCTAAGCCTTATTGTTTCGTGGGTGACATCGGTCATGCCATACAAAAACATGCGGAGAAATATCATTATGGTGTTGTCCGTGATCTTTGTGGTCATGGAGTTGGACTTCAGATGCATGAGGAGCCCGACATCCTGCATTATGGTCACAGAGGCACTGGCATGTTGCTCGTGCCCGGCATGACATTTACCATTGAGCCGATGATCAACATGGGCACATGGAAAGTGTTTATCGACGAGGACGATCCCTATGGATGGGAAGTGATCTCTGGTGATGAGTTGCCCTCTGCACAGTGGGAGCACACCTTCCTCATGACAGAGCACGGCGTGGAGGTGCTTTCCGAGTAACAGAGACCCCGTAGAGTGGTATTCTGCTTTTACAAGAAAAAATGAATAATATGGAAACAACAAATAACGATGTCTATATCTTAGGCATAGAATCATCGTGTGACGACACCTCGGCAGCAGTGCTTCGCAATGGTGTGCTGCTGAGCAACGTGACGGCCTCGCAGGAGGTTCACCGCGCCTATGGCGGTGTGGTCCCTGAGCTGGCCAGCCGAGCACATCAGCAAAATGTGGTACCTGTAGTGGACCAGGCCATTAAGCGTGCGGGTATTACGAAAGAACAATTGTCGGCCATCGCTTTCACCCGTGGCCCGGGGCTCATGGGCTCGCTGCTTGTGGGCGTGAGCTTTGCTAAGGGGTTGGCGCGCAGCCTGGAAATCCCTCTCATTGATGTCAATCATCTGCAGGGACATGTCATGGCTCATTTCATCAAAGAGAGCGATGACGACAACCACATGCCTCCTTATCCTTTTATCTGTCTGCTGGTATCAGGTGGCAACTCTCAGATCGTGAAGGTCAACGCTTACAACGACATGGAGGTGCTGGGACAGACCATCGACGATGCGGCCGGAGAGGCTATCGACAAATGTTCCAAGGTGATGGGACTCGGCTATCCCGGTGGTCCGATCATCGACCGGCTCGCACGCCAGGGCAACCCGCTTGCTTACAAATTTGCTGAGCCTCACATCCCTGGGATGGACTACTCCTTCTCGGGCCTGAAAACTTCCTTTCTCTATAATCTGAGAAAATGGGTGGAAGAAGACCCTGACTTCGTGGAGCATCATAAGCAGGACTTGGCTGCAAGCCTTGAGCACACCATTGTGGACATACTGATGAAGAAACTGAGAATGGCCGTGAAGACTACGGGTATCAAATATGTGGCTGTCGCTGGTGGCGTATCAGCCAACAACGGGCTGAGAGCAGCCTTCCGCGACCACGCTCAGCGCTATGGCTGGACCATCTACATTCCTAAGTTCAGCTACACTACGGACAATGCGGCGATGATCGGTATCGTGGGATATTACAAGTACCTCGACAAGGATTTCTGCTCTATCGATGCGCCTGCTTTCTCTAAGGTTACGTTCAAGTAAGCGTGTAATAATAGTTGTATAACCCAATAGAAATCAAATCATTGAACGACAATTATGGAATTTGAAACCAAAGTGTTGAGCCGCCAGATTCAAGAGGCTCTCTACAATCATAATGAGACCTTGGGAACGGCAGAGAGCTGCACAGGCGGACGCATTGCCGAGGCGATTATCTCGGTGCCCGGCGCTTCCCAGTATTTCAAAGGCGGGGTAGTGTCCTACACCAATGAGGTAAAAGAGAATCTGCTTCATGTCTCTGCCCAGGTGCTGGCTGAGCAGGCTGCTGTCTGTGAGGAGGTGGCCCGTGAGATGGTTATCGGTGCCTGTGATGCGCTGAACTGTGACTACGCCATATCGGCTACGGGAGTTGCCGGTCCCGGTGGCGGTACCGCGGAGATACCAGTGGGTACAATATGGCTCGGTTATGGTGCTAAGGATGATGTGCGGACGTTTAAACTTACGGAGGATTTTGGCCGCGACATCAACTTGGAGATTGCAACCAATAAGGCACTGCGCCTCTTCCTAGAGTATGTCAACGCTAAGCACGCTGAAAACAGCAGTCAGGAAGAAGAGAAATAAAGTGATCTCGTTGAATACAGGTATCTCATGGTGCTGTGACGAATATTGCGACATCAAATTAGCTTATATCTATTCTTCTGATAGATTACTAATGTTCATTTAATGTTCATTTAGCCTGCATCAACCTGCTGATAACAAACAAAGACGGCGGCTTCCAAGCATTTTCTTGGAAGCCGCCGTTGGCGTTTTCTTTCGTCAGATGATTATTTCTGATATTTCTTGATGAGGCCTTCAGCTCTGCTGTCGCCCAGTTGCTGTGCACTCTGTAAAGCCGTAATACCTTCTTCTTTCTTTTTCAACTCACAAAGAGCGATGCCCTTGATGATATAGAGGTCGCTATACTGTTGTGTCAATTGCAGGGCTAAGTCACAGGTCTTTACAGCATCGTCGTATTTCCCGACTTTCAGCTGGAGACTGGCCATCTCGGCATAGTAGGTGGGTGCTGTGCGATTCAATACAATGGCGTGTGCGATGTCGTTGAGAGCCAACTGATATTGGCGGAGCTTCATCTCACATTTAAACTTGGCATAGTAGAAGTCGTCGGAGCCCTGATAGTTGACGAGTGAGTCATAAGTAAGATAGTCGTTGAAGGCTTTGCGATAGTCGCCAGTGACATCGTAGACTCTTGCACGGGCCAGGACATAGGGAGCAGAGGGCGTGCCGGACTGTACGCTGACGGCTTTGTCGAGCAATGCAAGTACCTCGGATGTAGGTGCCTTGAGCTGTGTCTTGCATTGTGCAGACTCGAAGAATACCTCTCCGTTCTTGCCTAAGTCTGTGCTTTGCAATGCAGTGAAGGTCTCAAACGCTTTGTCGTAATGGCCTGTAGCGTAGAGGATTTGTGCTTGCAAATGCTTATAGATCGGCAGAGGATTGATCTTTTCGGCTTGCTGAGCCAGTTCCGTAGCGCGCTGAAAAGTCCAAGCGGGGTAGAGGGTATCGACACGGGCTACGGCAGCTTGATATACAGTTTTGGCATAATCGTAGTAAGCCTCATCCTTCTTAGCGGCCTTCTGAGTCTCAGTCTTCAATGTGGCATCGGCAAGGCCGAATTTGTTGTAGCGCTCATACCAGTTAGCCAGTGTCAGATAACCGGTAGTTGCCGTGGGAAAACGAGAGATATATTCGTGGATATAGGTCTCGTAGTTGGTGCTGTCGGTTTGCTCAGCGGCAAGAACCAGCATCAGTGTAGCCTGCTGCTCCTCGGTCGGGAGAGCCGGACGGATGGCGGTAGCCTTGAGCGTAGGGTCAGAGAGTGAAAGACCGTTGTTCGTGAAAGTTGTGGTCAGTCGGGCATCAGCGGAGAAAGCCTGGCCACCATCCTGTGGACGCTGCATGAGTCCAAGCAGTTGACCGGTAGCGTTGACAATGGGGCAGCCGAGATCAGTGGAGGACACATCGACATCGTTGAACACATAATAGTTATAGTTGGTCATGAACTTCTCGGTGCGCAGTGGCTTTACCTTGTGGCTGTCAACCTTCTTTGTCGAGAAACTCACGAGGGTGACGGGAGAGGCAGGTGCATCCGCTGTGTTGATGCTCAAGCCGGACGGCAAATGGTTGCCTTTCACACGGAAGCGGCAGAGATCATACATCTCAGAAGCACCGATGATCGCGTCGACATCGTGCTGCAGCCCTTTGTTGTCGATAACTGTGGCACGGGTTGCTCCTACAAAGACATGCCATGGAGCTAAGGCTTCACCTTGAGCCCCAGCAAAGACTCCATGGGTGGAACCGTGAATAGAGCCGTCGGCGTTGAAGGTCGTCAATGTGAAGATATTGGATGCTACCTTAGCCAAGTTGGCACCTTGGGCCAATACCTTCATAGGCAGTAGCAAGGCAAAGAGGAGGAAGCTTGATATTGTTTTTCTCATATTCTTATATTATATATTTTCGATATTGGGATGATTTCTTGAAATGTGAGTCTTCAGTTTTGCATAGAGCTATTTCTGGGCATTCAGCAGTGCCTGGGCATTGTCGATGGCAGCCTGCGAGATGTCGCTGCCGCTAAGCATTTGTGCTATTTCGCGTACGCGCTCGTCATCAGAGAGTTCGCGCATCGTGCTGACAGTACCCTCGGAGGTCTCCTCTTTGCTCACTTTGTAGTGGGATGTGCCACCGGCTGCAATCTGCGGTAGGTGGGTGATGGCGATAACCTGACGATGCTGTTGTGCCATCTCGCGCATGGTCTCAGCCATCTTTTCTGCTACACGTCCGCTGACACCCGTGTCGATCTCGTCGAAGATGATGGTAGGGAGCTTCACGGCACCGCTGATCATAGCTTTCAGCGAGAGCATCACACGGGCAATCTCACCACCGGAAGCCACTTGAGCCACGGGTTGGAGTGGGGTGCTGCTGTTGGCACTGAAGAGGAAAGAGATCTTGTCGAGGCCCATCGGCTGACAGTCGGTGTGCTGGATGTCGATGGAGAAGCGGACTTTGGGGATGCCCAGTGGCACCAAACGCTGATGCATTTCTGTCTCGATCTTTTTGGCGGCCTGCTGTCGGGCTTTGCTCAGTTGCTGTCCCACTTTGACGCAATCTTCGTGGGCGACGCTCATCGCTTTCTCCAAGTCGGCAAGGATGTCGTCGCTGCAATCGATGTTGGCGATCTCTTGCTTGAGTTGGTCACGTTGGGCAATGAGCTCGTTGACGTCACTGACATGAAATTTCTTCTCCAAAGAGTAGAGTTCGTCCAACCGGTCGTTCATCTGTTGAAGCTGCTGAGGATCGAAATCTATGTTTTCAAGTTTGTGGTCAACTTCGTCGGCAATGTCCTTCAACTCGATGCCTGCCGATTCGAGTCGCTGAGCAGCGTCTTGTATCTCAGGATAGACATCGATAAGACCTTGCAGCGCATCAGCAGTATTCTTCACGAGGTTGACGGCTCCATTATCGTCGTTGCTGAGCAGGGAAGTCGTTTGGAACAGAGCACTCTTGATGTCTTCGATATGACTTAGTGTCTGCACTTGGCTCTCCAAACTCTCCTGTTCATCGGCTTGTAGATTGGCTTTGTCAAGTTCATTGTATTGAAAGCGGAGAAACTCCTCGTTGTCACGATTTTGTGCGATGATTTTTTTCTGCTCTTCGTATTTGCGCACAGCTTGGAGATAGTCGGCGTAGTGGTGCTTGTAGTCGCTAAGGAGTGGTTTGTCGTCGGCGATGATGTCCACGACACTCATTTGAAAGTCCTCTTTCTGCAATAGCAGGTTTTGGTGTTGGCTGTGGATGTCCACCAAGAGTTCACCACACTCGCGCATCAGAGTCAGGGACACGGGTGTATCGTTGATAAACGCGCGGCTCTTGCCACTGCTGCTCACTTCGCGCCGGAGGATACAGTCAGAGGCATCGTAATCGATATTGTTTTTCTGAAAGAAGTCTTCGAGATGGTAATTACTCAAATCGAAATGCGCCTCGACGATGCATTTGTTTCTTCCTTCCTTGATCTGTCGGGTGTCAGCGCGCTGTCCTAAGAGCAGATGGATGGCTCCGAGGATGATGCTTTTACCGGCTCCCGTCTCACCGGTGATGACAGAGAATCCCGGATGGAAATCAATGTTAAGCTCATCGATGAGCGTGAAGTTCTTGATGTATAACTGTTTGAGCATGATGTCATTGTTTTATTTTGTCCCAAGCATTGTTCTGAGAGGCGTTGATCGAAAAGAGTATGTCGTAGATGGCCTCTTTCTCTTTTGGAGTGCCTTTGCCCTGATAGATATTTGCCAACTCATCACGTTTGTAGTCGGTCCAAATCTGCGGGAGCATACTTGTTGGCCTGTTCTCGTGGGCAGTCTTCAAGTCGTTTTCGATGGCGTTGGTGATCTGCGCTCTTCCACGCTCGCTGTTTTCGGCCATTTGGTCGAGTCCAAGCCGATAATAGTCGTATTGCAGTTGTCGGAAATGCTTCATGCTGCCATCAAGATAGTCGTTGATGATGGCGAAGCGGTTTCGGTCATTGTCGAAAGCTTTCCATCCCGTCACTTCCAAGTTCTGGGCATTGTTGGCTAGGTTCATGCAAAGTTGCAACACATCCTCACCGCCCATAGGGGAGAAGCTGTCCAGGTCCAAGCCAATGATGAGATAAGCATAGTAAGCCAATACCGCCGTGAGCGCATTGTCAACCATCTCGTCTTTAAACTCCAGTTGGTCGAATTGGGCATATTTGAAGTTAAAGTCCTTGTCGTTGTTGTTGTAGAGCGTGGTTGTGTACGATGCGTTGAACACCGGACGGTTGGCTTGGATCAGTGCTTTGCAGGTGAACATATTTGTCGCGGGATCATATTTGCTCACTGTGATGGCCAGGCTGCAATTGATTTTCTCATTTTTTCGAAACTGCATGTGTGTCCATTGCCTGTCGTTGACGAAAGTGGTGATCGCCTGTTGCAGATTGTCGAAGACAGAGGCGTCAGTGCCCTGAATCTGACTGTGGTTGACAGTCACCTTCATGTTCAACTCCTGCGATGCTCCTTTTGCGGGGGAGAAAAGCATCATGAGCAGAGAGAGGCAAAGGAGAAATGCTGGTTTCATCATGATCATTTAGTATGTGCAGCCGCTTGCATATTGAGCTTAGCCTCGCGCAGGCGGATGCGTGTGAGCACTTGCTTGGTGTTGAGCGTGAAGTCGGCACCAAGCATCCAGCTGAAGAAGCCGGGGTCGCGGTGGAGCACGTCGGTGACAGCCCAGCCACGGTATTTGCCAAAGTTGAAGACCTCTTGTCGGCGTGGCTTCCCTTTTTCGTCGAGGATGGGATGACCTTGTGCGTCTTTCATCTCTTTCCATACGATGCGGCCAGCAAAGTCGACATTGTCGTTCATGGCAGAGAACTCAGCCAGAGCGTCCATGTCGTTGGGTAATGCGCGCTTCGGATCTTCCGCTTTCTCAGGATTATACATGTCCAGTTCACCTTGCAGCACTCTGTAGGTGGCTTCCGCGTCTTGGTCAGCGCGGTGAGCCTTCAAGTCGTCTTCCATGTTGTGGCCCGTGTAGAACTTATAGGCAGCGGACAGGTTGCGGGGCTCCATCTTGAAGAAGATGCTTTGGGCATCGATGAGATGGCAGCGCGAGAAGTCGAAGTCTATGCCGGCACGGAGAAACTCCTCGGCCAGCAGAGGAATGTCGAAGCGATTGGAATTGTATCCGGCAAAGTCACAACCGGAGAAGCTGTCTGCCAGTTGCTTGGCCAACTGCTTGAAAGTGGGTGCGTCTTTGACATTGTCGTCGGTGATGCCGGTGAGCTCCTGTACTTCGTGGGGGATGGGCTTGCCGGGGTTGACAAAAATGTTTTTCCGCTCCTCATCACCGTTGGGTGATACTTTCACGTAAGAAATTTGTATGATTCGGTCATTGACGAGGTCTAAGCCTGTTGATTCCAAGTCAAAGATGACCAGAGGCTTTTTAAGAATCAGTTTCATGAAAAATATATTCCACCAAATATGCCACTACGAGTCTTGAAGAGAATATCAGACGATTCGGTTTTCAAGACTCGTAGCTGCGAAGATATTATCTTATGATAGTTGACAATTACTCATTCAGAATTAACGGCATGATCAGCATCAGCACATCCTCATGCTCATCCTGCACACTTGGCAATACAATGCCCGGACGGCTGGGATCGCCCAGCATCACTTTCACGTCGTCGCTGTCGAGCGAGGAGAGGACTTCGCAGAAATAGTCACCGCGGAAGCCGATCTGCAAAGGCTGTCCGTTGTACTCACACACCAAAGTCTCTTTAGCGCTTGTCGCAAAGTCGATGTCCTCAGCAGAGAGCTGTAAAGAACCCATCGACAGTCTGAAACGGATCAGCTGACTGCTGATGCTGGCGAAAGGCAGTACGCGGCGGATGCTGTCCATGAGTGCCTTACGGTCAACGAGGAGCTCATTGGGGTTGTCTGCAGGAATCGCAGCGTTGTAGTTGGGGAAGGTGCCCTCGATCAGCTGGCAACGCAGTGTGCCTTCGGCAAATGTCAGTTCAGCTGCATTGTTGTTGAACTTGATGACCACATCGCCGCTGGTTGGGTCGAGTCCGTTTTTCAAGAGGTTTGCCGGCTTCTTAGGAAGGATGAAAGAGGCCGGAGTCTCGGACTTGATGTCGTAGTTGCGGCAGCGCACCAACTTGTGTCCGTCGCTGGCGACGATAGCCAGATGCTCTGGCGTCAAGTCGAAGTAAACACCATTCATCACAGGGCGGATCTCGTTGTTGTCCGTAGCAAAGAGCGTGCGTGAGAGATTGCTTACCAAAACGCCGGCGTCAATTGTCAGCGTATGGATGTCGCCCTCCATAGGCTGCACCTGAGGATACTCCTCAGCGTTTTGTGCCACGAGCTGATACTGACCATTTTGATATTCAACAGTCACCTGAAAAGATTCCAAGTTGACATCGAAGGCGAGGGGCTGCTCAGGAAGCAGCTTCACTGCATCGAGGATCAGACGGCTGGAAATGGCAAAAGATCCTTCGCTGTCGCATTCGCTCAAGCTGACCAAAGAAGTCATGCGGTTCTCGCCATCGCTGGCCGTGATGTGAAGTTGTCCTTGGCTGACATCAAACACGAAGCATTCCAAGATGGGCATGGAGTTTTTGGAGTTGATGACCTTCGCCAATGTTTGCAGTCGAGTGCTCAACGCGGAGCTTGAAAGACTAAATCTCATATAATAATGTTTTTATTTGTTTTCGTCTATACAAAGATAATAAGAAAATAACAAAACTGGGAAGCAATGACATATTATTTTTTATTTTTTGTTTTTTTTCAATCGAATTGCTTGATATTTCCGTCTTTATCATTATCTTTGCAGTATAACAAAAAATAGTTCAACTAAAAAACTCTCATAAATGGCATTACAAGGAATAGAAGTAGAAGGGGTGATCATCAAAGAGTACCCTGCTAAGGAGGGCGTTTCTCAGCGCACTGGTAACGCTTGGAAATCCCAGGAATTTGTGATTCAGACGAAAGACCAATATCCTCGCGCTTGCTTGTTCCGCGTCTTCGGCGCAGACAAGCTCGAGCAATTCAATATTCATCAGGGCGACACGGTACACGTGTGGTTGGATATCAATGCTCATCCATGGCAAGACCGCTATTTCAATGATATCAGTGCTTTCCGTGTTGACCATGTAGATCCTAACGCTGTTGGCGGTACTGCTATGGCAGCTCCTACAAGTCAGTTGGGTGGCCAAGCCCCTGTTGCTCCAGCAGCTGCTCCAACCAGTACAGCAGCTCCGACAGCACCAGCGCAAGACAATGGCGATGCCGCTGATGATCTTCCCTTCTAAATAATGCTTTTGCGGGGGAGCCCCGGCTAAAGAACTTATCCTTTAGCATTTGAGGCTACCCCGCAAAATCGTTATTAGCTTATATTTCTAAGGAGTTGGATCACCCAACATCCTTTTCTCTTTCTTTTTATTTCCTCTTTTTGATTTGAAGTTTGGGGATCTTGACGCTTTCTCCTGCTTTAAAGTCCGTTTTACCACCGTTGACAGCTTGTACATAGCATTCCATTCCCGGTCCAAGATTGGCGCGGCTGATGGAAGTGAGTGTCTGTCCGCTTCGTACTTTCACCGTATGGCTGACGCCAACGATGCGGTAGGCTCCCGTGCGGATTCTTACGTCTTGGTTATAAGCAGTCTGATCTTTGTCAGTCTCTTGCTTTGACGCTGCGCTCTCAGATGGTTTCTGCTTAGTATTATTTGTATTTGCCGCAGCCTTCATGGCATTGCGTTGACCATCTTTTTGCAGATTGCTATTGGTTGTCGTTGAGGGCTGTGAAGCATCTTTGTTGCTTGCTTCCTGGCTCTCCATCTTTTCTTTTACCTTAGCATTTTCCTTAGCCTGGGCTTCGTTTGAAGTCTGCTTTTGGCTGGGTTGGTTTGCTGTTGATGATGTTGTGTTGAGTGCAGAGTCATTGCTGGGTTGCGCATTGATACCATTCTTATTGCGGTAGGCCAATATTTCCAGCATCTCAATGCGGTGATCACGCTTCTTCAGTTGGTTGAGCAGAAAATAGCCACCACCCAAACATAGCAAAACGATGATCACGAAAACAGAAAGGACACCCTTCATCATCCGATATTGATGACGGAAATTATTTCGCAGCTCTTCATTCGCAGCCTGCAAGATGTGGTTCTCATCCTCGAATTGCCGGCTGATGCTGGCGGTTGCCGTTTGCACTTTCTGCTCAAGATCAATGGCTTGTATCTCCGGCTTTGAATCTTTGATCTCTTGCTTTATGTCTTCGGCTTTCGGCGCATTTTCTTGCGATTCCTGTTCAGGTTCATTCGGCTCTTGCGTCAGCGCTTCCTGTTTAGTGTCTTCCTCATTGCTTGGATCTTCACTCTCTTGACTATTAGCAGCTTCAATTATAGAAGGAGTTTCTTGAGCAGAGCTGTCCTCTTCCGCTGCTGGTTCATCTTGTGCAGGGTCTTCCTCCTCCTTAGAAGATGGAGCTTCTGAAAGAATATTCTCCTGGAGAAAAGTATCATTCACTTCGCTCGGTGCTTCTGTCGCTAAGGATTGAACATTGCTGTTCTGAACTTCTTCTGGTTGATTCTCGGGAGTTTCTTCTTGCTTATCTTCAACAGAATCTTTCTGTTGTTGATCCTCAATCGAACCTTCTTGTTGATTTGCAATAGAATCCTCTTGCTGATTTGCAATGGAATCCTCTTGTTTATCTTCAACAGAATTCTCCGATGTTTCATCCTTTTCCTCTTCTTCAAATTTCTTGTCGATGAGGCTAAAGTCAGTGCCGTCGTTGACAGCTACTGTCTCAAATTGAGAGAAGGGGCGGTTGACAAAATCACGCATATCGCTGTCCGGCGTGAAGCTGATCTTGTCTCTGCCGTCGATAAGAATCGGCTCACCCGTGTTGACATCGATGCTCTTTCTCGACTGCACACTGATGACTTTGAAAGTACCCAATCCTTTGATCTTCACAATCTTCTCGTCTTGAAGACCATCCTGCAAGACACTGAACATCTTCTCGACAAAGCTGTTGGCCTGCTTCTTGTCAAGTTCAAATTTGTCGACGAGTTCTTGTGATAAGTCTTTGATGAGTTGTTTGTTCATGATTTTCCTTTCAAAGTTTCTTTGATTGCGGATGTGGGCTTGAAGCTGAGCACAAGTTTTGGTGGTACCAGCATCCGCTGTCCGTTGCCCGGGTTGACGACAATGCGTTCGAGTCTTTTCTTCACCTCGAAAGAGCCGAAGTTTGTGATCTGCACACTGTCGCCGTCCTCAAAGGCTTTTTTCATCGCTTCGATGACCGTGTTGACCATTTTCTGTGTGTCGGCCTGCGTATAGCCGGTGTCAGAGGCTAAAGTGCTGATGAATTCCTTGTTGTTCATACTTGTCCATATAAATCAAACTCGTCACTGCCTGTCATTTTCACTTGATAGAAGTTGCCGACGCGCAAGCGCTTGTTTTTCACGGGGATGAGCACTTCGGGATCTACTTCGGGAGAGCAGTATTCGGTGCGGCCCACATAATAGTCGCCCTCTTTGCGATCGATGATCACGGGGAAAGTCTTACCCACTTTCTCGGATTCTATCTCCTCGCTGATCTGCTGTTGCAGCGCCATGAGCTTGTCAAGGCGCTGCTGCTTCACCTCTTCCGGCACGTCATCGTCGTAGTGAAGGGCGGAATAGGTGCCCTCCTCCTCGGAGTAGGCAAAGGCTCCCATACGCTCAAAGCGCTGCTCACGCACGAAGTCGAGCAACTCGTTAAAGTCTTCCTCTGTCTCACCGGGAAATCCCACCATCAGCGTGGTCCTGATGTGAATGCCGGGAACGCGCTCGCGAATCGTACGGAGGAGATTGATGGTATCTTCCTTGGTGACGTGGCGGTGCATTCTTTCGAGCATGTGGTCGGAGATGTGTTGCAGAGCAATGTCGAGATAACGGCAGACATTTGGCTTCTCGCGCATCACATCCAGCAACTCCAGGGGGAATTGGTTGGGATAGGCATAGTGCAGCCTTATCCACTTCACTCCGGGGATGTCCGCCATGCGGCTGATGAGCTCCGCGATCATCGGCTTGTGGTAGAGGTCGATGCCGTAATAGGTCAGTTCCTGTTCTATAATCTGAAACTCTTTCACGCCTTCTTTGACCAGTTCCTGCACCTCGTTGAGGATGTCGTCTATCGGCCGGGAGACATGCTTGCCGGTGATCAATGGTATGGCGCAGTAGGCGCAGTGACGGTCGCATCCCTCTGCTATCTTGATGTAAGCATAGTGATGAGGCGTCGTCAGCTTACGGCGACTGTTGGCGTCAACGCGCGATTGGCTGAAGCTCTTGTTTGCCTGCGCCGCTTGCTGCTGGTCAGCAGTTGCGTCAGTGTCTGCGGCTTCGACTTCTGCCGGTCCAAGATCCTGCAACAGCTGTCGGTAGTCAAACTTACCATAGAATTTATCGACTTCGGGTATCGATTCCTCCAACTCCTTTCGATAGCGCTGTGAGAGGCAGCCCATGACAAAGAGTTTCTTGAGTTTGCCATGCTGCTTGGCATCGACAAACTCCAGGATCGTGTTGATGCTTTCCTCTTTGGCCGCTTCTATAAATCCGCACGTATTGATGACGGCGATGTCTCCGGCAGGGCGCTTTGGATCGTGTACACAATGATAGCCCTCCTGCTCGAAGCGCCGCATGAGTTGTTCAGAGTCTACGAGGTTTTTTGAGCACCCCATAGTGATAAAGTCTATTCTATTCTTCATTTTATATTTTGCAGCTGTCGTTTGTCGAACGGTGTCAGCTGATTGAGCGATTAAAAGAGTGAGTCAACAAATTCTTTCCGGTTAAAGAGCTGGAGGTCCTCCATTTTCTCTCCGAGGCCGATGTATTTCACGGGCACTTTCAGCTGGTCGGAAATGCCGATGACAACGCCGCCCTTGGCGGTACCGTCGAGTTTGGTGATAGCCAGAGAAGTGATGGAGGTGACAGCAGAGAACTGCTTGGCCTGCTCAAAGGCGTTCTGTCCTGTACTGCCATCGAGCACCAGCAATACCTCGTCGGGAGCGGTGGGCACCACTTTCTTCATGACATCCTTGATCTTCTTCAGCTCATTCATCAGACCAACCTTGTTGTGCAGACGTCCGGCGGTATCGATGAGCACGACATCAGCGCCGTTGGCTTTTGCGCTTTGCAGTGTGTCGAAGGCGACGCTGGCAGGGTCTGCGCCCATTTGCTGCTTGATGACGGGCACTCCTACGCGATCGCCCCAGATCTGTATCTGCTCTACGGCAGCAGCGCGGAAAGTGTCGGCGGCACCGAGATATACTTTCTTTCCTGCTTGCTTGAACTGATAAGCCAGTTTGCCTATGGTTGTGGTCTTGCCGACGCCGTTGACACCCACTACCAGTATCACGTAAGGCTTGTGGTCGCTGGGTAGATCCCAGTTACTGCTGTCTTTCGTGTTGTTTTCGGTGAGCAGTGAGGCTATTTCTTCTTTCAGGATGGTGTTGAGCTCAGAAGTGGACACATATTTGTCTCTTGCCACTCTCTCCTCGATGCGGTGGATGATCTTCAAGGTGGTATCCACACCCACATCTGAGGTGATCAGTGCTTCCTCAAGATTGTCGAGCACATCATCGTCGACCTTGGACTTACCCGCGATGGCACGCGTGATCTTACTGAAGACACTCTGCTTGGTCTTTTCCAGTCCTGCATCAAGCGTCTCTTTTTTCTTCTTATTAAAAAGTCCGAATATTCCCATCGTTTCTATTACTTATTTCTATTGCAAAGATAGTGTTTTATTTGCAAACTACAAAATATGGCACATTCAAAATAGGGAAGTGGGAGGGTTATGGAAACAAAAAAGCTGAATCTCGAAAGATTCAGCCTTTGTGCGCCCTTAGGGACTCGAA
>DLDU01000021.1:0-5589 GCA_002481295.1 Prevotella sp. UBA7764 | reverse complement strand
CAGCTGAGCTAAGGGCGCATTCTTTAGTTGTTTGGCAATCCTCAACCGTCTGTTTTGGAATTGCGAGTGCAAAGGTACACTTTTTTTAGGTACCCACCAAACTTTTCGTTATCTTTTTTCCAAATTTCTTCAATCGTTCATGGATGCAAGAAACTCGGCGTTGTCTTTTGTGCGCTCCATTTTGTCATGAATTGTGTTCATGGCTTCCATCGGATTCATGTCGGAAATGAACTTGCGCAAGATCCACATACGCGACAGCGTGGTCTTGTCTTGCAGCAGGTCGTCACGACGCGTGCTGGACGCTACGAGGTTGACAGCCGGGAAGATACGCTTGTTGGACAATGAGCGGTCGAGCTGCAGCTCCATGTTGCCGGTACCCTTGAATTCCTCAAAGATCACCTCATCCATCTTGCTGCCGGTATCGATAAGTGCTGTGGCGATGATGGTCAGTGAGCCGCCGCCTTCGATGTTACGTGCGGCACCGAAGAATCGCTTCGGCTTTTGCAGTGCGTTGGCATCGACACCACCGGTGAGCACCTTGCCGCTGGCAGGAGATACTGTGTTGTAGGCACGGGCCAGTCGGGTGATGGAGTCGAGGAAGATGACCACATCGTGGCCGCATTCTACCATGCGTTTGGCTTTTTCGAGCACGATACCTGCAATCTTGACGTGGCGCTCAGCAGGCTCGTCGAAAGTAGAGGCGATGACCTCGGCGTTGACAGTGCGGGCCATATCGGTGACCTCCTCAGGGCGCTCGTCGATGAGCAGCATCATCAGATAAGCCTCGGGATGATTGGCCGCGATGGCATTGGCGATATTCTTCATCAAGATGGTCTTACCGGTCTTTGGCTGTGCCACGATGAGCGCACGCTGGCCTTTGCCGATCGGAGAGAAGAGGTCGACGATACGGGTGGAGAGGTTGGTGGTCTTCGGATCACCGCAGAGTGTGAACTTCTCGTCGGGGAAGAGCGGAGTAAGATGCTCAAAAGGAATTCTGTCTCTTACTTCCGATGGATTGCGTCCGTTGATGGAGTCGATGGAAGTCAGAGGAAAATATTTCTCACCTTCCTTGGGTGGTCTCACATGGCACTGAACGACGTCGCCCGTTTTCAGTCCATAGTGTTTCACCTGGTTGACGGCAACATAGATGTCGTCGGGGGAGGAGAGATAGTTATAATCGCTTGACCGGAGGAAACCATAGCCGTCGGGCATAATTTCCAGCACGCCATTGGCGGAGATGAGGTCGTCGAAATCGTAATTGCCGTTCGGTTCCTGCTGTTCCTCTTCCTCCTGATAGTCGGAAGCGGGATACTCATTATTATTGTATGGAGTCGTGGGATTGTCAAACATGTCATAGTTTGGCGTCATTCCCTGGTCTTCAATCGGAAGGTCCACAACAGGAATGAAATCGGTGCCGTCGCCGGGATCGCCTTCCCACACACCGTCTTCAGTGTTAGCCGAAGCCTCCTGCTGCTTGTTATGTTCGTTGTGCTCGTTGACTTTTTCCTGCAACTTTGTCAGAATGTTATGTTCCTGGCCATCGTTCTCACCTTGATTTTTGCCAGTGGCAAAAGCCTCTTCGGGAACCAATTCTGTGTTGGTATCAGGTGCATTGTCTTCGGTAGTACTATCGGCGCTGCTTTCGTCAGCCTGAGTTTCTTCTGCCATATTCTGTGCAGCAACTTCAATTTGCTTTTGGAGTTGGTTGATTCTTTCGATCAATTCCTTTTCCTGCTTGGTCTTGGGGCCACGATGCTTAGGCAGGTTGTCAAGTTCCTTCTTGAGTGCCTCTACTTGCTGGAACAGAGAGCCCTGTTCGCCGTTTTGTGCCGTCTGATGATCGTTAGCTTTATTTTCTTCTTTAGCTTCGGCAGGTGCCTGAGTATTAGTGTTGTCAGAAAACAAAGTATTCTCGACTACTTTCTTATTTCTTTTCATATCGAGGTTTTCTCCATTCTTTCCATTTACAGAATACACGTAATCGGTTTCAGGAGCAGTTATCCTTATGCGTTTTCTCTTTCCGGTAGTTGTTGCTGAAGCTGTAGCATGGCTGCTGTCGTCGGCCTGCTTGTCAAGGATGTCATAGACGACTTTCTCCTTGGAGGCGTCTGGATCCAGCTCCATGCCTAATTGCTGAGCAATATCTTCCAGTTCAGAAGTATTCTTAGCTAATAATTCTTCTTTGCTATACATAGAATATAAAAAATATGCTTGTTGATTTGACAAGATGTTGCAAGAATAGCAACGTCGATGTGTTTTAAATCGTTGCAAAGGTAATGAAAAATCGACAATTTTTATTATGAACAGAAATGAAATATCTGTGTATTAACACTTATTAATTAATATACGGTAAATCGTAAATGTTCAGCGAATGAAGTTGAAGACTTATTAGTGGTTTTTTGTTATCAAGAATTTGAGAATTATAGAATTTGCTGCGCGTCATAGAGTATCGATGAGAATTGGAGAGTATAAGCAGCAATACGGGCTTTCCTTCTGATAATTCTTTTGAATTCCAGTCAATAGAAGAATTCTCAAATTCTTGAGATAAACAAAGTAAGCCACAGAGGTCTTCTGCTGTATAGTTACTGAAAATCCTTGTTTCTATGGTACGGAAGCTATAGCGGTTGAGCATAAAAAGGTATAAAAAAAGACTGCAAAACCGAAGTCTTGCAGTCTTTATAAGTGGAAGCTCTCTTCACTAAATGGTCGGAGAGAGCTGTGTCTTCGCAATCTATTGATTACTTGCCGTTCTCGAGGTCTGCCTTCAGCTTAGCCAGCACGTCGAGATCGCCCAGACTTGTACCGGCAGCAACATTGTTGATTACCGGAGTGTCCTGAGCCTTGCGGGCGCCGGAGTTGTGGCGGCGAGTTGCCTTAGGCTCGTCCTTGCCCTCCTCGAATGTACGAGAGTGGGAGAGGATGATGCGGCGAGAATCTTTGTTGAACTCGATCACCTTGAACGGAAGAACCTCACCGAGCTTAGCCTGAGAGCCGTCTTCCTTGGTCAGGTGCTTAGGAGTAGCGAAGCCTTCGCCACCCTCTGTCAGGGTGATGACAGCGCCCTTGTCCATCATCTCTGTGATCTTGCCCTCGTGGACAGAACCCGGAGTGTAGATCTCCTCGTACTTGTCCCAAGGATTCTCCTCGAGCTGCTTGTGGCCGAGGCTCAGACGGCGGTTCTCCTTGTCGATGTCGAGAACGACAACGTCGATGTCTGCACCAACAGAAGTGAACTCAGAAGGATGCTTCACCTTCTTGGTCCAGCTCAGGTCAGAGATGTGGATCAGTCCGTCAACACCTTCCTCGAGCTCTACGAAGATACCGAAGTTGGTGAAGTTGCGAACCTTAGCAGTGTGGCGGCTGCCGACAGGATACTTCTGCTCGATGGTCTCCCAAGGATCCTCTTTGAGCTGCTTGATACCCAGGCTCATCTTGCGCTCCTGGCGGTCGAGAGAGAGGATCACGGCCTCTACCTCGTCACCTACGTGCAGGAACTCCTGAGCAGAGCGGAGGTGCTGGCTCCAAGACATCTCGCTGACGTGGATCAGGCCCTCAACACCGGGCTGGATCTCAACGAATGCACCGTAGTCGGCGATGACGACAACCTTACCCTTGACGTGGTCACCCACCTTGAGGTTAGGATCGAGAGAATCCCAAGGATGCGGAGTGAGCTGCTTCAGGCCGAGAGCAATGCGCTTCTTCTCCTCATCGAAGTCGAGGATAACGACATTGATCTTCTGGTCGAGCTGTACAACCTCATGCGGATCGCTGACGCGGCCCCAAGAGAGGTCGGTGATATGCACCAGTCCGTCCACGCCGCCGAGGTCGACGAATACACCGTAAGAGGTGATGTTTTTGACAGTACCCTCGAGCACCTGGCCCTTCTCCAAGTGAGAGATGATCTCTCGCTTCTGAGCCTCGAGCTCGGCCTCGATGAGTGCCTTGTGCGATACGACCACGTTGCGGAACTCCTGGTTGATCTTCACCACCTTGAACTCCATGGTCTTGCCCACGAACATGTCGTAGTCGCGTATAGGATGAACGTCAATCTGGCTGCCGGGGAGGAAGGCCTCGATGCCGAAGACATCAACGATCATACCGCCCTTAGTACGGCACTTGATGTAGCCCTGGATGACCTCGTTGTCCTCCATAGCCTTGTTGATGAGCTCCCAGCTCTTGCTCAGGCGA
Organism: Prevotella sp. UBA7764; assembly: GCA_002481295.1. Lineage (GTDB taxonomy): Bacteria > Bacteroidota > Bacteroidia > Bacteroidales > Bacteroidaceae > Prevotella > Prevotella absiana. Next base: position 1,401 of record DLDU01000021.1, on the reverse strand, counting down.
GCCTTCTTGTGAGAGAGTACCAGCTGGCCCTTCTTGTCCTCCTGGTCTTCCACATAGACTTCCACCTTGTCGCCAACCTTCAGGTCGGGGTTGTAACGGAACTCGGAAGCGGGGATGATACCATCGCTCTTGTAGCCGATGTTGACGACTACTTCCTTCTTGTCGATGGAGATGACGGTACCTTCTACTACCTCGTGCTCCTGAATCTTGTTGAGGGTCTCATCGTAGGCCTTCTCAAGATCCTGCTTGCTCACGTTGGAGCTGCTGCCGTTCTCAAACTCGTCCCAGTTGAAGTCGGCCAATGGCTGCACGTTCTTGACGTTGTTAAAATCTGACATAAAAATTTTGTTGTTAATGAATTAATAAAGTTAGACTTTATGTGAAATATATCGGGCACTTTTACCGTGTCCTCTAAAATCGGGTGCAAAGTTAGCACTTTTCTCTTTCATATCATTCATATAGTCAGTATTTTATCTATGAATTATGTAATATTAACAAATCTGTGAAATAGTTCCGACAAAAATACTTCCGCGGCAACATGCATTCCAGAGATAATGGAATCAAGAAAATAAGGGCTTGAACATCAGAAAGGGACTTGAAAAGTGAAAAATCAGTGATTTCATCGCACCATCTCACTGATTTCTCCTCTTCAAATCACTGCTTTGATGAGGTAAATCCACTGAGATGATCGAATTTTTGCTGTTCAATTTCGTAAGCAAAAGGCAATTTTACAAATGCAAGGAGTATAGCGTTTGCGCAAGTTGTTGATAGTTAGGTAAATACTAAATGTTGGCGAAAATTAAAAAATCACGGCAAATACCATGGCCGCTTGCAAGAATCGCCTTCTCGCGCCCCGTTTTTTGTCAGTTTATCTAACAATTACTATTTTCCTTTGCACTTTTCCTTTCTGTATGACAGACTTGTTAGCAGGATCCTCTTATAGGCTTTATAGTGCGTACATCTTTCTTTCCCACCACAAAAAATAGGATAGAATGAAAAAAGATTCGAAGAACAGTCTGATTCTCACAAAAATGCCGTAACTTTGCAACGGAGAAGATTTGTGGCTTGCTGCATGTCTTCCTCGGACATAATCGTGTCGTAGCCGTCGGCTAAGCGTAGCCGGCATACCAAAGGCCTCGGCACATGGAAGACGTTTACAAACATTATCTTCAGTTTTCAAACGTAGGAAATTTGAATCAGATGGAGGTATTGCGAAGTGAATGTCTGCGCTCTGGTGTATTTATTCCACACCCGAATGGGAGTGGTGTATAATAACCTCAGGCGTGGACGTTCTGTGCAATTGTTCCATCTGGGGTTTCCTACGACCTGAAAACTGGACAATCTGTACAGATGCCCACGTTTTTTTTATGTCCTTTAGGGTAAGCGTCTCGGCATTACCGT
>DLDU01000015.1:24287-50202 GCA_002481295.1 Prevotella sp. UBA7764 | reverse complement strand
AGTGAACGGTTTTTTACCGTCTCTAAGTGGGTGGGATTGCTCCGATTTCACCACTCTTATTTTTGATAATTATTCTCAATAGTTCGGTTTTAATGCTACTGATGTGGTTTGAGGCTTATCCTTGTAGGCTATACAATATAGTGACGTGCATTTGTTAAGCAAGATTTGTTTCAAAGTTGTATTTGTTTCTATATACTTGTGATGAAATCAAAAAGGCACCACGTGTTTGTGGTGCCTTCTGAATCTTTTTTCCTCGTGGAGAATTTTAAAAGTAATATTCTTCTTGTTATTATTACTTCATCAGTTCTTCCATTTTTTTTAGTAGTTCTTCACCTCTAAGGTCTTTGGCAATGATATTCCCGTTGTTGTCGATCAGAACATTTGCAGGAATTGCTTTTATGTTATATGCGGCACCTGCTGCGCTATTCCAACCTTTCAGGTCGCTCATTTGTGGCCACGGCATCTTCAGTGTATTGATGGCCTTTATCCAAGCTTCGCGGTTGTTGTCGAGTGAGACGCCGACGATTTCGAGTCCTTTACTGTGGTAGCTATTGTATGCTTTCACTACATTAGGCATTTCAGCGCGGCATGGTCCACACCAGCTGGCCCAGAAGTCGAGTAATGTGTATCGGTTTTTGCTTACATAGTCGGAGAGCCGTATGTCCGTCTTGCCGTTGGTACCTTTCAGTGTGACATCGGTATAGTGTTGTCCTATTGCCGTGGCTTTGGCAGCGCGTCGCTCCGCCATTATTTGCTTGTAATTTTGATACTGTATTTTCGCTGCCGACATCTTGTCAAGAATGGCATTAAGCTGTTCCTCTGTCATATCTTGAGCATACCATTGCAACAGCATGTCGCTGATGGGTGAGGGGATATGCGTCATGATAAAGTTGTAGTGGTTCGTTGTATTTACCTTTCTTAATGAGTCGAGCTGTGCCTTGGCTTTTGCCTTCTCTTCCTGAGTGTGTGTGGAATCCTTGAGAATGTCGTAGGGGCCTTCCATCTCCTTTGCGAGGATTTCATCTTCCTTGCTTATCTCATCGTAGAGTTTCTGCGCCTCACCGCCCTTGATGACAGGTTTCTTATTACTGTCATGTGGGAAGATCTGCAGGGCGATGGGGGCATTCTCCAGGACGAAGTCAATCATACCAATGGTCTTTCCTTTGTGGGTGGCTACGGCGACCCGCAGGTCGGCTCCATCAATGGTGCCGTCGAAGGCGAAGGTGCCATTCTTGACGATGGCCGTGTCGGTGGGTGCCAGTTGAAAGAATCCTGTCATGACGGCAAGGTAGATGGTGTCGCCGTCGACGGTACCCTCAGCGGTACCGGTGACATGATAATGTGATGTCTGTGCGCTTGCATATCCATAGAAGCAGAGTACCAGACAGAGAAGAATGTATTTTTTCATGGATGTATTTATTTGTTCAATAGATTGTCAAGCGTCTCTCTGACCTCTTTGGGTCCTGACATAGCAGCCAGCACCTTGCCATCGGGTCTGATGAGCAGATAGTAGGGTACGCCGTTGCCAACCTGATATTTGGTGAAGAGGTCTTTATATCCTTGTGGCGATGTTCTGTATTGTGCCCAGGGCTCATGGTGCTTTTGTATACTTCTGAGCCATGCCTGTTCTTTTATATCTATAGACACGCCCAGTACAGTGAGGTCCTGACTGTATTTCTCTGCGAGCGTTTTGATGTCGGGCATGGCGGCGAGGCATATACCACACCAGCTGGCCCAGAAGTCGATGAGGACGTAGCCCGGTTTTGACTGTTGCGCTTCGGCAACGATTTTGGAGAGAGATGTCGGCATCCCTTTTGTCGTGACGAGGTCGAGGTCCTGGAGGGTAGCACCTTTCACCATCTTACGGGCTTGAGCGATCTGTTGTCGCATCAACCGCAGGCCTGTCGTGTCCTCGGGGACGGAAGTGATGGTGGTGTCGAGATGTTCCACTTGTGCCGCTGTGAGGTTATAGGCGCGTTCCATGAGCCGGCGAGCGAGGTCTACGGCGACGGGCGAGTGGGGATGACCGTCAATGAAGCGGAAGAAGAGATCTGGTGACACCACTGCGCCACCGGTGTCATCCATGGCGAGAAGGTCGTTGTAGTCGTCCTGAACCTGCCCGCCCTTCACCTTCAGCTCCGGGGTGATGAGAATGTCGTCATTGGTGAGATAGAGATTGATATAGTTCCAATGGATGGAGTCATCAGGCCAGTGGTTCTTTGCCACGATATTGAGGTTGTTGGTGATGAAGGTAGCCGCGCGTGGCCTGTCTATCTTTCCTGTAAATGAGAAGGTATGGTTGCGGAGCACGCCAGAGCAGCACTCTACTGATTGTGCCGTGTCCGTGTTGACGAGAAGTCCCACGGCGGTCCCGTCGGGAAGGGGCAGACAGCCATGAAGGCGGAATCCATCATGCTGCGCCCAAGCAGTATAGCTACCGGTGAGGACCAATAGGACAAGGAGCAACAGCCTGTGCATGGCTGTTGCTATCTTTTTTGTTGTGGCTATGAGCAGCCGTTCTCCTCTCATAGCATAGAAGTTGTTTGTTGTCATAGTAGTATCTTATTTTCCTTGTGTGTCACGGACGAAACGTACGCTCATCATGTCTTTCACTGAAGCCGTGTGGCGATAGACATCCTGCCGGTTGTACATCAGTTTGCGGATGTAGGCCGTGCTCTTCAGGTCGTCACCAGGTGTCGCTGTCCAGTAGTATCCCATGGCTTGGAGAAAGTAATATTTCGAGGCAAAGGAAGTAGACTGTCCGTCCATGAATCCGCCATAGCGCATGTCGAGGCCGGTACCATCTTTTTGGTGCATCAATGTGCCCTGTACGGTTCCTCTCCATCCGTCGGCGTCGGCTTGCTGCTGTGTCATGCCGAGTGCCATCTCCAGTTTCTTCCAGTCGTCGTCGGTAGGCAGCCGCCATCCATTGGGAACTGCCTCCTGGGCCCCTTGCCAGGAGTAGAGATATCCATAGGTGCTGACGGTCTGCTGTGCCGCCGTGCCCTCATCGTCGCCGATGGCATCGTTGGAGAGATAGAAGGATCTGGTGTCATCGTTGCCTGTGTTATAGCGTGCATTCTCCACAGTCCAGTCGAGGCCGCCGTAGGTGACATAGTGGTAGACGTTGCCGTCGCGTGTATCAGTAAACTCTCCGGCGGTTTCAGGGGTGATGTGGGGCACCGTCGTGTCATCATCGTCGCTCCCGCAGGCCGTCAGCAGGGACACCGTAGCTGTCAGCAGGGTTGCGGCAAGGAGCGAAAGAATATGTTTTCTGTTCATTGTCTTCTGTCTTTTTGTTGGTGTTTTCTTAGTATACATAGCCGAGGTCCGTGAGCAGTTGTCTCATGGCTTGGTACTTGGTGATGATAGTGGGGTAGTCGGCATACTGTGTGCTCACCTCCTGCTCCGTCTGTGTGAGTGCAAGGTTGACGTAGGACGCAATGTCGTCGTTCTGGGCAGGATATTGTCCCCAGAAGAGGTGTCCCCAGGAGTAGGCGCCGTCGATGAATCCGGCGTTGTTCATATCCTTCATGTTACCTTCGTCGTCATAGTGTGGGTCTGCCACGTTGTGACCATAATACGCAGCCGAATACTGTGTGAAGGCGTTGAGGGCCTTAGCTGGCTGTTGCGCCACTTTGTTGCTAAGCAGGTCTACGAGGATACTTTCCGCTGTACTTTTCTTTTTTTCTTTGTCGGCACCATCGAGGACGTCGAGGGCCAGTGCCGTAGTCCTGTTGCCTACAGCACACTGTGGCTCGGCATCATGGGTGTAGACACCATCCGTTACGGTATAGCGTGTGATATGGCTGACGAGGAGCCAGGAGAAAGGCCGCAGCTTGGGACCGAGATGTGGCAGGATATAGTCCTCAAGGAAGCTGATGCCGTCCTTCATATCACTTATCTGTGTGAGATATTGGTATTTGAATGCCGTCCGCTGTGCGTTGGACGCCATGACATAGGACACGTCGAGGAGCTCGTTGGCATAGAGGGTGTTGCCCTCGGCGTCGGTGCCTATGGCCTCATGGCGGAGGGTATCGTTGAAGAGGAGGTAGGAGCCCGTCTCCCGATAAAACTCGTTGCGCATGGCCGACACAGGGTTGGTAGCGCTGTCGGTGGCTAAGAATCGGTTTTGGTCAGCGTAGGACGGTGTGAGCTCGTCGTCGTCCGAGCAGCCTGCGATAGTCAGGCAGGCTGTGAGGGCGAGTATATAAATGAAGTAATGTCTCATGATTACTGTGTGTTGTGAATAGAGGTGATTGTTACAGTGCTGTTGAGGAGTATGTCCTCGTGCCGCGCTCATTGTTCTTCATGCCGTTGTTGGCGTCGAGGACTTCCTGCGGGATAGGCAGCACCCAACCCCAGTCGTCGGGCTGGAGGATGAAAGTGTGGAGGGCTGTGCGCCTGGAGGAGCTGCGGCTCTCGTAGTAATAATAATGGTGCGTGATAGTCTCTTTCTGCGGCAGCACCTGGCAGACGCGGTAGCGGCGGAGGTCGAACCATCGCTGTCCTTCGAGGCAGAGCTCCCGCTCCCGCTCGTTGCGTATCGTCTTGATGAGGTCGTCACCGGTAGCCGTGACGGCATAGTCGGTGCCTGGCGCATAGCGCTGAGCCCGGAGGGTGTTGAGGGCCTGGCGGGCAGCATCCTCATGACCCATATATGCCTCGGCCTCGGCCTTGATGAGGTATGCTTCGGCAGAACGGAAGCAGAACTTGTCAGAGATGTCGACATGGTTGAACGAGGTGGGCGAGTAGTAGGCATAGAAATAATATTGTGGGTCTGTGGGCTCCTGGGTGAGATTCGTGGCTATGATGGGTGTCTTGGCATAACCGTGGAAGTCGCCGTTGGTCCAGATGTACTTTGACTTGCGCAGGTCATCGTCACTGTAGAGCCCGTAGATCTTGTCGGTGATGGTGAAGCTCTTGATATAGTTCATCGTGTAGCAGGGCATGGCGTTTCCTCCCATGGAGAAGATGAGCTCAGGAGAGGCGGCGTTGAGGATGCCGGCTTTCTGGTTGAGCGCGTTGAGGTTCTGCAGGGTAGGATGCTCGTTGATGACCTTCTGAGCATAGCGCGCCGCCATCTCCCAGTTCTGCATATAGAGATAGACGCGGCTTTTGAGGAAGTGGACGGCGACGGAGTCGGAACGGTACTTGCTGGGTTGGGCACCATAGGCAGTGAGCTCCTTGTCGGCGATGTCGAGGTCGGAGAGTATGAGGTCATAGACTTCCTGTACGGTATTGCGCTGGAACGACTTGTCCTCAACGTTCTCCGAGGTCTTGATCGGCACGGCGAGGTCGGAGGATGCCGTGGCAGGGTCGTAGGCCTTGCCGTAGAGGTTGGCAAGGAAGAAATAATAGTAGGCACGCAGGAAGTGAGCTTCACCGTCGACTTTTATCTTGCCCAGCTGAGCGGCGTTATCGTTCTGCTTGAGTTTGGTGACACTGTAGATGATGTTGTTGGCCACGTTGATGAGTTTGTACATCTGCGTCCAGTTTCCGTTCTCGGTATTATAGCCGGTGTAGCTGTCGTTCTGTCCGGAACGAGCCTGCCAGGTGAAATAGCCGAAGACACGTTCCTTGCCGTCATACTCCATTAAGTTGTCGTCGTTGGTGGAGAGGTTCTCATCGAGCTCGTCACCGAGGAAGTGGAGGAAGAACTGATTGTCGTCATTGGCTTGTCCAAGGGTGCTGGACTGATATTGTGGCAGGTAGCAATTGCCGATGAGAAGCTCGTTGAGGTCCTCCCAGCTGTCGACATAGTCGGTATCCTGACTGTACTCTTTGAGGAAGTCGCCACAGCCGGTAACGGAGAGGAGCAGGGCAGCGGCGCACATATATTTATATATTGCGTGTATCATGATGGATAAGCATTAGAATTGAATATTGACACCGAGGGTGAAATAGGGCGTGTCGGAGAGCTGCACCTCGGCAAAGCCGGACTGTGTGGGTGTCTGTCCTTTGAGCTTGCTGTTGCAGAAGGTGTAGAGGTTGTTGCCGGTGAGAGTCATGGCAAGTCGCTCAAGGTGGAGCTGCCTCAGTGCGTTGGCGGGAAGCTCATAGGTGAGGCTGATGCTGGCGATGCGCAGGTAGTCGGCACTGACGACGCGGAGATCACTGTAGTCGTACATCGTCCAGGCGTCGTTGGCGATGGCCACACCCTGGTAGTTGCTGCCATTGGACCAATGCTGGCTGTATTGGTAGTATCCGGGTGCATCTGAAGACATGATGGCGGGGATATTGGTGTACTGCTCATCACCGGGCTTCTTCCATCTGTTGAGGACGGCGCGGTTGAGGTTGTACTGTGGATAGATTTGTCCGGGGTCGCTGTTGCCGCCGTTCTGTCCGTAGAGTTTGAAGAGCCGTATCTTGTTGCCTGCAGCATAGTCGAGGAAGATGCCGAGGCGCCAGTTCTTATAGGTCAGTGATGAGGAGAAGCTTCCCGTGATATCGGGGTCTCTCCTGCCAGAGAGCGAGAGGACACGCATTGCCGTTTCGTAGTTGTCGAGTCCCACGAGCTCGTTTGCCCTGTCCTGCCAGTCGTCGAAGAGCGGACCGCCGTTGAGAGGATTGAGGCCTATGAAGCGATAGGAGTAGAAGGTGCCGATGGCTTGGCCGTTGACGAGTGCTGTGCCGTCGAGGTAGTCGCTGATTTTATACGTGTCGCCACCAGGTGTTGTCTCCATGCGGTTGATGATTTTGGAGAGGGAGGCAGAGAGCAGCCAGTTCCAGTTCTTCGTCTGCACGGGAGTAGCGGTGATAGAGAAGCTGTAGCCTTTGTTGAGAATCTTTCCCGAGTTCACGACATAGGAGGTAAAACCGTTGACATCGCTGATGGTCTTGTTCATAAAGGCATCGACAGTCATCTTGTGGTAGTATTCTATCTCCATCATGAGGCGGTTGTGCAGGAACGCCATCTCCAGTCCGGTGTTGAAGGAGTGGGTCTTCTCCCATTTCAGGTCCGGATTGGCAAAGTTTGCCACAGTCGATGTCATCTCGTTGTAGTGAGTATCGAGCGCACCTTTGGTGATGGTGAGTACAGGTGTCTGACCGTCGAGCATGTTGCCCTGACCACCGTAGGAGATCTTCCAGGTAAGGTTGTCAATCCATTTAGGATGCCAGTTGGTGATGTCGAGAACGTTGGCGAGGCCGGAGACAGACCATACGGGAAGAATCTTCTCGTTGGATCTGTCGCCGAACTTGTTACTACCGTCGTATCGTGTGTTGGCGTTGAGGGTGAAGAGCGTCTTGTAGCTGTAAGACAGGGTACCGTAAGCCGACAGCAGGTTGGTGCGTGTGTCGACGATGGTAGGCATGTTGGTGCTCAGCCAGGTGAGATACGAGGTATAGGTGTTGGGTATGGACGTGACAAACTTCTTTCCTCTATCGCTGTAATAGCCGCGCTGGGTGTAGCTGTTGCCAGTGTAATGCGTGCTGCTGGCTTCGACACCGACAGCGAGGTTGATGTTGTGCTGGAGGTTGGCACCGAAATATTTATTCATGTTGCCTTGCAGACGCATGGTCCAAGCCGTCATGTCGGTGTTGTTCTCCGACAGCTCACCACCAAAGGGCATCTTGCTCATCGACGGCTGGTCTGGAGTGACACCATATTCACTCTGCCGCTCATTGGCAGCATAGTAGCTCTTCTCACCATACCATCCCTCTTGTGTGGTGTTGGCGGTAGAGAAGGAGGCGATGGCATTGAAGTAGAGCCAGTCGCAGGCTGTGTATTTGAGATTGAAGGTCGACTTGAAGCCGTTGTCCTTCTGCTTGTTGTAGCTGTTGTCAAGCTCGTTGAGGATGTTGTAGTTGTAGGCGCCCTGTGTTGCTGTGCCTTTATAATAGTAGTAGGTGCCGTCGTCGTTGTAGGCCGGTATGACACGGCTGGTGTTATAGGCGTAGTCGATGGCATTGACTTTGTCATAGCGTTTTCTGCTGTGGTAGCTGCTGAGCTGCAGCGAGAGCGCAAACTTCTGACTGAGGTTGAAGTCGAGGTTGGTGGCAGAGGTGATCCTGTTGTTGTAGTTGTCCTTGATGACATCCTCGTCGTCGGTGTAGCCCACGGAGGCGTAGTATCGGAACTTGTCGGATCCGCCGGAGATGTTGACGCTGTGGTCAGAGGAGACGGCGTCACGGCAGAGAAGTTTGAACCAGTCGGTATTGCGTGTCTCATCGGCGTTGACGGCATCCTGGAACTGCTGCCAAGAATACTGTCCGCTGTAGTATTTGTCGATAGCATCCTCATAGCCCACGAGGACCATGGAGGAAGGATACTTATAGTGCATGCCGACCATATCGCGGGAAACGGCAGTGCGCTCTTTGGAGTCCATGAGATCTATCTTCCGGTCGGAATATCGTGGACGACGACGGTAGGTACCTGTATAGTTGTAGGAGATGATGGGCTTGCCCTCACGACCCTTCTTTGTGGTGATGACAATGACGCCATTGGCAGCGCGAGTACCATACAGTGCTGTTGCCGAGGCATCCTTGAGGACGTCGATACGGTCTATGTCTTGAGGGTTGATACCTGAGATGGCGTTACCGATGCGGTTGACATAGTCAGGATCGTTGAGTACGCTGGCCGAGAGGTTGACGGGATTGCTGACGATAATGCCGTCGACGACCCAAAGAGGCTCGCGGTCGCCGATGAGAGTGCTGGTACCGCGGATGCGTATCTTCGGCACAGCATTGATTTCACCACTGGCATTGCTGACGACGAGGTCGGGGATGCGTCCTTGCAGCATCTTGTCAAGGCTGCTCATTCCGGGGCGGTCTATATCACTCATTTTCACACTGGTGACCGAACTGGTGAGGTTGCGGCGGTCGAGTTGCTGGTAACCTGTGATGACGACATTGTCGAGCTCCTGCGCGTTGTCTTCCAGCACCACCACAGCGTAGTCGTCGCGGTTGCCCCGCCACTGATTGTCCTTCATGCCTATGCTGCTGACGTTGAGCACAATGCGGTTGCTCTTAGCGTCGATGGAGAACTTGCCGTCGGCATCGGTCACCGTGCCCACACCATTGGCGCGGTCGCGGATGACAGCACCGATGATAGGCTCGCCGCTCTCGTCCATGACGATGCCCACAAGGTGCTTGCCGTCACCGATATTCTTGTCGTGAGGAATGTTGGCAGTGCGCATGATGACGATGTAGTCGTCCTTGCGGTCGGCGTGGAGGCCGTGCCCGCTGATAAGCCGGTTGACGACGGCCACGGGGGCCTGGTTGTCAGCCTTGAGCGTGACGCGGAAGTTGACATCATCATAGTTGTACTGTATCTTCAGCCCCGAAAGCTTTTCCACCTTCTTTAGAGCTGTGGTGGCTTTCTCGTTGCTGAACGATACGGAGATACGGTTTCTCACCTGTGCCAGGGCTATGGTGCACCAGCAGAGCAGCATGAGGCACAGCAGTGTGCATCTTTGTCGTCCCTGCCGGTCCCCGGCTTTTCTCATTGCATGATTCATCGGTAATAAAGTATTGTGACTTATTAAATGTTTATTCAGCTCTCTTACTTGTAAACGATACGTCAAGCCTCGGAGTTTTGTGCCTTAAAGAAATGTTAAAATGGAGGTCAGTCTATTCTCAGTCTGTTGTCGTGAATCTCTACCTTTGTATGGCTAATCTTGTTAAGCTCATCGATGACGCGTGATACCGGCCAGCTGCGCTCGGCATTGAAATGCAGACGTGTGTTGATGTCAGCGTCCGACATATAGCTCACGGGCATACCATACCATCGTCCTATCTCGCTGACGATATCCCGCAGCGACTGCCCGTCAAAATAGAAGTGTCCTTCCTTCCAGCTCAGCGCCACGTCCATGTCGGCCTCCTGCGTCATCAAGTCTCCGTTGTCGAGTACGGCCTGATGTCCCGGACTGAGCATGACGGTCTTGCTGTGATAGCTTACGCCGACCTTGCCGCTGACGAGTGTCACCTGTGGTGCGTCACCCTCAATGTTGCGAACGTTGAAGCGTGTGCCGTAGACAGTAGTGTGACAGTCGCCGGCATCAACGGTGAAGGGTGATGCGGTGTCGTGGTGAACGTCGAAGAATGCCTCGCCGCGGAGAGTCACACGTCGTGGGGCGCCTTCGCCGAAGTGGCTGTTGAAGGCAATCTCACTGTCCACGCTGAGCCATACATGAGTGCCGTCGGGCAGAATCAGCTGTGCCGTCTTGCCCTTGGCCACATGCAGGGTGTAGGTCTCTGCATCACGCTGTGCACTGCGTTCCACCTTGATGATGTTGTCGGGTAGAACAGTGATGCCTCGGTCCCGGGCCGAGACGTTAGAGAGAACTTTGTCGCCAGCTATGAGCGACACGCCGCCTTGCTGGTGGGCATCGTCGATGGTCGTCATCTTCTTAGCAGTGATGGTTTGTGAAGACTGGTTGTCATTGTGTAACCATCCCTTAGGTAAGAGGGTGAAAAATAGCAATAGGGACGCAGCGAGGGCCAGTGCCACTTTACCCACCACGGCCCATCGCGAAGGATTTGCAGTGACGGTTGCGTTCTCGCTTGCTTCTTTAATTTTTTGAGTTGTCTCCTGTGCTTCTCCGTCTGCTTTCACCGACTTTTCCTGCGCTTCTATCCGGCATCGACAAGTCTGAAATGCCACCTCGACATCGGGCGACGGCGTGTCGTCGAGGAGCGCGCGCTCAACGAGAAACGTGAGACGGGCATCTTGGATAGTGCCTTCCTGCGGGGATGTTCCTTGGGCTTCTTTGGAAGGAATATTGCTGTTGCGTGTTGTCATAGATGGTGCAATTTTGGTAATATTACTCCGAGTACGTGCTGTTGGTGCCTATGTGTATTCTTCTTTTAACATTTTTCGCATCATCTTGAACACTTTGCTCATCCGTTTGTGAATCATGTTCACCGAAGTGTGGAGCAGTTCTGCCGTTTCCTGGTAAGTCATCTTTCTGAAATAGGTGCACTTGAGGATGGACTTCTCAGGCTCGGGCAACTGTTCTATGGCTTCTTTGACCTGCTGTATGCGTTGCTCAAACTCCATAACTTCTTCCTCAGTGCCGAGTGGCGTCGTGCCAACTTGCAGGCGTGTGTAGCGGTCTATGGCCTTGTCGTGTCGCAGCTTGTCAAGGCAGCGGTGGCGTACGGTCGTGTAGAGAAATCCGACAGCCTGCCGGTCGTCGGGGGCCAGACTGCCCTCACGCAGCATCTCCCAAACGGTCTGAAAGACGCCGCCCGTAATGTCTTTGGCCTGCTCCTCGTCGCAGAGAAAAGTCAGCGCATAGAGATATAGCGGCTTGTAGAAACGCTTGAAGAGCGCTTCCATCCTTGCTGTCGTTGTCGGTACCTCGTTACACATTATTATATATAGGGCTTCCTGTCACCATCAGATCGATGGGACGGGGAGAACGCCCAACTTGTTAACTGGTGCAAAAATACGAGTTTTCTTTCAGATAACACACAGCAGTAGGGCTCTAAATACTTCTTCTAGGTTTTTTTTGTGTTTATTAGATGTTAGAAAGTCAATACCGAAGGGCCTCGTCTACCTCAATTCTTCATTTTCATTCTATTGGCGAGTCTTTTATGTTCGTTTGGTTAGGCTCGAAAGACAGACAATATATTCGTGTAGACTTCGTTTCTTACTTATGCTAACAATATTATCTTCGTTACATAAGTTCTTGTCTACACTCTTGCGCCTGCCGCGTACGAGAGGTTTTGGCGTGCAGTCACCCTTTGCTTATCGTTTTCTTCGTGAAGTGATCACGGAGCGGTGGCCCTATTATGCTTATGACGATTTGAAAACGTTGTCAAGAGACGAGGATGAAAGAAAGTTGGGGCAGTTGCTGTTGAGGTTATCCAATCACTTTGGACCGCGTCAGTGGTACTTTGGTAGCGATGACATCTTACGAAGATATAAGGCTTATGTTTCTGCTGGGTGCCACCGGACCCAATGTATTTCTGAGTTACCAAATAAGGTAGAGATAGCTTTGCTATCAGCAAATGGCTCTTTGCAGGAAGCGTTGCAGCATGTGTCTGACGATTCCGTTTTGATACTTCTTGATCTTCGTTCTCGTTCCCTTTCTTGCAGAGATACGATGCGACAGGCCATTGATGCAGGTGCCACTGCGTGTTTTGATCTGTACAATGAGGCTATCATCTTTTTCAATTCCAAGTTACACCCTCACATCTACAAAGTCAACTATTAGTTGATGGGGATGATGATTAAAGAGTCGTTAATAACCACTCTGTTTGTATAAAAAACTATTATAATAAGGATAAGCGGCTAAAAAAATAAGCGAATAATTTGGCTTTTCGAATAATTTGCTTATTTTTGCGCCACAAATTTAATTGACTAACACTTAAGACTATGTATTGGACACTAGATTTGGCTTCCAAGTTGGAGGATGCTCCATGGCCAGCCACGAAGGATGAGTTAATTGACTATGCTGTACGTTCTGGCGCTCCAGATGAAGTGATTCAGAATCTTCAAGAGATTGAGGACGAGGGTGATGTCTACGACAGTATAGAAGATCTATGGCCTGATTACCCAACAAAAGACGACTTTTTGTGGAATGAGGACGAATACTAACGGGCATTTACGATAGTGCCTGACTGATGAAGCCGTTCCGTAAGGGACGGCTTTTTTAGTCTGATCACCCCAAGAAAACAATAAAGAAAGGCTTGAAACGTTATTGTGTTGTGAGAAAGAAGTTATACATCATATTGTTTATGCTATGGGGATGCGTCTGCATTTCCAAGGCTCAGTATGACCCTTCCTTCAGTCATTATTTCGACATGGAGACTTCTTTCAATCCGGCTGCTGTCGGTAAGCAGAGCAAGTTGAATGTCGTGGCGGCCTACGCGTTGGATTTCGCAGGTTTCGAGCACAATCCTCAGACGGCTTATCTCTCGGCCGACATGCCTTTCTATACGTTGAAGACCTATCACGGTGTCGGTGCTCAGTTCCAGAACGATAAGCTCGGTCTGTTCACCCATCAGAAGTTAGGCCTTCAGTATGCTTTTCGTACCAAACTCTTTGGCGGACAACTCGGCATCGGCGCCCAGGTATCTTTCTTGAACGAGAGTTTCGATGCTTCCAAACTGGATGTGGAAGATGCCAACGATCCTGCTTTTGCTACAGCTTCGGGCAATAGCATTGACCTTGCCGCCGGTCTGTATTTTCAGCGCCGTAATTGGTATGCCGGCCTTTCCGTTCAGCATGCCACAGCTCCATTGATCACGCTGGGTGATCGCCAGGAATTGCAAATTGATCGCACCTATTATTTGACCGGTGGATACAATATTCAATTCCGCTCTCCGTTTTTATCATTGCGAACGTCAATGCTCGCCCGTACCGACGGCACTGCTTATCGCGCTGATGTCACGGGCCGGCTGTATTATCAAAACAATGGTAAAGTGCTGTATGGCGGCGTAGGCTACAGTCCCACGAATTCCGTGACGGTGCTGCTTGGCGGCTCTTTCCATGGCATCGTGGTGGGCTACAGCTATGAAGTCTACACGTCAGCGATCAGCATAGGCAATGGCAGCCATGAGCTGTTCATCGGCTATCAGCATGATCTCAACCTGACGAAAAAGGGACGCAACCTCCATAAGAGCGTGAGAATCCTCTGATGTTGCTGTCGATCGACAATATGAAATCAAGATGAATATGAGAAGATATATCTTTATATTAATGAGTGTTCTGACCTGCTCCCTGCTCTTGACAGGATGCTTCAGTGCCAAGTCCGCTTCATCGTCCGGTCGCGGTGGTGAAGTTGTCGGCGTTGGCGGAAAGGTCATGAACGAGCCTACTCCTTATGGCATGGTTCGCATCAACCGTGGCTTCCTGAAGATGGGACTGAGCAAGCAGGACAGTCTTTGGGGCAAGTCTACACCGACCAAGGATATCTCTGTGGACGGCTTTTGGATGGACCAGACCGAGATCACCAATTCACAGTATAAGCAGTTTCTCTATTGGGTACGCGACAGCATTCTGCGTACCCGCCTGGCCGATCCTTCTTATGGCGGCGACGAGTCCTATATGATCACAGAGGACAAGAATGGTGATCCCGTGAAGCCGCATCTCAACTGGAACAAGCGCTTGCCGCGTAAACCCAACGAAGATGAGCAGCGGGCTATCGAGAGCCTGTATGTCACCAATCCTGTGACGGGTGAGAAACTGCTCGACTGGAAGCAGATGAACTATAAGTATGAGGTCTACGACTACGTCACAGCAGCCTTGCGCCGCAACCGACTGAACCCGGCAGACCGCAATCTCAACACGGACGTCACGGTGGATCCTAACGAGGAGGTGATGATCAGTAAGGATACAGCCTACGTCGACGACGATGGCAATATCGTGCGGCAGACGATCAACCGTCCGCTGACCGGACCTTGGGACTTCCTCAATACTTACATCGTAAACATCTATCCCGACACCACTTGCTGGGTCAATGACTTCCAAAACTCTGATAACGAGGTCTACCTGCGCAATTATTTCTCCAATCCCGCCTACAACGATTATCCTGTTGTCGGCGTGACATGGGAGCAGGCCAACGCCTTCTGCGCTTGGCGTACTGATTATTTGCTCAAGGGCTTGGGCCCTGAGGCACGCTATGTACAGCGTTACCGTCTGCCGACAGAGGCCGAATGGGAGTATGCCGCGCGTGGCAAGGACCAGAACGAGTTCCCTTGGGAGAACCAGGATGTGGTGAACGGCAACGGATGCTTCTATGCCAACTTTAAGCCCGATCGCGGTAACTACACCAAGGACGGCAATCTGATCACCGCTAAGGTGGGCAGCTATTCTGCCAATACCAACGGTCTTTACGACATGGCCGGCAATGTAGCCGAATGGACCAGCACCGTTTATACCGAAGCCGGCGTGGACGCGATGAACGATCTCAACCCTCAGTTGCGCTACAATGCTGCAAAGGAGGATCCCTATAAACTGAAAAAGAAGAGTGTGCGTGGCGGTTCGTGGAAAGATCCCGAGAGCTTCATCCGCTCGGCATGGCGCTCATGGGAATATCAAAACCAGCCGCGCTCCTATATTGGCTTCCGTTGTGTCAGATCGTTGGCAAACTCCGTGACAGGAAAACAGAAAAGATAAGTATTATGACAAAGCATAGCAAATACAATTTGGTGTACCGTCTCCAAAAGTGGATGGACACGGTAGATGGTCAGACCTTCCTCAACTATGCCTATAGCTGGGGTGCTTCTGTCGTTATTTTGGGTGCATTGTTCAAGCTCACGCATTTGCCGGGCGCCAATATCATGTTGTTTGTCGGTATGGGCACGGAGGTTTTCGTATTCTTCATCTCTGCCTTTGACCGTCCTTTCGACAAGACGGCAGACGGGCGCGACATTCCCACGCACATGACAGAGGAATACCTTGCCAGCGGACAGTTCTCCTATACCAGAGAGGAACAAAAAGCCGCTGCCGAGGAAACGGCTACCTATGAGCCGGCCCAGGCTTCAGCGACTGCTCAAAGTCAGTCTGCAGGTATTGTTGCTCCACAGTCAGCTCCTTTGTATGCAGCCTCGTCACAGCCGATGGCTCAACCGCAAGCGACGGCACAGCCACAGCCTAACTTTGTGCCACAGATGAGCGAGGAAGAAGTCAAGGCGCTCAACGAGGCTCAAGGCAACTATGTCGAAGAACTCAAGGCACTGGTTGAGACGCTGAAGAAGGTCAATGAGCAAAGCGAGCGACTGACGCGCGACGGCGAGGAAATGGAGAATCTCAACCGTACGCTCACCGGTATCAGCAAAGTCTATGAGATGCAACTCAAAGGTGCCAGCCAGCAGATTGGCACAATCGACCAGATCAATGACCAGACACGCAAGATGGCGCAGCAGATCGAGCAACTCAATCAGATCTACGCCCGCATGATTCAGGCCATGACCGTGAATATGAAGGCTGCCGCTCCTTTGCAGCAAGAACAACAATAAGCTATGGCAATCAAGAAAAGACCGGTCTCTCCCCGTCAGAAGATGATCAACTTGATGTATATCGTCTTGTTGGCCATGCTTGCCTTGAACATCTCTACCGAGGTGCTCAACGGCTTTTCCGTTGTCGAGGAGAGTCTCAACCGCACTACTGCCAACGCCTCTTCGGAGAACGAAGCCATCTATGGCGACTTCCGCCATCAGATGGAAGCCAATCCCGAAAAGGTTCGCGAATGGTTTGAGAAAGCCACTCATGTGAAGAATATGAGTGACTCTCTCTATGACTTTGCCCAGCAACTCAAGGAGGCGATCGTCCGCAAGGCCGACGGTGCTGACGGCGACGTCCACAATATCAAGAACGACGACAATATCGATGCAGCAGGCGAGGTGATGCTGGCACCGATCACCGGCAAGGGCAAAAAGCTCTTTCAAGCCATCAATGCCTATCGCGAGAACATTCTGCAATATGTCACCGATCCGCGTCAGCGCAAAATCATAGTCAGCAACCTTTCCACCAAAGTGCCGCGCAAGCCCAATACCCTTGGCAAGAACTGGCAGGAATACATGTTTGAGAATATGCCGGTGGCAGCCGCTGTCACGCTTCTCTCCAAACTGCAAAACGATGTGCGCTATGCCGAAGGCGAAGTGCTTCACACGCTGGTGTCGAATATCGACATGAAAGACATCCGCGTCAACAAGCTCAGCGCGTTTGTTGTCCCGGAGAAGACCACGCTCTATCCCGGTGAGCGATTCTCTGCCAACATAGTCATGGCGGCGGTCGACACGACCCAGCAGCCCGAGATCTATGTCAACGGTTCCCGGGTGAATACACGCAACGGACAATACAGCTTCACAGCAGGAGGTGTCGGCGAGCATCAGTTCAGCGGTTACATTCTCATGCACAACACCAAGGGCGACGTGCTGCGGCGTAACTTCCTGCAAAAGTACACGGTCATTCCCGTGCCGGGAGGCGCTACGATTGCTGCCGACTTGATGAATGTGCTCTATGCAGGCTATAAAAATCCGATGAGCGTCAGTGTGCCGGGCGTGCCACAGAATGCCGTGTCGTTGAGCATGACGGGTGGCAGACTGTCAATGGTCGGCCCGGGCCGCTATGTCGCTGTGCCGTCTGCTGTCGGTCACGATGTCACTTTCCGTGTCTCAGCGCGCGACGGCAAGCAGGTGCGCTCCTTCCCGCCTTTCACGTTCCACGTGCGCAAGTTGCCCGATCCCACGGCATATCTTTCCGTGGGCACCGACCGTTTTAAAGGTGGCTGGCTGATGAAGGGCAGCCTGATGGGCGCTCACCAGCTCAACGCAGCCATTGATGACGGCATTCTTGACATACAGTTCCGGGTGGTAAGCTTCTCTACTGTGTTCTATGACAATATGGGCAATGCCGTGCAGATGACCACTTCCGGTGCCTCGTTCAGCGACCGCATGCGCGAGCAGTTCCGTCATCTGTCACATGGCCGCCGCTTTTATATCACGGAGATCAAGGCCGTTGGTCCTGACGGCATCACGCGCAGTCTGCCCGGTGCCATGGAGGTGAAGGTGAGATAAACATATTTCAGACAGTATACAAAGACAGATAGATCCAATGAAAGAGTTGATGAAAAAGATATTCTTCCTGATGCTGGTGGTCCTCTTCTCGCAGGGGATGGCAGCACA
The DNA here is from genome assembly GCA_002481295.1 of Prevotella sp. UBA7764. GTDB lineage: Bacteria > Bacteroidota > Bacteroidia > Bacteroidales > Bacteroidaceae > Prevotella > Prevotella absiana. The sequence goes on along the minus strand of DLDU01000015.1, from coordinate 32,622 downwards.
GCCTAAGGCGCGCCGCGCTGAGCAACAAGCTGCCGCGGCCCAGAAGTCCAATGCCAACAACATGACGGTGCGGGCGCAGATCTCGTTCCCAACGGAGCAGAAGATGAACGAGGACGTGGTATGGCGCCGTGATGTCTACCGCGAGATCAAGTTGGAGGACGAGGCCAACTCGGGTCTCTACTATCCCACGGAGCCCTTAGGCACGCAGATGAATCTCTTCACCTATATCTTTAAACTTGTCATGGCAGGTCCGCGTCATGGCGGTATTGCCGCCTACGCTTACGATGTCAATACGGGCAACGAGCGATTCGACGAGAGTGTGCGCATCCAGCCGTTGAAGTTTCTCGACGACTACCACATCTTCTATGAGCGCACCGACCGTGGTGTGCATATCGACGACAGCGACATTCCCTCGGCTCAAGTCAAAAGCTATTATATTAAGGAGAGTTCCTATTACGACCAGAACACAGCCACTTTCCATACCAAGGTCCTGGCGCTCTGTCCGGTGATGTACCGTGAGGACGACTTCGGCGATGGCGCTACCAAATACCCGCTGTTTTGGATACGTTATGACGACCTTGCCCCCTATTTGGCCAAGCAGACGATCATGACGAGCAACCTCAACAATGCTGCCACGATGAGCCTTGAGGACTATTTCGCCACCAACAGCTACCGTGGCAAGATCTACAAGACCACCAACATGCTCGGCAAGACGCTGGCACAGATAGCAGGCGGCGACTCGGTGAAGCTCAGCAAGGAGCAGTTGCGCATCGACAAGGAGATTGAGGCTTTTGAAACCCATATATGGGGCGATCCGGCCAAGCGTGACTCGTTGGACAGTATCGCGAAACTCGACAAGAAGGGCAAGATCAAGCTCAAGAGTGCACGACCTCGCAGCCGTCGCTCTTCCGTGCGCACAAAGCCTCTCTCCTCGGGCACTGTCACCCCAGGCGGTCAGGCCCGTGTCACCGTACGCCGTCAGCGTCATTGATCTTGTCGGACAGCAATACAATAGATATTGCAGCATACACATAGATAGCAAACATAAAAGGTAAGTAAAAAATGAAAAAGTTATTCGCAATGTTCGTGCTCGCTGCCGGCATGTTGCTGACTGCAACGACGGCGCAGGCACAAGTCAATTTTGGTGTGAAGGGCGGCTTGAATGTCACCAACATGTCCTTGTCCAACGATGTCTTGGACGCCTCCAACCGTGCTGGTTTCTTCTTCGGTCCTACCGTGAAGTTCACCTTGCCTATCGTTGGGCTGGGTGTAGATGCCAGTGCTCTCTATGACGAGCGCTCCGCCAAGGTGGAGAATGCAGGCAAAGAAGACAAGACCATCAAGCAGCAGCAGATCGCCATTCCCGTCAACCTCCGCTATGGCTTCGGCTTGGGCGACCTGGCCAGTCTCTATTTCTTTGGTGGTCCGCAGTGGGGTATCAACGTCGGTGACAAGAGCTTCAAGTGGTCAGACACGTCGAACTATGAGTTCCGTAAGTCCAATTTCAGCGTCAACCTCGGTGCCGGTCTGATGCTTGCCTCCCACTTGCAGTTGTCAGCCAACTACAACATCGCCTGTGGCAAGACAGCCGACGTGACGTGGCAGAGCGCTGCGTCAACGGTGTCGGATCTGGTCACCAGCAAGTCCAAGAGCCGCAACAACAGCTGGCAGGTCAGTCTGGCTTACTATTTCTAACAGCAGTTCTGTTAGTTCTTAGATCAAGAACCATACAGAGAAACCATAAAAGGCGACGGCACACGTGTGCTGTCGCCTTTTTTCTTGCCCCGCATATTATGTTCGGGACCTGCGCTGCGCTGATTTCTCTTGACAAAGCCATATCCCGCGCAACGTGCAAAATAGGAAATCAAGTCATGGATTTCCTGTTGTCCAGTCCCATTTCAGGCTTGTCGCAAGGTTCAACCAGTGATTTCTTGTTGTCATCTCAGCCTTTTGACACGATCATCTCGGTGATTTGTCTGGTTCATCTCGCCGATTTTGTTCTGTCGAAAGCCTGAGATGTCAGAAAAAAGGCTGAAAAGCATTGCGAAAACAAGGCCGCTTTGGCATGTCGCAAAAGGCGAAATCTTGCAATTCCTTGATTGTCTGCTACTTATAAAAAATACGCCTATTTTCGCAAAAATCAGAGCAGGATAGGCCTTCGCCCGAAAGAAACGATTCTCGTGGGCGGAAAATTGTCAGTTTTATCAACAGATGAATGCTCAGCCTCACCCCCGTGCCCCTCTCCAAAGGAGAGGGGAGTGAAATGCAGGATAAACAGTCTTTTGAGCATATAGAAGAAATATTGAATTAACAGTCTTTGGAGCATATAGAAGAATTCGTAACTATTGAGCGAAAGATTTCCGGGACTATTTTTCTCAAGAATTTGAGAACGAGAGAATACTTCCATCGACAGAAAGCAAAAAAAGTATTATCAGACGAAAGCAGCAAGCTGCTTATATACTCCAATTCTAATCAATTCACAATGACGCGCGGGAAATTCTATAGATCTCAAATTCTTGATAAAAAAATAGCGAGCGCTAAGACTTCAATATCATTCGCTAGATAGTTACAAGAATTCACAGGAAGATTTGTCTTCTCTGTATTTAGCACCCGCAAAGCATTCTACTCCCCTCTCCCTTGGAGAGGGGCACGGGGGTGAGGCTACTAAAAAAAACTTGGGCGAGAACGTGGAGATGTCGCAAAAACTCCGTATCTTTGCAGCGGAGTTGATGTGCGGCCCGCCGCATGTCTTCGCCGGACATAGTCGTGTCGTCGCCGTCGGCTAAGCGTAGCCGGCACACCAAAGGCCGCGACACATAAAGACGTTTACAACATTATCTTCACATCTCAAACGTAGGAAATTTGAATTGCATTGAAGATATTGCCAAGTGAATGTCTACGCTCTGGTGTATATATTCTGCACCCGAAAGGGTGTGGCGTATCATAACCTCAGGCGGGGGCATTCTGTGCAATTGCTCAATGCAGGGTTTTCCTACGACCTGAGATGTGGACAAATTGTACAGAAGCCCACGTTTTTTATGTCCTCACATGAACACATTATATATAAAGGGAGCCGAATCAGGGGCGATTCTATAGGCCACGAAAAAGTAAGTAATATTAAAGGTCTGTAGAATTATGCGATTACGTCACTCTGTTTCTAAGTTCCGCTCTTGTGACCTGCTGCTGTTGTCACTAAGCGCGCTGTCGTTTCTCACCGGTTGCAGTGAGACGCTGACCGACAGCACGCCCGTTCTCTCTTCCGAACCAATCTCGTTTAAGGTGGATGCCATCGACGGCACGCCGGTCGCCCACTCTTCGTCCGCCTCGGCCAAGGGCTCCCGTGGCGTAGCGGCCGCCGCTATTTCCACGGCTTCTGCGCCCGATCCCCAGTCTTATTTTGCCGCTCCGCTGAAGACCACGGGCGGCGGCCACACGCTCTATCTCCATCCGCTCGTCTCCGAGCGTGTGGGCGGCGCTATGGCCGAGAAGGTCGCCGACGAGCCGCTCACGCGCGGCACGCGCATTGAGTCTCTCAGCCAACTCACACAGTTTGGCGTGTCCGCCATCCCATACGCCAATGACAACGCCTTTGCCTCGGCCACGCCCAACAGTCTTTTCTACAACGAGACAGCCACAAACGCAAGCTATGGTTGGAAGACAGCCAACGAGCACTATTGGCCTGCCACCGACACGGTGGCCTTCTATGCCTACGCGCCCATTCCTTCTCCTTCTTCCAATGGGCTGACGCTGTCCTCCGGCAGTACGCAGGGCACGCCCTACATCGACTATGCGCTTCCCACCACTGCGGAGAACCAGCCCGACCTGATCGTGGCCACAAACAAAGGCCTGACGCTCGCCACTGTTGGCACCAACAAGGCTGTGCCGCTCACCTTCGACCATCAGCTCACCTCCATCCGCTTTGTGGCCGGACCGGACATGCCGTCGGGACAGATCACCTCGGTGGGCTTCACAAACATCGCCACCAAAGGACGGCTGTCGCTGGGCGGCAACTGGACGACGACGGCCACGGGCAACTACACCATCAGCAACATGAGTCTACAGCTCACGGGCTCAGAGAACCAGGATATTATCTCCGGAACAAAGACGCTGCTGATGATTCCGCAGTCGTTTACCAAGGACAATCAGAAGATAGCCATCACCTACGTCTTCGACAACAACACGTATAACCTCACCGGTTCACTCAAAGGCACAAAATGGGACAAGGGCCAGTCCATCGTCTACAAGGTCTCGCCTCTCTCCGTCTCAAAGTTGCAGTTGGGCAGCATCACCTTTGCCACATCATGGGGCAGCAACTATCCCAAGACGGCCTTTGCCGCCGGCGATGCCGTGGGCATCTACGTGGCTGATGCCAACGGACTGAAATACAGCAACGTCAAGCTGACACTCGGCTCCAATGGCAAGTGGACACCAGCCTCCCGTGTGCTCCTGCCCGAGAACTGCAGGTTCTATGTCTATTATCCCTATAGCGCGAGTGGCCTCGCCAACACGGGCAAGGCTGTCGCTGATGCCGCCACGTTCTTTGCCTCCGGTATATCGTCGTGGAGTCCCAAGACGGATCAAAGTTCAGCTGAGAACCTTAATGCCAGCGACTTGCAAGTGGCCGCAGGCGCTGTCTCCACGACAACTGCCTCTACCGTGAACTTTAGCATGAGCCATCAGATGGGATTGGCGGTCATCAATCTCGGCACGCGTTCTACAAACAAGACTTATCATCTAAATAGTGATGTAAATTATTCATGGTCAAATGGCAAAGAGAATCTTACCGCCTCTTCTGAGTTTACTGATAAATCTAATATGTTTGCTACAACGAACAGATTTATTAAAATTTTAATTCCTTCACAGAAACAAGTTTATTCAACTTCTACAAATATTGATAATGCATGGATTAATCCTATCACACTGACAGCCGTAAAAGATCAAACTTCTATTGGTACGGCATATTCCTCAGGTTTCCTCATTCATAAATTAGCAATAGGGGACATCTATTATTCTGATGGTGCACTTAGCCATAATACAGAAATAATTAATAACCGTATTGCTGTAGGTATTGTGTTTATGACAAAAACGTCAAGTACTGATCAAGCTCATGGTTGGAAGCATGGCTATGTCTTAGGACTCCATGAAGGAACAAAGGGATTAGCTTGGAGCAGTACAAATTCTTTATATAACAAAGGCATAACACAGAGTTGGGATGGCATGGCTTCCGATTTGGATGGATATTCAAGATGCCAAAATATTGTCAAGCGCTCGGACTATTCTGCTTCAAAATTCCCTGCCATTTTTGATGCAATGAACTACAAAGCCAAAGCCAACGATGGTTCTGTTGTAAACTTGACAGGTAAATGCAGTGGATGGTTTCTACTAAGTTCGGGACAATGGGCCAACATCGCTTTATATATGGGGAAAGTGAATGAACATTTCAATGAAATGACAATAATGCCAGATGGTTGTTATTGGATGAAAGCCGACTGTAATACGATGACAGTCAGAGATAATTTAAACTCCTATCTAAAGCCTTTAGTTGGTGCCGGATATAAGGAAGGTACATCTATTAATTATTTTAAAGCTACGACATATGCAGAGGACAAAGCAAACGCCTTTGACCCTTATATGATTACATCTACTGAAGTTGATGCCAACTATATTGTTACAGTGTTATTTGGCTGTTCCATACCTGATGCCGGACCTGATTTTGATTTATTGTGGCTCAGATATAAGAAAACAGACTACGACTCTGCTAAAGGGACCATTAGATGTGGCTTAGCATTTTAGCAAATAGGAATTAATTAACAAAAAGAGACATGAGCGAAATGACAACACAAGAGTAATTATTGCTAATACCGTCAAATGTAACACTTGCAAGTCGTGAGACTTGCCACAAGCATCTCGCTAAACTCTAAGAGATGTATATAATTCAACCTTTGGGCTTGTGGGCTGTGAAGTTCGCAAGCCTTTTAAGTAATAGCACCGGTATATCTTAAACGACAGATCGAAAAAAGTGTATCTATTTATAGGCCTCAATCTGCCCGCTTATCATCTTTCTACATCAAAATCACTTGATTCTCAGATATTTTTCGTATCTTTGCCACTATGAAGCATCAGCATACGCATAGACTCGCTTGTTTGGTCTTGCTGTTGCTTACGCTCACGGCATCGGCGCAACACCGGTCGCAGAAAGGCAAGGCCACGTACTACTCCCGTAAGGCTACGGGAGCAAGGACGGCTGACGGTGGACGACTGCATCACGACAGTCTGACCTGCGCCCACCGCACCCTACCCTTCGGCACCCTGCTTAAGGTCACCAATCTCAGAAATCAGAAAAGCATCATCGTCAAGGTCACAGACCGTGGTCCCTATCGCCGCGGCTGCATCATAGATCTGAGCTATGGCGCTGCAGCACAATTAGGTATGCTCGCACAAGGTCTGGCCATGGTGGAAGTGCAGCGCGTATCCGGCAACAACCCACCCTATCGCATGGACGACGTGGAGACGGGTATGCCGGACTTTGAATTTGACTTCTCTAAGGCACGCTACAGTTTCATCAAGGAATGGAACAAGAAAGCCGACGAGGAGCACGAAATGGAGGACAAACGCTTAGCAGCCAGAAAGCAACAGGCGGCCAAACGACTGGCGGAAATAAAAGAGGCAAAGATTGCCAAAGAAGAGAAAAAGGAAGAAGAACGGAAACTGACTGCCAGCCAACAAGCGAAAGAAAGACAGCAGATGATGGCTGCGCATCATCCCGGAACTCCCAGCAATCCAAAAAAACCTTCTTCGCACCCGCAAACAGGCACAAAGAAGGAAGATCCGTCGATATGGCGTAGCGTGTTTCAGAAAGTCAAGAACTGGTTCGGTGACTGAGCAGAAGACAAAAAAATCCCTGAAACCATGTTAGTGTCAGGGAATAACATTATTATGAATATGATTTAATCAGCTTAAGCAGATACCTACTTAACGAGCCTGGGCATATACCTTTGACGTAGGAATATTGAACTCACTCACTTTAGAGATGTTGCGATTGCCTTGCACAACGCTGACACAGAAGCGGACGGCACCATTGCGAAGACCATTGTCGGAAGTGATAATGGCAGTATAGCGGATGCCTTTGCCCGGATCGATACGCTCTACATGCATGTTAGGCGAGATGTAGATATGCTTGTTACCCGTCGTCTCAAGAACCGTTGGTACCACATCCATGACTGCTTGCTTACCTACATTATAAACTTCAAAGATGATCTTGCAAAGCTCACCACGCTGTATCGTTCCATCCTCATTGTCGTCGATGAAACGAGCATTGCGGATCTCCAAAGACGGTGTATAGGTGAAGCCCTTGGCAATCTGCTCTACGCCCGAATATTGTGGCATACGGGTTTGTGGCTGCTGGGCACTGTAGTTACCAGTGTAGTCACTCGACTGGAAGTCGTAGATACGATCGTCATGATTGTTATTGCCATCGAAGCCACTGCCATAACTAGAAGAGTCAACCACTGACTCCTGATCACTTGGCGCTTCGCTATACTCCCTACCATAACCAGGAACTACAGTCTGTCCATAGCGGTCCTGATAAGGAGCCCCGTCACGCTCAACTGATCTTCTGCGTTGCATATCACCAACACGCGAAGCCTGACGCTGATCAGCAGCCTGACCAACAGCTGCACCGACAGCAGCACCACCCGCCATACCAACGATCGTTCCCAAATCAGAGCCACGAGGGCCTCCCGAGATACCACCAATAGCAGAGCCGAGGATAGAGCCAATCTGAGCGCCGGAGAATGCGCCAGCACCAGTATATGAGTCGCAACTATAAAGCAGCGTAGACATACATATCAATAGTAGAAACGTCTTTTTCATGATCATGTCCTTTCTTAATTGACGCAACAAAATTAGGAAAAAATGTCGAAATCGCCAAATCATTTTTCCCTATTCATATTAGGGGAATCCCTATAAAAAAAGCACTTGCACAAATCAATGAGCAAGTGCTTTTGTTTTATCTTCAAAGAGATTATTCAGCCTTTGGTGCCTCTGCCTCAGGAGCTTTCTTCTCAGCAGAAGCGGTCTTCTTCTTTGCAGAAGCAGCCTTCTTCGCTGCAGGAGCAGCCTCTTTCTCAGCGGGAGCAGCAGTCTTCTCTGCGTCTGCGGAAGCAACAGCCTCCTCTGCCGGAGCAGCCTCGACAGCCTTCTTGGTAGAGCGACGGCTACGACGAGTCTTCTTCTCTGCCTTAGGAGCCTTAGCCATGTTCTCATCGAAGTCTACAAGCTCGATGAAAGCAATCTCTGCAGCATCGCCCTGACGAAGACCGAGCTTAATCACACG
>DLDU01000015.1:10419-24237 GCA_002481295.1 Prevotella sp. UBA7764 | reverse complement strand
TCCTTCACTGCATACTTGTCCTGCAGATAACGAAAGACAACACGACGGCTGGTGGTGGTGTCGTTCTTAGAACGTGTGATCAAAGGCTCTACATACTTCTTCAAAGCCTTGGCCTTTGCGAGAGTCGTAGTGATTCTTTTGTGCATGATCAGGCTAGATGCCATGTTTGCCAGCATGCTAGCACGATGAGATGCAGTACGACCCAGATGGTTGAATTTTTTATTGTGTCTCATTTGTTTTTGAATGAATGGGGACCGGGATTACTCCTTGTCCAATTTATACTTTGAAATGTCAGTTCCAAACGACAGATTCAGACTCTCGAGCAAATCATCAAGCTCTGAGAGCGATTTCTTACCGAAGTTGCGGAACTTCAAGAGGTCGGTCTTGTTGTACTGTACCAAGTCACCAAGTGTCTCGACGTCGGCAGCCTTCAGACAGTTGAGTGCACGAACACTCAGGTTCATATCAGTCAGCTTGGTCTTCAGCAATTGACGCATGTGCAGTACCTCCTCATCAAACTCCTGATTGCCGTCCTGATCGGGGTTCTCAAGAGTAATCTTCTCGTCAGAGAAGAGCATGAAGTGATAGATAAGGATCTTTGCAGCCTCTTTCAGTGCATCCTTCGGGTGGATGGAACCGTCCGTTGTGACTTCAATGACGAGCTTGTCGTAGTCGGTCTTCTGCTCAACACGAGTAGGCTCTACACTGTATTTCACATTGCGGATAGGGGTGTAGATGGAATCGATCGGAAGTTGATTGACATCCGTGCAGAACTGACGGTTCTCGTCAGCAGGCACATAGCCACGACCCTTGTTGATCGTCAGGTCGATCTGCATGGTTGCCTTGGAGTCTAAATGACAAATCACCAAATCAGGGTTTAACACTTCAAATCCAGTCAGATACTTACCGATATCACCGGCTTTGAATTCTGTGGAATTCTCAACGGTGATACTAACTTTCTCGTTCTCGAATTCTTCTACTACTTGTTTGAATCGAACTTGCTTGAGATTCAAAATGATGTTGGTCACATCTTCCTTGACACCGGGCACGGAAGAAAACTCATGCTCAACACCGGCGATACGCACAGTATTGATAGCATAGCCTTCCAGCGATGAAAGAAGGATGCGTCGCAGGGCGTTACCGATGGTAACACCGAAGCCAGGCTCGAGAGGGCGGAATTCAAACTTTCCGTAGTGGTCGTTAGCCTCCAGCATCACTACTTTATCAGGTTTTTGAAATGCTAATATCGCCATTAATTTAATGATTTATTGTTTAGAGTACAACTCAACGATTAACTGCTCCTTGATGTTCTCAGGAATGTCAGCGCGCTCAGGCTTGTGAAGGAACTTACCACTCTTTGTGTTCTCGTCCCACTCCAACCAAGGATACTTGCTGTGGTTGAAGCCTGCAAGAGCAGCCTCGATCACCTCAAGAGACTTTGCCTTCTCGCGGACAGCAACGATCTGACCAGGCTTCACCTGATAAGAAGGAATGTTCACTACCTGACCGTCAACGGTGATGTGCTTGTGGCTAACCATCTGACGAGCAGCTGCACGTGTAGGAGCAATACCCAAACGATAAACTACATTGTCGAGACGGCTCTCAAGCAACTGAAGCAGATTCTCACCAGTAATGCCGTCTGCCTTTGCTGCCTTGTCGAACAAGTTGCGGAACTGACGCTCAAGAACACCATAAGTGTACTTAGCCTTCTGCTTCTCAGCCAGCTGCATACCATACTCAGACTGCTTGCGACGACGGTCGTTGCCATGCTGCCCCGGGGGGAAGTTGCGCTTAGAAAGAACCTTGTCAGCACCAAAGATGGCCTCACCGAAACGGCGTGAAATTCTAGATTTTGGACCTATATATCTTGCCATAATTTAATCTCAATTTAACTATTGTACCACGTAAATTATACACGACGACGCTTGGGAGGACGGCAGCCATTGTGTGGCAACGGCGTAACGTCTACAATCTCTGTAACCTCGATACCAGCGCCGTTGACGGCACGAATAGCACTCTCACGTCCATTGCCCGGACCCTTCACGAAAGCCTTGACCTTGCGAAGGCCCAAACCATAAGCTACCTTTGCGCAATCCTCAGCTGCCATCTGTGCAGCGTACGGTGTGTTCTTCTTAGAACCACGGAAGCCCATCTTACCAGCAGATGACCAGGAGATCACCTGACCCTCGCTGTTGGCAAGAGATACTATGATATTGTTGAACGAGCTATGGACATGAAGTTGTCCCATAGCGTCAACTCTGACGTTTCTTTTCTTAGATGTTGCTTTTGTCTTTGCCATAATTAATTTCTCCTCTTAATTACTTGGTAGCCTTCTTCTTATTAGCAACAGTCTTCTTCTTACCCTTACGGGTACGAGCATTGTTCTTTGTGCTCTGTCCGCGAACGGGAAGACCATTACGATGACGAACACCACGGTAGCAACCAATATCCATCAGGCGCTTGATGTTCATTTGTACCTCTGAGCGAAGGTCACCCTCCACCTTGAATTCAGCGCCGATAATCTCACGGATCTTGGCTGCCTGATCGTCATTCCATTCGCTGACTTTCAGGTCGCGGCTCACGCCGGCCTTATCCAATATCTTTGCTGAACTACTTCGACCTATACCATAGATATAAGTCAATGCGATTTCGCCACGCTTATTCTGGGGCAAATCTACTCCAACAATTCTTATTGCCATTAGTTGAATAAAATAATAATTAAAAAAATAGTGTCTTCTTGCTAAAAAGCACGCAAAGGTACTAATTTATTGTGACATTAGCACCTGATTACGTTTTTTTAACTTAGCCCTGACGCATCTTATACTTAGGATTCTTCTTGTTGATAACAAAAAGACGACCCTTACGACGTACAATCTTGCAGTCGGGTGTGCGCTTCTTCAATGATGCTCTTGTTTTCATATCGTCAGATATATAAAAAAATATTATTTGTATCGGAACTCAATACGACCTTTGGTCAAGTCGTAAGGACTCATAGCCACTTTAACCTTATCACCGGGGAGAATCTTGATGTAATGCAAACGCATCTTTCCCGAAATGTTTGCGATGATCTTCACTCCGTTTTCCAACTCTACGCGAAACATAGCGTTGGAAAGGCTTTCGATAACTGTACCGTCCAGTTCTATTGCTGACTGCTTTGACATAATATTAATCTTCTTCTAAATGTTCAATTTCTTCGAATGTTGATAAAATCTCGGCGCCATCTTTACGTATGGCAATCGTGTGCTCGAAATGAGCGGCTGGCTGACCATCACGAGTAATGATGCCCCATTTGTCGGGGAGCAACCAGATCTTGCGGTCTCCCATCGTAATCATCGGCTCAATGGCAATGCACATACCTGCTTTCAACAAGACACCATTACCACGAGAGCCGTAGTTGGGAACAGGAGGATCTTCATGCATCTCACGGCCAATTCCATGACCGGTCAACTCACGAACAACGCCATAGCCAAACGACTCGCAATAGTCTTGTATGGCAGCTCCTATATCTCCAAGATGGTGACCGGGACGTGCCTGCTCTATACCTTTATATAAGCTTTGCTTCGTGACCTTCAACAGATTCTTCACCTTGTCACTCACCTCACCTACACAGAATGTATAGCAACTGTCACCATTGTATCCATCGAGCAGTGTACCACAATCTACAGAGATGATGTCACCCTCCTTAAGAATACACTTGTCACTTGGTATACCGTGCACGACAACATTGTTGACCGATGTACAGATAGAGCCAGGAAAAGGCCCTCCAAAAGGATTGGGGAAGTTCTTGAATGTTGGTGTAGCACCATGATCGCGTATGAACTCCTCAGCGATATGATCCAATTGGAGCGTTGAGACTCCTGGCTTTATATGACGACCAACCTCAGCTAAGGTCGCACCGACAAGTCGGTTGGCCTTTCGCATAAGGTCTATTTCATCTTCAGTCTTAAGAAATATTTTCATTCTAAGAGACTAAATCAATATGCGCTAACTGCTCCTGCCGGTCTGGTATGACCTGCATTCAGCAATCCATCGTAGTGGCGCATCAGCAAGTAGCTCTCAATCTGCTGTAAAGTATCAATAACCACACCTACTGTAATCAGCAAGGAGGTACCACCAAAAAACTGAGAGAAAGCGTCCTGCACATTCAGCAATCCGGCAAGAGCTGGCATGACGGCGATGAAAGCGATGAACAGAGATCCAGGGAAGGTGATACGAGACATAACAGTGTCGATATACTCAGCAGTGTCATGACCGGGCTTCACTCCCGGAATAAATCCGTTGTTGCGTTTCAAGTCCTCAGCCATCTGTTGAGGATTCAAAGTAATAGCCGTATAGAAGTAGGTGAAAGCGACAATGAGAATCACATAGACGATGTTATACATCAGACTTCTGTTGTTCAGCATATCGCGTACCCACCAGGAAGCACCGTCACTCTGATACTGGACAATAGCCAATGGGATGAACATCAATGCCTGCGCAAAGATGATAGGCATCACATTAGCAGCAAACAACTTCAAAGGGATATACTGTCTTGCTCCACCATACTGCTTGTTGCCGACCAGACGCTTTGCATACTGGACAGGCACCTTGCGAGTGCCCTGAACAAGGAGGATAGAAGCCATGATGACAGCATAGAGAATAAGGATCTCGACGATGAACATCACAAGTCCACCACCGGAGATGGCAGTGAAACGAGAGCTGACCTCCTGCATGAAAGCCTGAGGCAGGCGGGCAATAATACCCAGCATGATGATCAAGGAGATACCGTTTCCCACGCCCTTATCAGTAATGCGCTCACCCAGCCAAAGGATGAACATACTACCTGCGGCTAAGATAATGGTAGCGGGCACCATGAATACAGGCCAAGCGATACCGCTTGCCAGTGCCTGGCTGGCCTGCATCTTCAGGTTAATCAGGTAACTCGGTGCCTGGAAGAGCAAGATAGCTACCGTCAGCACACGAGTATACCATTGAATTCTTTTCTGCCCGCTTTCGCCTTCACGCTGCATCTTCTGAAAATAAGGCACAGCGACGGCGAGCAACTGCATAACGATGGAAGCCGAGATGTAAGGCATAATACCAAGCGCAAAGATAGATGCGTTGGAAAATGCGCCACCGGAGAACATGTCCAACAGTGACATCAAGCCACCTTTGGTTTGCGACTGCAATTGGTCGAGTTTAGCCGGATCAATACCCGGTAATACTACAAATGAACCGAAACGGTAGATAGCCGTAAACAAAAGGGTGATGAGAAGCCGCTGACGCAGATCTTCAACCCTCCAACAGTTCTTCAGTGTCTCTATAAGCTTTTTCATTGTTAGATTTTGGTTGCGTTACCACCGGCAGCCTGGATAGCTGCCTCTGCAGATTTAGAGAAAGCGTTGGCCTCGACGTCAATCTTGGCCTTCAGCTCACCATTTCCTAAAACTTTAACAGGTTTCTTACCATTGGTCAGGCCAGCAGCAACAAGCTCTGCTACGCCGATCTTAGTAAGGTTCTTCTCCTTAGCAAGCTTCTGGAGTGTAGAGAGGTTGACAGGGAAGAACTCAACGTGGTTGATGTTCTTGAAGCCAGCCTTCGGCACACGACGCTGCAAAGGCATCTGACCACCTTCAAAGCCAATCTTTCTCTTATAGCCAGAACGAGCCTTAGCACCCTTATGACCGCGGGTAGAAGTACCACCAAGTCCAGAACCTGGACCACGACCGATACGACGACGAGAGTGGGTAGAACCCTTAGCCGGGGTTAATGTATGTAATTTCATGATTTCGTCTGAATTTAAAGATTATTACTTCACCTCTTCAACCAAATGGAACACCTTGCGGATCATGCCACGGTTGCTAGGAGTATCTTCAACCTCGACCACCTGAGAAATCTTGTGGAGGCCAAGAGCGATGAGTGTACGCTTCTGATCGACAGGAGCACCAATACGACTCTTAATCTGCTTGATTTTGATTGTTGCCATAGTTTTGTTACCCTATTAACCGTTAAACACTTTGTCCATTGCAATGCCACGCTCACCAGCGATCTGATAAGCATCACGCATCTCTGAGAGAGCTACGAAAGTAGCCTTCACCAAGTTGTGGGCATTGGAAGAACCCTTAGACTTTGCGATGACATCTGTGATACCTGCACTCTCCAGCACAGCACGCATAGCACCACCGGCCTTCAGACCGGTACCGGCTGCTGCCGGCTTCAGGAGAACGATTGCACCACCGAACTTCACCTCAACCTCGTGAGGAACAGTACCCCTAAGTACAGGAACCTTCACCAAGTTCTTCTTGGCAGCCTCTGTGCCTTTGGCGATAGCAGCGGTAACCTCACCGGCCTTACCCAGACCGTAGCCAATCACGCCCTTACCATCACCAACAACGACGATGGCAGCGAATGTAAACGTACGACCACCCTTTGTAACCTTCGTCACACGGTTGATAGCAACCAAGCGGTCTTTCAATTCTGCGTCACTATTTACTTTTACTTTATTCATTGCCATAATCGATTAAAATTTAAGACCACCCTGACGTGCGGCATCAGCCAAAGCCTGCACACGACCATGATAGAGGTAACCATTGCGGTCGAAGACCACTGTCTCAATGCCAGCAGACTTTGCTTTCTCAGCGACCAGTGCGCCGACTTTCTCAGCCTGTTGGATCTTAGGCATCTTTTCCATACCCAGAGAAGAAGCAGAAGCCAAAGTACGGCCATCTACATCATTGATCACCTGAGCGTAGATCTGCTTGTTAGAACGGAATACACTGAGACGTGGGCGCTCAGCAGTTCCGTTGACGTGCTTACGGATACGGAACTTTATCTTAATTCGTCTTTGTTCTTTCTTTGTTGTCATAATAGTAAAATCTTATAAAATTACTTAGCTGCAGCGGTCTTACCAGACTTTCTGCGGATGACTTCACCCTTGAACAGGACACCCTTACCCTTGTAAGGCTCAGGTTTGCGGAAAGAACGGATTTTAGCACAAATGAGACCCAGCAACTGCTTGTCGGCACACTCCAGAGTGATGAGAGGGTTCTGGTTACGCTCAGACTTTGTCTCAACCTTTACTTCCTTAGGAAGCTCGATGAAGATAGGGTGAGTATAACCCAAAGAGAACTCAATCAGGTTGCCCTGGTTGCTGACACGATAACCAACACCTACAAGCTCCAGCTCCTTCTTGAAGCCCTCGCTCACGCCAACGATCATGTTGTTGATCAGTGCGCGATAGAGGCCGTGGAAAGCCTGCTTCTGCTTGTAGTCGACGGGGCTGTTCTCGTCGACAGAAAGTGTGATGACACCGTCCTGGAAATCAAACTTAATAGAAGGATCAATCTGCTGAGAGAGTTCACCCTTAGGACCTTTAGCAGTAACAACAGAAGATTTCTCGTCGAAATTAACTGTAACACCTGCCGGTACGTGAATTGGCAATTTTCCTATTCTAGACATCTTGTAACCTCCTATTAATAAACATAGCAAAGAACCTCACCACCGATCTTAAGATCAGCAGCCTCCTTGTCGGTCATGACACCCTTGGACGTAGATAAGATGGCGATACCCAGTCCGTTAATTACTCTCGGCATGTCTTTATATCCTGTATAACGGCGAAGACCAGGAGTAGAGACGCGCTTCAAACACTTGATAGCGTTTTGCTTGGTTTCAGGATTGTACTTCAAGGCAACCTTGATAGTACCCTGAGGGCCATCTTCGATGAACTTATAGTTCAGGATGTAACCCTTCTCGAAGAGAATCTTTGTGATAGACTTCTTCAAGTTAGACGCAGGAACCTCGACCACACGATGGTGAGCCATGATAGCGTTTCTGAGTCTTGTCAGATAATCGGCAATTGGATCTGTCATAAATATAAATGTTTAATTAATCGGGACTACCCCGACAATATTAAAAAATGATCTTGTAATCAGGTCAGGCGCTGGCGTCCCACTAGCCAGCCACCAACCTGTAGTGAAAGGTGAGTTACCAGCTAGCCTTCTTGACTCCGGGGATCAAGCCCTGAGAAGCCATCTCGCGGAACTGAATACGTGAGATGCCGAACTGACGCATGTAACCTCTTGGACGACCGGTGATCTTGCAACGGTTGTGCAGACGGATAGGGTCAGCGTTCTTAGGGATAGCCTGAAGTTTACGGGCAGCCTCATAAGCCTCTGCGATATCATTGGTAGTAGCGATGACCTTCTTCAGCGCTGCACGCTTTTCAGCGTAACGTGCGATGAGCTTAGCGCGCTTTACCTCGCGGGCTTTCATTGATTCTTTTGCCATAACTTATTTATCGTTTTTAGCGTTTTTAAATGGGAGACCGAAGGCCTTCAGAAGAGCGAAACCTTCCTCGTCAGTCTTGGCAGAAGTCACAAAGGTAATATTCATACCCTGGATGCGGTCTACCTGGTCGATGTTGATCTCCGGGAAGATGATCTGCTCAGTGATACCCAATGTGTAGTTACCACGACCGTCGAACTTGGTATTGATACCCTTGAAGTCACGGATACGTGGCAGAGAGATACGAACGAGTCTCTCAAGGAACTCATACATGCGCTCGCGACGGAGAGTCACCATGACACCGATAGGCATCTCTTTACGCAGTTTGAAGTTGGCGATATCCTTCTTAGAGTAGGTTGCCACAGCCTTCTGACCTGTGATTGCGGTGATCTCGTTAATGGCTACATCCACGATCTTCTTGTCCTGTGTAGCATCACCCAAGCCCTGGTTGATGACAATCTTCTTCAGAACAGGGATCTGCATAGCTGAAGAGTAGTTGAACTGTTTCTGCAGTGCAGGAGCGATCTCCTCCTTGTACTTTTTCTTTAACTGTGCTGTATCCATTACTTAATCTCCTCCCCTGATTTTTTAGCGATACGAGTGACAGTCTTACCCTCGCGCTTGATAGCGATACGGGTAGCCTTGCCGCTCTTCGGGTCGATAAGTCCCAAATTAGAGATGTGAATAGGAGCCTCCTGCTTAACGATACCACCCTGAGGATTCTTAGCTGAAGGCTTTGTGCTCTTTGACACCATGTTGATGCCTTCCACGATGGCGCGGTTTTCTTTAACCAGCACTTTGAGCACTTTACCGGTCTTGCCCTTATCACTACCGGTGCGGACAATCACGGTATCGTCTTTTTTGATATGTAACTTATTCATTCGTGTACGTTTTAGAATTAAAGCACCTCAGGTGCGAGGGAGACGACCTTCATGTTGACAGCGCGAAGCTCACGGGCCACGGGGCCGAAGATACGGCTTCCACGAAGTTCACCAGCGTTGTTAAGCAGCACACAAGCGTTGTCGTCGAAGCGGATGTAAGATCCGTCGGGACGACGGATTTCCTTCTTCGTGCGAACGATCAAAGCCTTAGATACTGCACCTTTCTTCAAGTCACTGGAAGGGATGACATTCTGTACAGCCACAACGATGACGTCACCCACACTGGCGTAACGACGGCCGGTACCACCGAGAACACGGATGCACATTGCCTCGCGTGCGCCGCTGTTATCACATACTGTAAGTTTTGATAATGCCTGTATCATGATTACTTAGCTTTTTCTACGATTTGTACTAATCTCCATCTCTTAGTCTTAGAGAGTGGACGAGTCTCCATGATCTGAACAGTGTCACCTACATGAGCCTCGTTGTTCTCGTCATGAGCGTGGTATTTTTTAGTCTTCTGGACAAACTTACCATAAATAGGGTGCATCTCCTTGAACTTGGCAGCTACGACGATGGTTTTTTCCATCTTGTCGCTGATCACCACACCCTGTCTTACCTTTCTTAAATTTCTCTTTTCCATCTGTCCGTGAATTATTTATTAAGTTCTCTCTGGCGGAGCACGGTTTTCATCCGTGCGATGTCGCGACGCGTAGCCTTAATCGTGGATGGATTCTCGAGCGGAGTTACCTGATGGTTGAGCTTCATCTGATTCAAAGCTGCCTCAGTCTGCTCCAGCTTCTCGCGCAGGTCCTTGTCGGCGAGTTCTGTAATTTCTTTAATCTTCATAATTAAGCGTTTTTATCAAAATCGCGTCTGATGACGAACTTAGTCTTGACTGGGAGTTTCTGAGCGGCCAAGCGCAGTGCCTCTTTTGCCACTGCCAGGCTCACGCCCTCTACCTCGAAGAGGATACGTCCCGGAGTTACGGGAGCTACCCATCCAGCAGGATCACCCTTACCTTTACCCATACGGACATCAGCAGGCTTGCGAGTGATAGGTTTGTCAGGGAAGATACGGATCCACACCTGACCTTCACGATTCATATAACGGTTGACAGCTACACGGGCTGCCTCGATCTGACGGCTGTCGAGCCATTTAGCCTCAAGTGTCTTGATGCCAAAGGTTCCGAAAGCCAGCTCAGTACCTCTGTGGGCGTTGCCTTTGTTGCCGCGCCCGTCTTGAGGTCTTCTATATTTTACTCTTTTTGGCTGTAACATTGTAGCTTCTACTTTTAGCGGTTATTGTTTCTTCTACGGCCACCACGGTTCTGACGGCCGCCGTTACGTCCGCGCTCGTTCTTCTCCTGAGAGAAGTTGGGGGCGAGCTCACGCTTGCCATACACCTCACCGCGGCAGATCCACACCTTGATACCCAGCAGGCCTACTTTTGTGAGGGCCTCTGTCTGACAGTAGTCGATGTCGGCACGGAATGTATGCAGAGGAGTACGTCCCTCCTTGTACATCTCCTTACGAGACATCTCGGCACCGTTCAGACGGCCGGAGATTTGGATCTTGATACCCTCAGCACCAGCACGCATTGTGTTCTGAACAGCCATCTTGATAGCGCGACGGTAAGCCATCAGATGCTCGATCTGGCTGGCGATGTTCTGACCGACGATGTTTGCATCAAGCTCAGGCTTCTTCACCTCGAAGATGTTGATCTGGATGTCTTTCTTGAAGAGGTTCTTGAGCTCCTCTTTCAGTTTGTCGACATCAGCTCCACCTTTACCAATGACGATACCCGGACGGGCAGTGCAAATAGTGATGGTAACCAGTTTCAAAGTACGCTCGATGACGATGCGTGAAACGCTGGCTTTCTCCAAGCGCTTGTTAAGGTACTGACGGATCTTTTTGTCCTCAACGAGGTTGTCACCGAAGTCCTTGCCACCGAACCAATTTGAGTCCCAACCACGGATAATACCCAGACGGTTGCTTATTGGATTTACTTTCTGTCCCATTCTATTTATTATTTTTCGTCATTAGTTTTGGCATCAACAAAGAGAGTGACGTGATTGCTACGCTTACGGATGCGATAGCCACGGCCCTGCGGTGCCGGTCTCATACGTTTCATGGTCACGCCTTCATCAACGAAGACCTTGCTGACATACAGCTCACCATCCTCGGCCTTACGGTCGTTTTTGGTTTCCCAGTTGGCAATAGCTGAGCGAAGCAGTTTTTCGATGTCAGCAGCAGCATGCTTGTTGGAGAACTTCAGGATACCAAGTGCGCGGTTGACCTCCATGCCACGGATCATGTCTACTACGTAACGCATCTTCCGTGGAGAAGAAGGCACACCCTTGAGCTTGGCGAAGTACATGTTCTTGCGGGCCTCTTTCATTTTCTCGGCCGCGATATGTTTTCTTGCTCCCATTATTGTTTACTCATTTTAAATGGTTTGCCCTGATTACTTCTTGTTGTTGCCAGAGTGGCCGCCGAAGCGACGTGTCATAGCGAACTCACCGAGCTTGTGTCCAACCATGTTCTCAGTGATGTAGACAGGGATGAATTTATTACCGTTGTGGACAGCAACAGTGTGACCCACGAAATCGGGTGAAATCATGGATGCTCTGGCCCAAGTCTTAACGACGCTCTTCTTGCCACTCTCGTTCATAGCGAGAATTTTCTTCTCGAGGGCAACGTTGATATAAGGACCTTTTTTAAGTGAACGACTCATAATTTGCTCTAATTACTTGATTACTTCTTGTTAGCTCTTTCGATAATGTACTTGTTCGAGAGCTTCTTAGGTGCACGAGTCTTGAGACCCTTAGCATACAAGCCCTTGCGAGAGCGTGGATGACCACCAGACTGACGTCCTTCGCCACCACCCATCGGGTGATCGACAGGGTTCATCACGACACCACGGTTGTGAGGACGACGGCCGAGCCAACGAGAGCGACCGGCCTTACCGGACTGCTCAAGAGCGTGGTCAGAGTTACCGACACTACCTACAGTGGCTTTGCAAGCGGAGAGGATCAGACGAGTCTCTCCGGAAGGAAGCTTGATGACACAGTAGTTGCCATCACGAGAAGTTAACTGAGCAAAGTTACCAGCCGAGCGAACCAGGCGTGCACCCTGTCCCGGACGCAACTCGATGTTGTGGATCACGGTACCGACAGGAATGTTAGCCAGTGGAAGAGCATTGCCGATTTCAGGAGCTGCCTCAGCGCCAGACATCAGCTTGTCACCGACCTTGAGTCCGTTAGGAGCAATGATGTAACGTTTTTCACCATCTGCGTAGAACAGAAGAGCAATACGAGCCGATCTGTTAGGATCGTACTCGATTGTCTTTACTACAGCAGGAACACCATCTTTCTCTCGCTTGAAGTCGATCAGACGATACTTCTTCTTGTGACCACCGCCGATGTAGCGCATGGTCATCTTACCAGTGTTGTTTCGACCACCGGTAGAACGCTTACCGTAAACGAGAGACTTCTCTGGCACGGATGCAGTAATCTCCTCGAACGTGCCAATAACCTTGTGTCTTGTACCCGGAGTTACCGGGCTGAATTTACGTACTGCCATTTTTTATTTTATATTGCTGTAAAAATCGATGGCCTCACCATCCTTCAGGGTGACGATAGCCTTCTTGAATGCGTTCTTCTGACCGCGGATCAAGCCTGCCTTGGTATAGCGGCTGGAGCGCTTGCCAGCGTAGCGCATTGTGTTCACATCCTCTACTGTAACATGATACAGACTCTCGACCTCTTTCTTGATTTGGAGCTTATTAGCCTCTGGGCGAACGACGAAACCGTAGCGGTTTGCGCGTTTGTCTGTAATGTTATTCATCTTCTCTGTGACCAGGGGTTTGATGATATATACCATAATACTTTGTCTCCTAAATTATTACTTATCCAAGATGTTGTCGATAGTCTTCAAAGAACTTTCAGCGACGACGAGTACATCAGCGTTCAAAACTTTGTACGTATTGAGCTGATCAGCTGACATCACTTCAGCCTTTTCGATGTTACGAGCGGACAAATATACGTTTTTATTTATACCTGGCAAAACTACAAGTGCTTTCTTGCCGTCAACTTTAAGATTTTTAGTGATATTTACAAAATCTTTAGTCTTAGGAGCCTCAAGATTGAAATCTTCCACCACGATGATGGCATTCTCCTGAGCCTTGTAAGACAGAGCAGACTTACGAGCAAGAACTTTTACTTTCTTGTTGAGCTTAAAACCATAGTCACGGGGCTGAGGACCGAAAACGCGGCCACCACCCTTGAGCAACGGTGAGTTGATGTCACCACGACGTGCGCCGCCGCCACCTTTTTGGCGTCCGAGCTTTCGGGTAGAACCAGCGTGCTCGCTTCTTTCCTTAGCCTTGGCAGTGCCCTGGCGCTGGTTGGCGAGATACTGCTTCACATCGAGGTAGATGACATGATCGTTAGGCTCAATGCCAAAGATGGCGTCGTTCAGGGCCACCTTGCGTCCGGTCTCCTGACCGTTGATATTCAAAACACTAACTTCCATTACTTCTCAATTAAAACTGTTGAACCATTGCAACCGGCGAAAGAACCCTTCACGATGAGCAGGTTCTGCTCCGGAATCACCTTTAATACACGGAGGTTCTGAGTGGTAACACGATCACCTCCCATCTGGCCGCCCATGCG
>DLDU01000015.1:10227-10354 GCA_002481295.1 Prevotella sp. UBA7764 | reverse complement strand
TCCTGACCGTGAGTGCTCTGACCGACACCGCCGAATCCATGACGCTTCACGACACCCTGGAAACCTTTACCCTTGGATGTGCCAATGACGTCAACGAACTTAGCGTCTTTGAACAGCTCAACTGTAA
>DLDU01000015.1:0-10060 GCA_002481295.1 Prevotella sp. UBA7764 | reverse complement strand
GCTTCGATAACAGTGCACGGTACATTCTTACCGTCGGCACTGAATACGGATGTCATTCCGATTTTCTTTCCAATTAATCCTGGCATTTCAATTACTTTTTAATAATAAATAAATTCGTTTTTGTATCTTACTTAATCGTTACTAGACCTTGATCTCAACTTCAACACCGCTGGGGAGTTCGAGCTTCATCAAAGCATCAACAGTTTTTGCTGTAGAGCTGTAGATGTCAATCAGACGTTTGTAATCTGAGAGCTGGAACTGCTCGCGAGATTTCTTGTTAACGAAGGTTGAACGGTTAACAGTGAAGATGCGCTTGTGGGTTGGCAAGGGGATAGGACCGCTGATGATAGCGCCTGTAGCCTTAACAGCTTTCACGATTTTCTCTGCAGACTTGTCAACCAACTTGTGGTCATAAGACTTCAGCTTGATACGAATTTTCTGACTCATTTGTCTTGAATTATAAATTGATGAATAAAAATATTGAAAGGAGGCCGCTAAAGAGTCATTTGCTCAGCGGCACTCCTAAATTGCATTATACGAGATCGGCACGTCCCTTAACTTCCTCGAGCACAGCCTTAGCCAATGTGCTTGACAGAGGAGCGTGGTGATCATATTCCATAGAACTGGTTGCACGACCAGAAGTAATGGTACGGAGAGCGGTTACATAACCGAACATCTCTGACAGAGGTACCTGAGCCTTAACGATGCGAGCACCGCTGCGACCTTCTTCCATTCCTTCTACCTGGCCACGACGCTTGTTCAAGTCACCGATCACGTCACCCATGTTCTCCTCTGGAGTAACAACTTCGAGTTTCATGATAGGCTCCATAAGTACGGGCTTAGCCTGTGCACAAGCTTCCTTATAAGCCATTTGAGCGGCGATTTCGAATGAGAGCTGGTCAGAGTCAACTGGGTGGAACGAACCGTCAACAACAACTACCTTAAGTGAATCAACGGGGTAACCACCGAGGATACCGTTCTTCATGGCTGTCTCAAATCCTTTCTGGATTGATGGAATGAATTCCTTAGGAATGTTACCACCCTTAACTTCGTTGACGAACTGAAGTCCACCATTCTCCTTGATATCCCAATCGTCATCAACTGGTCCAACATTAACAATGATGTCAGCGAACTTACCGCGACCACCTGACTGCTTCTTATAAACCTCACGGAGGTTAACCGTCTTGGTGATGGCTTCTTTGTAGTTAACCTGAGGCTTACCCTGGTTACATTCTACTTTGAATTCGCGCTTCAGACGGTCGATGATAATATCGAGGTGAAGCTCACCCATACCTGAGATAATAGTCTGACCACTCTGCTCATCAGTACGGACAGTAAAGGTTGGGTCTTCCTCGGCAAGCTTAGCAAGACCATTGTCAAGCTTAGCAATGTCGGCCTGTGACTTAGGTTCTACGGCAATAGAAATCACAGTATCAGGGAAACTCATAGACTCAAGTACGATAGGATGATCTTCATCACAGAGAGTATCACCAGTACGGATATCCTTGAAACCAACACCCGCACCGATATCACCAGCGTCGATAGACTCCATAGGAATTTCCTTGTTTGAGTTCATCTGGAACAGACGGCTGATACGCTCTTTCTTACCTGAACGTGGATTGTAAACGTAAGAACCAGCTTTTACGCTACCTGAGTAAACGCGGAAGAATACCAGACGGCCCATGTATGGGTCGGTAGCAATCTTGAACGCAAGAGCTGAAGTAGGCTCTGTCTCGCTGGGCTTACGATCTTCTTCCTCATCAGTATCAGGGTTAGTACCCTTAACTACCTCAATATCGATAGGAGATGGGAGGAATGCACAAACATAGTCGAGCAGAGGCTGTACGCCCTTGTTCTTATATGAAGAACCACAAACCATAGGAGTGCAGGCCATGCTTACACAACCCTTACGGATAGCGGCGATAACCTCATCCTCAGTGATTGAGTTAGGATCATCAAAGTATTTCTCCATCAAGGCCTCATCATATTCAGCGGCAGCTTCAAGCAGCTTATTACGCCACTCGTCGCACTCATCCTGAAGATCAGCAGGAATTTCCTCTAAATCATATTCAGCACCCATGGTCTCGTCGTGCCACAGGATAGCCTTCATCTTGATAAGGTCAACCACACCTTTAAAGTTCTCCTCAGCACCAATGGGCACCTGGATAACTACAGGGTTAGCACCAAGAATGTCGCGCATCTGCTGTACAGTCTCAAAGAAGTCAGCACCAGAACGGTCCATCTTGTTTACATAACCGATACGTGGAACATTGTACTTATCTGCCTGACGCCAAACAGTTTCTGACTGAGGCTGTACACCGTCAGCAGCACTATAAGTAGCAACAGCTCCGTCAAGAACACGCAGTGAACGTTCAACCTCAGCAGTGAAGTCAACGTGTCCTGGAGTGTCAATCAAGTTGATTTTGAATGATTTACCCTGCCAAGTCCAGTTACAGGTAGTAGCAGCAGAGGTAATAGTGATACCACGCTCCTGCTCCTGAGCCATCCAGTCCATGGTAGCAGCGCCATCGTGCACCTCACCAATCTTATGAGTCTTTCCTGTATAGAAAAGGATACGCTCAGAAGTAGTGGTTTTACCGGCATCGATGTGAGCCATAATACCGATATTACGAGTCAAATGTAAGTCGCGATTTGCCATTTCTTTCTTCTCCTTGTATTATAATTAGAATCTGAAGTGGGCAAAAGCACGGTTAGCCTCAGCCATGCGATGCATGTCCTCCTTGCGCTTGTAGGCACCACCCTGATTGTTAAATGCGTCCATAATCTCAGCAGCAAGCTTGTCAGCCATTGACTTACCGCTACGCTTGCGTGCAAAAGAAATCATATTCTTCATAGAGATACTCTCCTTGCGATCGGGACGGATTTCAGTAGGAACCTGAAAGGTTGCACCACCGATACGACGACTCTTAACCTCAACCTGAGGAGTGATGTTGTCGAGAGCCTGCTTCCAAATCTCAAGAGCAGATTTCTCTTCATCCTGCATCTTACCCTTTACGGTTTCAAGAGCATTGTAGAAAATCTCATAAGAGATTGATTTCTTACCATCATACATCAGATGGTTAACGAACTTAGACACTTTTTTGTCATTGAAGACTGGATCTGGAAGGATCACACGCTTCTTTGGTTTTGCTTTTCTCATTTTTTGTTTTTTTGTTTTGTTGTCTGCGTGGGGCTGTTCTTGCTTGTTCTTCAACGCTCTCACATGAGCATTTACTCAACCTGTCTATAACAATTCTCCAGCAAAACGTTTTACTTTTGATTTTTCGAGCCAAATAACCCTCACCGGCTATTATTTCTTGGCCTTAGGACGCTTAGCACCATACTTAGAACGACGCTGTGTACGGCTTGCAACACCTGCGGTATCAAGAGTACCACGAACGATGTGATAACGTACACCAGGAAGGTCCTTCACACGTCCACCGCGAACGAGAACGATTGAGTGCTCCTGCAAGTTGTGTCCTTCTCCAGGAATGTAAGAGTTTACCTCTTTCTGGTTTGTCAGACGTACACGGGCTACCTTACGCATAGCCGAATTAGGCTTCTTAGGAGTCGTTGTATATACACGAACGCAAACTCCACGACGCTGAGGACATGAATCCAAAGCGGGAGATTTGCTCTTCTCAACGAGCACCTTTCTGCCTTTTCTTACCAATTGTGAAATTGTAGGCATAATTGTTTGTTTTTTAATTTATTATATTGTTTGTTATTACTCAACTTGACATAGCTACCCCATTGATATTAGGCGCTTTTGGGGTGCAAAGGTACTAACTTTTTGCCTAACTACCTAATATATAAGAGACAAATACCACCTGCATTTTTATTATTTAACATTTTATAAGTATTTTTGCAATATTTAACAGATGAAAGTTCTATAAAAACAGAGAAAGAGAGGATTACCATAACTCATCAGCAAGCTTTTGTCAACTCAACCACTAATTTGTTTCCGCCCACAGCAACACAGTCCTCACATCATTCCAAGTAAAGCAAGCCGCACTTGCTAATCTCGCACAAGAAGGAAATCCTTACCGCCTTTTCTCGCACAAGCGTCATCGGGCTTCGGGATGCATTCGGGATGCATTCGGGTCGTCACTACTTTTCTACACACGAAACTTCTGAAGACGTACAAAGCAAGTCCCAAGCAAGTCCTAAGCAAGTCCAACGTAAACCTTAGGTAAGTTCAAACTCTATCAAATGAATACACGATAATATAATGTACGCGCGTATAGAAGCATGCGATCCATATAATGGATACGAAACAAAATATTATTATTCAGACTTTATCACTTCATTTTCCTAATAAACCAAAAATATTTCGTATCTTTGCAAACGATGGCTATAAGATACACACATAAAGAAGAACTTTGGAACACATGGTCACACGCTGGCGGCATACTATTAGGCTTGGCGTTCGGCATTGTGTTTCTCGTCATGGCATTCAAAGGTGACAACCCTTGGGCACGCCTCGGCGTGTGTCTCTATCTCTTTGGCATGTTAGGATCATATATGGCATCCACAGCATACCATGCACTCCCCAGACATTCAAAGTGGAAAGAACGGTTGCGCAAATGGGACCACGCTGCCATCTACTGGCACATAGCAGGCAGCTACTCCCCTCTTACACTTATTGCGCTACGCAGCCAAGGCTACTGGGGATGGTCGCTGTTCACCTTTGTGTGGCTTTGTGCCATAGTCGGCACCGCCATCAGTTTCATCAAGCTCAAGGAGCATTCTAATCTTGAGACATTTTGTTTCGTAGGCATGGGCCTTTCTGTTCTTGTGGCATTCAAGCCATTGATCGACTCCGTATCTACTGCTGCTGTGGCATGGATTATTGCTGAAGGAGTAGCCTATATTACCGGTGCAGTATTCTATTCGCTCAACAAGAAACGATATATGCACAGCGTTTTCCACTTCTTCGTCTTAGCTGGCAGCATCTGCCACATCATCGCCGTATGGGACGTACTGATGGAATATCTCTAACGTCAAGCAGAAAAGACCATTTTCATTATATATACTCCCATAAAGCCATCAATACCTGCACCAACAGAATTGCATTATAAAGAACTAAAGATTGCAAACTGCAATAAATGATACTCACAGACCATCAGACAACCGATTAAGGATTGTTATCAATAAACGATATGGCAACTTATTGATTGACTACTGATCTTTTATCAAAAGCGTTTTGCTATTCAATGTGCAGAACTTAAAAAAATCCGTAGAAAAGTTAATAGAACCTAAAAATAATCTCAAAGACGGACAAGGACGGACATTTGGGTTTTGTGATGTTGTATCTTTGCAACCGTACCTAAGGATGATTTCCAAAACAAAAAGATACCTTTGCAACAAGCCATTTATCGTACAATATAAAACAACGCAATTATATTTACAGGCATCACTTCCAACGCCCCCAACTGGATACAACAGAAGAACCATGCTTTTTCGCTTAACACACGATTGCTTCTCATTCGTCATTCGTTAGTCTATCGAAGACCGATCGAGAACCGAACGAGGATATGTCGAAGACCGAACGAAAGAGGATCGAAAGTCGAACGAGAAACTATCGAAGACACGACGAGGAACCGTTCAAACCTAACGAGAATGGGATCAAAATCATAGTCACCCTGCCCATTCACTCCTTTTATAGTGATACGTTTCACCTTTCCTGGTATCATTTCTGCATCTACGGCAAAGGTAAGGGCAGTAAGGGCATGGCTGAAAGCAAGCTCCACAGGTTTGCTGGCAGTAGAAATGTTATAAGCAATAGCTTCGTTTTTGGCTACAATAAAATCGGGGTGATGGTCTATATCCGTATCTGCCACGTAGCGGATGACTTTATTCTTGGCGAAATCAGCAGCTGTAGATATATAAGACAAGGCGGCACGCTGATAAAGTGCATAAGCATAAAACGACAGAGATCCTTCGGTAGGCCACATCTCGTTGCCTGCGGTAAACCAGTTGTTACCGCTCTTGGTGACTTGCTGATCATGATACAAGGAAGAAATAGTAGAACCTTTGGTGTAAACGGCACTCACGCCGAAATCCCCTACCTCAGCGGCATCATTTAATGCGCAACGGGTTTGTGTACAGGGGAGGGTAATTATCCCCCTCAATTCTTCATTGTCAGTTTCAATAGCATGCGATAGAGAGGGTGTCGAGTTGGCCTTCTGCCTCTAGCACCATCTGCTCTTGGGCAAGTGCTGCCGACTCAGACACAGCCCCACGAGTTTTTTCACCTCCGTTCCATCCTTTCTGCAACATAGCAGTAAAGCAAATCTTCTTGTCAGACATACCGTTGTTCTGCAACCCATCGCTCTCAGAGCAGGAGATGGCAGTAAAAGCCAAGAGCATGCCAACAAATTTGCAACAGTTTAATTTTTGTTTCATATAAAAATAATAAGAGTTAGATTCTACTTTTTCTTTGATTTCTTCTCATTTCACCAATACATAAGCGTTTCCGGATGCAAGGTTATACATTATTTTCTTTATCCACAAATTATACATCCATGAAATGATATTTGGTATAACATCCATATAATAAGGTATGCGTGCGCACACACATATGCACGCACACGCGACGTAGCAAATAATCGACCATCGGCCACCGATATGGGATAACACTTTGTAAGATATACGATTAAGTGGGTGGTCGAAAATCTTATAACGGCATTATCGACCACCCTTCTATCATCTGTTGGTAAGCCATCACATCTCTGGAGAAATTGGTTATTCCTGCTTGATGATGAACGGCTTGATATTTATCAACACCTTGCCAAACGTTGGATAACACCTTTATCAAACGTTGAAAACACTCTTGCCAAACGTTGGATAATACCTTTAACAAACGTTGAAAACACTCTTGCCAAACGTTGGGCAATACTTTTGCCTAATATTGAAATGCGTTGGCAAAATATCGGGCTATACCTTATTTATAATAAAAGCGCACTTTTGATTAACTTGCATTTAGATGATAGGAATATTGACATGAAGGTTTTGCGGGTGTTCGTTGGTGTTCGATTGGTGTTCGGAAACCCTCAAAATACGAACGCCGAACACCATCTAAAACCGTTATCATACAACAGATTACGGCATGACAGGTGTTCGATGTTCGATTTATTTCCGAAAACTCAAATTCTGGATTGATATGAGGCTACCTACTATACAGTCTTTTTATACGTTCAAGACTATAAAGCCCATGCATGACAAAAGAAAACTGCTGTTCATTATCATATATTCGTTTGTGGTTGTTCAAATATACAAAAATGTTCAGCAGTTTTGTTTTGTTCTATATTGATTTGATTACTCCATTTCCCAGATAAACCAGATATTTTTATATCACATCCATAATATCCGTTAATGGCTTGCGCTTTTTCTCCGCTTTCGGACAGTCAGGAGCAACATGTCCTATAGGAACTACCACCACAACTTCAAAACCGTCACGACCAAAATATTGTTGCATCTTATCTGTATCATAATTGCACACCCAACATGTACCAAGTCCACGCTCTGTAGCAGCCAGACATAAATGCTCGGCAGCAATGGCCACATCAACGTCACCATGTGGTTTACCATCATACTTGCGAACCCAGTTTTCCTCAACATTCTTCATGCCGATAATATACATCGGAGCAGTCTTGAACCATTCACGATCATAACACTCCTGCAACTTGCTTTTGCCTTCGTCGCTCCTCACCGCGATCCAATGCCAAGGCTGTTTATTGACAGCAGATGGGGCCATACGCACACATTCCATCACATATTCTAAATCCTCATGAGATACTGTCTCGGAAGTAAATTTACGAACCGAGAAACGTTCTCGGCACAAGTTTAACATATTCTCCATATTCAATTCATTTATACTTTTAACATTTCATGAATTAGTTTTCATGTGCGAATTTACGAATAATCGTGCTAATAACAAAGGAATAATTCAAGTATTTATAGTAGGCATCATGTATGCGTTCTTAATAGTTTACTCAATACCCAGGAATGATCCGAAGGGATAACAATACTATCGACAGGACCAAATTGAAAGGAACTTTGCAGAGAAGCCAAATCCAACTAAGCATACCTATATAGAAATAACATGCCTATATAGAAATAACATACAAAAAAACGCTGCTACCGTCCTTTCAGACAATAGCAGCACTTTGATATATTAGTCAGGAGCGAGAATTATTTCTCGTCCATTGCAGGTTCGTTGGCAAAGTCAAGCACATTTTTCTTATTAGCTTGCATGCGCTCATACTCTTCTTTCGAGCCTACGATAATCTTTTCAAATTCGCGAAGACCAGTTCCGGCAGGAATCAAGTGACCAGTAATCACATTCTCCTTCATGCCCTCAAGGTAATCAACCTTACCACGGATAGCAGCTTCGTTGAGCACCTTAGTGGTTTCCTGGAACGATGCAGCCGACATGAACGACTTGGTCTGAAGAGCGGCACGGGTGATACCCTGCAGAATCTGGGTAGAGGTAGCAGCAACAGCATCACGTACCTGAACCAATTTAAGGTCGCGACGCTTCAGCATTGAGTTCTCGTCGCGCAGTTTGCGTGCGGTAACAATTTGACCTTTCTGAAGGTTCTCTGAGTCACCAGCATCTACAACAACTTTCTTGCCCCAGATACGATCGTTCTCTTCTGCAAAGTCGAGTTTATCAACAATCTCCTGCTCAAGGAATGAGGTATCGCCTGGATCGTTGATCTGTACCTTACGCATCATCTGGCGTACGATAATCTCGAAGTGCTTATCGTTAATCTTCACACCCTGCAGACGATACACATCCTGTACTTCATTCACGATATATTCCTGTACAGCCGTGGGACCCTTGATAGCAAGGATGTCTGCTGGAGTAATAACACCATCTGACAGCGGAGTTCCTGCACGTACGGCATCGTGTTCCTGTACCAGAATCTGCTTAGACAACGATACGAGATACTTGCGCTGCTCACCAGTCTTTGATGTAACGATGATTTCACGGTTACCGCGCTTCACCTTACCCATGGTTACCTCACCATCAATTTCAGATACAATGGCAGGGTTACTTGGGTTACGTGCCTCGAACAACTCTGTTACTCGAGGCAGACCACCGGTAATGTCACCACCCTTGGCAGCTGCACGAGGAATCTTAACGAGGGTCTCACCAGTTTTGATAGTCTGACCATCTTCAACTACTACGTGACCACCCACAGGGAAGTTGTATGTTCCAGCAACCTCACCGTTAGCGTCAATAATATCACAGGTAGGAACCTTAGACTTGTCTTTCGACTCGGTGACAATCTTTTCAGTAAGACCTGTGGTTTCGTCGGTCTCGGCACGGTAAGTAATACCTTCAATTACATCGTGGAACTTCAAGGTTCCTGCGTATTCAGAAACGATGACGGCGTTAAACGGATCCCACTGTGCAAGTTTGTCGCCCTTCTTAACCAAAGCTCCATGCTTGAAATAGAGAGAAGAACCGTAAGGTACGTTCATCGAAGAAAGAACGATATTGGTATTGGGATCTACGAAACGTACTTCACCCAGACGGCTGACAACCATCTCACATTCGCGACCATCTTCATCAAATGGTACGGTACGTACTTCCTCAAATTCGATACGAGAGTCATTTTTCACCACGATGCTGGCATTGGCAGCAGCATTGGCAGCCACACCGCCGGCGTGGAACGTACGAAGAGTAAGCTGTGTACCTGGTTCACCAATAGCCTGAGCAGCAATCACACCGACAGCCTCACCCTTCTGTACCATACGACGAGTGGCAAGGTTGCGTCCGTAACACTTCATGCAGACACCATGCTTCGACTCACAAGTAAGCACAGAACGGATTTCAACACTCTCGATGGGCGAATCTTCAATAGCCTGTGCAATTGGCTCAGTTATTTCCTCACCGGCAGCAACGATAAGTTCTCCGGTTGAAGGATGAATAATATCATGAACAGATACACGACCGATAATGCGCTCATAGAGAGTTGAAATGACTTCATCACCATTCTTCAATGCAGTGCAAACGAGTCCGCGCAGTGTACCACAGTCTTCCTCA
>DLDU01000050.1 GCA_002481295.1 Prevotella sp. UBA7764 | reverse complement strand
CATCTACTTGCGAAACTTGAGTAGGTTATTCTTCTGACCAAATTGACTTTGAGCAATAATGTCTTTACGTATGAGATCGAAATAGCGTTTATGCGCTGCATCTCCTTTACGTCTGGCGTCTTCTGCTGCCTCACTCATTATTTGGTGCAGCATGTCATCTGTTGGCTCCTCCAAACTGGTAAGTCTATAACTATTAATTGTCTCCATAAGCAACCTTGTTATAATTATGTGACAAAGATACGAAATAATTTTGTTGATTGACTCAAAATGAAAAGAAAATAACGACAATAGCCGAAATCTATCTTTTGAGGAAGCTCTTGAGCCTTTCTGACCGTGGATGGCTGAAGATGTCCTCGGGCTTTCCCTCTTCCTCGATAATGCCACCATTGAAGAAGAGCACACGCGAGGCCACGTCGCGGGCAAAGCTCATCTCGTGAGTGACCACCACCATCGTCATACCACTGTGAGCCAAGTCACGCATGATCTGCAACACTTCGCCCACCATCTCCGGATCGAGGGCCGAGGTGGGCTCGTCGAACAGCATCACGTCGGGATTCATCGCCAACGCCCGAGCGATGGCGACACGCTGCCGCTGTCCTCCCGAGAGGCTGTCGGGCCAGGCATCAGCCTTGTCGGCAAGTCCCACACGCAGGAGCAGACGGTCAGCAGTGGCGGAGGCTTCCTGCCGGGATAGCTTTCCCAACGTCACGGGAGCCAGCATGATGTTGCGGCGAATGGTCATATTGGGAAAGAGATTGAACTGCTGAAACACCATACCGATACGTTCCCGCATCTTGTTGATGTTGATTTCCGGCGACGTGATGTCAGTGCCCTCAAAGAGAATGTGACCGGAGGTGGGACGCTCCAGCAGGTTGAGACTGCGGAGAAAGGTGGACTTACCACAGCCCGAGGGTCCAATGATGGCGACGACTTCGCCCTCGCGGATGGTGGTGCTGATGTCGCGCAGCACAATATGGTCGCCGAAGGCCTTGCAGAGATGGTCGATGGTGATGAGCGTCTTATCTTTCATTTTTACGAAGTTTCTTTTCCAGCACACCCACTGCCGATGACAGGCTGAGCACAATGGCAAGGTAGATGATGGCCACCACCCCCAGAGGGAGGATGGCATCATAGGTGATGCTGCGGATGATGTCGCTGCCCTTGGTGAGGTCTACCAAGCCGATATAACCGCTGATGGACGTTTCCTTGAGCAGGGTGATGAGCTCGTTGCCGATGGCGGGCAGCACGTTTTTGAAGGCTTGTGGCAGGATGATCAGCCGCAGAGTTTGGCTATAGCTCAGTCCCAACGAGCGCCCGGCCTCGCTCTGTCCGCGGTCGATGGACATGATGCCGCTGCGCACCACCTCAGCCAGATAAGCCGAAGAGTTGATGCCAAAGGCCACGATGGCCACGAGCACCTTACTCACGTCGGCAGCGGCAAAGATGACATAGTATATAATAAGGAGTTGCACCATCGTCGGCGTGCCGCGGATGATGACGAGATAGAGCTTGCAAAGGGCATTGAGCACGGTGTAGCGACCGGTACGGTCGTGGGTGGTGCGCACGATGGCAATGAGCGAGCCGAGGCAGAGCGAGATGAGGATGGCGAAGAGCGTGATGACGAGCGTGTTGTCAAGGCCTTGCAGCAGATAGAGATAGCGGCCTTCGACGAGGAAGTCCTGCCGGAACTTTTGCGCAAGGCTCTGTGAGCGCGCCTCGTGATGTGAGGTTTTCACGATGATGACCTGACGACTACGGGCATAAGCGTCGGTGAAGCTGACGTTGCGCAGACGGTCGGGTGTGACGGTAAGAGCGGCTGCACCGACATCGGCTTTTCCGGTCTGTACCGAGGTGACCACCGCATCGAAGTTCATATCCTCCACTTGCAGCGTCATGCCGAGCACGTCGGCCACGGCCTGCATGATGTCGATGTCGATACCCACCACGCGCCCGTTGTTGTAATACTCATAGGGTTGAAAGGTAGCGTTGGTGGCCACGACGAGCCGACCGTTGGGCCGCCCGATGGCCTTCGGCTGGTAGGCAATGCTCATCTTCTGACGCAGATGGCGGTTGACAATGGTGTCGAGCGTGCCGTCGTTGCGCAACAGCTGCAGTGCATGGTTGATGTTTCGCACAAGGTCACGCCGTCCATGCGCCACACAGAAAGCATAAGGCTCAGTGCTATAGGCGTGGGGCAGAATCGCCAGCCCATCGTTTTGCACCACGAAAGCCTTGGCGGGCTGATCGTCCTCCACCACGCAGTTGACCTTGCCCTGCAAGAGTGCCTGTATGGCATCGGCCGTTTTGGTGAAGCGCTCTACCTGCGTGCCAGCCTTGTCGTGCTCCATCTTCGATACCTTCGTGTCGGAGGTAGTACCCAACTGCACACCGATCTTACTGCCCGGTAAGTCCTGTGCAGAACGAATGGCCTTAGGCTTGCTGCCACAACTCATCAGCGTCATCAACAGCAACAACAAGACTCCTATGTTTACTTTCTTCTTCACTGATTCTTTTTATGATTACTCTTAATCCCTCTCTCCTTATTACCCTTTTCCCTTTTTACTCTTTTACCTTTATCTTATTTCCTCCATCTTCACTACATCGTAGCCTTTGATCTGCACGACGATGAGGTGGAGCTGTGTGCCGTGGAGCATAGTCTGCAGCTTGCGGTCGGCTGCGTAGGTCTTGATCTGAGCGACGGCCTCTGTCCACTGCTGGGCAGTCTCTGCCTCGGTAGCGTCGGTCTTGAGGTACTTCAACTCCAGGATATAGCTGTGGGCAACCATCGGGTAAACCGTGTAGTTGGGCAACAGGAAGAAGTCGCAATAGCCATGGGAGAACTCCATCTCAGGAGCGACGAGATAATAGTTGGTCAGCGTAAGGTAGGCATTCATGAAACCTTGCAGGTTGCGCTCGCCCTCGATAAGCTGGCGCACAGCCGTGGTGTCGTGATAAGCCTTGCAGATGAACGAGAGAAGTGGCTGCCAGTTGCCGTCGAGTGCAGCCTGATCAAAGTAATCATCCAATCCGGAAATATCGACGGAATGGATGCTACTGTATTCGTCCAAGAGATACTGATAGTATTGCAGCCGTACATTATTGTTGGGAATGATGAGCTTGAGTCGTTCGCCAATCACTCCGCCGATCGTGAGCATACCATAATAATAGAGCAGACTGACAAAGTTACCGAACTCCATCATCCGCTCGGCTGGGAAATGAGAGACCACGCGGGCTTTGATGAAGCCTTCCTCCACGATGTTGTGAATGATCTCTGTGCGCTTGCCCTCTGTCTTGTCTATTCTGATGAGACGTTTCAGCTTGCCGTAGTCTGTCATCGTGTTCGGGTCGATGAGCTCATCGGGCTTTTTACCCGTATCCACGAGTGTGGACATGTAGTAGCACACCATGTCGCTGTTGAACATGCTGGGCTCACGACCAAAACTGTCCTTGGCAAAACAATAGTTGTCGTACCACGGCTTAATATCAGCGATGATACC
This sequence comes from Prevotella sp. UBA7764, assembly GCA_002481295.1. Lineage (GTDB taxonomy): Bacteria > Bacteroidota > Bacteroidia > Bacteroidales > Bacteroidaceae > Prevotella > Prevotella absiana. The sequence continues at coordinate 3,057 of DLDU01000050.1, read as the reverse complement.
GTCCTCAGTGACTTCCGGCTTGATGGCACCTGCGTCTTTGTAATAGCGTATCATCTGTCGCACCTCATCCTCAGAGAAGCCGAGCATCTGGTTGAAGCGCGAATCGATGGTCATGTTCAGCGCGATGTTGTAGCCACTCGTCAGGTCGTCGAGTGTGATGGGAGCGACGCCGAGCATGATGATGCGGTCGAACATCGGCTTGAATAGCTTGAACACGTCGCGGTAGAAGCCTGTTCCGTGGGTGAGGTCGTGGTAAGCCTGTTGCCCCTTCACATTAAGAACATTATTGGTGAAGTTGTCATATTCGTCAACGATCAGGTAGAGACTGCAACCAGAATCTCTTGCAACATTGTTAAGACGGTTGAGCATGTCTATGCCTGTCTTTCCACGAAGCACCTCGTCTTCACAGCCTTTCGGATAGAGATATGCGTATTTTCTAATAAAAGACTCGCATAGACCAGTCAGATAGTTATTGAAGTTGCTACTCAGATTATCAATGTCGCTACCCACGCAAGAGAAGTCGAGATGCATCACCTGGTACTTGTTGTGGTACTCCGTCGGATGTTCAGCGGCATACATTCCCTTGAACAACTCCTGGAAGTTGTCCTTCTCGTTGATGTCATAGTAGGCTTCGAGCATGTTCAGAAACAAACTCTTGCCGAAGCGGCGCGGACGGACAAGGAAAAGAAAGTTGCCTGCCCGTTCCATCCGCTCGAAGTACATGCTCTTGTCCACCAGATATTTGTTTTCCTTCCGTACCTGCTTAAAGTCACAGATGCCATAGGGTATTTGCTTGAAATCGTTGTTCATCGTCTTGCTGCTTATCGTTGTTGCAAATATAACCTTTTCCTTTCAGATAAGCAAAACTTGGAGGAAGAAAATAGAAATAACCACGACGACTTTCTCACGACAACATTGTCAGACTGCCAAAAGAAGCGCTTGTCACGCTCTGATTTGTCTTGCTTTCTGACAATTTCCGGCCTCTGAGAATGCGATTTTCTGAAACAAGTGGGTACTTGACGGAAAAGACGCGAATTTCAGTGTGTTTTTATAACCCGTTGAAAGCCAAATACTTGTAATTTGTTGACACGCTTCCTTGCCATGATACTGCTGATTTGCTCTTATCAGCACACCTTTCTGACCCTATCAACACGCCTTTCTGACCACATCAGAAAGGCGCTTTGACCACATCAGAAAGCCTTTATGATCACTACAAAAAGCCTTTTTGATAAGAAGCCCACGCTTTTTGCTGGATTTCACAAGCCTTTTCTGCTCAAAAGCCGCCATCGTTATCTCTAGAATGAAAGAGAAAGTTGACAGACTTTTGTAAAGCTAATTCTACAGCTGTCCCGCCTCCACGAGGAGCACGACACGCTCCGTGAGGCGGTCGACGCCCTTGGGCTCATAGTCCTTTTTCAGGCTGGCGCCAAACACCCAGGCGAAGGCTTGGTAGAAGCCGGCACGCACGGGACCGAGAAAGGCTTTGATGAGGTCGTAGCTGGAACTGTTGCATTCGCGATAGACGAGCTTGATGAGCAGCTTACCCTGGCTGTAGGTGAGCTTCTTCATTCGCGGCGTGTATTCCTTCTTGATGTCGGCCTCCACGCGCTTCATGTGCTCGTCCTTGGCCTTCTTGTTGGGCAGCGTCTCGAGGTAATCGCCGGTCTCGATGATGATGCGGTTGACTTCCTTGGCAATGGGGAGCACTTTCTTCACGTTGTAAACCAGGCGGTTGAAGGCAGCACGCTCCTGTGCGTTCTTGAAAACGGGCTGAGTGAACACCCACACATTGTTGAGTTCCACATACTGGATGGAGTCACGCCCCATAAGCACCTTGCCCACCTTCACCATCGGCACGAAGGTAGGGTTGTCCATATCCACCTGCATGTCCTCGGGATTGACATGGCCCGGATGGTCGATGTCGCCCTGTGCATGGGCGGCAACCACCATGCAGAGACACACGGCAAGCAGCGCAACGTGCTTCCACATTCTGATGATGTAATCTGCAACCTTCATAACAGCCGCAAAATTACACAGATTTGGGCTGATACGGAAATAAATTAAGTTATATTTTGATGACTTTCGCACTCTCAGCGCAAAATCGCCTGATACGATCACCGCTTCTTTCTGCATCAGCGACAAATGGATGGGGACAGAAGCAAGTTCTAAGAAGCAAGAATGACAGAATTGAGAATTCACAAAAAGAAATGCCGGCCACAGGGAGTGTGACCGGCATCTGCTATGTTGCGCTCAATCGCTTATTCCGATACCGTGCTCGACACGTTTTGTTTCTCGTAGTAAGCCTTGTAGTCCTCACCGCCATATTTCAGTCCGAGATCCTCTCCGGCGATACCGTCACAGACACCTTTGTAAGCCCACTTGCGAAGATAGCTGGCATCGAAGATATTGGGCACGTCGCCTTTGAGCCAGTACTCATGCTCAGCCTCGTTGTCGGAAAGGCTCCAAATGGTGATGCCACTCTGCTGTGCCTCGGGGATGTTGGCTTTATACGACTCGAAGATCATCTTGTAGCAGTCGCTTTGGCACTTATTCCTGGCAAGGCGTATCTCTACATGCCTCCTGCCGAGCGAAAACAATTGGTATTCCCACAGGGATGGGATTTGAGTGAACTTGACTCATTGCCAAGCACGAGGAAAGCAGGGAGACCCTCCTATAATGGAGACGCGCAGAACCGTCTGTATGGCGACGTGTGGCTTATGGAAAGAGTTGCAGAGAAGACCAAGATACGCGAGGACCTGGAGAAGGTGTTCGAGGGAAACAAGGAGAAAGTGGATGACATCATGACACTTGCCATGTTCCCCTATATTTCCAGCTATTCTTACAGCAGGCTCGCTCGCTGGCAGAGATACACCAAGACTCCGTCCGCACGCGAAATGTCGCCGGGAGACATCACCCGTCTTACGCAGTCAATCACCGAGAAAGACCGCCAGGCCCTGTTGCGTCTTCGCTCAGAGAGAATTGGAAAGATGGAGCTCTGTGCTGTTGACTCAACAAGCAGGTCGGCTTACGGAAACAGCCTGGCCGACATACGCTGGG
>DLDU01000030.1:13590-14483 GCA_002481295.1 Prevotella sp. UBA7764 | reverse complement strand
ATTGCAAGACTGACATTGACATAGCTCCGTCAATGACTAGGCAAGTGGATATACCCGCTTTTGAGGCACGTAGAAATTACAGCTATTATAAATCTACTAGTTTATATGAAGACCGTCGCTTTAAAATTACGTTTAAGCTATTAGAATACAATGGTAGCCATTTCAGCAAGACTACAGAAAAGATACCGTATGATTCAACAAAATGGAAGGGTCGAATTTATGATGTGGTAGAACAGATGCCTCATTTCCCGGGAGGCCAATCTGCCATGATGCGGTATATAAATGAGAATTTGAGATACCCAGAAGAGGCAGAGCAGAGTGACGTAGTGGGGCGTGCAGTAGTCTCTTTTATCGTGGAGCCTGATGGAGCCCTTTCTGACATAGAGATTAAGCGCTCCTTAGATCCTGCTTTCGACCGGATGGCTTTGCTAGTGGTGCAGGGTATGCCGCGTTGGGTTCCAGGGAAACAAGACGGAAAACCCGTCCGTGTGAGATATAACCTCCCAGTATCTTTCCGATACTAGACATAGTGTGTTGCGCAGAGGATAACAAGTTTACATATGTGCCACTGTTGTCAGCAAAGTGTAAATATTTTAAGCATTACTGACAATGATGGCACGATTTGTCACCATTTGTTTATAGGCACGGATATTGCATTGAGATCAGTGAAGTTCAGAAGTCGGACGAAGGCAACGAAAGGAACCTGAGGACGATGAATGAGCCGAGGATAAATTAAGAACGAATTAATTGATAATTAGGAGGTTTTGACTTATGTTGTATCCGGCATTGAGAGACATGAACAATTGGCTTGACAATGATTTCGACGATATGTTGAACACAAGTTGGATGCCGCGCATGAACGTCACAGCACCTGCTATCAATGTCAAGGAAAA
>DLDU01000030.1:13458-13583 GCA_002481295.1 Prevotella sp. UBA7764 | reverse complement strand
TACGAAGTAGAGCTTGCTGCTCCAGGCACCACGAAGGATGACTTCAAGGTGAACGTCGACAAGGATGGCAATCTGACCATCAAGATGGAGCACAAGGACGAAAAGAAGGACGAGAACAAGAAGGA
>DLDU01000030.1:0-13451 GCA_002481295.1 Prevotella sp. UBA7764 | reverse complement strand
CGCGAGTTCTCATACAGCAATTATGAGCAGGCTCTGACGCTGCCTGAGGATGTGGAGAAGGACAAGATTGAGGCAAAGGTTAATAACGGTGTGCTTCATATCACACTTCCTCGCACTCAGAAGGCAGAGAAGGAGACAAAACGCATTGAGGTCGCATAACCCCGGCGTTGCTGCTCAGTGGTATTATAGGGACTGTTCTCTTCATGGGGAGCAGTCCCTTTTTTGTTTCTACAACATAATCTCCTATATGCCGGCATTCTCCGGCGGGGCGACTTCTTGAATAGGGAGCCGCCCTTTTTCGTGTCTGCTCAACTATGCTATAGGCTCAACAGATTACTGAGAATCAATTATCTTCTGATAAGCCAGCCGCTCATCACCGTCGAGCAGATGGATGATGCCACAGTAGTGGAATCCCGCCTTCGCCAATGCTCCTTGCATGGGTTTGTTATCCCGGTGGGTATCAATGCGGATGTTACCGGTCTTTGTGAAGCAATAATCAAGGATGCTGGTCATGATCCCGTGTTGTCCATGCGCACTTGCCACGCGATGCAGAACGTAATACGGTCTGTCGGTGTCAATCCACTGTCCGTCGTAAATGACAGCGTAGGTGACATCGGGGCCGGGAATAAACGCAAAGGTGGCTATGGCTCTGCCGTCCTCCATTAGCAAGTAGCTGCAACCATCAGCAATGTCATCCTCTATCTGCGCTACCGTCGGATGGCTGTCTCCCCACTGATGCGGATTGCCATTCTCACGCATGATCCTCCGTCCACTCTCTATGAGGTCGAGGACCACCGGCAGGTCCTTAGCTGTTGCTTTTCTGACGAATCTTTCCATTTACAATGTTTGCGTTGCTTATTACCCATTCAAAGATTTAGTAACTTCTCCACCGGTTTCCCTTTTGCCAGCTCGTCCACCAACTTGTCGAGCACACGCATGTCGCGCATCTTCGGGTCTTCTATCTCCTCGACGCGGATGTCGCAGATTCTGCCTTTGACATTCATGCGGGCAGGGTTCATCTGCGGGGCCCGGTCGAAGAACTCACCGTACGTCGTATCGCTGGTGAGCAGGTGGTCGAGTTCGTCGCTGCTGTAGCCGGTCAGCCACTCCGTCAGTTCATATACCTCCTCTCTGCTCCGTCCCTTGTGCTCCGCCTTGGCGATGAGCATCGGGAATACTTTGGCGAACTTCATTTCGAATACGTTCATTTTGCGCTTTTTTGTTTTATTCCCTTTCTTTACTATTTCATAGGATTTTCTGATGAGCTGCTTGAATAGTTCATTGTCAGCCCGGTATGCGTCCATGCCTATCCAGTATTTGGCATTGCCGTTGTATGGTTTGCTAATCCAGTCGTAATGATCCTCCAGCTCCGGAATACTGTCAGGGTCGCACTTCACCGTCACATTGCTCAGGTCGTTGATGTCGAAATAGCAGAACATGTGGCCGGCGATATAGAATACCAGCACATCCTTGGCATATTTGAAGGCCGTGAAGGGGAATTTCTCCACCACGTCAGCGTCGAGAGAAAGACAATATGACCGCAAATCCTCTACGTTCATCATTTCTTCAATTCATCCTCCAAGAACTCACATGCATCCGCCACACACAGCGGACAAGGACGAAGTACCACGTGGGTGTCCACGCCTTTCAACTGTCTGCATTGGATGGCATGGTTACGGTCCTGGAATTTCTGCATGATCGTCCGCATCTGTTTCATCGTCTTCGCCTTGTCCTTATTGACCAGTCCGAGAACCATGTCTGCGCCAATCAGCGCACCGCAGGTGCCCTCCATATTGGTCATTCCGGCAGCAAAGCCGTCGGTCATGCTCATGGCTGTGGCTTCGTCAAGTCCCGTCAGATCACCGTAAGTCGTTAGCACCGATTGGGTGCAATTGAATTTGAAACTTGCTTTCTTCTCTGCTGCTATTTCTTTTCTTGATTCCATTGTCATTGTTTAATTAATTCGTCTATCGGATCTTCCCTGACGATCTGTGGTCTGTTTTCCCTTTCAGTACCAGCACTTTCTTGCCATTGCGGTAGATATGGAGCTGGCGGGAACGGACTACCGCCGTCAACTCCGGGTCATCTTGTATCGTTTGCCAAATAGGATGATAGATGCCATCAGCATCCATCAGCTTGTGCCGTAAGTGCGAGCACATGTTGGTTGTGTCAATGTCTGCTGTGTTCATTTCTCAAAACTATATTTATCTCTCAACCGCTTGGGCAATTTACTGAGTACGAGCAGATAGGACTGGCGGACAAGGTCTTTTACCATATCACCATCAATCTCATCGAGGAAGACATCATTCCAATGCACCTTATTTAAGTGGTAAGCCGAACGGATGCCGTCATAATGGTCGCGCAGCGTCTGTCCTTGCTCGGGAGGAAGTTTCACGGCGCAGGTCGGTTCCGGGGCATTGAGCCATATATGCAGGAAGATCTTTCCTTCAATACGAAACAACACCCAATCCGCACCATAAGCCTGGTCTTCCGTAGTCCCGGGCAAGGACAAAGCATAAAGACGAACTTCTTCGATATTCATTAGCTGATGAAATTACTTCAACTGCGTTCCATCCTTGAAAGCATTGCCCACCCGCTTGCCGATCTCGAGATAGCCTAAGTGGACGGGGTCGAATGTCAGCAGGTGCATCTTCTCCAAATCCGGCTTGCCATCCTCGGCAAGGTACTCCTCGTTCACTCGGATGTTTACGATCTTTGCCACGATATAATAGCCGGTCTCCGACTCATCAATCTTGCGTTCTATGCGGCATTCCATGGTCATGGGGAAGTCGGTGAAGACAGGAGCGTCCACGTGCTCACTCTTTTCCACTTTCCAGCCTGTCTTAGCCACCTTGTCTTTCACTTTCTTTCCACTCACCACACCGACAAAGTCAGCTGCGATCATCGTCTCAGTCGTTGCGAAAGCAATGGTGAAGTCGGGATTGGCGTTGAGATTGACGGTTGTCTGATGGTTGCCCATCGAGATCATGATCTTGTCGCCGTCCCACTGCCCAGCCCACGCCGCGTTCATCGCATTCGGAGTCCCGTCAGCATCATACGTGCCGATAATGATTACTGCTTGTGGCATGAACCATGCCTTTGGATCAAAGTTCTTCATATTCTTCTTATTTTTCTTATTCTAAAATTGTTGCTACAATATGTCTGCTGCCTCCGTCGTTGCGGAACTCGCAAAGATAGATGCCTTGCCAGGTGCCTAAGTTGAGCCGTCCATCAGTGATGGGAATGTTGATGCTCACACCGGTAATGATGCACTTGGCATGTGCGGGCATATCGTCAGAGCCTTCGAGGACATGACGGTAGTCCGGCATATTTTCCGGCACGAGCCGATCGTAAATAGTCTCCATGTCACTTCTCACGTCCGGGTCCCAGTTCTCACAGATGCTCAACGCGCAACTCGTATGCTGCACAAAGAGATTGAGCAGTCCCGTCTTTGGTAGCTGCGGCAGGTGCCAGAGCACTTCATCCGTTATCAGATGGAAGCCACGGGACTGAGGTTTCAACTTAAATGCTACTTGCTGTACCATAACCTATAACAGCTATATGATTATTTTTCTTTCGGATAACCAATCTGATTGTTGAGTACGAGATCGTAGTTGTCGTCAAGTCCAAGCTCTTTTTTCAGTGTCTCTGTGTCCATTGTCATACGGGGCACGGTGTTTAAACCAAGCGCACTGCAAGCGAGGCAAATGTTTTCCGACACATAGCCCGCATCAACAACACCCATGCGGACTTTCGCCTCATAGGAACTCTGCTGCGGAAACTTGTTGTGATTGCTGACCAGCAACAGAGAGACCGGTGCACTGGCAGTAAAGCTCTGACGGCCGGCAACGGCGGTGTGCAAGTCCTTGCTGCTGACTTTTTGCAGACAGTTGTCCTTCGGCTGATAGAGATAAGTGCCGTCCTTACGGACAACGTATACCAGTATGTCCTGCGCGTTGATGGCCGACGGAGCAGTAATCTTGCCCTCTCCGGGACGGTTGATGCCACAAGCTGCCCAAAGCACGGTTGACAGTACATTGTCGGGAATCGCCTTTTCTGCGTATTCACGTGTCGAGTGACGGTTCTGCAAGGCCTGCATCAGCGTCACCTGATTGTCCATGGACGGTTTCGGCAGCTGGACATTGTCCTGTGCCTTGCATGATGTGGCTGCCATGAGAAAAGCTGCACATGCGATTGTTAGAATGTTCTTCATCCTTATACCTCCTCGAATATTTCGTTCATTTCCTTCCGCTTCTTTTCCGCCTGTGGGAAGTCTGGAGCGATGTGGCCGATGGGAACGATAGCCACGGCTTCGTAACCCTCTACGGGGAACAGACGCTTCACGGCTTCGACATCATAATTACATACCCAGCAGGAGCCGAGTCCACGGTCAGCGGCAGCGAGGCAGAGGTGCTCCACGGCAATGCCGAGGTCGATGTCACCATGGGGCTTGCCGTCATCCGGACGCACCCAACAGCCGTTCACATCCTTAAAGCACAGCACATACAGCGGTGCCGACTTGAACCAGTCGCGGTTGTAGCACTGCCGAATCTTCTCTTTCGCATCGTCAGAAGTGAGAAGAAGAAACTTCCACGGCTGGCGGTTGCAGGCCGACGGTGCCAATCGCACACAATCCATGATATACTCCATATCCTCCTTACTGACCGGCTCGTCCGTGTACTTGCGCACGGAGAAGCGCCTTGCTGCTAATTCCTTAAATGCCATAAGCTGATGAATTATTTATTTCAGCCTCAAAGGTACAACTTTCTATCGACAAGTACGACAATTTGATTGAGAATAATTCTTAATCCTCATAATGATGTTTTTTCGTCAATTCAGCAGTATGTATATTGCGCAGGCAGACAAAAGAATTGCCATAACTGTGTTTGTCTGCTTGGGGTATCGGTCGTAGAAATCATGCAGTCCGGCACCGGCTAAGAGATAGACGAGATTGGCACCTGGACCGGCTATCTCAAGCAATGCCGTCATAATCAGCAGGTCGGATAAATTGTTTGAATAGGGTAGCACGAATGTTGTGTATGCCATGAGGTCAAAGATGATAATTTTTGCGTTGGTGAGTTGTACGACCATTCCCGAGAGAAATGTACAAGTATGGTCACTTGCTTTCGCTTCGCCTTTGCTGCGGTAGATTTGCCATGCCAAATAAAGTATGTAGGCGCAACCAACATATTTGAGCCATACAACGTACTTGTCCATCATCGCTCCGACGAGGTGGGTAACCACTGCTCCTAATGTTGCAGCAATGGTAAAGCCAGTAAGTAGTCCGAACCACATCGTCATCGCCTTCTTCGTTCCATTCTTCATAGAACAATGAAGCGAGAAGAGATTGGCGGGTCCTGGCGTGAAACCCACAAGGACGATTGCCAACAGAAGAGAAGGGAGTAATGTGATGGGCATATCAATATATTTTTCTAATGTCTGACAAAGACTCGTCTTCCACCGGCGCATTCCTCCTCCTCACCTCCGCTTCCTGTTTTTTCCGTGCTTCCTCAATGGCTTTCTCGTAGCCGGTGAGGGCAGCGAAAGGGGAGAACTGGGCGGCGCGGTTGTACATGCTCATCCGGGGATGCCGCTGTGAGACGTGGTGCGGAAGACTGATGATGTCGTCGTAGTTGTCTGTCATGCTTTGTGTCCTCCTATCTGATTGTTCCGTTCTTTCTGTGTCGCTCCCTCTGCGTAGTTCAGTCCGCGCAGCAGGGCGTTCTTGCCAAACTCCTTTTTGATCTTCAGTGCCGCCTCCTGTAACCGCCGTTCCTTGGCAGCCGCGTTCTGTTCCTCCTTCTGTTCCCGTGCCTCCGCCTCATAGTCGGTGAAGAGGTCGAGCTGCACGGGCGAGTTTTGCCGTTTCCGCCGGTCCTCGTCTTCACTGATGACGTGGTTGACGGTGATGTTCAGCCGCCGGATGAGCAAGACCGGGTTGACAATGTGGTCGTAGAGCTCGGTGACGGCATGGATGATCTGCTGCGAGGAAGACGTGGGGCGGCCCAATGACAATGTGCCGTGGGCGTGCTTCGGCACACTGCGGCCATACCAGTCGGTACTGACTTCCCCGTGATATTGCGCTCGGATAGCGGGATTAGTGAGACTCTCGCGGTCGTAGCCCACCGTGAGCACGATCTGGTCGCCCACGAGGTGTTTGTCAACCAGGTCGAGCGACAGCGCGTCCGCCATCTCACGTGCCACCACACGGCCTTTCTCCGCCGTATACGCACTTTGCAGCACCTGACCGCTGCCCAGCGAGTTGGTCTCCGGCCTGTACGCCTTGATGTAGTCCATCGTCACCGGTTCCCAGCCCCAGGCGTGGTCGATGATGAGCTCCGCGTTGACACCGAACATCCGGTAGAGCAGCTCCTCGTTGTTCACCGACATCCTCGCCAACTGTCCCATCGTCTCGATGCCGATGGTGCTGAGCCTTGCCACGATGCCGCGTCCGAAGCGCCAGAAGTCGGTCATGGGCTGATGGTCCCACAACTTCCGGCGGTAACTCATCTCGTCGAGTTCGGCAATTCGCACCCCGTCCTTGTCAGCCGGGATATGCTTCGCCACCACATCCATCGCCACCTTGCAGAGATAGAGGTTCGTGCCGATGCCCGCCGTGGCAGTGATGCCCGTCGTGCGCAGCACATCGCGGATCATCGTCATCGCCAGTTCATGCGCCGTCATCTTGTAGGATTGCAGATAGTCGGTCACGTCGGCAAAAATCTCGTCGATGGAGTAGACGTGGATGTCCTCCGGCGCGATATATTTGAGGTAGATGCCGTAGATGCCGTAGATCTCACTGCTCACCCTGATGTACTCCGCCATCCGCGGCGTGGCGGCGATGTAGTCAGCCTCCCAGTCGGGGTGCTCCAGCAGTTTCTTGGCGAGATACGACTTCCCCGTGAACGGTCTGAATCCGATGGCCTTACGCCGCTCATAGTTCACCTCCCGCATCTTCTCCACGACCTCGAAGAGCCTTGCGCGCCCACCCAGTCCGTAGGCCTTCATCGAGGGCGACACCGCCAGGCAGATGGTCTTCTCCGTGCGGCTCACGTCAGCCACGACAAGGTTGGTCGTCAGCGGGTCGAGTCCCCTGGCGACACACTCTACCGAACTGTAGAAGCTCTTCAGATCGATGGCAACGTAGGTTCTGTTCTTGCCGTTCAAAGCTCCGTCGGTTAAACTAATTCCTCCCAGAAGCTCTGCGGCAGATGGATATTCTCCACGCTGATGGCTTTCTCGAATAGCGGGGCGATGTCGTCGGGAGTGAATCCGGCGATGCCACAGCCTATCGGGGTGACGAGGAACGTCTGTTCGGGATGCGCCTTGGCATAGCTGATAAACTTATCCACATAGGGTTGGATGGTCTCCACGTCGCCCTGCATGGTGGGGATTGCGTAGCTCTGCCCCTGCGGACCGTCGCCATTGCCAAGGACAGCACCGAAGTAGAGTCGTGCCATGCGTGCGGCACCGCCTCCGTGCATCCCGGCGAGGTTGCTGCCGAAGACGAAAATCTCGTTGGGCTTGAGTGAGGTGATGTAGTCGGGTGTGATACGCTTTGAATAATCTTTCTCCATAATTGGTGGTATTTGGTTTGAAAACGGCAGTTGACTTGCAGAGATAGACATCTTTGTGTCGAACTCTTTATCGTACATAATTTCTGACTCGGCTTCACAGGTCGGTGCCACATAGTAATGTTTGAAATAGGGGATGACAACCTCCTCCATCAGCCGGTGGTATTTCTGTGTCACGGCGGAAGGAGTGATGCCCAACTGTGCGGCCACCTCCTTACCTTTGAAACCCTCAATGAGCATCATCTGAAGGATGATGGACGATCGGTGGTCGCGGCCTATCACACTGTGGCAAATCTCATAGACTGTGTTGCGGAAGTCCTCAGAGAAGTTGTTGTCGGGGACGTCGAAACGCAGGCTGGCCTTCTCCATCCGCTCCTCGAAGCTCTGCAAGCACTGCTCCTTGTTGTAGTCCTTCAGGCGGTCGAGCAGCACGAAGCGGAAGCCGTTGATCATCCATGTCTTCAGTGTCATGCCGGGCTTGCGGTCCTCTAATTGGCGGAAGTTGTGTTTGTCAAGGGAGAGGTAATACTCATGGGCAATGCTATAGAAGTCGAGTCCCATCTTCCACTCCAGCCCATAGTGCTTATTATAGATGTGGTAAGCGATGCGGCAGACGCCGTAGAAATAGTCACGGGTGATCTGTGGGTCACGGTTTCGCAATCCTTCGATAATCTCTTCGTCGGTCAGCCCGACGGTGGTTTTCTTATTTTGCTCTTTCGCCATCTTGCTACAAAATTAATAAAAAAATTGCTCGGCACTTAATTTTTCCATGCCTTTATTCTTTTAAAAGATAAACGAGCTCGGAAAATTAAGTTTAAAAACAAAAATAATAAGGAGAAAAACTATGAAACGAGTATTCAATCTGATTATTGTCGACGAGAGCGGCAGCATGTGTGTCATCGAGAAGCAAGCCCTCATGGGACTCAACGAGACAATAGAGACAGTGAAGAAGATGCAAGGGCTTCATAAGGACATGGAGCAGCGCGTGACGCTCATCACCTTCGACAGCTCGCACAAGCGTTACGTCTTCGACAATGTGCCCGCAAGGGCCACGCATAAACTCACAAACAAGGAGTACCGCCCCGGTGGTGCCACACCGCTCTACGACGCTATCGGCATGGGTATCAGCAAGCTCAACGCCCAGACAACGGCTGACGACCATGTGCTGGTGACCATTATCACCGATGGCGAGGAGAACTGTTCTGAGGAGTATAACCTCAAGATGATCAAGACACTCATCGGAAAACTGAAGAAGTTGAACTGGACTTTCACACTCATCGGCACCGACAACCTCGACGTGGAGGGCATGGCAGGTGCGATGGCGATCGATAATCACTTGGAGTTCAAGGAAGACGAGGCTGGAACGGAAAGAATGTTCGCCCGTGAGTGTCGCTCCCGTGTCCGCTACAACGAGTGCATGGCTTTCGACATACCGATATCAATGGGAAGTTATTTCGATGAAGACGAATCAAAAAGTAGAAAAAGATAGCTGTCTGATGGTTCCGTAGCTCAATGGATAGAGCGTATTCCTCCTCCTCACCTCTGCTTCCTGCTTCTTCCTTGCTTCCTCAATGGCTTTCTCGTAGCCGGTGAGGGCAGCGAAGGGGGAGAACTGGGCGGCGCGGTTGTACATGCTCATTCTCGGATGTTTCGTGGAGACATGATGCGGAAGGTTGATGATGTCGTCGTAGTAGCTCATCTTAATTCTTGTTGCAATTTATCCATAAACTTGAAACTCCAGTCGGCCAAGGGGGAAGGACATCTCAGCAAGCCCTCATTATATTGCAAGTTAAGAAATGAGAAACGGATTCTCAAACGGGGATGAAAACGTTCATTATACACCGAGAGGCTTCGCCCGCTCACGCAATTTTCGGCTTTTACCTCCAGGGGGATGATGTCTGCCTCATGTTGCAGTACAAATTCTATTTCTGCCCTGCTGTCAGGCGACCAATAGTGAGGAATGTCTCCATTGAGCATTGGCATCAACGATTGCAGTATGGCATTCTCCGCCATGCTGCCCTTAAACTCCGTATAGTTGGCGTTGTAATCGAGCATTACCTGAGCCGGCAAATGGGCCAGCCGGCGCAACAAGCCACAATCACAGGCGTACACTTTGAAGGCACTAATGTCTTCGTATGCAGAAAGAGGGAGACCTGGCTTGGTGATGTTGAATATCCGATATATCATTCCTGCATCCTCAAGCCACATGAGGGCGTCCTCATAGTCTTTGGATCGTGCGCCCGGCTTCACCACTTTGTAAACAAACTTGCGGTTCTCCTTAGCCAACTGAGCTGGTAGCGAGTGCCATAGCGCATGGATGCGGGGAATATCCTTGGACTCAGCATATTTGGCAAAGTCAAGTTCATAAAGCTCAAGTATGTCCTGCAATACGTTCTCTACCGTTGCCATACCTTGGTTGCCAAGCAGACTGATGACAGCCTCCGGCATGCCTCCGCACACCAAATAGCGCCGGTATTCCGTTTTCAGTTTGTTGAAGATAATTTCCGGCAAGTGCAGGATTCCTTGCAAATCATCTACGAAGTCATAAGTCTTCCGGTCGGACGCTCTAAGAAACTCACGGAATGTTATAGGATACATCCGCATGATGCGCACCTTGCCCACGGGGACAGTCATATTACGTCTCCGTACCGCCACTTCTAATAGGCTTCCAGCTGCGATGACATGATACTCAGGCGCATCCTCGTAGAAGTACTTCAAACTGTTGAGTGCTTCCTCACATTCTTGTATCTCATCGAATATAATCAGCGTTTTACCGGCAATGATAGGAACATCTGTATAAAGCGCAAGTTCCTTGAGTATTCTTTGGGGAGACTTTGATATTTGAAACACAGATTTCAGTTCGGGTTGTCTGTCAAAATCAAACTTGGCACAATACTTAAAGCATTCCCGGCCAAACGTTTCCATCGCCCAAGTTTTGCCAATCTGCCGGGCACCCTTGAGCAATATCGGCTTCCGTCCGTTCTCATCTTTCCATGCCTTGAAGGCTTTGATGATGTCCCTTTCAATCTCCATATCTACATTATTAAGTGCGGAAAAATGCAGATAGCTACATTTTTCTGCGGTTGTCAGTGCAAAGTTAAGTATTTCCCAGCACTTAGCAAAGAGTAAATCCACTTTTCCAAGCGACTTTTCTTCATCTATTCCATTTTTTTAAGTGACTTTCTTCATTCCATGCCTCTTTTCCAAGCGACTTAGTACCACCTTGGTACTTTTTCCTTACGCTTTGTGTCCTCCTATCTGATTGTTCCGTTCTTTCTGTGTCGCGCCCTCAGCGTAGTTCAGTCCGCGCAGCAGGGCGTTCTTGCCAAACTCCTTCTTGATCTTCAGTGCCGCCTCCTGCAACCGCCGCTCCTTTGCAGCCGCGTTCCGCTCTTTCTTCTCTTCCCATGCCTCCGCCTCATAGTCGGTGAAGAGGTCGAGCTGCACGGGCGAGTTTTGCCGTTGCCGCCGATGCCCGCCGTGGCAGTGATGCCCGTCGTGCGCAGCACATCGCGGATCATCGTTATCGCCAGCTCATGCGCCGTCATCTTGTAGGATTGCAGATAGTCGGTCACGTCGGCAAAGATCTCGTCGATGGAGTAGACGTGGATGTCCTCCGGCGCGATGTATTTGAGGTAGATGCCGTAGATCTCACTGCTCACCCTGATGTACTCCGCCATCCGCGGCGTGGCGGCGATGTAGTCAGCCTCCCAGTCGGGATGCTCCAGCAGTTCCTTGGCGAGATACGACTTTCCCGTGAATGGCCTGAATCCGATGGCCTTGCGCCGCTCATAGTTCACCTTCCTCATCTTCTCCACCACCTCGAAGAGCCGGGCGCGTCCGCCCAGTCCGTAGGCCTTCATCGAGGGCGACACGGCCAGGCAAATGGTCTTCTCCGTGCGGCTCACGTCAGCCACGACAAGATTGGTCGTCAGCGGATCGAGTCCCCTGGCGACACACTCCACCGAACTGTAGAAACTCTTCAGGTCGATGGCCACGTAGGTCCTGTTCTTGTCGGTCAATGGTGGATGAATTATCTATATTTCTTAGAAAAAATACAAAATAAAATTTGATTGGCAGAATGTTTGGAATGTTTTTTGTTGATTACAGACTTTCCTTTATACATTGGATCCTCATCAATATTATCATTTTGATCACGTCGGCTCCGCTAAATACAAAAATCTATGGTGCTTTCTTAATAAAGGAAGAAGGCAAAGGATAGGATATGTTTCCCATTCTTTGCCTTCTTTTCCATTCAAGAACCAGGTCTTATTCCTCTCGCTTGATATTGTTGTCCGCCTGGGCCTGCAACATCTTATTCAAGACAGTGCTTTTCACCAGCCCATGCAGCTGGTCAGACCGAAGGTCGTCGCGATGGCGGTGAGGATGGAGATGACCATGTTGATGATCAGCTTCCAGGTTTCTTTCTTGTTTTCTTGTGACATGATTAGTAAGGTGTTAGAAAGTTATTTAATAGAAGTTACATAAAAGTAGAGAGTAGGGGAGTGTCATAGCTCCCCACAATCTAAAAGGTCTACGCGTCTGAGCCTCCTCCATTCTCCGACGGTGTGTTTTCTCCATTATCCGACGGGGCAACAGATTTATTCGTATTTCCCGGGGCGTAGATGTCGGCCTCCTGCATACGAGCGGCGGCGGTGAGCTCGGCACGAGTGAAGTCGCCGGTGGAGCGGGCACGGAGATGCGCTGAAAGGATATTGCGTGAGGGGAGGAAAGTCTCTCGTGTCTCAGCACCGGTAGTGGTGATGCCTGCCGAGAAGATGGCGAGGTTGGGGATCTTCACGGCGTTGCCGTCAAGGACGAGCTCGCGGATGCAGTTCACCATGTCGGTCAGCACGCCGTAGATGGCACCCTTGGAGTATGGCGTGTTGTGGTTTGCCATGTGCTCGGCAAGTTTATCAAGGTCGATGGTTTGGTTGACGGTGGCGCGGGCGAACCACTTGCCGTAGGCCTTGTTGCCCTTGGACTTGTTTTGATAGACTTTGTAGTGTAGCATAAGCAAATAGATTTAAAAGTTTCTGATGCAAAGGTACTGCACGATCGCCCCGTTTCCAAATTTGGACGGTCTATTGTAGTTAAAATCTGTTAACGGCAAACGATAAACCTCATTTTTCTGAATTTATGGTTTGCGAGGGGCGTAATTATTATTCGTTCACTGTATATATATCGTTGGCAAGAGGGAACTCCTAATTCCTAATTCCCACATGCGTAACACCGTAACAGCGTAACACCGTAACATAAGGCCGATTCTGACATGCGGCTTGGAAAATGGCAGAAATGAGACTATAGAGTAAAAATATATTATATTATTATATATTATTATATTATATATTATATTAATAATCAATATTTTATAAAGTTCTAAGTTTTACTATTTCTATTTGCATTTTCTTGTTTTCCGACATAGGATAGCTATAAACGTTACGGTGTTACGGTGTTACGGTTGAGAGGGGGAAAGAAAAGGGGAAGGGAGTTGGCAAGTTCAACATAGGAGTGCAATCAGGACGTTCATCTATCTGTCACTGGTCATCGAGTTTTTCGAGTATGCCAGTTCCGCAAGGGCTGGGTGAATATCGTCAATTCCTTCCGTCGAGGCGCGTGAGCGCATCCTCTATGCCAACTTCCTGAAAGTGAACCAGGAGGTGAAGGACATGATTGCCGAGATACAGGAGTTTTATAAGAAGTGAGGAAGGCTTTTAAGCATTCAAAGCAAATTTACTCATAATTCTTCCAATTTATATTGCTGCAAAAAGAAAAAAAGTTGTAACTTTGCCATGTAAATACTAATAATCGAACTCGTGTTAAAACTAATAGCCGTGCATCGGTTAATACTAACATTTGGTGAAAACGGAGGATATC
>DLDU01000039.1 GCA_002481295.1 Prevotella sp. UBA7764 | reverse complement strand
GTGCCTCGGTCGATTACGACTATATTCACAAGCCTATGCTACATACCTTTGGCTTGTATGACAACCGGGAGATAGCCTATTTCTCGGTTCACAATATGGGGCACTATCAGATGCTGAGCGCCGCCGTGACGGCCTCGCCGACTTTCTGCTGGTATCATCCCTCCTGGGAGATAGACTATTCCCAGCTGTTCTTCCGTGAGCCTACCAGCCTCTGCTCCAACCATCCCTCGTTTACTTTCGTGCTTCGCAACAGCCTCGTCTTTCCTCATGGCTGGATGGCGGGCCTCAACCTCTATGGCTACACCGACAGCTATGAACCGATGCGGCGGTCTGCAGGATTTGTGACTATGAACGCACGGTTGCGCAAATCGTTCTTCAAAGACCGCCTTGTCTTCCTTCTCCAAGCCTCTGACCTGACCAAGAGTAATCGTGAGCGGTGGACGTATTATGGCACTGATGTCATCAGCCGTAAGGATGCCAACAATTTTACGCGCAGCATCTCGCTCACCATGACCTACAACTTCAACGCCTCGCGCAGCCGTTACAAAGGTACGGGTGCAGGAAACGAGGAGAAGAAGAGACTGTGAGGGATGTCAAAAGGATGGTGATAAAAAGGCCATGCCGCATAGCCAAGCGCTGTGCGGCATGGCCTTACTTTGTTAATCATAACTAAAACTTTGGCTTGTTTTTGCCTTTTTATAAATCGTACTTTATAAATTCGCTATATTTGCCGAAAGTTTTAATTACGATTTATGGATTATGCTTTGTAGAGAAACTGGCGTAATACCGCAATGATGTTAAGCTTATTTAAGACTTGGCGTTAAGGATGTATAAGCCGAAAGGCTTGGGACTCTTGCTTTTTCGGCCTACCTTTGCAGTGAGAAAAACTAATGAGAGATGGAAAGAAAAGCTATGATACTGATGCTCTGCATGGCAGCGACTGCTGCTTATGCGCAGACAGACGGAGCGGGCACAGCCACAAGCTCTGTCGACTCACTACGTATGGACAGCATCATCCACGCCCTGCCAGAGGTGATGGTCAAAGGCGAGCGACCTATCGTGAAGGTGGCGGGCAGCAAGCTGACCTACGATATGCCACTGCTGCTTAAGAAAGAAAGCGCGGACAATGTCTATGACGCACTGAAGCTCATCCCCGGCGTGACCGACAACAACGGTTCACTCACGCTGGCGGGCAATGCCTTCAACGTATTGATCAACGGCAAGCACTATCAGATGGATGCCGCTCAACTCAATGCTTTGCTGAAGAGTCTTCCCGCTAACAGGTTGAAGCATGCCGAAGTGATGTACACCACACCAGCCCGCTACGAGGTGCGTGGGGCGAGCATCAACCTCGACATCGCCTCCGACAGTTCGCAGCCCGACGGATGGCAGGGAGAACTCACGGGAGCCTGGAACCAGGAACACGAGGCGATGTGGAGCGAAAAGGCAGGACTGATCTATCATAAAGGAAAACTCGACTTCGATGTGAACTATCAACACAATCATGGCAAGACCTACGGAACAACGGACGAGACTTCGCTCCATCATCTTGACGACGGGACGACACACGACATTGAGACGTACGAGGCGCAGCGCAGTCGCGATCACGAGCATCTGTGGCGTATGGGACTTGACTATGCCTTTACCGACAATCATCGGCTGAGTCTGAGCTACACCGGTAACTACGACACGGAACACGCACGCGAAGACGTGACGGGTAATGTGATGGCGACCAATGCTTATCGGACGAGAAAGACCATGCACGACGTGATGCTCGACTACCAGTTGCCTACAGGCACGAAGGTCAACGTGGAATACACCTATTATAATACGCCCTCGACACAGCATCTCATCAGCACGCTGCCTACGGGTGAGCTCCACTTCGATACTGACGAGCACCAGCGCATCAACCGCTGGAAGTTCCATCTTGGACAAGAGCACAGTCTTGCGGGCGGATGGGGACTCAACTACGGCGTGCGCTACAGTCTCACCAATGACCACAGTTGGCAGACATTTCTGCCTACGGGCAGCAACACCGCCGCCAGTCCCACCAATTCATACAGTCGCCAGAACGAGGACATCGTCAACGTCTATGCGGGTACCAACGGCAAGATAGGAGAGAAGCTCGACTTCGAGGTCTCGCTGGCTGCCGAATATTATCACTCGCCGGCCTGGCATCAGTGGAATGTCTATCCCACGCTCTCGCTGACCTACATGCCCAGCAGCGGTCACATGCTCCTGCTCAACGTCAGTAGTGACAAGCGTTTCCCCGACTATTGGACGCTGCAAAACTTCACGTCGTTCAGCAATGGCGGCTACAACGAAGTGGTGGGCAATCCGAGCCTCAAGCCTTCGAGCAACTATCAGACACAGTTGGTCTATGTGCTGCACAACAAATACCAGTTCGTGGCATGGTTCAACTACACCGATGACTACTTCACGCAGACACCTTACCAGCGCCATGACCGGCTGACCGTGCAATACAAGTTCCTTAACTTTGACTACTCGCAGCAGTGGGGCTTGCAGGCTTCCGTGCCTCAGCGCTTCGGCAACTGGCTCGACAGCCGTCTTACCGTTCTCGGTGTGTGGATGAAGGAGAAATGCTCGGCGTTTTACGACATCCCCTTCAACCGCGACATCGCTTGGGTGATGGCCAGCCTGCGCAACAACTTCACCCTTGTCCCCAATCATCTTTATCTCAATCTCGACGGCATGATACGCTCCAAGGCTCATCAGGCAATCTACGATCTGCCTTCTTCGGGCAATGTCGACCTTGGATTGAAATATATCTTCTGGAAGAAGCGTGCCACGCTCCATGTGTTCTGCAACGACCTCTTTGAGACTTCCGGCATCGACCCTGTCATCCGCTTCGGCAACCAGAATATGAAGATGGACTTCTCGTGCTATCGTCAGGTGGGCGTATCGCTGGTCTATAGGTTCGGAGGATACAAGGACAAGAGCAAAGAGGTAGACACGGCGCGGTTCAAGCAGTGATGCCAAGCAGGAGGATGCTGCAAAGCGGGCGGATGCTGCAAAGCAGCATCTTACAGAACTGTGCCATACCCTCACTGCGGCACATTATTGAGGAGAAAGGACCAGTCATAAGCAGAAAAAGTGTTATCTTTGCGTGTATGAAGTGGAAACGAAACCTTATCGCCATTGCCATTGCACTGTCGGCGGTCATCGGCCTGCTGTGTTTTTGGCTTTTCCGACAGTACAACATGCAGTACGCACGGATGCACCAACAACTTGATGACGCCATCGCCGAATGCGACTATGAAGAGCTGCTGATCCGAGGTCAGCGGCTCTACCATAAGCAGATGACGGCAGAGTATACCATTGGTGATCAGGATAAACACCAGGAACTGTTGTGGAAAGCGATACGTATCGAACGGAAAGGAAACGTTGTCAAGAAGACCACGATAGAGAAATACAAGGTCGTGAAATCTGACAGTGCTAAGAACGGAAAGGAGAAAATACTATCTCTCGACACTGCCAGATCCCATCCCTTCGCCTCCATCATCAAAGAGATGCGTAGAGGTTTGCATCAGGTGGTGGACACCGCTGCCCTACCGGTCGTGGCTACTTTCTATAATCTGCTGGACGCGAAGATGGCCGCTTGTGGTATGGAAGGAACAATGAAGGTAGAACTGTGGAAAGACAATCGGATGATTACGCATACAGAAAGGATTGGCTATAGTCACAACCACGCTGTGGAGATTGCCCGGTTGCAATGGGACGTAGACGGTCATACGCTTAGCTACCGCGTGTTTTGTGTACCCTTGGGGTGGATCGTGCTTAGCAACATGGAGGGTGTCATCGGCCTATCGGTGGTCGTCATCCTTTTGTTGTTAATGGTGTTCTGGATGTTGGGACGTACTATCCGGGAGTTGCAAGCTGTCGACGAGATGAAGAGCGACTTTGTCAACAACATGACGCACGAGTTGAAAACACCGGTCTCTGTGGCATACGCCGCCAACGATGCACTGCTCAACTTTGGTCAGTCGTTGCCGAAAGAGAAGCGGACTGAATACCTGAAGAT
This sequence comes from Prevotella sp. UBA7764, assembly GCA_002481295.1. Lineage (GTDB taxonomy): Bacteria > Bacteroidota > Bacteroidia > Bacteroidales > Bacteroidaceae > Prevotella > Prevotella absiana. Next base: position 2,368 of record DLDU01000039.1, on the reverse strand, counting down.
AGCCTTGCAACAACTGAAGAAGCTCGGACAACTCGTGGAGCAGATCCTTCAGATGACCATGGAACGGCGCACGACATTGCAGCTCGATATGCAGCAAGTCGATGTGGCGCCCGTGGTGGAAAGCCTTGTCGAGGAGTATCGCTTGAAGGCCGATAAGCCCGTGGCTTTCCATGTTGTAGGTGGCGACAACCATCCTATGGTATTTACCGACGCGGCTCAGTTGCAGCATGTGTTAGGCAACCTCATAGACAATGCCTTGAAATACTCAGGAACTACGGTTGATATTACCATCAGTCTGTCTGATGGGGTTATTACCGTGGCAGATAATGGTATCGGTATTGCCAAGGAGAAGCTGGAGTATATTTTCGACAAGTTCTACCGTGTTCCGCAAGGCAACCTCCACGACGTGAAGGGCTATGGCCTCGGGCTCTATTACGTGCGCAATATCATGGAGCGCATGGGTGGCGAGGTCAGCGTCAAAAGTACGCTGGGGAAAGGCACGGAGTTCATATTGATGTTCGGTCAATAAGTAGGAGGTGCGGCACCCGTCGTGTAATGTATGGGGCGTGACGCCGCATCTCCTACAAAGTTGTATAGAAGAAACAGAAACGATGGAGCAAAAGATAAAAGTATTGTTGGTCGAGGACGAGGCATCGTTGGCCATGATCATGAAGGACACGATGGAGCCTGAGGGCATGCGTGTGACGCTTGCTGCTGACGGCGAGGAAGGACTGCGTGCGTTTTTTGCCGACAAGCCCGACGTGTTGATCGCTGACGTGATGATGCCGCGTATGGACGGCTTTGAGATGGTGAGGCGTATCCGTGAGCACGACAAGTTGACACCGGTGCTCTTTCTCACCGCCCGCTCTTCGGTCAACGATGTGGTCAATGGCTTTAAGATGGGTGGTGATGACTATCTGAAGAAGCCGTTCAGTCTGCAAGAACTCATGGCACGCGTCTGCCGCCTGGCTGAACGGCAGCAACTTTATAGTCAGTCCTCATCATCGGAGTCGGAAGATGGTGACCGCTGGATAGACATCGGAAGCTATCGCTTCAATCCCGTCACACAACAATTAGTGTGGCAGTGCCATGTAGAGGAGCTTTCGCATCGTGAGGCGGAGTTGCTGCGGATGTTGGCAGAACACGTCAATGAGGTGGTGGAGTCGCGCGCCATCCTCTTAGCCTTGTGGGGCGACGATACGCTTTTCAACGGGCGCAGCCTGCAAGTGTTTATTACCAGGCTGCGCCATCGCTTAGAGCATGACCCGCAGCTGCGCATCGTCAATGTACGCGGCATCGGTTACAAGCTCATCATCACTTGACGAGCTTTTGTTTCATAGCCTTTGAAATAACAAAAGTAAATTGAAGGAACAAACAGAGCATCCATAGTCTGAGCGTTTTCAGACCATGGATGCTCTTGCTGTTTTGAATAGGGTAGGATGGACTACATGCCCATTTTGCTTGTCGGTGAGTCTTTCTTTTGTGAGTCGTTGAAGTCGTTGTTGATCTTCGAACTGTACTGTCCGAACTGCTTCTTTGTGTTTCCAAAGTTCCACTTCACTGACAGGGCTAAGACCTGTAGGGGGATGGAGACGTGGGTATGGTTGCTGAAGTCGGCACCGGCACTGTGCTGGTTGATGATCAGGTGGCTGCGGAGCGGGTTGGCATAGCGGGCCGAGAGCTCTAAGCGATCCTTGAAGAAAGAGCGGGTGAGCGAAGCATTGAAGAACTGCATGCCGCTGTTGTAACCCATGAGGTTGTACTGACGTGTTTGGGCGAAGAGTCCGAATGAACTCTTGATTTTCCATGGCAGTTGCTGCTCCAGTCCGACATAGGCGTTGCCCGACCATCCCCAATTGTGATAGTCCAACTCTTTGGCTTTCCAGTCACCGTAAGACACGTTGCCGCTGAGCATCAGCGTGGAGTTCTTGCAGGCTGCCCAACGGACGAAGGCATCCACGTAGGTGTTTCTGCTCTTGCCGTTGTTGGCGTAGGTGCTGTTGTATTTGTTGTCGGCATCCACGAACTGGTAGTTCTCTATCTCATTGCCGATGTAGTCGTGGCTGAGGCTGACGTTGAACATCACCTTCGGCATGAAGAAGTTGTAGGCCAGCGTCACGTTGTGCGACTTCACCACGGCGAGTGATGGGTTGCCGTAGGTAAGCGCTGTCGGGTCGGTGCGGTCGGTGTAAGGGTTGAGCTGGCTGATGCCCGGTCGCGAGATGCGCATGGTATAGGTCAGACCGAGGTTGGATATCGGTGTGATGTTGTAGCCGATGCTTCCCGAAGGCACGAGGTTGCCATAGTCCTTATGGAAGTTGCGGTCGCTGTGCTCAGCATATTTCACGCTCTCGAAGGTATGCTCGTA
>DLDU01000020.1:14689-18412 GCA_002481295.1 Prevotella sp. UBA7764 | reverse complement strand
AATTCCATAAAAGGTACGATTAAGACTTGTTACAAAAGGTAATAGAGCTATTGACAATAAAGTTTCAATTCCATAAAAGGTACGATTAAGACAGATTTTCCTTTGATAATAACACTACTCTTGGTATGTTTCAATTCCATAAAAGGTACGATTAAGACAGTGAGGTACCACTTCTTAACTCTCAGCAAGAGTTTGGTTTCAATTCCATAAAAGGTACGATTAAGACCCAAAAGTACGAGCCTCAAATTTGACAGAACCGTTTGTTTCAATTCCATAAAAGGTACGATTAAGACAAGATTACGTCTACTTGATAATGATGCAACTTTACAGTTTCAATTCCATAAAAGGTACGATTAAGACATAATTTTGTTCCATCAACTATTGTCTCATCAATTGTTTCAATTCCATAAAAGGTACGATTAAGACTTTGAAGCAACGTAATGACTTTGCCTTTGTTCCGAGTTTCAATTCCATAAAAGGTACGATTAAGACTTTATAAGCCGAATTCTCTTCCTTGTATTACTAATCGTTTCAATTCCATAAAAGGTACGATTAAGACAAACAAAAATCATTTCTCTGCTTAAGTCTAGCAAGTTTCAATTCCATAAAAGGTACGATTAAGACCATTTATTGATGGTAATCTTCCTGGTAATCATTAGTTTCAATTCCATAAAAGGTACGATTAAGACTTTGACACCATCTGACGTTTGCGAAGTAGAAACAAGTTTCAATTCCATAAAAGGTACGATTAAGACTATCATCGACGCGGCCAGCAACGCCAGTCCAAACTGTTTCAATTCCATAAAAGGTACGATTAAGACCCGTGTGCCGAGGCACACGGGTGTCAATGATTACTGGCATCATTGCACCTGCAAAGTTACAAAAAAAGAACGAAAAAATGTCGATGTGGAAAGATAAAAGTTTCGTGGGAGATCGACAACCCCGCATAAACATTAGTGTTTCAGTATGTCAAAGAGCACTTTGCACGCATCCTTGAAGGACAGAAAAGCGGTTTTATGACGACATCGACAACTTCTGTTACAAAAAATTGTCGGTACTCATACGCTCTTTGCCCAAGATGCGCTTGTTCATGCAATATCCCATCTTGTTGGAGAAGATGATGATACTGTCCTCGTCCTTGTCGATGATTGTCCGGATTTTATTGCAGAGTTCCTGCAACTTGGCTTCCGATATCTCACCTTCAAAGACAGAGTTCTGTATCCAGCAAAGATACTGTCGGCATAGTTTGAGCATCTTGCTTACCCGCTTGACGTTCACGTCGTAGATGAGAATGACATACATCACCAATACATTTTAAAAGGTTTATACTCCTCCAGGCCCATGATGTCTTTCAAGAGCTTGTAGCATTCCAGTTTGATGAGATGGCGATAGCTGACATTCCTGCCGAGAGATCGATGACGGAACGTCTCGTCATATCTGTCTTCCATGGCTTTGACAAAAAGTTTCTTCCCTTTGTCGTTGAGCAGGCATCGGTTGAGTTGCTTGTCGAAGCACTGCTCAGAGAGAATGCGCTTGTTGAGCGTCTTGAAGATGACGCGGTCCACGAGTATGGGCTTGAAGATCTCGGAGATGTCGAGAGACAGAGAGTACCGGCGCTCCCCCGGTGTATGTAGAAAGCTGATGGTCGGATTGAGTTGCGTCTGATGTATGGCCCGCAATGTTTCGGAATAGCACATCATATTGCCAAAAGAGATGAGGGCGTTTACCTCGTTCTGTGGTGGTTGTTTGGTGCGCTCGCCCATGGAGAAGTCGTCGATGATGGTATCGAAGCAAGCGTAATAGATCTTACGGATGTTGCCTTCTATCCCCATGACTTCCTCTACTGACTTGGTCTGCTCAAGGGTGCCGGCCAACTGCTTCATCTGAGTTACCGGGTCTGTCAGCTCCTTGCCTCTCCTATTATAATAATTGAGATTTTGCACCATATTCCAAGCAGCCCCTTGTATGAACTTCCTGGCCAGTTCTGTTCTTCGTTTCTTGTTCTCATAAGTCTTGGCCTGTGCCAGAAGCACTCGACCTGCAAGCAGTCCGTCGCGTGGCATGAAACTGCCTGTGTAGTTTTCGTAGTAATCGTAATAGTGGACGGGAATGTCTTTCTGCCCAAGGAAGTTGAAAAGAGAACTGTTGGTTCTCAGACTGCCGAAAGCGTAGATCTCGGCAATATCCTCCACGGGAAGATAGCGCGGAGGCAGTTCCTGTTCTTCTCCTTCGTCGTCTTTAATGGGTGTGAACTTAAGGGTGTTGTCCTTTCGTTCCAGTCTGCCGGAAGAGAATAGATAAAAAGTTCGTTTCATGATAGCTCTATCTCGTTGGTATAACAGAATTCATAATAGCTGCATTGTTTGCAGCGTTCTTTTTTCAGTAGGGGAGGACATGTCTTTTCCTCGCAGGCTTTCTCTATGTCCGCGAGCATGTCTTTTATCTTTTGCCTGTCCTCGTCAGTGAGTGTAACGTTTTCGGTCTTCCTCTGTTTAGGGAATTCCAAGACTCCCTTTATGTCCTTGACGCCGTGCATCTCAAAGACATAGAGATAGTATTTGAGCTGCCACCGTCCGGCAGCCTCCAGCTTGTCCGACTTCTTGATTTCATGTATGACATGATGCCGTGCGTCGTAGAAGTCGACTTTGATGCCATCCAGCTCTATTTCCTCGTAGTTGGGATTTCGTTCCGGGTAGCTGTTCTCGTGTATGAGTTTACCCTCATACACGAGTTCCGACTCATGCTCCATGGTGATGCCATGCGCAAAAAGCCAAAGCTTGCGACGGCATACCATGAAGTAGTTGAAGATAGTTCCTGTAACGGTCATTGTCTACAACTGATGTTCATAATCGAAGTCCATCATCCTTTTGACAAGGTCGGCTTTGGCCTTGTCGAGGGCGTCGGCCTGTTCACTCTCCGTCACTACATATCCTGCACAGGGTAAAGAGATATAGGTGTCGGCACCGGCGTGCTCGTCGATGATGGGTTTAGCCTTAGGCTTGTCGCCATCATTAATGAGTTTGGCGCGAATGGCTGCGGCGATGGTGTTGGCATTGTCGCTGATGGCTACTGCCAGTGTCTCCATGAGGCTGAAGGTACGCGACTGGTTGGAGGTGATATGCCAGTCGATGAGTGCATCGGCCAATGCAGGAATGATCTTGTCGCGCTGTGCCTTTGGCATGATGAGGCAGTTACCGAATACGTTCTTTCCTGCCGTCCATCCGTTCTGTTTCAGTTTGTCCAATGTCTCGGTGGTGACTTCCGGCTCCAGTCCGGTCGTCGGCACACAGAAGAGGCGGCGCAGGTCGATGGCTACATCATAGGCGAAGAGACCGGTAGCGCGGCCGTTGTCCTGTATCCACTTGCGCAGCAGACTACGGTCACTGCCGCCTAAGAGATTCTCGATCTCCTCTGTGGAGAGCGTCTTCCCTGATGCGTCGCGGACCACAACCTTATGGACGTTGGGGCGGTCAGAGCGGTCGAACGAGATATTCTCTTTCGGCAGTGAGGCCAGCAGCGGGTGCAAGGGTGTCATGGCCGAGATGCTGAGCGGACTGCGACGTTTGAGCGTTTTCACCTTACCGCCCTGAGATGCGCTCATCCATCCTCCGATGAGCTGGTCGGGATAGCATGGATCGCAGAGCGAGATGACTTCACCCTCTTTGATGGCTCCTTTGTTGTTGACATCGAAATAGAACGTTGTTGGCGATGGCTCGGCGTGCA
>DLDU01000020.1:0-14668 GCA_002481295.1 Prevotella sp. UBA7764 | reverse complement strand
TAGGGCACAGAGCGTGAGAACTGAGGATCCCAATAGTTTTTCTGTCCGTCTGCGACACAGAAGACGGTGAAGTCGGCGTGGCGAAGACCACGGAGATAGATAAAAGGTTTCTGATTCATGTCTGTTATCATTTATTGTTTTGTTTTTCCAAAGTTACATACTGAAAGCGGACGAGCGTCAAGAAGTAGGGCACGTTGTCGTTGGGCATTTGGTGCACTTCCTTCACCATATCGGCCAAAGTGGTGACCTCCGACACGTAAGGCATGATGTCGGTGGCAGCAGTAACGAACTGCTTCTTGTTGACAGCTTGCAGCACCTCATTGACGAGATTGCTCGATTTTGTGCTTATCTTCTTGTTCTTGTCCACGGAAGCCTGCAAGAGCAGCTGAGCCAGTTCTTGCGACTTGTCCCATAATTCATCGTTGTTCAGCATAGCTAATAACCAAATTTGATATACGTTATAATTGACTTGTTGTTCATTGTTCTTGGCAGGTTTTGGCATGTTTTCGCCCTGCCGGATGTACTTCTCCAGTCCCTTGGGCATCATGGCAATCAGCCCGACAGCACCATACTGACAGGCGCGCCGGAAGCCCATGCCTGTGCCCCAAAGAGGCTCGGCGTCCTTGGCCTTGTCGAGACCGAAGAAGCGGGTATAGAGCTGTATTGGCTTGCGTATCTGTGCCAGGCTGAAGGGCAGGAAGCCTAAGGTCGTGTTCATCTGACCGATGCTATAGGCATAGCCCATCATCTGCGAGCCCTTGTATTTCCTTGCAATTCCTATCAAAACCTTCGTCCACGACAGTGAGTCGACGGTTATCGTTCCGCCCTCTTTAGCGGCATAGGGATTGAATCCGGCCATAGGGTCAGCATCATTGTATTCAATGCTGTTTTCGTAGTGGGCCAGCCACTGTGCGTTCCATGCGTTAATCTGGTTGCCCTTCAACAGTCTGTTGCTCTCAAGTACCTGCCGATAATACTGCCAACCCTCATAGATGTCGAGCAGTACGGGCTTGTGGAAGAAGAGAAGTGAGAAGCCTCCCTGCACCCCCACGCCCAGTGCGTCGCCAATCCAGGAGAGCATGACATCGTCTTCAGAGAGTGGCAGAGGCATGTCGGTGACCTGCCCCGACGTGGTGCCTTCGGTGTCTGTGATAGGAAAACCACGGGCCACGCTGGCATCGCTGACGCCTCCGTCGATTTTGGCCATCAGTTTGGTGAACCTTTCGTGTCGCTGTTCAGGAGTTTCCCACGGCTTCTTACCGCTGATCATGTCTCCCCAGCTGATTTTTGGATTCTCCAATGGAGAGTTGCCTGCAGTCATCATATATTTATGATGATCGAAGAAGAGCGGGCAGAACATCTCCGTGAAGAAGGTGCGGGCATCATAGTGGGTGCCTTCCCGCTCGTTGTATGCATCGAGGAACATACGTCCTATTGTTGCTGTAATCATCGTTTAAAGCATTTCATAAGTTCTATAATTTGTTGGCTGCGCCTCGTCGATGAGCAGCCCTTCCGCTTGGTCGTAAGCCTTGTCAGGGATGACGAAAGGCCGCGAGCCTTGGTCTATCTGGTTGAGCTGCCGGTGGGCAATGGCGTGATAGCTGACGGGAATCTCCATCTTTGTCCGTGCCGTACTGTCAGCATCGAGATAGGCTTGCTTGTCGCTCTCTGTGACGCAGACTGCTGAGTTGATATCGAGAGCTTCGAGCAGTGCCGACTTGGCACGGTGCCAGAGTTCCTTTAGCCGCCAATGACCGTCGCAATAGGCCACGCCGGAGAAGTCGATGTCCTCAAGCTCCAGATGGTCATAGACCTGGTCAATCATCGACTGCACCTGCCGCTCCTCCATCAGCTCGCCATGGTCGGGCAGTACGTCGAAGGTGCGCTGAAGCACGTCGAGGGTATAGGGCAGGGCTTCGTCCTTATCATCCGGTGGAGCCACCACATACACGGGTTTGTAATGACCGATGGTCTGCCGTGTGCGTTTGCGGTTGACACGCCCGAAGCGCTGGACAAGGGCGTCAATGGGTGCGCACTCGGTGATCATGGCATCAAAACTGATATCGAGGCTAACTTCCACCACCTGCGTCGAGACTACGATGCAGGCTCCCGGCATGCTGTTGTATTCTGATGTGAGCGTAGTCTCCAAATCGCTTCTGTCACAACGCCGGAACCGACTGTGGATGAGCATAGTGGGGACATCGCCATAGCGTTTTGCCACCTGGTTGTAGAGATCCTGTGCCCGCTTGACTTGGTTGCAGACCAACAGTACTTTCTGCCCCTGTGCCACCAGACTGTCGACAGTCTGGAAGATGTCGTCATCGCTGCTTAGCTTATAAAGTTGGTGCCGGTTGAACGTTTCGAGGGTGCTGTTGTCAAGTTTCACTTGATAGACCTTGTCGGGTCCGCCGAGCCGCCGGAGAATTTCGTCGTAGAGCAGTGACGGCATGGTGGCGGTACCCACATGGATGCGGCAGCCCAGGGCGACGAGGATGTCGATGATGCGCAACACGATGGCCTGGATGGTGTTGGAGTAGGTGTGTATCTCGTCAAGGATGATATCACATCCTTTCAGATCCAAGGCCATGGCCTCGTAGCCCTTGATGCCATAGACCACAGACGCCATCTGATGCGGCGTGAGCACCTTGACCGAGGCACCCACCATCCGCTGCATGATCCGCTCCTCGATTTTGCCATCGGCAACCTTCAGACTTGAGGCTGCATGGAGCAGGCAAACCTGAGCGCCAGTGCCGCGGAGGTCGTGCTTGATGCGGTCGTACATGGCGTTGATGGAAGCCTGATACGGCAATGTGTAAAACACCCGTCCACGGCAGCGGCGCAACAGAAAGTCGGTCTTGCCGGCTCCCGTAGGAGCGCAGACGAGGGTGTGCTGCCGGGAATCCACCGTGGGGATGAGTGACAGAGGATAGAGCTCACTCTGGCGGTCATAAAAGTGCAAGTCGGGCTTGACGAAGATCTTGTCAGTAGGCATCTCCTGCTTCCATTCCATTGCCGAGGCCATGTGGTCGGCAGCCATCAGCAGTCCCTTCCACGCCGAGCAGCCTAAAGGCCGTGATGCACAGTAGTCGACAGCGTAGTCATAGTTGGCTTGTGCCTCTTCGACGCTCACCGGATGGACTTCCATGCCTAACGAGGCGAGAATCTCTATCGCTGTTGGGCTCCACACGTCGAAGTCCTTTGCGTGAACGGTACAAGCATCGTCCATCGACTCGTCGAGGTCGAGCAGTCCCAACTCGCGGACATCCTGGTAGACCGATTTGTGGTGCGCAGCTATCATTTCCACCACAGCGTCACGGCGGCTCGATTCTACGAGAGAGAGAAAGAAGAGTGAGGCGATCTCATGGCGGAAAACGAAATGAGGAGCCGGGCGGAAGGCGGAGCTCAGCGTCTTTTGAAAGACAGTGCTCGTCTTGCCAATGTCGTGGAGCAGCGCGCCCAAGAGGGCTGTGCGCTCGTCCATGCCTTCGTGGCGTGCGATGACTACGGCCAGTTCTGCCACATCCTTGAGATGCTGGTAGAGACTCACCGATCCATTGCGCTCACTTTTAGCGAGTATTTCCTCATGTCTGTTTGTCATTGCCTTACTATCTTGTTAACGATATTCCGTTATATTCTATCCATCCGTGCATGGGCTTCTGGTTGTCAAACCGGTTGAATCCCACTAAGAAAGACTGGTTGGACTGCCCTATATGCAGTTCAAATCCCGGGAGTTGTGAGAATGTCTGATCGTCCATCTCTTTTATCTCTCTGTCCGGCAGCAGCACGTCTTCGTTGCGGCAGAGGCAGATATGCTGACGCGAGGCCCGCATGGCGTCGTCGACGTCGGTAAAGGCCAAGCGTAGCACGGGATTGACAAGTATGTCGCGGTTGATGATGGACCGGAAACGCTCATGGCTCTTCTTGGTGTTTTTCCATGCACGGGCTTGGGTGACCTCCTGCTGTGATGACATCGCCTGGCAACTGAGTTTGTGCCGTATGATTTTGTGGATGCCAGGAGAAGAGAGCAGTTCGGGGAAGAGCTTCTTTTCGATGCCCTCTATAATAGAAGGTGTAAGAAACTGCTGGCTGAACGTCTCGCCGTCGCGGACGGCAGTCCAAGGTTTGATGAACCCAAAGGGTCCCTTGAAAGTGACTATATACATACGCTGTTCTCCTTTAGTATTAATAGATGGCACCGAAGCCGATGCCGGTAGAGTTGCCAATACCCACTTCCCACGCGAAATGCTTGGTTTCCGGTTTGCCGTGGATGATGACGGGGCAGAGGCTGGCTTTGTTGCCGATGTCGTGATAGTGTATGAGCTTCAGTTTTTTCTTTTCATACGACGTGTCAAAGTGGATAGCGAGGGTCTCGTCGTCTTCCAGTCCAGCCTCGTGCATTTTATTGACGAGTGTCTCTTTCATGTATTGGCTGGCTTCGGCATCATTGAAATTGAATTGCTTGAAGCTGCCATCCTCCATTTTCCGCTTGATGAGAATAGGGCTGCCACAATAGTACAGGTCACGCTTGGAGAAGTCGGGGGCTGGGGCCAGTGTGATGTCCCTTATCTCCATGCCACAGAACATGGCGGGATCGTCGAGGATGGTGCGGATGATGTCTTTAACGACGCTTTCATCATAGAAACTGATGAAGAAGCGGGCACCATGAGGAAACGACAGTGCGCTTTTCACCACCACGCCGTCTTGTAGCCAGGAAAATGAGTAGAGGGATATTTTTCCGTGCAATTCATTTTTGGTGCCTATCCACTTGTGTAGGCATCCTACCATTTTGGCCTGGTAGTCGAATGGGACGGGAAATGTGTTGGTTGTTGTCTTTAAAATGATTCTCATATGTTTGTTTGTTTTGTTTTGCTAATGACGATGCAAAATTAGCCAATTTGACCAATGTATCCAAATCGGTTTATCACCACTATGTTTGTGGTGATATTATCATGTCTTTGCTGGAACGGAGTGTCATCATAGGCGTTTAAGGTTATTCACAATGCAAAAATAAGAGATTATTCTCAAAGTTGCAACAATTAAAGACGTTTTTTTTGCATTGGTGAAAGATTGGATGTCTGATGTGTGGCAGGCAATGATGCAATGGTTGTTGCTTGTCGTTGAAGAGATTTCCTTGACTATATTATCTCAAGAATATGAGAATGAGAGAATTATTCTGTCGACAGAAATTAAAAAGAATTATCCGAAAGAAGGCAGCGAAGCTGCTTATATTCTCCAATGCTTATCAATTCACTATGATGCGCTGAAAATTCTATAATTCTCAAATTCTTGATAAAAAGAGGATAGCGAGTAGTAAGACTTCATTCGCAGAATAGTTACTAATTCCCTTGATATTGTTATCAAAGGTTAAATATGGAATTCCCTTGTAACTTTTATCCATTTCCCTCGTCATTATAGTGTAAATGCAAAAATAATGATGGACTATAAGTATATCAATCAGCTTTTGAAGCGCTATTGGCGCTGCGAGACTTCCTTGGAAGAGGAAGACATCTTGCGGGCGTTCTTTAGTCAGGCCGACATCCCCGCCGACTTGAAGCGCTACCAGCCGCTATTCGCCTACCAGCGCGAAGAGCCGAAGGTTGATGTGCTTGGTGATGACTTCGACGAGAAGATTCTCGCTATGACAGAGGAGCCCAAGGTGGTCAAGGCACGCATCGTTTCGATGCCGCAGCGCTTGCGTCCGCTCTTCAAGGCCGCTGCTATTGTCGCCATCGTCCTGACCCTTGGCAATGCCATTCAGGTGCCCTTCGCTCAGAAAAATCAAGACCCGATCAGCAGCTACGACGGCTATTCCAAGCCGGAGATAGAAAAAGGCACTTCGGTAGCCATGAGCGACAGTGCCGCTGTCGACTCCGTTCCACGAGCGATGACAAGCACGCAGAGCTCCACGGGGCAGGTGATGATCAAATAAGATTATTTCTATGCTTTCTCTATAAAATCATGTTTAGTAAAACAACATTAAGAAACTGTGAAGTTTCTATTCTCTCAAATTTTTCATAACATACTAACGTAGAAAGGGACCGACACTCAATCGTGAGTTCGGTCCCTTTATTTTTTTGCCCTTTTGTTTTGGCGACATTTAAGTCAGAGGATAACTACATTGATCATCGAACAATCAATTTTGATATAGTTCAGAAAGAGGTGACATGAATGCAGGTGCGTGGCAGAGGCATTATTTAATATTACCGCCAAGCGTGTTAGGGCGGCCACGGCGGGCCGTCCCTACGGTGTCACCATATTCAAGGGTCGTTCCTTTTTGAGAAGTTTACTTCCGTATCACCTTCTTGCCATCGCTGATGACTATGCCCTTATAGTTTTTGTCCACACACTGTCCGGCGAGGTTATAGGTTGCACCGTCGTTTGCTTTCTGGTTTTCCACCGTACTGCTGATGCCGGTAGTGCCTGGCGTGAAAGTGAAAGCATAGAAATTCATGGAGCCGGTAGGGTAGGTGACTTCCACTGTGCCTTGGTTCACTGCTACTGAGATGATGGGGTACACCTTGCTTTCGTTACCATCGTCGAGTGTAATCGATGTAGCGTCAGATTCCTGCACCACTTTGTTGTACAGTTCCTTTCCGTCCTGGGTGAGCACCAGATTGCGGTCGGTAGCGCTGTTAGAGCCTGTGCGGGCACATACCTGCAGGGTGCCGCTTGCCGGTACGGCGATGGACATGTTGTTGGCAGTGCCGCTCTTACCGCCTGATTTCAAGCGATATTCGTAACGTGTGTTGCTTTCTGCCGTGCCAAAGCGGGTGCCGCTTTCATCGACAGCCACCTTGTCTTTTGTGTCTGTCACAGTCAGTGAGAATCCGTCGAGCGTACTGGTGATCGTCTGGCCGTTCAATGATCCGGTGAACATCGCTTTTGGTACTGCAACGAGTATCAAAGTTGTGAACAAAGACGCACGCCGGACTGCCGATGGCCGCATCTCTTCGCTCTCAGGACGGTATGTGGGTAAGGACAAAACCAAGCTCCCTAAGGGCGTTTATATCATTAATGGAAAAAAGGAAATAAAGAAATAAGGAGGAACAGACGATGAAAAGACACATACTCAATACGTTGTTACTGCTGATCGCCCTCTTGCTGCTTCCCGGCTGGGCATGGGCAGATGTCTCCTGGAACTTTACTTCCACGCCATCAGCAGACAAAACTGCTTTGAAGGGTGGCGCTTCTTCCGATACGAAAGCCGATGTGTCTGATCATGCCGTGACTTTTGACAGTCAGGCTAACTAGGCACTGATCACCAACAGTAACGGCAGCCTGAAATATTACAATACCGCTGACATCACTAAGATTGCCATTGACAAGGACACGCTCTATGTTTGCGGTACCGATTGGCAGGATGTCTATTACACGCCAAAGAACGTGGGTTTTGCCAAGGCCTCGGGCAACAGCACCGGAGGAAAGGTAAGCAATGAGGACGGCAAGGTGGAGATCACGGAGGCAAAGGGCTGGTTGGAGTCGGCTTACGTGAAGTTTAAGAAGCTCGGCGACTGCACGCTCTATCACGTATATATAAAAGGTGGCGACTTCACATCCTACACGCGCATCGACTCCATGCTCGTACGCAGCTATGGCGACACCTATCGTGCTGACATGGTAGGACTCAAAGCCGGCAACTACGACATGATGGTCGTGCCGGTGAGCAAAGGCAAGGAGCTGGAGACAAACGCCAATGAGGCTACGGCCATGACGGTGCAGAACTACGACCGCTCGGGCTTTGCTCATCTCGACAATACGGGCGTTGGCGCCTACAACGACGATGGATCGCTGAAGTCCGACGCGCGCGTCATCTATGTCACGGCGCAGACGGCCAAGACCGTGACTTGTGAGGTGAAGACAGGATCCAAGGCTACTAACGTGACTACTTTCATGGGCTTGCAGGCCATTCTCGACGCTTATCAAAAAGGATCCGATGCTCATCTCTCAGCAGGGTACGGATGCCAAGGGCGGCGGCACCTTCTCGGGTGAGACGGGCGGAATGATCAAGAGCTATGGCAATGTCTATGCCGATAAGGGCGCAATTTCCAACTGCACGCCGATCACGCAGCATGAGAGCTCAACGAGTTTCGACTGCTACGAGGTGGCTTCGCGTGACGAGCAGGTGCCCGGTAGTGTGAAGGCGCTCGTGGGCGGTACGGCTTACAACAATTTCGATACCAACAGCTCTCTGATGTACACTTACGAGCCCGACGTCGCCACTCGGGTGCCAGCTGTGGTCATGGGATGGACGGGAGCCGGTCGTTTGGACAAAGGCGACTTCAAGTGGACATTCACTTCCTCCGATGATAGTTCGTATGCCATCAACGCTGCTCTCTCTGCGGCGATAGACAGCTATCAAAGCAAGATGGTCGGTATTTCGGCAGAGTGACATTCGCTCGATCGATATCGGTTACGCGAGGGTGGGGCGGCCATGGTGGGTCGCCACCTATCGCGTCGTTACATCTGCGTTGCCACCGTTTTATCGTATCCCTTCCTTGTTGTGAAAACTGACAAAAAACGGGCTCTGAGAATCGATTCTTTTGAGTGAAAACTTCCTTTGCTCTGATTTTTGCGGAAATTAGCTATTTTCTGTATGTATCTGATAATAAGTCTGTTATGAATATTCTGGTTTTCCACAAGGACAAAACAAGTTGTTTCTTCCAAAATTCTCTAGAAAATTTTCGATCAAAACACTGAGCTAACCTGGTCATCTCAGTTGTTTTATCTGATCATCTCAGTTGTTTTATCATGTCAAACAACTGAGATGACGGGTTCAAACAACCTTTTTCTGTTCAAAATCAAGCTAAAACCGATGGGAGAAGTCTGAATTTTGTCGATTTTAGGTCGCCGGGTTGATTTTTCATTCTCTAGATTGTGAGTGAAAGTTGAAGGCGTTTTGTAAAGAAATAGCGGGTGATTTAAGCTGGCTTGAAACGTGTCTATGGTTGCTGTTTTCCTTTTAACGCACCATCTTCGATGGTATCAAGAATATAACCGAATATCTAGAATATATTTTCTTGATATTCGGTTATATTCTTTATTCCGCGTAGCGGAGCGTTAACTAAAAATCTAATGCTTGTATGGCAAGCCAATGTTGCGGGTATTGCCATTCCCTCCCCTTGGGGAGGGTTAGTGAAGGGCTTGGGCTTGGGTTAGGGCTTGGGCTCTCTCTTACTCTGCTCTCTTCAGTCTGCTCGTGAGCTGGAACAAGGCAGGAAGGAAGATGCAGAGCGAGAAAAGCAGGCTGAGCATCATCGTGGTATGGTTGCCGTGGAAAAGGTCGATGAGCTTGCCGTCGTTCATCTGCGGCATCATGTGGAACATGACAAAGGCCACCGTGTTGTTGACCCAGTGGAAAGCCACACCCGGAACGATGGAGTCGGTGCGGTAGTACATCCAGCCTAACAGCAAGCCAATGAGCGCAGCATGGACAAACTGCGGGACATTCATGTGCACGGCACCGAAGATAAGCGCCGAGATGACGATGGGCACCCAGTGCCATTTGCGGTCGAAGAGCTTCAGCAGCGTGCGGAGTATGGCACCGCGGAAGACGAGTTCCTCCACCAACGGAGCCAGAATGCCAATGGCGACATAGCCGAGCGGCTCGCCCATGATGCTCTCGAAGAGCTTCTCAGTACTCTCGGGCAGTGTGATCTCCATGCGCTCCACGAACCATTGCGACGGCAGGATGGTGCCAAGAGCAAGGATCACCACCCATATCAGAGCTGTCCAAGGACGTGTGGCCAGCCAGTCGCGCTTGACAGGAGCCCAGTGGCAGGCGACAAAAAGACAAAAGGTGAGGACGCTGCTGATGGCTGTGGCTGCGACCAGCTCCTTGCCGTTCAGTCCCAATGAGCCGGTCTGTAGATGTTGGCTGATGGACGACCAAGGTGTGCCGCCGATCCACATGGCGATGATCGCTACGGCAAAGGTGACGGCCAACTGGATGAGTAGAAACAGAATAACGTATAAGACGATGTTGGCAATGTCGTGCAATGAACTTTTTCTCATGGTTGAATGATTGATCTAAATGCGTTTTGTGTGGGTGGCTGTCGGGTGCGCCTGACTTCAATCGCGCGGTGCGGGCACGATGGTGCCATGCTGCCGGAACCGCTCTTCAATGTCTTTTCTGTCCTGCCGCAACTGCTGGATGAGCTGCTCGACGTTGTCGAACTTCCGTTCGTCGCGTATGCGGCTGTAGAAAGAGAGAAGCAGCCGTTGGCCGTAGATGTTGTCCTCGAAGTCGAAGATGTTGGTTTCCACGGTCTGATGGTGCCCGCCGAAGGTAGGGCGCATGCCGATGTTGGTCATTCCCGGGCGCTGTGTCATGCTGCCCTCGGTGCGTACCTTCACGCCGTAGACGCCGGCGGCAGGCAAGAGCTGGGCAAGGCTGGAGGGCACAAGGTTGGCTGTGGGGAAGCCCAGACGGCGGCCCTCTTTCACGCCGTCCACGACTTTGCCCTCTATCGTGTAGGGATAGCCCAGGCACTCGTTGGCCATTTCTATTTCGCCAGCCTGGATAAACGAGCGCACTACCGACGAGCTGACCTTCACACCGTGGAGCAGGTAGGGTTCGCTCTGCACCACGTCGATGCCCATCTCGCGGCCGTAGCGCACATAGTCGTTGAAGCCTTCGGTGCGGTCGTGGCCAAAGCGGTTGTCGTATCCGATGACCAGTTGTCTGACACGGAGCTGTTGGCGGAGGATGAGCTCCATGAACTGCCGGGCACTCAGAGAGGCCAGCGCAAGGTCGAAATGCACGACGACAACATAGTCGACGCCCGTGCGCGAGAGCAGCACGAGCTTGTTTTCGAGGGTGGACAGCAGCTGAGGCTGATAGTTTTGCTGCAATACCTGACGGGGATGCTGGTCGAAGGTGATGACCATCGACCGCAGGCCACGGCGACGGGCTTCGTCGGTGACCTGACCGATGAGGAAGCGGTGACCGCGGTGCACACCGTCGAAAAAGCCAATGGTGGCCACGGCCGGCTCCAAGTCCTCGGTATTGTCTCTGTCTAAATAGATGGTTTTCATGCCTTGACCTCCCTGATTCGTTTGATGGCCCGCCATAGCTCACCGGCAACAAGTACCAAGGATGTGGCTACCGTGATGATGAGCCATTCCTCTGCACTCAACGGTTGCGTGCGGAACATGCGGCCGCCGAAGGTGACGATGAGCCATTGTCCAATGAAGATCAGCAGCAACACGAGCAGCAGGCCGCCGTCGTGCCGCAGGTTGTGGAAGGCACTGTGTGTGGAGCCTAAGCATTTCGCGTTGAAGAGATTCCAGAACTGCAGCATGACAAAGGTGGTGAAGAACATCGTCAGCTCATGTACGTCGATGATGCTGCCCGCACCATGGCGCTCGCACCAGATGAGGAAGACAAACATGATGGCGAAGAACACGATGCCGCAGCCGAGGATGCCGCGTCCCATCGACTTCGAGATGATGAAGTCGGAGGGCTTGCGCGGTTTGTCCTTCATCACTTCCCGCGAGGGCGGCAACGAGGCCAGGGCCATGGCGGCAAAGGTGTCCATGATCAGGTTGACCCAAAGGATCTGTGTCACCGTGAGCGGCATCTCTGTGCCGATGATGCTGCCGCCGAGGACGAGCAGCAGGGCACTGACGTTGACGACAAGCTGGAAGAAGAGGAACCGCTGAATGTTTTTGTAGAGCGAGCGGCCCCACATCACGGCGTTGGCGATGGAGTGGAAGCTGTCGTCGAGCAGGGTGATGTCGGAGGCTTGCTTGGCTACCGATGTGCCCGAGCCAAGCGAGAGTCCCACGTGGGCGTGGTTGAGAGCCGGTGCGTCGTTGGTGCCGTCGCCGGTGACAGCAACCACTTCGCCGTGCTTCTGAAGGAGTTGCACGAGACGCTGCTTGTCTGTCGGACGTGCGCGCGACATCACGCGGATGTCCTCCACGCGGTCGTAGGCTTCCTCATCGCTCAGTGCGGCAAAGTCGCTGCCGGTGATGTGCCAACGAAGCTCTTTGGCCTTGGTGGTTTCTTCCTTAGGCCAGATGCCGATCTGACGGGCTATCTCTACGGCTGTGGCTGAGGTGTCGCCGGTGACAACCTTGATCTTGATGCCGGCGCCACGGCAGGTGGACACGGCCGAGGGTACGTCTTCACGGACAGGATCGCTGATGGCAGCGATGCCCTGGAACGTGTATCCGCCCTCTTCGCTGAAGTCGCCGTCACGCCAGGCAAAGGCCAGGGTGCGCATGGCCTGACGCTGATAGCCCAACAGCACTTCGCGCAGATGGATCTGCTGAGGCTCGGCGAGATCGCACAGCGAGGCGATGATCTCTGGTGCTCCTTTTATATATGTCCGTGTTTTGTCGTCGAGGACGACCGTGGTGGCCATGTATTTCTTTTCTGTGGAGAAGGGGATCTGACTGTCAACGGGCTGTGATGCTCTCTGTTGCTGATAGTCCTTGCCCTGCTGTTGCAGCCACATGAGCAGGGCTCCTTCGGTGGGGTTGCCGATGGGGGCGTTGTTCTCGTCGAGTTCGGCCGTAGTGTTCGCAGCGACAGCTTCGGAAAATCTGGCTTTTGTCGCGGCACTGGCTTCTTCTGCTTTGACGAGGTGGTCGCCCTCAATGAGCTGGATGTCATGGACGGTCATACGGTTTTGGGTCAGTGTGCCCGTCTTGTCGGTACAGATCACGGTGACGGCGCCCATCGTCTCCGAGGCGTGCAGCTTGCGCACGAGATTGTTGAACTTCAGCATCCGGCGCATGTTCAGTGCCAGCGCCAGTGTCACGGCCATCGGCAAACCTTCGGGTACGGCCATGACAATCAGCGTGACGGCCATCATGAAGTAGTTTAGCACCACTTGCAGCATGGAGAGATAGTCGGTGGTGTGCCAAAGACTGTTGGTGAGAATGTCGTGACCAAGGAAGATGACAAAGGCGGCGATGGAGACGCCGGTGCCTACCTTGGAGATGAGCTTGGCCAGTTTGTCGAGCTGAAGGTTCAGCGGTGTCTTGGTCTGGGTGGCTTCCGTGGCCTCTGTGGCTACCTTTCCGATCTCAGTGCTGTCGCCGACGCGCGTGACAATTGCCGTGCCACGACCGTTCATCACCATCGTGGAGCGAAGAATCACGTTCTTGGGATAAGCCTCGGAGGAATGTTGAGTGTTGAGTGATGAATGTTGAATGATTGCGTCAGCGGAGTGTTGAAGGTTGAGTGATGACAGTTGACTGGCAGTGTCAGCAGACTGCTGGCTTTGCGCGTCTGTCACCGATTTGGAAGTCAGCGGCTCGCCGGTCAGACTCGACTCGTCGATTTGCAGGTTGACTGCTTCCACAAGGACAGCGTCGGCGGGAACCTCGTCGCCTGTCTCCACAAGGATGATGTCACCCACAACAACGTCGCGGCGAGGTACCTCCATCACCTTTCCGGCACGTCGCACCTTCACGGGCTGATCCTCGTTGATGGCAGTGAGCACGCGGAACTTGCGTGCAGCGTCGCACTCAAAGTAGAAACCTACTGTCGTGGCGATGAAGATAGCGATGAAGATGCCTAACGTCTCCACAAAGTCATGCTCTACAAAGGCCAGTACCAGGGACACCAGTGCGGCCACAAGAAGAATTTGGATGATGGGATCACGGTATTTGTCGAGATAGAGCTTCCAAAGGGAAGTCTTCTTCGGCGGGGTGAGCACATTGTCGCCATATTGCTGTCGGCTGTCTGCTACTTGCGCGTCGCTGAGCCCCACATGAGGGTCTGTGTTTAGTATCTGTTCGCTTTTCATCGATTCTGCTTCGCTGTGTTTATTGCTTGCAAAGATAGTCAAATTAGCCCTAACAGCCAATATAGTGAAGACTTATTATCTACTTTTCACAAAAAATATTTGGCTATTCGACTGGAAACTTGTATCTTTGCACCACAAATCTTATCGGCCTCTTCGGCTCATATAAGTTGGACTTGTAGCTCAGTTGGTTAGAGCAACAGACTCATAATCTGGAGGTCCTAGGTTCAAGCCCTAGCTGGTCCACACTAAAAATCAAGCACTTACGGGTTTCTCGCAAGTGCTTTTTTCATGTCTGCGTAAACAATGCGTAAACAAACTATTTCAGTCTCCGCTTTTCGGGCACCCAGTATCATAGAGTATCTATGATGCATTTTAGTCAGAATGGCCCTCAATATGCACAGAACAAATACGACGAGAAACTGCAGAAGGCTTACATGAAATATAAATAGCAATAATCTTATATAAATAGGAAAGGACAAAACCCATATTGAAGTTTTGCCCTTTCTTTGTTATAAATATTCAGAGTATTTGTATATTGTTTTATATCAATAATTTACGTGTTAAACGGTAGAAAAGTGACGAGGCGAATTCTATCGAGGCTTGTAAAGATGAAGATTTAATACTTTTAACTTTTTGAAAGCGCGAAATGTAGTAATAGGGGCAAAAAAAATCGGGGACGAAGCATTTTGGTTTGCTCCGTCCCCGAATGATATTTGGTGCGTGTATGACTACTTAATCAGGACCTTCTTGCCGTTCTTTACATAGATACCAGTCTTGGTTGGCTTGCCATTCAATGGGCGGCCGCTCAAGTCGTACCATTTGGCCTTTTCGGCGGCGTCTGTCTTCACATCGCTGATGCCTGTAGCGGCTTCAACTGTCAGCGTGTATTGTGCCGTCTTTGTGGCGTA
>DLDU01000063.1 GCA_002481295.1 Prevotella sp. UBA7764 | reverse complement strand
TGCCAGGACAACGTATGTCCACAATATGTTATTGACATCCGTTATTGACTGGTTCAGCCATCCGTCTGCTGAGAATAAGTTTCCCATCATAGTCTTTCCGTTATTCTGTCAGATACATGGAATCCATATCTGCTCTGTTCTCTATAATATCACTGTTCAGACTGCAAATGTACATCTTTATGGTGGAATAGGCAAGTGTTTCATGCATCTTTGTTTGAAATGGAAAGTAGATTTGTGTCAGCACCTTTAATAAATTAGTTCAGGTTTTGAGAGTAAGGCTAAGGTTTTGGGAGTAATCCTTAGAAATCGGGTTCCGCAGTCCGTTCTTTCATGTATCCTTAATTCCGCAACCAAGCGTGTAATTTGTTTTAATATTCAAGTTTCGCAAGTTACTGACGCTTCGCAGGGGCCGGAAAGTAATTAGTGTTCACTTCTCTGTCCTCAAAAGGGGCAGTCTATTTGACATAGAAATCGGCGGTAAGTTGCTGATACCAGGCACTTCTGCTGCCGTCGGCATTCATCAGACACTGCTCGGATCGCTCTGCTGGAGAGTGGGAGGAACGGCTGAAGGTGACCAGCACACGCGAGAGAGGCTTTCGCGGGGTCGTGCGCAAAAGCAGCTCACGTTTTTTTCTGAAGCCCAAAAGATAAGCCTCGGTCTCCAAAGCCTCCTGGCTGAGCGTAGGCACAACGACGTTTACAACACCAGTGTCCGTAGTGTTTGCTTTTGCAAAAACAAAAATATCACGAAACGTCAGGCTGTCGCCTCCCGCATGACGGGCCAGCGAGCGCGAAGTCTCGGGCGCTTTCAGGCTGTTGAGAAAGTATGGCGGATTGCAGACGATACTGTCGTATGGTGCTGACGGATGAAAGTTCTGTAGGGCAGTGTGCGTCACAGTAACTCTGGAAGCGAAGGGGGATTGCCGCACATTGTCCGTGGCTTGTTCGGCGGCATCGTGATCCACTTCTATGGCATCGATATCGGCTGACGGAAAGCGCTGTGCCATCATCAGCGCAACCACGCCCGTACCCGTACCGATGTCAAGGATATGATGTCCACCTGTGGCCCATGCGCCAAGCAGCACACCGTCTGTACCTACCTTCATGGCACAGTGCTGTTGTCCGACAAAGAATTGTCGGAACTGGAAACCAAATTTTTCTGTATGACTCATAACCTCTTAAACGCTCTCATAAACATATTATTTTGCTGCAAAGCCAATTGTTAGCCAATTGTTAGACTTGGTTTAGCGTTTTTTATTGAACAGACTAAAACATTATGCCATAATTTTTGTAACTTTGCACATTAAAAGTAGTAAAGGATCCTTCTCACAGCTTGAAACAAGGAACAATATATTCATGAATAAGAAACCAAATACATCCATTCAGATGTTCGCCGACTTTGAAGGCGACACCTCTACCCTCTTCAATACTCAGGCTCCCGATGAAGTTCCCGTGTTGACGACGCGCAACATGGTGCTCTTCCCTGGTATATTGGTGCCAATCCTGTTGGGTAGAAAAGCCAGTATCAACCTGGCCAAGAAGCTCGATAAGTCGGGCAACGGCATGATTTGTGCCATCTTCTGCCAGCGCAATGCTGATATCGACTCTCCCAAAGTCGCTGATCTCTACAAGATCGGCGTTTATGCTCGGTTGGTGAAGATGATCGAGATGCCTAATATCGGCAACATCACAGCGATCTTCCAGGCACTCGGCCGCTGCGAACTTGAGACCATCACTGGCTACAAGCCTTACTATACCGGTATTGTAAAGCCTGCGCCCGAGCATATTCCTGACGACAAGGAGAAGAATACTGATGAGTACAAAACCTTTATGGCCGATCTGCATACGACCACAGAGCGACTCATCAACGTCAATGACGAGATCCCCAGTGAGACAATGATGCCGCTGAAGAATATGGGCGAAGACACACTGCTCATCAACTTTGTATGCACGAACCTGCCGTTCTCCGTACGTGACAAAATCAAATTGTTGCAGATCGGTGACATCTCACAGCGACTCATGGAACTGCTGAAACTGGAGAACCGCGACATACAGCTCAACGAACTGAAAAACCAGATTCGGCAGAAGACACATGAGGATCTTGACGAGCAGCAAAAGGAGTACTTCCTGCAACAGCAGATGAAGAACATCCGCGAAGAGCTCGGCTCTGACAACGGTTCTACCGAGAAGCATGAGCTGGAAGAGAAAGCCAAGAACAAGAAATGGCCCGATGAGGTTGCCAAACTCTTCAAAAAAGAGCTTGACAAACTCGATATGTTCAATGCTCAGAGTCCGGAGTACAGCGTACAAGTCAACTATCTCGAACAACTCGTAAGCCTGCCATGGGGAGAATATACTGAGGACAACCTCGATCTGAAACGCGCCCGCCGTATCCTCGACCGTGACCACTATGGCATGGAAAAGGTCAAGGAGCGCATCCTGGAATACCTCGCTGTGCTACAGCTGCGTGGCGACCTGAAGTCACCGATCATCTGTCTCTATGGTCCACCGGGAGTCGGCAAGACCTCACTGGGCAAGAGCATTGCGGCAGCCATGAAGCGTAAGTATGTGCGTGTGTCGCTCGGCGGACTCCACGACGAGAGCGAGATCCGCGGTCATCGCCGCACTTATGTCGGTGCCATGCCCGGTCGTATCATCAAGAGCATTCAGAAGGCGGGCTCTTCAAATCCCGTGTTTATACTCGACGAGATCGACAAGGTGACGCAGAACACCATCAACGGCGACCCGTCGTCAGCCCTCTTGGAGGTGCTCGATCCGGAACAGAACAGTGCTTTCCACGACAACTTCCTGGATGTAGACTATGATCTCTCCAAGGTGCTGTTCATTGCTACTGCCAATGATCTCAACACGATTCCGCGCCCATTGCTCGACCGTATGGAGATCATCGAGGTGTCGGGCTATATCACGGAGGAGAAGATCGAGATCGCCAAACGCCATCTCGTGCCACGCGAACTGAAAAACACGGGCCTCGACACTATCGAACCGCCGGTGAAGTTCACCAAGCAGGCATTGGAGAAGATCATCGAGTCATATACTCGTGAGAGTGGTGTGAGACAGTTGGAGAAGCAGATCAACAAGGCACTGCGCAAGCTGGCCTTCAAGAAAGCCATGGACGGAGAGTTGGAGTACACCACGATCACACCTGCTGTCTTGCAGGATCTGCTGGGCAATCCGCCTTTCTATCGCGACATCTACCAAGGCAACGACTATGCGGGTGTCGTCACGGGACTGGCATGGACAAGTGTTGGCGGTGAGATTCTCTTCATCGAGACATCACTGTCCAAAGGCAAGGGCGGCAAGCTCACGCTGACGGGTAACCTTGGCGACGTGATGAAGGAAAGTGCCATCATCGCCCTGCAATATGTCAAAGCCCACTGCGATACGCTGAACATCGACTACCGCATCTTCGACAACTGGAATATCCACATCCATGTGCCCGAAGGCGCTACTCCGAAAGACGGCCCCTCGGCCGGCATCACCATCGCCACATCGATCGCATCGGCTATCACCCAGCGCAAGGTACGCAAGAACACGGCCATGACAGGCGAGATCACGCTGCGTGGAAAAGTGCTGCCCGTGGGTGGCATCAAGGAAAAGATTCTCGCTGCCAAACGTGCCGGCATCACCGACATCGTCATGTGCCGCGACAACAAGAAAGACATCGAGGAGATCCCCGAGAAGTATCGCAAGGGTGTGGAGTTCCACTATGTCGAGAACGTACAGGACGTCTGGGACTTTGCCCTCACCGATGAGATTGTGGAACATCCCGTCGATCTGTCCATCCCCAAAGAGGACAGCGACGACAATGACAAGAAGAAAGACGAATAAACATCAGCATGACATTTGAACTTCAACATACCGACAACGCCAGTGACGCACGTACCGGACTGATCACCACGGACCACGGACAGATCAAGACCCCGATCTTCATGCCCGTAGGTACGTGTGGCTCTGTCAAGGGCGTACACTTCCGTGAGCTTCGCGAGCAGGTCAAGGCACAGATCATCTTGGGCAACACCTATCATCTATACCTTCGTCCGGGACTCGAAGTGTTGCGTGCGGCAGGCGGACTGCATGGTTTCAATGGATGGGAGCGCCCGATCCTGACCGACAGCGGTGGCTTCCAGGTGTTCTCGCTGACGGGCATCCGCAAGCTGAGAGAGGAAGGCTGTGAGTTCCGCTCGCATATCGACGGCTCCAAGCACATCTTTACTCCCGAGAACGTCATGGACACAGAGCGTGTCATCGGTGCCGACATCATGATGGCTCTCGACGAGTGTCCTCCCGGACAGAGCGACTATGCTTATGCCAAGAAAAGCCTCGCCATGACCCAGCGTTGGCTCGACCGGTGCATCAAGCGGTTCAACGAGACCGAGCCCTTCTATGGCTATCACCAGAGCCTCTTCCCGATCGTGCAGGGCTGTACGTTTAAGGATCTGCGCCAGGAAGCCGCAAAGTTTGTCGCCGACAAGGGCGCTGACGGTAACGCCATCGGCGGACTGGCTGTCGGCGAGCCTACCGAGGTGATGTATGAGATGATCGAGGTGGTCAACGACATCCTGCCGAAGGACAAGCCCCGCTACCTCATGGGTGTAGGCACACCGCAGAATATCCTTGAGGCTATCGAGCGCGGTGTGGACATGTTCGACTGTGTCATGCCGACACGCAACGGCCGCAATGCCATGCTCTTCACCTATCAGGGCACTATGAACATGCGCAACAAGAAATGGGAGATGGACTTCTCCCCTATCGACCCGGACGGCTGTGAGACAGACAAAGTCTATACCAAGGCTTATCTCCACCATCTGTTCAAGGCCGGTGAGCTGTTGGCCATGCAGATTGCCAGCATCCACAACCTAGCATTCTACCTCCGTCTTGTCACCGATGCGCGTCAGCACATCGAGCAGGGCGACTTTGTGCAGTGGAAGCGGTCAGTGATTGACCAGCTGGGCAGAAGAATTTGATTATCGTTACGTTCATGAAAAGTTTTAGCAAGATACGTAAACACCGCAGACGCTACAAGGTAGCCCGCTGGATGAGCCGTCATCCGGCGTGGCTGCACAAGGGCTTTGGCTGGATAGCACGCCACACTCGTCTGCTGCAACGTATATTGAAGTGGATCGGACATCTCTTCCGTTTCCTCAGGGTATTGAAGTACATCAATCCCTTCAGATATATCAAGAAGATCGACTGGTATATCATCCGCAAGTTCATCGGCACCTATTTCTTCTCCATCGCCCTGATCATTTCCATCTCCATTGTCTTCGATGTCAATGAGAACCTGGCGAAGTTTACCCAGTATCATGCACCGTTGCGGGCCATCGTCTTTGACTATTATGCCAACTTCATCCCCTACTTCGCCAACCTCTTCAGCGCGTTGTTTGTCTTCATTGCCGTGATCTTCTTCACGTCGAAGATGGCCGGCAACTCCGAGATCATCGCCATGATGGCCACAGGCATCTCGTTCAAACGACTGCTCAGACCATACATGTTCACGTGTGTGCTGTTGGCCGGACTGTCATATTTCCTCTCGGCCTATGTCATTCCCCACGGCACGGTGATCCGGCAGAACTTTGAGTCGATGTACAAGAACAAGAAGAAGCAGACGTCGGCCGACAATGTGCAGTTGCAGGTGGGACCCGGCGTGATCGCATACATCCAGCACTACGACGACACGCAAAAGCAGGGCTATGGCTTCTGTCTCGACCGTTTCAAGGACAAGAAACTCATCTCGCACCTCACGGCCATGACGATTCAGTACGACACCATCTCTGACAACAAGTTCCATTGGAAACTCAGCAATTGGAAGATACGGCGGCTCAAGGGCCTGCGCGAGCATATCACCACCGGTGATGTCAAGGACACAATCATACAGATGGAGCCGATGGATCTCGTCTATTCCAAAGGACAACAGGAGACGTTTACCTCGCCGGCACTGCGAGACTACATCTCCAAACAGATCAACCGCGGTTCGGGCAACGTCGTGCAGTACGAGGTGGAGTATCACAAACGCATTGCCTCGTCTTTCGCCTCGTTCATCCTGACGATCATCGGTGCTTCGCTCTCTGCCAGAAAGCGTAAGGGCGGCATGGGCATGTACCTTGGTATCGGACTGGCACTGAGTTTCACCTATATCATGTTGCAGACCGTTTCGGCCTCCTTTGCCATCAACGCAGGCTTCCCGCCGATGCTTGCAGCATGGATGCCCAACCTGATCTTCATCATCATCGCACTGATCTGTTACCGTCATGCACCGAATTAATGAGTAATGTATAGTGTATAAATAATAAATAATAAATAATAAATAACAGACAGTTCAGAGACAGTTCAGAATAACACGTAAGGTGGGTACACCTTATTTATATTAAACGATAAAAAGAAGCATATATAATGAGATTTGAAGAATTAGACTTAAGCGATAACGTCCTTGACGCACTCTATGACATGCGCTTCGAGGAATGCACACCAGTGCAGGAGAAGTGTATCCCCGAAATCCTCAGCGGCCGCGACGTGCTCGGCGTAGCACAGACCGGAACCGGCAAGACAGCAGCCTACCTGCTGCCAATCCTTTCCAAACTCGACGACGGCGGATACCCCGACAATGCCGTCAACTGCGTCATCATGTCACCGACCCGTGAGCTCGCCCAGCAGATCGACCAGGCTATGCAGGGCTTTGCCTACTATACACCAGACGTGAGCAGTGTGGCTGTTTACGGCGGCAATGACGGCAACCGCTACGACCAGGAGCTTAAGAGTATGAAGTCGGGAGTCGACGTGGTCATTGCCACACCGGGACGACTCATCTCTCACATCAGCCTGGGCAACGTCGATCTGAGCAAGGTAAGCTTTTTCGTACTCGATGAGGCCGACCGTATGCTCGACATGGGATTCTCAGACGACATCATGAAGATCGCCTCGCAACTGCCTCAGACTTGTCAGACGATCATGTTCTCAGCCACGATGCCGAAGGACATCGAAAAGCTCGCGCAGAGTTTGTTGAAGGACCCTGTGGAGGTGAAACTGGCTGTGAGCAAACCTGCTGAAAAGATTCAGCAAAGCGCATATATCTGCTATGAGACGCAGAAATTGAAGATCATTGAGGACATCTTCAAGGCCGGTGACCTCAAGCGCGTCATCATCTTCTCGGGAAGCAAGCAAAAGGTCAAGCACATCAACCAGGCACTCACCCGTCTGCACATCAACAGTGGCGAGATGCATTCCGACCTCGATCAGGCCGAGCGCGACGATATGATGTTCAAGTTCAAGAGCGGACAGATCGACGTCTTGGTGGCCACGGACATCCTGGCCCGTGGTATCGACATCGACGACATCGCGATGGTCATCAACTACGACGTTCCTCACGATGCCGAAGACTATGTCCACCGCATTGGCCGTACGGCACGTGCCGACCGCGACGGCGTTGCCATCACGCTCGTCAACGAAGACGATATGTATGCTTTCCACCAGATCGAGAAGTTCCTTGAGAAGGATATCAAGAAGAATCCACTGCCCGAAGGCTGTGGTGAGGGCCCGGAGTACACGATCTCTAAGCGCAATGGCAAGACTTCAGCAAAAAGCCGTCGTCGCAAAGACCGTGACAATACTGCACACAAAGACACAAAGCGCGCTAACCGCAATGCACAAAACCAGCAGGGCGCACCGGGCGAGCAGTGCGACGACCGCCGCAACAACCGCCGACAGCGCGGAAACCGTAACAACGCGGAAGCTCAAACCAATGATCAAACACCGACGACAGACAACAGAGCCGACAACGCTCAGAACCCCAACAAGGGCAACCGCAACAACCGCAACAAGGACAGACATAACGGCGACAACCGCAATAGGGACAACCGCAACGGCGAGAACCGTAACAATGAGGCTCGCAACGGTGAGAACCGTGGCGCCGAGGAGCGTCAAGGCCAGGAGCGCAACCGCAACAACCGCCGACAGCGAGGGCCGAAGGGCGAGGGTCGCAATCCGCAAAACGGCAATGCACAGGACTACAGAAAGAAGGGTGCACAAGGCAACAGACCCAAGTCGAAAAAACGTCCACAGCAGCAACCAGCAACTCTGTCTGCCCCGACACAGAGCAAGGGCATCGGCAGCGTGCTGCGCCACCCACTGAAATGGCTGCGCTCGCTGGGTCGCAAGAAGTAAGATATCACAAACATCATACGATCTTATAATCATCAAAGACTATGGAAAAGAAAGAAAAGAAAATCATGGGTCGCCTGACCTCAGAGTGCACGACGATCGTTGTCGGCTGCAAGGCTACAGGTGATGGATCACACATCTATGCCCGTTCCGAGGATTTCGACGCCATGCGCTGCAAGAACTGGCTGGTCTTCCCCGACACCGACAACGGTCCCGAGGAGTTTGTCGCTGACGACAGTGGCTTCCGCTGCCCGTTGCCAAAGAAGCGTTTGGGCTACACAGCCCTGCCCGACTATCAATATCACCACGAGTGGGGAAGCGCAGGCTTCAACTCGCTGGGCATCGGTGAGAGCAGCACGGAGACGATCTTCAGCAGTCCCAAAGCGCTGGAGTTTGATCCATACGTCAAGGATGGACTCGCTGAGAACTGCACCTACAACATCGTGCTGCCCTATATCCACTCAGCACGCGAGGGCGTGGAGCGACTCGGCGCCCTGATCGAGAAATATGGTTCCGCTGAGGGCTTTGGCATCGGATTCATCGATAATAAGGAGACTTGGTATCTCGAGAACTGCTGTGGACACCGTTTTCTGGCTTGCCGTATGCCTAACGACAAGTACTTCGTGACGGGTAACCAGAGCCGTTTCCGCAAATACGATCCCAACGACAAGGAGAACTATATCGCGTCGAAGGATCTCATCGAGTTCGCACAGAAGCATGGACTATACGACCCTTCAAAGGGTGAGTTTGACTTCCACGAGGCTTACTCCAAGGACGACAAAGACGATACCACCTATAACTATCCACGTGTATGGGGATTGCAGGGAATCTTCACCCCGGGCATGAAGCAGGATGTGACGAAGAACACGTTCCCCGTCTTTGCTGAACCCGAGAAGCCAATCACCATCGCGCGTCTGCGCAATGCGTTCCGCTTCCACTACGACGGTACTGATCACGATCCTTACCTCCACAACAACGGTAAGGAGCCTTTCCGTCCCGTGTCGATCTTCCGCACCACTCAGACTCACCTCTTGCAGGTGCGCCCGTGGCTGCCGAAGGAAATCGGCTGTGTTACATACGTAGCCAACGGCATGGCCGACCTCGGTGTCTTCCTGCCTATCTATCAGGGCATCTCTTCTTTCCCGAAAGCCTACAGCATTGGCGACAATCACTGCGACTCAGCCTCTGCTTACTGGCGTTTCCGCAAGGTGATGACACTGGGCATGGTCAACTACAACGCCTATGCGCCACTGATCAAGGAGACCTACGCCAAGCTCGAAGCTGAGAACGATCAGCGGCAGAAAGAATTTGAGGAGCGCTATCTCGCCATCTATAAGGAACGGCCGATGGAAGCTCACGACATGTTGCAGGCTTTCAGCGACCAACTCTTCAACCACGCCCTTGAGGTTGCTGACGCTCTGGTCAACGAGCTCTTCACCCGCATCGCCATCGACACGCAAAAGGAATATCTGTTCCACGGAGCGTAAACGAATGATGAATGTTGAATGATGAATGTTGAATGATGAATGTTGAATGATTAGTAAGTCTTTCAACATTCATCAATAGATAATAAGCAAATACCCCAAAGTCACCACAACGGTAGCTTTGGGGTATTGCTTTTCTCCCCCCTTGGGGGAATTAGAGAGGGGCTTCTATTTTCAACCTATACTTATCCGTGTACACGATGCTCATGATCTTCGGCAATACTTTGAAGCGACGTGTCAGTGCCAAGGCCACGTGTCCCATCGTGCGTCTGAGGTTCAGCTCCACGCAGGGATGCACCATCAGCTTGTTGTCCACGCTGACCACCATCATGTCGACACCTAAGGGGCCGCGATAGCTGTTGCCAAGCTCTCTGGCGAGTACCATTGTCAACTGCTCCTTGATTAGTATGAGCTGGTCAGCGCTAATCCAAGTTGCCAATCGTGCAGCTTTGTCCTCCTCCGTGTCGAGGATGCTAGCCGTGTAAGCACCACTGCGTGTGTCGAAGACCGACAATCCGCAATAGCGCACCGTACCGCGACCGTCTGAAATGAACTCCATGGCAAAGTCCGACACCTTATTATAATAGGGCTCCAGCATGAGACAGCCCTGCCGACCTATGACGTTACGGGCCCAGTTGTGCATCGGTGCGACGTACGATGCTTGATCCTGCCCGTCAAGATACCTTATTCCTCTGCCGCTGCTGCTCCACGGAGCCTTTACCACAACGCGGCCATGATCATGCAGCAAAGCCATTAAACAGCTGACATTGGATACTGTCGTAACTTCGCCCACAGTGTTGGGCAGACGACGCATAGCCGGCAACACGTGTTCAGCAGCCCATTGACGATGACTCATCTGCCGGATAGCTTCCATACGGTTGGGCATCGGCAGCAGCGCAGGAGACACTCCTGCCTTTGTCATTCGACGGAATAGTGCCTGATCCCAACCCCACGGATCAATCTCCTCGGGTTGACGCACATCCAGCACCTCCGCAATTCTCTTCCAGCTATGCCATGATCCCTTTGCTTTCAACCCTAAATGCCGGAAAGCTTCCTTAGCCGCTTCAACGTCTTCCACGATGACTTTGTCACCTTCCTCAGCCCATATCATCGGCAAGAAACCTAAGTCGTGGCGCAATTGCCGAGCAGCATGTGGAGCGGTAAACTGCTCTACATGTGCACCCAACGCTATATCATGTTCAGGATTGAATATATGAATCATTGTTTCGTTTCTTTGTATTGTTAAATGCAAAGATACAAATATTAGTGCAATATCATGGTTATTGTACTGGGCTTTGTGTTTTTTTTATATTTGTTATAAGCAAGCCAAGTATGACAGTATTGGCATCCCGAGAGATTTGTCCAGGGTTGGTGCCAGGCTTTCCTTCTGGAACTTCAAGTCCACGCCGATGATAGAAATTCCGCCAGTAGCGTGTTATCTTGCCATGCTCGTTGTGAAACGACATAGGAATAGTACCGTAGATAGGCTTGCCATTGTTGTCGTATAGCATTTTCTGCACCAGTTCACTACAGTACATCGCTTGATCATCGGGCATGTAGAGCGAGTCGTAAGGTAGGCCTCGATAGCATTCCCATTTATCCATCAGTCGTTTAAGGTCTACATCTTTGCGCGGTCTTCCCACAACCACGCTACTTATCAAGTTGGGCTGATGATTCCGCTTTATGAAAGAAGAGAGAAGTGTAAATGTCACGCCCTGTGCTGCTGTTGCCTCCATAACAAATAGTCCGTCCGCAGAGCGGAATACAATGCCGACATGATCGATGGGCATGTGGTCAACACCCTCTGTCACTTCGGTAATTGCATTGCCTTTTGGGTTGAGCACAAAAAGCAAGTCAGCAGTGCGAAGGCTGTCTGTCGTCACAGTCTGAATATTTTTTCCCCCAACATTGGCCCACGTCGCAGAAATGTTCAGTGTACTTAACAGCGCAACTAATAGTATTGCAAGATGTTTCATGAATCTTTCTATATCTTCTTTTGTCATTTATGAAGTGTATGTCAACGGAAGGGTTGAATTTGACCTTTTATATTGCCCTTACAACTCTAATGCCTGTAAACGTCGGGTGCTCCATCATGTAAGTGCGGAAAAGTTTGGGCTCCTCAACCACATGGTGCCGGATGGCAGAAGCGTTGAGCAGATGAAGACCATCAGCATGCCAAACAGCAATACCGATATGACTGGTGTCGAGACCACGCTTAGAGGTGAGGATGACGATGATGTCGCCATTGTAAATGGTGGACCTCAGCAGTGCGCTATTGTCCAATGCAGCCTTGGGAATATAACGATAAGTGTGTCCCGAAATGCTGTCCTCCATCTTCCTGATCTCGCCAATCCAATTGGGATGCATCTTCAACATTGGATATGCCGACGGATGTGTAGTCATGTAATTCACGCTAACCAGCTGCTTTGCCGTGAACGGAGGCACCGGTCCCTGCAAGTCGGTGACCAGCCGTTTTCTCACATTCTGGTTGATCCAATAGGTGAAATAGTGCTGACGCGTAGGATAAGACACGATGCCATCGCGATAGCGGATGAGTGCCAACTCCTTGCAGAAATGGGTGAAATCCGGTGTCTTCCGCTTCATACATTCCGAGAGTGCCAGGGCTGTTTCCACCAACGTGGTACAGTCAAACTGCCGCAGGTTCACCACGAGTTGTTCATCTTTGTGCAGGTCGAGCGTCTTGGCCACATAGGGCAAACCAATGAATTGGCGACCAAAGTACAGCATGTAGTTGGAATCACGCACCTCACGGTGCGCCTTTCTGAACAGTTTCATGACTTTGATAGAATCGCTGCGCCAATAGTCGATCTGGGCAGCGTGTGCCTCTGCTGCTCCCATGAAGAGCAAACAAAAGAACAACAGATATTTGATTTTCTTCTTCATCTGATGAGCTATTATCCTGATTGATATATCGTGTTTATCGTTTTCCAAAGTTGAAACCTACATAGAAATTGAGGTTTCCAAAAATGTTATTGGTGTAGAACTCCTTGCGGTGATAAGTGATGAACTGCCAGACAGAGCTGCATCCGGCATACCACCGGTTGTTGTTCCACACGACAGCACTTCTCAAGATACCGTCGACATTCAGATTGCGGAAGTCAAAGTCCAGGAAATTCTTGAGATTTGTTGACTTCACCTCATTGGTAGCCCGCTTATATGCCAAACAGGCCTGCACCGAGATGTCGAACAGGAAATTGCGTGCAAAAACCCAGTTATAAGCATATCCTCCGGAAACGTTGTAGGCAGAGTAGTCGATGTTACTGAATGTCATCGAGGAGTCCATCACCGACATGACTTCCTTCGACAGCCTCGTGGCAGCCAGTTCCTGTAGGGCTGTCCAATTGATGTCAAGGCTATGTTTGGTATATCCGATACCTGCGATCGCTGTTCCGCATGAACGCTTCTGCCTCGTACTCTGTGCGTATGCGGCCGGATATGAGAATTTTCTGTGATTAAAGATATAGTAGAGGTTAAAGCCTTTGATGGAAGAACTCAAGTCTTTGAAGTCCACATTCTTCATTGCCGACGTATCAAACTTCTTTCCGAGATTAATTCCCGCAATATGATAGTCATTGCCCGATTTGCGGTAAAACAGATCCACGCCAATCTGATTGCTGTATAAACTCAGGTTAAAGTCCTGCTTCTTATCCGAAGCACCCAGATGCACCAAGTCGATGGTGTAGCCCAAGAATACCCACCGCCAACCGAAATAGGGTCCCAACTTATACGAAGGGTCGGGTGAGAAATAATATTCGTGACCGTTTTTATTTCTCATGTGGTAGCTCTCAAACGTGTTGGTGTTCTGAATCATCGCCGACCAGTTGTAGTGCTGCGGCTCTATGTAAGCGGTATCGATGCTCGAAAAATTACGTACAATCCTACGCACACGGCTGATCTTGTGCTGTGTGGAATCGCTGCATTCTTCACCCCACGACAGTAGGGCGACCATGCAGAAAAGGAAAAATGTAGCGTATCGAAGCTTCAACATCTTCATCAGAACTTACCAAGAATGCGGTCCATGACCCAGTTGACCGGCGTAGCACTCACGCTCGTGCATTCACATTCGGCCTCGCCTTGCAGATGGCGGATCACCTCGCGGATGATCGGCAACTGCACATAGGAAGGATTGGGGACGACGTAGCTGACATTGCCCTCGCTGGTCACGACATGGATGGGATCGTAGTTGTAGACCGAGAAATAGAGCGATCCTTTGTCGCCAACCACGGTGATGTGGTCTTCCTTGGCACTCTCGTGACCCACAAAGCACCACGACGCACTGCCTGGGATACCCGACGCAAAGATAAAGGCTGCGCTTATCGTGTCCTCAGCCTTGTAGAGATGAGCACGGTTGGTGGGATAACCATGGGCCCGCGTGATGACGCCAAAGATATGTTGCAGGATGTCCAGCTGGTGGGGAGCCAGATCATAGAAATAGCCGCCACCCGATATATCAGGTTGCAGACGCCACGGCAGCGTGTTGCCGGCACGGTAGTCGAGGTCGCGTGGCGGCACAGAGAACTGTATCTGCACGTTGAGGATCTTTCCCAGCGTGCCCTCGTTGATGATCTCCTCCACCTTTTGGAAGTAAGGGAGATAGCGTCGGTAATAGGCCACAAAGCAGGGCACGCCGGTCATCTCACTGATGCGGTTGATGCGCAGACAATCCTCATAGCTTGCTGCCAGAGGCTTCTCGACATAGCAAGGCTTATGGGCCCGCATGGCCATGATGGCAAACGTGGCATGACTCGAAGGTGGCGTGGCAATATAAATGGCGTTGACATCAGGGTCGTCGATGAGCTGCTGGGCATCGGTATACCACTTGCGGATATGATGACGCTCGGCATAGGAGCGCGCCTTGTCCTCGTTGCGGCTCATCACAGCCTCGACATGCGATCCCTCCACGACGTTGAAAGCGGGGCCGGACT
The DNA here is from genome assembly GCA_002481295.1 of Prevotella sp. UBA7764. Classification (GTDB taxonomy): domain Bacteria; phylum Bacteroidota; class Bacteroidia; order Bacteroidales; family Bacteroidaceae; genus Prevotella; species Prevotella absiana. The sequence goes on along the minus strand of DLDU01000063.1, from coordinate 6,251 downwards.
TCTTCTCTGTCACCTCGCCACAACCTATGAATCCCCAACTGATCTCTTTCATAACATTCTTTTTTGCAAACTTACAAAAAAAAACGCAAAGCACAAAGAGATGCACCAAATAATCAGTGCCACTAAACAGGAAACAGACGGTAAGAGAGCGATGGCTTGAATACGGAAGCCGGTATGAAGCAAACTTGCAATAAGGAAGGGCAAATTCTATATAACAGAAACGGCCGCCACGAAAGCATCATGACGGCCGCCCTATAACTAAAATCCTTTAAGACTACTCATACCGGATCGCCTCAATAGGATCCAGACGTGCTGCTTTCTTGGCAGGATACCAGCCGAAGAAAACGCCCGTAAACGTGCAGACTGCAAAACTCATGATGATGCTCCACAGCTCTATGTAGATCGGCCAGTGGGCAAACAGCTTCACAGCGTAACTGGCACCAATACCGAGCAACACACCGATGATGCCGCCCGTGACACTCAGCATGATGGCTTCGATGAGAAACTGATTGAGGATGTCCACGCCACGGGCGCCGACACTCATGCGCAAACCGATCTCACGGGTGCGCTCAGTGACACTGACATACATGATGTTCATGATGCCGATGCCACCCACTATCAGCGAGATGCCTGCCACACAGCCCAAGAGGATGGTCATCATGTCGGTGGTGGAGTTCATCATCGACGAGAGCTCTTCCTGCGAGCGGATATTGAAATCGTCGTCGTCGCCCTGCGTGGTGTCTGTGGCATCCTTGAGTTTATGGTTGCGGCGAAGGATGGTGGTCATCTCTGCCGTGGCTTTGTCGGTGACATCCTCGGTGATAGCCGAGGCCTGTATCTCGCTCAGATAGGTCTGGGCGAGGATTCGCTTCATCACCGTCGTGTAAGGCGCCAGCACAAGATCGTCCTGATCCATGCCCATGGAGTTGTAGCCTTTCTTCTTCAGTACGCCAATGACACGGAAGGGAATGGTGTTGAAGCGCACCACACGCCCCACGGGATCACTGCCGTCGGGGAAGAGATAGTCCACCACAGTCTGTCCGAGGATACACACCTTCGCGCCCGCCTTGATGTCCTGATCGGTGAACATGTCGCCGTCGCTGACGCTCAGCTGGCGTATGTCGAGGTACTCCCGGTTGACACCATAGAGCGTCGACTGCGTGTTGTTGTTGCCATAGATAAACTGTCCCGAGCTGCTGACCACAGGACTGATGCCCTTGATGTAGTTGCACTCATCGCGCAGCGACTCATAGTCCGAGAGTTTCAGCGTCTGCATGGCCGACGGATCCTGACGCACGCCACCGCGCATGTCGGCACCCGGGTGGATCATGATCATATTGGACCCCATCTCTGCAATGTTGGCCTGAATGCTTCGCTTCGACCCCTGTCCGATGGCGAGCATCGTAATGACCGATGCCACGCCAATGATAATGCCCAGTGCTGTGAGAAACGACCGCATCTTGTTGGCCATGATCGCACGCAGGGCTATTTTGAAAAGATTGGTATAGTTCATGTTTCCTATTCGTCGGTATTGGCCGGAAGAGCGGCGAGGCCCTCCGCGGCGCTTTGTATATGTGAGTTATACTCGTCATTGATGACACGTCCGTCACGCAACTGGATGTTGCGGCAAGAATAGTGCGCAATATCGGGATTGTGGGTCACGAAGATGATCGTGCGTCCCTCGGCATAGAGCTTCTGGAAGAGCACTAGGATCTCAAACGACGTGCGGGTATCGAGATTACCCGTCGCCTCATCAGCGAGAATCACAGCGGGACTGTTGACCAGCGCGCGGGCGATGGCCACACGCTGCATCTGACCACCCGACATCTGGTTGGACTTGTGATAGAGTCTGTCGCCCAGTCCCACAGCCTTCAAGGCTTCTACCGACCGGCGGAAGCGTTCTTGGGCCGACACGTCGGGATTGTACATCAGCGGCAACTCCACGTTCTCCACCGATGTCGTCTTTGGCAGCAGATTATAGTTCTGAAAGATAAAGCCTATCTTGCGGTTGCGCAGCACGGCACGCTGGCTCTTCGACATCGTGCGCACGGAGACGCCATCGAGAAAATAGTCGCCGCTCGTGGGCGTGTCGAGACAGCCGAGCTGGTTGAGAAGCGTGGACTTTCCGGAACCGGACTTACCCATGATGGTGACAAACTCACCCTCATAGATCTTGAACGACACCCCACGCAGCGCATGTACGGTCTCGTCGCCGACCAAGAAGTCACGCTTCACATCGCGCAACTCAATGACGACTTTGCGCTTGTCGCCATTGCTGATATCTTTTTGATTATTGTTGTTCATTGTGGATTTTCTGTTTTGTTGAATCCATTCATCAATCAACATTGAGTGTTCAACATTGCGTTCAATCATCATTCAACATTGAACACCCAACATTGCATCCATTTATCATTCAACATTCATTACTTCTTCTTGCTTCCCGGTCCTTTCGGCGCAAACGGACTGGACTCACTGGAAGAAGCCGTGTTGTCGTCGCCGTCATCATCGGACGTAGCCGAACTGATGCCCGTGATCACCTTTGCCCCACGACGGATGCCACTAAGAATCTGTGTGTGCGAACCGTCAGTCATACCAATATTGACACGATGAGCCACCACAGTGTTGCCCTCGATCGTCCATACCTTGTTCTTGGCGTTGGCGATGTCTTTGATCTTCATACCGCCAACGGTCTCTTTCTCCGGTGTGAAGCGCAGTGCCTTGCTGGGCACGCTGAGCACACCCTTGTTCTCCTGGGTATAGATGGTGACAGTAGCCGTCAGTCCCGGCTTCAACTTCAGGTCGGCATTCGGTGCGCTGATCACTACAGAATACGTCACCACGTTGTTCGTTGTCGTAGCCTCCTGGCGCACCTGCTTGACGGTACCGGAGAAGGTGTTGTCGGGATAAGCATCCACAGTGAACGTCACGCGCTCTCCCACCTTCACGTCGCCGATGTCAGCCTCATCGACATCTGCCACCACTTGCATATTGGTCAGGTCCTTGGCAATGGTGAACAACGTAGGCGTACTGAAACTGGCGGCCACCGTCTGGCCTTCCTCCACGCTCTTCGAGAGCACGATGCCGTCGATCGGCGAGGTAATTGTGGCATAGCCCAGGTTGGTCTGCGCTTTCTTCACCTGCTCGCGGGCTGCCGACACCTGGTCGCGTGCCGAAGACACACTGGCCATCGCCGTCTGATAGCTCAGGCGGGCACTCTCGTAGTCATTGCCCGAGATGAGTCCTTTCTGATAGAGCGCCTTGTTGCGGCGGAAGTTGGCAGCCTGATAGCTCAGACTGCTCTCTGCGCTCGACAAGGAAGCCTTGGCCTGTTCGAGGCTGGCCTTCGCAGAGTTTAGCTCACTGACCAGGTTTGACTTGTCGAGTTCAGCGATGACCTGACCTTTCTTCACCACACTGTTGTAGTCGACATAGAGCTTACTGACGATACCCGACACCTGCGTACCCACCGTGACAGAGGTCACCGGCTCGATCGTACCCGTTGCCGTCACCGTGTTCACGATGTTGGCAGGTGCCACCTCGGCGGTGTTGAACTGCACCTGCTCTTTCTTTTTGTTGCCGGACAAGAGGAAAGCCACCACGGCCAGCACGACGACGATGGCTACCAATATCCAGACTTTGCTGATTTTAATCTTTTTCATTTTTCTCTTTATCAATTTCGGTTTTGTGTTTTCTTTCTTATGTTTGACTCGTGCTGTGTCTGTGTTGTGTTCTCGTCTCTCTTATTGTTTCAAGGTTCCGTTCTGATAGAATTTCAGCATATCCTGATTGAGGATAGCCAGGTATTTAGCCTGCAACTCGGCCTGCTGTGCCTTGAGCAGCGCATTCTTGCCATTCATGAGCTCAATGACATTCTTCAAGTTTTGCTTGAACTGCTCCTGCAGCAGGTTGTAACTGGTCTGTGCGCTCTCGGTGCTAACTTTGGCACTTCGATACTGCGCCTGGTTGTTGACCGCCTGCAACCAATAGTTTTCGATGGTGGAATAGAGCGTGGTTTGCTTGTCGCGAAGGTCAAGCTCATTGGACTGCCGCTCAAGGATGGCCCGGTTGACAGCGGTTTTGGTCTGCCGGTTGTCAAAGAGTGGCACGCTGAGTGTCACGCCTCCGCCAAAGGCGAAATTGTTTTTCAGCTGAGTCCCCCAGTTGTTGTTGCTCATCGACGTGGTGTTGGTGTTCAGTCCGGCGTTTAAGCTGATAGTGGGCATCTTCCCCGCTTTGGCAATCTTCAACTGCAAGTCGCTGGCCTTGATGGCTGTCGCGGCACGCTGTATCTCCGGCCGGTTGGCCATTGCGCTCTCATAAACCGTGGAGACGCTGGGCACTGCTGCCAACGCCATCGCGTCCGTCGTGGTCGGCACAGTCACGTCGAAATCCTCCTCACTGGTGATTTGCAGCAGTTGCTTGAGCTGACGTTTATACTCTCTCAGACTGCTCTCAGCCTGCACCACTGCGTATTCGTCTTGGGCCCGCTGGGCAGTGAGCTGTGCCAAATCAGCTTTGCTCATGCTGCCGACCTTGACAAATTCCTTGCCGCGAGCCTCGTTGGCCTTGGAAGCCTCAAGCGTAGCCTTGTTGACGGCGACGGCATCCTTGGAATAGAGGATCTGCACGAAGAGCTGAGCAATCTGCTCCTGAATGCTGTTGGCAGTAGTCGCCGAGTCAAGACGGGCCTCATCGACAGAAAGCTGGTCAAGCTTCACCTGATTGTGGTTTCTGTTGCCGTTCCATACCGTCCAGGAAGCGTTGATGCCGTATGAACCATTGTAGTAAGTCTTGTCGACATTGGTCTGCACCTTGTCGCCGGCAATCATGTAGCTGCCACGCTCAGGCCATGGGTTATAGGTGACGTTTTGCGATGTCGATGCCGACAGCGAGGGCAGCAGGGCCGACTTGCTCTGCAACAAGGTCTCTTGTGCGCTCTGATAGTTCACTACCGACTTGCGCAACGAGATGTTGTTGGCCAACGCATAGTTGACACAGTCGCCCAGCGACCACTGTTTGGCCTGGAGCGCCATGTTGCTACCGCCGAGCAACAGTAAAGCACTCATAAGAATCTTTGCGTTTCTCTTAATCATATTCGACTTATTTTATCTGATAAATGATAACTCTTTGATGACATTTGATTGCCATCGTTTAGTGACTGTCCTTAGGTTTAAGCTTCATTAACCTCTACAAAGGGCATAGTAACTATTTCACGAATGAAGTTGAAGCCTTAACACTCGCTATTTTTTCAAGAATCACTTCGTCAGCACATAGAGCTTAGCTGTCTCGCCCTCTGGTTCTGTGCCGAGAGAGTCGGTCATGACGATAGACTTGGCGTCCTTCACCTTGTAGTAAGTCTTCTCACCGGAAGAAGGAGTGACGAGTTCGATGAGCTTTCCATCCTTGAGATGATAGACGCCACTGGTGACGAACTGTCCGTCTTTCTTGCCAATGTAGTCGCTCGACAGATTGTAGGTACTGTCGGAACTGATCGTGAGCACGGTCTTTATGCCCTCACAGTCTGCTGCAGGCAGGGTACCGCGATAAGTGCCACAGTAGGAAGTGTCTACAACCGCACTATCATTGGTTGCCACCTTTGTGGAGTCAGCACTTGCAGCCGGCTGAGCTTTCTTGCCACCGCAGGCTGCCATCATCAGGGCGAGGCCCAAAACAGGAATGAGTTTCTTCATAATATGCTTGTTCATGTTGATTGTCATCAGATACCAAACGATTTGCGCATTCATCCAACACATAGGTGGGTAGCATCGCTAATCATTTGGCAAACTTACAAAAAAAAATCGACATCTATGTCAGAAAAGCAAAAAAACGATATACTTTTCCCCTTTTGGATTTCGTGAGACAAGCCAGGCGAAAGACTGTGGCAAGTAGTCTTCATGTTTGGATGATCTTTTCACTCAACATGTAATTTGTTAAGTATTCTGGCTATAAAACGGGGCTGAGAATGCGATTTTTCAAGGCAAGCCCTATTCCGGCCGCGATTTCGCGATTTTTTGGAGCTTTTTTATAACATGCTGATAACTAACGCTATACACAAAAATAGTACTAAATGATTCTGTCAAAAAGAGCTTCTTCTTCCACTTCTTCACTGAAATTGCACTGTCAAATCAGCCATTTCATGCGATCATCTCGGTGGTTTTGCCCGGTCATCTCGGTGATTTCATGCCGTCATCCTTGCTGTTTTGTTCCGACAGGCAAGCACGAAGCTCCTTTTAACCTGAATAATTCATACC
>DLDU01000061.1 GCA_002481295.1 Prevotella sp. UBA7764 | reverse complement strand
TCATCGGGCTGCTCTGCCCTGAACCCGTATTGATGTTCCAATGTACGGAAAGCCACGTCGTGGTGATGGCTCACCACCTTCTCCTTTCCAATCCACTGCAGTGTAGGCATATCTCAAATCTCGTTTGTCAATGGTTATCATTCACAAAATTACAAAATTTCCCACAAATACCAAAACAAACGATTAAAAGCTTCTTTGATTGCATAGTGCTTTCCCAATGCTATATGTGAATATTTTCTTGATATTCGCTTATATTCTTTATTCCGCGTAGCGGAGCGTTAACTCTAAAACAACTTGCACTTTTGAAGACCATAATATTCATGTCCTTCACAGATGTTCAGATAGTCTATAAAACAATAATTCCGGACAACACGGTCGTTGCCCGGGATTACTGTATAGTGGAATAGGGTAGGGACCCCTTTTAGTTCTTGAACGAGTGGACGGGGGCGGGAATGCGGCCGCCACGGTTGACGAGTCGCTCGGAAGAGAAGGTGTTGACCGGCATGATAGGAGCATGGCCAAGCAGGCCGCCCCATGAGATGCTGTCGCCGACACGCTTGCCGATTACCGGGATGATGCGCACGGCTGTGGTCTTTTGGTTCACCATACCGATGGCGGCTTCGTCGGCAATAATACCCGAGATCGTGGTGGCAGGCGTGTCACCGGGGATGGCGATCATGTCGAGTCCTACCGAGCAGACGCAGGTCATGGCTTCGAGTTTCTCGATGTTCAGTGCTCCGGCGTTGACAGCGTCGATCATTCCCTGGTCCTCGCTGACGGGGATGAAGGCTCCGGAGAGTCCGCCGACATAAGAGCTGGCCATGATGCCACCTTTCTTCACCTGGTCGTTGAGCAATGCCAAGGCAGCGGTAGTTCCCGGTGCACCCGGTTGCTCCACGCCGATGCATTTCAAGATGTCGGCAACAGAGTCTCCGACTGCTGGCGTCGGTGCCAGGCTGAGGTCGATGATGCCAAACTCGGCACCCAAGCGTCGGCTGGCCTCCTGAGCCACATATTGTCCTACACGTGTAATCTTGAAAGCTGTCTTCTTGATGGTCTGGCAGAGCGTCTCGAAGTTCGCCTCACGACCGCCATTCTCACGGGCTCGGCGGTCCATCTGTTCCAACGCATATTTCACTACGCCGGGACCGGAGACGCCGACATTGACAACGGCGTTGCCCTCGCTGACTCCATGGAAGGCACCGGCCATGAACGGGTTGTCGTCAGGAGCATTGCAGAAGACCACGAGCTTGGCCGGACCGATGCACAGACGGTCAGCACTGGCTTCGGCAGCTTGGCGCACGATCTCGCCCATGAGTTTCACGGCGTCCATGTTCAATCCATTCTTGGTGCTGCCCACGTTGACGCTTGAGCAGACAAGGTCTGTGGTGGCCAAAGCCTGCGGAATAGATCGGATGAGCAGCTCGTCGGCAGGTGTCATGCCCTTGCTGACAAGTGCGGAGAAACCACCGAGGAAGTTGACACCCACAGCGGCGGCTGCGCGGTCCAAGGTCTGGGCGATCTTCACGAAGTCGCCCGTGGTGTGGCAGCACGAAGCACCGATGAGTGAGATAGGCGTCACGCTGATGCGCTTATGCACAATGGGGATACCGATCTCGCGCGAGATCTCCTCACCCGTGCGCACCAGGTCGCGTGCCAATGTAGTAATCTTGTTGTATATCTTCTCGCAGCATGCGTCCACGCTGTCGTCAGCACAGTCCAGCAGGCTGATGCCCAGGGTGATGGTGCGCACGTCGAGATTTTCCTCTTCGACCATTTTATTGGTTTCGAGGACTTCTGATAGGTCTATCATCGTCTTATTCCTCCATGATTAGATGCGGTGCATCTGGTTGAAGATTTCTTCCAATTGTATCTTTGTCTGCACGCCGATGCTCTTTCCGATCTCGGTTAGCTCATTGCTTACTTGCTCAAAGGTTTTCTGTGTATCGGTTACGTCAACAATCATCATCATGTTGAAGAATCCGTCTACGATGGTCTGCGTGATATCCAAGATGTTCACCTGGTTGTCGGCGAGATAGGTGCACACTTTGGCTATGATGCCGACAGCATCCTTGCCCACTACCGTGATAATAGCTTTTGTCATGTCTTACAATATTTTATAGATTACATTTCTTGTTTTGTGATTGTCATATTGTGTTAGCCCTTTGTCTCCATGGGCTTTGGCTCTTCGATGTAGCTGTCTTTGAAGCCGAGGAAGTAGAGCACGCCGTCGAGCCCCAGGCTGTTGATGCTCTGCCGTGCGCCAGCCTGCACACGAGGCTTGGCGTGGAAGGCGATGCCCAGTCCGGCTTCGGTGATCATCGGCAGGTCGTTGGCACCGTCACCCACAGCGATCGTCTGCGCGAGGTTGACTTTCTCCACCTGCGCGATGAGCTTCAGCAGTTCGGCTTTGCGCTTGCCGTCGACAATATCACCGACATAGTGCCCCGTGAGCTTGCCGTCTTCGCCTATCTCCAGCTCGTTGGCATAGACATAGTCGATGCCGAACTTGCGTTGTAGGTATTCGCCGAAATAGGTGAAGCCACCGCTGAGTATTGCGATCTTGTAGCCACAGCGCTTGAGCACGGTCATCAGTCGGGGCACGCCCTCGGTGATGGGCAGATGCTCGGCAATGTCCTGCATCACACTCACGTCGAGGCCCTTGAGCAGCGCCACGCGCTCGGTGAAGCTCTCCTTGAAGTCGATTTCGCCACGCATGGCGCGCTCGGTGATCGCTCTGACCTTGTCACCGACACCGGCACGCTCGGCCAGTTCGTCGATACATTCGGTTTGGATGAGCGTGGAGTCCATATCAAAACAGATGAGACGGCGCATGCGGCGGTACATGTCGTCGCGCTGAAACGAGAAGTCGATGCCCATGCCCTGGGAGAGCTGCATCAGCTCAGCCTGCATGCGTTGCCGGTCTTCGGGATTACCGCGGAGCGAGAACTCGATGCAAGCCCGCACGTTGCGCTCGGGGTGCATGATGCTCGGGCGACCCGTGAGGCGGATGATGGAGTCGATGTTCAGTCCTTGCGCTGCTACGATCTTTGCGGCACCGGCGATGTCGCGCGCTGAGAGGGAGCGGCCGATGACGGTAAGGATATAGCGGTTCTTGCCCTGTCGGTTGACCCAATCCTCGTACTCCTCATCGGTGATGGGCGAGAAGCCAATGTTCACTCCGAGTTCGTTGGCCTTGAAGAGCAACTCTTTCATCACCTGACCCGACGAGCGGTCGTCGATGCGGATGAGGATGCCCAAGGAGAGCGTGGCGTGGATGTCGGCCTGACCTATGTCGAGCACCGTGGCGTCGTAGTTGGCAAGGATATTCGTGATCTGCGCCGTCAGTCCGGGGCGGTCCTGACCTGTGACACTGATGAGTATTTGTTCCTCCTTGTTGGAATTATAGTCGTTGTTGCGAATGTCTTTCTCTGTGTTGTCCATGCTATTTCATCAAACTGTTATGCTTGTTGCCCAGCGCACCGTAGACGACTTTCTCCACGAGCGGTTTGCTTGTCTCTTCGGTGAGCCCATGGCCGAGCCGTCCGTAGATAAAAGGCACTTCCAATCCCTTGATACAATAATGAGTGATGTCGGCAACAAGATCCACGTTGTCAATGTCGAACTCTCCGTCAGCCTTTCCGTCGGCATATACTTTTCGGAAAAGTTCAATCTCGTCCTCGTCGAAATTCTTGCGCACTTTCTCCACCGTCCAGATGTTACGGAAGAACTCGGCGCGCAGGTTGCCGTTGCGCACCACCGTTTCCTTGATCATGCTCAGGTGAGTGTAGATGAGCTCCACGATCTTGTCTTGCGGCCGAATCTTTTTCGCGGCCACCTCGTCGAGCTTGTCGCTCAGCCGTTCGAGCTCCGACTCGATGACAGCGTAATAGACATCCTCTTTTCGGTTGAAATAGGTATAAAGCGTGCGGCGGCCTTTGCCCGAGGCCACGGCAATGTCATTCATCGTCGTGCCGGCAAGTCCGTTCTTGGCGAAGAGCTGTCTCGCCACATCCACTAATTTCTGCCTTGTCTTTGAGATTGACATGTTGTTTCTGCTATTTAGTGCACACTATGTTGCACATTTGTAATCTATGTGCAAAAATAACTGATTTTTCTGAGATGACAAAATCATAACGGCGATTTATTATTCTTTGCCTCATTTTCTTGTCATTTTGTTTTTTCTCGGTCTTCCTTTCGGAAGCGTTTGCGGCAATATGCTACAATACAAAACAAACGGCAAGGCTATTTGCGGTGTCCTATATGTTCTGTCGTTTGTTGCTGTCTCGTGACAGTTTTCATCAGCTCATCCGTGTGGTGCTGTTGGACATCGCTTTGGTCTCTTTTGTCTTGTCTCTGTGTGTCCTCACTATCCTAATGATGATTCAATGTTCAAAATAATAGTTTTGAATGATCATGATTATTATAGCTTATAAAATATAACGCTTATTATTTGTTAATGCTGCTAATATTAGTTACCTTTGCAGGTATAGACAAGTCTCATTATTATGACCGATCCACATATTAAGCAGCAGTTTTTTTCCGAGATCAGGCAGGCCATCCCGGAGAGACAGATATATACCGACAGTCTCCGTACTTATGCCTGGGGCACTGATGCCAGTTTCTATCGTATGACCCCGCAAGTCGTCGTCCGCACAAAGAACGAGCAGGAAGTGCAGGCGGCCTTCAAGGCGTGCAAGAAATACGCCATTCCGTTTACGCTCCGCGCTGCCGGCACGTCGCTCTCCGGACAGAGCTGTACCGACTCCGTGCTCATCGTGGCAGGCAAAGGTTGGGAGCAGTTCCACTTAGATGATGACAAGAATGCCATCACCCTTCAGCCCGGTATCACGGGAGGACGTGTGAAAAAGATTTTGAAGCCTTATGGGCGTGTGTTCCCACCCGACCCGGCCTCGGTGGGCAGTGCTATGGTCGGCGGTATCGTGGTCAACAACGCCTCGGGCATGAACTGTGGCGTACATGCCAACAGCGACCACATGTTGCTCAGCGCCCGCCTCGTTCTTACTGATGGCACCGTCCTCGATACCGGTGACGAGCAGAGCCGCGAGGCCTTCCGCAAGAGTCATCCCGAGTTTCTCAAGAAGATTGAGGCCCTGCGCGATGAGGTCAGGAAGGACGCAGACCTCACCGAGCGCATCCGATATAAGTATTCTATCAAGAACGTCACGGGTCTCAACATCCGTCCGCTTGTCGACTACGACGATCCCTTCGACATCATCGCACACAGTATCGTGGGCTCTGAGGGGACGCTGGCCTTCCTCTCCAGTGTCCGCATGAAAACGCTGCACGAATATCCTTACCGCGCTTCGGCTATGGTTTATTTCCAGACCATGGAGGAGAGCTGCAAGGCCATCGTCGCTTTGAAACAGTTGAAAGCCGACGAGGACGACATGGCGATGACCTATGAGAATCTCAAGGTAAAGAGTGCGGAGATGCTCGACTATCTGTCGTTGCAGAGTGTCGACGACCCCGTCTATCTGAACTATAAGAAGGATGTGGATGCAGGTCGTATTGACGGCGTAGCCAAAGGCGACTACCATAATCTCACGGCTGTCCTCACCGAGACCAAGGCCCTGACGCCGGAAGGACTGAAGGCAAATATCCAGGAGGTCATGGACACGCTCTCGAGATTTAACCTCTATGGCGAGCCCGCCTTTACCGATGACCCGAAGGTCTATGGAAAGTACTGGTCTATCCGCTCCGGTATCTTCCCTGCTGTGGGCGGTCAACGGCCAGTCGGTTCTTCTTGTCTCATCGAGGATGTGGCGTTCCATATCCAGGACCTGCCCCATGCTACGGTCGATTTGCAGCAGCTCATCGCACGCCATGGCTACAAGGATGCCTGCATTTATGGTCATGCTTTCGAGGGTAATTACCACTTCATCCTCAATCAGAGTTTTGCCACAAAGGAGGAGGTAGAACGCTACCGCAACATGATGGAGTGCATGCGCTAATTGAGAAGT
>DLDU01000068.1:99910-133555 GCA_002481295.1 Prevotella sp. UBA7764 | reverse complement strand
ATGAGCGCCGCATTTATCAGGAGCAAGGTATCACCTATCTGCCTATCTATGACATCATATTCCTATAAGTTATTCCTCCTTTGGCACCTTCCACCAAAACATGATTGCGGCAAGGAGCTGAGCGGCGACGCTGACAACGACCATGACCACGAGACTCTGATCGTATAGTACACCGAGGAGCCAACTGCCCAAGAACCAGGCAGCACCGAAACAGCACTCAAAGATGCCGTAACCCGTGGCACGGCTGCGCTTAGGCACCATTGTAGCCACGGAAGCCTTGAGGATGGACTCCTGCGCACCCATGCCAATGCCCCACAGCACCACGCCGATGATAGCGCAAGTCGAAGCAATGCCGGTGTTCGTCCCTCCGACAAGCAGGCTCGTCACGTCACCGCCCAAGAAGGCGAATACAGCAAAGGGAGCGGCCACTAATGTGGAGACAACCAGCGACAAACGGACACGACGGTCGAAGAGCCAGCCAAAGGCAAAGAGGCTGATGCCAACGATATACACCACGAAGCGCTTGCTGACACGAAAGGGTACATACTCCTTCGGTTCCGGCTCAAAGTTCTCGAGATGCGGGAAGCGCTTGTACGTCAGCCATAATAATAACAAGGTGATGGCACCAGGAATAGCGAGAAAGGCAAAGCACGTGCGGTAGTCGCTGAACGTGTCGTCGCGGTGCTGAATGAGCATGATGAGATAGAGCAACAGAGGTCCGAGCACGGCACCGATTTGGTCGAGTAACTCTTGGATGGCGAAACTCTTCCCCACCCCTTCCTGCGAGGCTGCGAAAGACATCACCGTGTCTTTCGCCGGTTTTTTGATAGCTTTACCCAACCGCTGAACGATGAGCAACGCGCACGCCAGCACCCAACCATGACGGCCAACGAGTGCCAATGCCGGCACAGCCACCACATCGAGCGCATAGCCGAAGAGCACCATCGGCCAATAGCAACGTGTCCGGTCGGTCAGTCGTCCGAAGACATAGCGCAAGCCATAGCCCACGAGTTCACCAAGTCCCGACACAAAGCCAATGACAGCCGCCGACGCACCGGCCAACGAGAGGAACGCTCCACGTATGCTGTTCGCACTCTCATGGGTCATATCCGAGAACAAGCTCACCACGCCGAAGAGCACGATGAACGTCATCGCTGCCGACATCCGCCTTTTCTTCTCACTCATCTTTCAAACTATTTATCACACTCATTGACTTCATTCAACATTCAACATTGACTTCATTCAACATTCTTCTGTTCGTCTCTCTTCGACTTTGACTTGATGACAAGCCACACACCGGAGAAGACCAGAATGACGGCTACGCCCTGAGGCAGCGTGAAGACACTTAGTCCCACAGCCACACTGACGATCACCGACACGATGGGCTGCACATAATTATATACGCTCACCACCGTAGGCCGCAACACGCGCTGAGCCACCACGCTGAGCAGATAGCTGACAAACGTGCCGAAAACGACTACATAGCCCACCTCCAGCCACGTGGCCGCCGTGAACGTCGTCCACGGCAACTGGCTGACATGCCAGGAAGTGAACGGCAGGACGAAGAGCGAAGCCCACGTGAACATCCACTTGTTGACCGTGAACACATTATATTTACGTATAATTGGATTGAAGAGAGCCAGGTAAAGGGCAAAAGAGAACTGCGCACCGAAGCACATCAGGTCCCCGCGGATGTTGCCGACCTTCGCGCTTCCCGCATGCGCACTGCTGAGAATGAGGATGAGCGCGCCACCACAACCGATAGCCACGCCAAGTGCCTTCTTCCACGTGATCGGTTCCTTGAGAATAAAAAAGGAGAGCACCATGGCAAAGATAGGCATCGATGTGGTGACGATGCTGGCATTGACGGGCGAGGTGATACTCAGTCCTATGTTGTACAGTCCTTGGTTAAACACGATACCGAGCAATGCTGCGCCCGCCAACTTCACAATGTCGCGCGCCGGAATATGCTCGCGCGGACCTATCAGCGAGGCCACCCAAAAGAGCAGAGCAGCCCCCGCCACACGAAACGACACCACAGAGATGCCGTCAAAACCACTGTTCATCGCTGCCTTGCCGATCGGCGCCATCAGCCCCCAAATAGCCTCGGCAGCAAACATACTCAGATGTGCCTGCAGGGGCACACGGTTATCCTTCATCTTTTACTTTCCCTTTCTTATTATTGCCAAATTCATATGCAAAGTTACTAATAATTGCCTTTCAGCGATACAACTTACCGATATTTTGCTTATATTTGCCAAAAGAAAAAACCGAAACAATATGCAGAAATACGCAGACTATATCAAGCAGATAGAGATCGACGCCCTCTGGAGCGGGCGCAAGCATATCATCTGGGACCTCGACCGGCAGGTCAACATCCTCAGCGGCGTCAACGGCGTGGGCAAGTCGACCATCCTCAACAAGGTGGTCAAGGGTCTCTCGGCCGGTGGCGACTTCCCCAGTCATCTGCTCAAAGGCGTACATCTGAAGGTGGAGCCGGAGGACGCGCGCCTTATCCGCTTCGACATCATCCGCAGCTTCGACCGTCCAATCATCAACTCAGACGCGGTGACGAAGATGGGACTCACGCTGGCCACTGAGATGGACTGGCAGATCTTCCTGTTGCAAAGAAAGTATCTCGACTACCAGGTCAACATCGGCAACCGCATCATCGCCACCCTGCAAAGCGGCGAACCCGATGCCGCCGAGAAGGCACAGGCACTATCACAACCGAAGAAGGACTTCCAGGACATCATGGACAGCCTCTTCGCCGAGACCGGCAAGAAGATTATCCGCACGGAAAACGAGATCAAGTTCACACAGATCGGCGAGACGCTCCTGCCCTACCAGCTCTCCAGCGGCGAGAAGCAGATCCTCGTCATCCTGCTCACCGTACTCGTCGAAGACCAGAAAAACTATGTGCTCTTCATGGACGAGCCCGAGGTGAGCCTGCACGTGGAATGGCAGAAGCAACTCATCGACCTCATCCTCCGCCTCAACCACAACGTGCAGATCATCCTCACCACCCACTCCCCCGCCGTGATCATGAACGGATGGATGGACAAAGTCACCGAGGTCAGCGACATCACGGTAAGTTGAGAGTTGATACAACCGTAGGACAGAGGGCTACAAAATAAAAGATACGCATAGCGGACTCTTACCCTATCCTTCCAATTCTCACACTCAACTTGCAACTCTCTATACTCTCAACTTTCAACTCTCAACTCTCAGCTTTCAACTCTCAATTCTCAACTTATAAGTGAAACGTTTAAGAGATAATCTCACCTCCAGCTATTTCGAGGCAGCCAACCGACTGCAGTCGAAACGCGCGCGCAAGAAAGTCGTCGCCTATGTCGAGAGCTACGACGACGTCTTCTTCTGGCGGCAGATCCTCAGTCAGTTTGAGAGCGACACGCTCTACTTCGAGATCATGCTGCCATCGAGGATGCAACATCTCGAGCGGGGCAAGAAAGCAGTGCTCATGCGCCTGCTCTCCGGCAAGACCGGACAGAGCATGATCGCCTGTGTCGACGCAGACTACGACTACCTCATCCAGGGCAAGACCGAGACGTCGCGCGCCGTCATCTCCAATCCTTACGTCTTCCACACCTACGCCTACGCCATCGAGAACATGCAGTGCTACGCTCCCTCGCTCCACGAGGTCTGTGTTGCCGTGACGCTCAACGATCACAGCATCTTCGACATGGAGGAGTATCTGCGGCAATATTCCCGCGCCATCTATCCGCTCTTCGTCTGGAACATCTGGTACTACCGCACACCCCACTACAGTGAGTTCACGCTCACCGACTTTCTGCGTATCATCGAGCCGGGCGGCTTTTCCCTTTCCAATCCTTGGGAACCCATCAGCCGGGTCAAGCAAAAAGCCGAAAAGAAAGTAGCACAGCTGTGGTGCATCCATCCCGATGAGCAAAGGAGCTATCAGCAAGTAGAGGTCAGTCTGACAGAGTTAGGCGTCACGCCCGACAACACCTACATGTATATCCAGGGCCATCATCTCTTCGACAAGGTCGTCGTGCCGATGCTCAGCAAAGTCTGCGACAAGCTCGTCAGACAACGGCAGAGCGAGATCGCCCGAGAAAGCGTGCACGGCACCCAACGCCGCAACGAGCTCTCGTGTTACACCAACAGCCTGGCCGACATCACCTCCATGCTCAAGAAAAACGCCGGTTTCCTGCGCTCCCCACAATACCATCAGATCGAAAGAGATCTCTACACTTTTATACAAAGCTGCAATACGTTGGGCAACAGTCTGCCAGACAACAAGCAGAAGGATCATTGAAACAAAAAATAAACACTATTTTCCTTTGATATTCCCGACGTTTGCTGTACCTTTGCAATATGAACATGCCAAATACCCAAAACGTAAAACTTAGCGAAAACATCATTCTTGCCGATGCCGACTATATCGACCTCGTCGCCTTCCGCCTGAGCGTACAGTTCGAGCGGATGATCGGCCGACGCATCCCCAAGGCTGATCTCAGCCGCTGGACCGTGGACATTGCCCTGGACGGCGGACTGCGCGAAGACAGCAAGCCACACGAGACCCAACTGGTTCTGATTCACGACAAAAGCAAGAAACAACTCGACAATTTCTCGCCATCGGTCTACGACACAGAGCTCAACGCCCAGGCTTTCCGCGACGACAAGCTCGGCGAGTTCCTCGTCAACGCTTATCCCACGGGCAGCATGGTCGACAAAGACGACTACCTGCAGGATGCCATCCGCACCATCCTTGAGCACGACGAGGTGCGAAGGCTGATGATCATCCCCAACGGCGAGGAAGGCGAGTCCTACGACATCGTGAGCCATGCTCTGCGCGAAGCTCCTGACGACAAGCGCGTCACCGTCTTCGCCATGCAGCCCATGCCCGGTGGCAACTTCCGGCAGGAGATTCTCGGCTACTCACTGATGAACGCCCTCGGCATCAAGGCCGACGAACTCAAGACAGAGGACTAAGCCGACAAAGAAGCGGAACCCAAGAGCTCACTACAAAACAAAAACAATAAAAAGATATATTACAGTATGAGTAGAGTATTAATGATTGGAGCCGGAGGCGTAGCTACGGTCTGCGCCTTCAAGATGGTACAGAACCAGGACGTCTTCTCTGAGTTGATGATCGCCAGCCACCACAAGGATAAGTGCGACAAACTCGTCAAGGCCATCCACGACAAAGGATATAAGATGGACATCCAGACCGCTGAGGTCGATGCCGACGATGTGGAGCAGCTCAAGCAGCTCATCGGCAGCTATAAGCCCGAGCTGGTCATCAACCTTGCCCTACCCTACCAGGACCTGACCATCATGGACGCCTGTCTGGCATGCGGCGTCAACTATCTCGACACCGCCAACTACGAGCCCAAGGACGAGGCTCACTTTGAGTACAGCTGGCAATGGGCTTACCGCGACCGCTTCAAGAAGGCCGGACTCACCGCCATCCTCGGCTGCGGCTTCGATCCGGGCGTGAGCCAGGTGTTCACCGCCTACGCTGCCAAGCATGTCTTCGACGAGATCATCGACCTCGACATTGTGGACTGTAACGCCGGCAACCACCACAAGGCCTTCGCCACCAACTTCAACCCAGAGATCAACATCCGTGAGATCACACAGAAAGGTCTCTATTACGAGAACGGCAAATGGATCGAGACTGACCCGCTCGCCGTGCACAAGGCACTCACCTACCCCAACATCGGGCCGCGCGAAAGCTACCTCATGCACCACGAGGAGCTGGAGAGTCTGGTGATCAACTTCCCGACAATCCGCCGTGCCCGCTTCTGGATGACCTTCGGACAGCAGTATCTGACCTATCTCGACTGCATTCAGAACCTCGGCATGTCGCGCATCGACGAGGTGACCTACGAGGCTCCGCTCGCCGACGGCTCAGGCAAGATGGTGAAGGTAAACATCGTACCGCTGCAGTTCCTCAAGGCCGTACTGCCCAACCCGCAGGATCTTGGCGAGAACTACGACGGCGAGACGTCCATCGGCTGCCGCATCCGTGGCATCAAAGACGGCAAGGAGCACACCTATTATATATATAACAACTGCAAGCATCAGGACGCTTACAAGGAGACAGGCATGCAGGGCGTGAGCTACACCACCGGTGTTCCGGCCATGACCGGTGCCATGATGTTCCTCAAAGGCATCTGGCGCAAACCGGGCGTGTACAACGTTGAGGAGTTCGACCCGGATCCGTTCTTGAAGGTACTCGGTGAGCAGGGACTGCCCTGGCACGAGATTCACGACGGTGACTTGGAACTGTAAGCTTTCCACCCTGGCATCATGCGGATGAGCATCGATACTCATCCTCTCCATAAACCCTAAAACAACAACAGAAATGGCAAAGACAGAAGAAGAATTGGCTGCAGAAAAGGCAGCACAAGATAAGAAAGAGCGTGAAGGCAAACTGAAATCGCTCCAGGAGGCCATGGCAAAGATCGAGAAGGACTTTGGCAAGGGCTCGATCATGCGCATGGGCGACGAGAAGGTGGAAAACGTGGAGGTCATCCCCACGGGTTCCATTGGCCTGGACTGCGCCCTCGGCGTAGGCGGCTACCCCCGTGGCCGTATCATCGAGATCTACGGTCCCGAGTCTTCCGGTAAGACGACGCTGGCCATCCACGCCATCGCCGAGGCACAGAAGCAGGGCGGCATCGCAGCCTTCATCGACGCTGAGCACGCCTTCGACCGCTTCTATGCCGAGAAACTCGGTGTGGACGTTGACAACCTCTGGATTTCCCAGCCCGACAATGGTGAGCAGGCATTGCAGATTGCCGACCAGCTCATCAGCTCATCGGCCGTGGACATCCTCGTGGTGGACTCTGTCGCCGCACTGACCCCGAAGAAAGAGATCGAGGGCACCATGGGCGACTCTGCCGTCGGCTTGCAGGCCCGACTGATGAGTCAGGCACTGCGCAAGCTCACCGGCACAATCTCCAAGACCAACACCTGCTGCATCTTCATCAACCAGTTGCGTGAGAAGATCGGTGTGATGTTTGGCAACCCAGAGACTACCACGGGTGGTAACGCACTGAAGTTCTACGCTTCCGTTCGTCTCGACATTCGTCGTACCAGCCAGCTCAAGGACGGCGATGAGGTATACGGCAACCACGTACGCGTGAAGGTGGTGAAGAACAAGGTAGCACCTCCTTTCCGCAAGGCTGAGTTCGACATTCTCTTCGGCCAAGGCATCAACAAAGCCGGCGAGCTTGTGGACCTCGGTGTGGAGTACAACATCGTCCAGAAGAGCGGAAGCTGGTTCAGCTACAACGGCAGCCGACTGGCCCAAGGCCGCGACGCCACCATCAAGTTGATCAACGACAACCCGGAACTCTCCGAAGAAATTACAGGTCTGGTGATGAAAGCCATCAAGGATCACAAAGAATAATCACCATTCATCCAAAGGGAAGAACCGACAGAGCCGGCTCTTCCCTTTGTTGTTTTTTCTGACAAAAAACGGGCTCTGAGAATCGATTCTTTTGGACGAAGACCTCCTTGGCTCTGATTTTCGCGAAAAATAGCACTTTTTTATATCTATCAGATAATCAACGTGTTACAAATATATACATTTCTCATGAAAATTAGGAAGGGCTTTTCTTGCAAAATTCTCTAGAAAATTTTCGGTCAGAAAAGGCTTTTTACCCGATCAAACAACTGAGATGACCGTGTCAAACAACTGAAATGACCGTATCAAACAACTGTTTTCTACCCATGACCCAACAGAACTCGAGGGGACACGACGACATTTTGAGTTTTTAAGGAGAGTAAATCAGTTTTCTTTTCTCTAGATTGTACGTTGAGGTGAAAGGTGTTTTGTAAAAAGAAATAGCAAGCAGGCCACTTCCTACTTGCTATTTCGCTATAATCATTCTAATCGTTTTTACGCTTTGCCTACACGTAGGTCTCGATGAGTTTCATCTTTCCCTCGGTCTTGATCTGCTTGGTGGTAGCGGGGAAGATCAGGCTGTCGCCGGCCTGCACATCGATGACATTGCCCTCGTTGTCGGTGAGTTTGCCACTACCTTTGGTGACGATGGTGATGATGAAGCTGTCCAGTGCCGAGATGTCAATCGTCATGGGGCTGCTCAGATCGTAGAGCAGCGTGTGGAAGTAAGGGCACTGCACCAACGTGATGCCCTTGTTCTCCTCGGGCACATACTCCGTGCGGTAGTTGGGCAGCACGGTGTAGTTGATGCTCTCGGCAGCTTCCTGGGTGTGGAGCTGACGGTAGTTGCCATTCTTGTCCTTACGCTTGAAGTCGTAGATGCGGTAGGTGACATCGCTTGTCTGCTGGATCTCGCAGAGGAAGCAGCCCTTGCCGATGCTGTGGATGCGACCGGCAGGGAGAAAGAAGCAGTCGCCTTCCTTCACGTCGTAGTGGTCGATAGCGTCCACGATCGTATCGTTGGCTACCATCTCCTTATACTCCTCGGGAGTGATCTTCTTCTTCAGTCCCACGAGCATACTGGCATCGAGATCAGAGTCCATGACATACCACATCTCGGTCTTGCCGCGCTCCTTGCCCTGCTTATGCGCAATCTCGTCGGTCGGATGCACCTGGATGGACAGTGGCCGAGCGGCATCGATGAACTTGATGAGCAGTGGAAATTCATTGCCGAAACGCTGATAGTTGGCGGCTCCCACCAGTTTTTGTTTCATATCTGCCACGACAGCGCTCAGCGGCTGACCGGCATATTCTCCTTCGCTGACGATGGTCTCATTGCCGGGAACACCGGAGATCTCCCAGCTCTCTCCCACGTTTTCGAGATTGTCGTGGAGATGCTTGAACGAGATGATCTTGTTGCCACCCCAAAGAGTCTGCTTCAGCAAAGGCTTAAAACGTAAAGGCTTCATATCATATCAGTTTATTAATGTCTATTTGTATATACGTTTTTATGCTGCAAAGTTACGTAAATACAAGCGACATCATACTGCCTCAATTATCCAAACGTGACACTATCTTACTAATTTTCCGTCCAGAACGACGGTGTGAGGCAAACGATCACCGAGAAAATCTCCAGACGGCCGAAGAGCATCATGACGGTACAGATCCACTTGGCAAAGTCGGGAAGCATCGACCACGACATCGTAGGCCCAATCTCCAAGCCCAATGTCGGTCCCACATTGCCGATACAGCTCATGGCGATGGTGATGGCGTTGGTGTTGTCGATGCCAGCTGCTATCATCACAAAAGCCGAGATAAAGATGAGCAACAGATAGGCTGTGAAGAACGCCAACAGTGAGACGCGCTGAGGATAGGTGATGTTCACGCCGCTGATCTTCAACGGCAACACGGCATGGGGGTGGAGACGCTGTCGCAACTCATTGCGCAGCACCTTGAAGAGCATGGAGATGCGCACGCATTTCATGCCACCTGCCGTACTGCCCGAGCAACCGCCGACCAGCATACACAAGGCCAGGACGACCCACGTGACGTGGGGCCACTTGCCAGCATCGTCGTTGAACAGTCCCGTCGTCGTCATAAACGACACCACGGAGAACAGCGAAGACCGGAAGGCATGCTCCAGACCATAGTGGTTACGCGCGATGAGCTCTATCATGATGAAGGCGGTGAAAAGCGCTGTGAGGGTCAGGTAAAGGCGGAACTCGGTGTCGCGCCACAACGATTTGACCTTTTGCTTGACCACGGCGCAATAAAACAGCGTGAAGTTGACACCCGAGATGAAGCAGAAGAATGTTGCGGTATATTCCATTCCCGGCGAATGGAAATGCTCGATGCTGTCGTTGTAGATCGAGTAGCCACCCGTGGCTGCCGTCGACATGGCGTAGTTGATGCCCTCGAACCAGTTCATGCCGAATAGCATGAAACCGGCCATGCAGCCAAAGGTGATGAACAGATAGACGAGCCAAATCCATTTGGCACTCGTCGAGAGTCGCGGACTGAGCTTGCTCTTGATCGGTCCGGTGGCCTCAGCGGCAAACACTTTCGTGCTGCCCCCGACCACCTGCGGCAGTACGGCAATGGTGAAGAACACGATTCCCAAGCCGCCTATCCAGTGGGTCAGCGTTCGCCAGAACAGGATGCCGTGGGGCAAAATCTCCACATCGTCGATGATTGTGGCTCCCGTCGTGGTGAATCCCGACATCGTCTCGAAGAAAGCGTCCGTGAAACTATGGAGGTAGCCGCCCACCATGAAAGGTATCGTACCAAAGAGCGAGAACATGGTCCACGTGAGCGTAACGACCAGATAAGAGTCGCGGCGTGACATGATGTTCTTGGCATTGCGCCCCTTATATCCGAGGAGAATGCCACACAGCACGGTGACGACAACAGAGACGAGGAAGGCAAAGGTGTCTTCCTCACCAAAGTATAGAGCGATACCTAGACACATGAGCATCATGATCGCTTCCAGGAAAAGCAATGAGCCCAGTATCTTATAAATGATTTTAAAGTTGATCACACCTACAGTCTCCTATTTCTTATAGCTTATCTAAAGACATGCAAAAGATGAAGTCCATCAGTTAAAGAACTTCTCGATCTTCTTCATGTTGACGTTGTGGCAGAACACCACCACGTCGTCGCCGGCCTGGATCTGTGTATTACCCGACACCAGCATACCTTCTCCGTCTCTGACCAAGCCACCAATGGTCATGCCCTGCGGCAATCCGAGATCCTTGACCGGCTTCCGCGTCACCTTGGAATCGGGTTTGGGGATAAACTCCGCCACGTCGGCATTGGCCGACATCAGGAAGGTGACGTTCATCACGTCGGCATCGAGCATGAGCTGATAGATGCGGCTGGCGGCAATAGCCTTCTTGTTGATGATCGTACCGATGTCGAGGCTCTCGGCCATACTGGCGTAGCCCATGCTCTCGACCATGGCCACCGTCTTGCGCACGCCCATGCGCTTGGCTGCCAGACAGGCCAGGATATTCGTCTCGGCGTTGCCGGTGAGCGACACGAAAGCCTGGGTGTTGTAGATGCCCTCATCGGTCAGCACGCCCATATCGCGCGGATCGGCATTGATGACCAGTGCCTGATCATTGAACAACTGGTTGAGTTCGGCGCAACGGTCAGGGTTCACTTCAAATACCTTCGTGTTCATATATTCCGGCATCGTCAGCACGGCACGCACGGCAGTGGCGCCACCGCCCATGATCATCACGTTTTTCACGTCGACATAGTGTTCCTTGCCGACGATCTTGCGGATGTAGGGGATATATTGCTTCGTAGTCATGAAATAAGCCAGGTCGTAACATTTCAGTTCGTCGTTGCCGCCGGGGATGATCGTCTCGCCCTTGCGCTTGATGGCCACCACATGGTAAGGATCATCGGGACCGCAAAGGTCTTTCAGCGGACGGTTGAGGATCTCGCACGCCTCCCGCAACTTGATGCCAAGCATCACGAGTGCTCCGTTGTGCACATCCCACCGCTGGCGGACCCACGACATGCGCAATCCGTTGATGATGTCGCGTGCCGCGAGCATCTCAGGATAGATAAGCTCGTCCACACCCAACTCCTTGTAGAACTGCTGGATGTCGGGTTCCATATACTCGCTGTCGTCGATCTTTGCCACCGTCTTGCGGGCGTGAAGGGCATGGGCGAGTATACAGCTGTTGATATTCTCGTTGTCATCGGGCGTCACGGCAATAAACAGGTCCGCGTCACCGGCATTGGCCTCCTTGAGCGTCTTCACGCTGGAAGGGGAACCGTGAAGCGTCAGCAGGTCATAGTCACTGCCTATGCGGGCCAGCCGTTCCTCGTCGTCATCGATCACTGTGATCTCTTCCTGATTGCGGGAGAGCAGCCGTGCCAAATAGGTACCAATGGCGTATGCGCCGGAAATGATGATCTTCATAAGTCTATTTCAAACTTTCTTCTATCGTCTTCTTAATACTTGGGACATCCAGTCCCCACTTTTCCCGCAGCTGTGCCACTGTGCCATGCTCCACAAAGCAGTCGGGCAGTCCCAGTCTGACGACTTCGGGATGGTAGCCATGGTCGCTCATCCACTCAAGCACTGCCGATCCCATGCCGCCGTTGCGTACGCCGTCCTCGACGGTGATCACGTGCTTGAACCTCGAGCCGACCTCGTCGAGCAGATGGTCGTCGAGTGGTTTGAGGAAGCGAAGATCGTAGTGAGCCACATGGTTTTTGCGGCTTGGATCTTCGCTCTCGATCTGTTGGATGGCACTCTCCACGTCGTAGCCGATGGGGCCGATGGTGATCACTGCCACATCGGTGCCCTCATGGATGACCCGTCCGGTGCCGACTGCAATGTTGTCAAGCGGACATTGCCAGTCGACAAGATGCCCCCGACCGCGAGGATAACGGATCACGAAGGTCCCCATCCCTGGCTGTTGGGCGGTATACATCAGTTTGCGCAACTCGTGCTCGTCCATCGGCGAGGCAATGGTAAGGTTGGGTATAGGACGCAAAGCCGCCATGTCGAAAGCGCCATGATGCGTCGGACCATCCTCGCCGACAAGGCCGGCACGGTCGAGACAGAGCACTACCGGCAGGTTGAGAATCGCCAGATCGTGGATGATATTGTCGTAGGCGCGCTGGGCAAAAGCACTGTAGATATTGCAGAAAGGCAGCAAGCCGTCCTTGGCCATACCACCGGAAAATGTCACGGCATGGCCCTCAGCGATACCCACGTCAAAGACGCGGTCGGGCATCTCCTTCATCATGATGTTCATCGAACAACCCGTAGGCATGGCAGGAGTCACGCCGACAATCTTGGGGTTGCGCCTTGCCAGTTCCAACAGCGTATTGCCAAATACTTCTTGGAACTTTGGAGGCTCGTTGCTTGTGTCGGGCACAATGCGCTCGCCCGTTTCGGCATCGAAGCGGCCAGGAGCGTGCCAGATGGTGGCGGCTTTCTCGGCAGGCTTGTAGCCTTTGCCTTTTACCGTGTGAAGATGAAGCAGTTTGGGACCTCGCATATCCTTGAGCTGACGCATGATCCTTACCACTTCCTTCACGTCGTGCCCGTCGAAGGGTCCGAAGTAGCGGATGTTCATGCCCTCAAAGATATTCTGCTGATGGCTGATGGCACTCTTCAAGGCATTGTTGAGTCGGATGATTCCCTTCCGCCGGTCATCGTTGAGATAGCCCTTGGAATGCAACCATTGCGAAGCCTTGAAGCGCAGCCGGTTGTAGGTTTCGTTGGTGTCGAGGTTGAGCAGGTATTTCTCCATGCCGCCAACAGCATGGTCGATGCTCATATCGTTGTCGTTGAGAACAATCAGCAGGTCATTGGGCGTAGAGCTGACGTTGTTGAGTCCTTCAAAAGCCAGTCCGCCACTCATGGCACCGTCACCGATGACAGCGACGACATGCCGCTCGGGATGTCCGGTCTTGCGCGCAGCCACCGCCATGCCCAGCGCCGCAGAGATGCTGTTCGACGCATGACCACAGGTGAAGGTGTCGTATGGGCTCTCTTCCGGAGAGGGGAAAGGACGCACACCACCCATCTTGCGGTTGGTGCAGAAAGTGTCCCTTCTGCCCGTCAGAATCTTATGGCCGTAAGCCTGATGGCCCACGTCCCATACGATACGGTCATCGGGCGTGTCGAAGACATAGTGCAATGCCACTGTGATCTCCACCACGCCAAGACTGGAAGCGAAATGTCCGGGATTGACCGACACTTCGTCGATAATATCCTGCCTGAGCTCGCGGCACACCTCTGGCAATTGGTCGACGCTGAGTTTCCTCAAGTCGGAAGGATATTTGATCTGACTAAGAAGTCCGTATTTGTTCTTATCCATTCACATTCGTTTGCTATAGCCTTGCAAAGGTACAATATTTAATTGATAATATAGTGAAAAGACCATAATTTTTGCTACCTTTGCAAGGAACAATAACTTTGCATGAACATTAACCATAATCTCACAAATATGAAGAAAAGAACCATCCTGGCCCTGTTCCTCGTGGCTACCTCCAGCACCATGTTGGCACAGACACGCGACGGCGGCATCTCTGCTACGATGCTGCAACAGATCGAGCAGTCTCAAAGCAAGAACCCTGCCTACAAGGCTTTGGCCAACGCTATCGCTTCAAACAAGATCGACGACTTGGCAAAGAACTACAAAAACTTAGGTGAAGTCGACACCTATTTCAGCGTGGAGACGCCCAAACAGAATATCGAGGACCAGAAGAGCTCGGGCCGCTGCTGGATGTTCTCGGGCCTGAACGTGCTGCGCGCCAACTTTGCCAAAGCTCACGGCGACTCTGTGCGTGTGGAGTTCTCTCACTCTTACCTCTTCTTCTACGATCAGTTGGAAAAGGCCAACCTTATGCTGCAAGGTGTCATCGACTGTGCCCGCAAGCCAATGGACGACACGCGCGTGCAGTTCTTCTTCCGTAACCCCATCGGCGACGGCGGCACGTTTTGCGGTGTGGCTGACCTGAGCGAGAAATACGGACTGGTGCCGATGAGCGTCATGCCGGAGACTTTCTCCAGCGACAACACCTCACAGATGCAGAAGATGGTGTCGTCGAAGCTGCGCGAGTTCGGGCTGGAACTGCGCCGGATGGTCGCCGACGGTAAGAAAGCAGCCGACATCAAGAAGCGCAAAACCGAGATGCTCGGCACAATCTATCACATCCTCACGCTGACACTGGGCGAACCGGTCAAGGAGTTTACCTATACCTCCCGCGACAAAAACGGCAAGGCTGTGGGTCCCGCAAAAACCTATACACCGAAGTCGTTCTATCAGGCTACGGTGGGCGAACCGCTCAACGGCACGTTCATCATGGTAATGAACGACCCACGACGGCCTTACCATAAGACGTACGAAGTGGAATATGACCGCCACACCTACGACGGACACAACTGGAAATACCTCAACCTGCCGATGGACGAGATTGAAAGCCTCGCCATCGCCTCGCTCAAAGACGGGCATAAGATGTACTCCAGCTACGACGTGGGCAAACAGCTCGACCGCAAACGTGGCTATCTCGACACCGACAACTTCGACTACGGCTCGTTGTTGGGTACTACCTTCGGCATGAACAAGGCTCAGCGCATCGAGACCTTCGACAGTGGTTCGACCCATGCCATGACTCTCACCGCCGTTGACCTCAACGCTGAGGGCAAGCCGCTGAAATGGAAGGTAGAGAACAGTTGGGGACCGACCTACGGGCAGAACGGTTATCTGATCATGACCGACAACTGGTTCCAAAACTATATGTTCCGCCTCGTGGTCAACAAGCGCTATGTGCCAGAGACGCTCTTGAAGCAGTTCGAGCAGAAGCCGACGATGGTCACACCGGAAGACCCGCTGTTCCTCGAAGACGAATAGAAAAGAAGACTCTCACTAACCCTACAGCCCTCCCTAACCCTACCATGGGAGGGAAATGCTCAACCATTTCCTCTCCCATCAAAGAGGGCTTAGGGCTTGAACATTGGAGGTTGGGGAAGTTGGGTATAGAGTAAGTCAACACTCAACATTCATCATTCAACATTGGAATCACTCAACACTCAACATTGGAGTAAGTCATCACTCAACACTCAACATTCAACATTAGCCAATGTATCTGCTCATCTGTCTGTTCACCTTTGTAGAGCTGAACTGCGAAAATCTTTTCGACACGCAGCACGACAGCCTTAAGCACGACGAGGAGTTTCTGCCTACCTCCGCGATGCACTGGACGCCATCACGCTATTGGCATAAGCTCAACCGTATCGGGCAGGACATTCTCTCGTGTGGTGAGTTGGACTCCACGAAGGTGATTCCCGACATGGTGGTGCTCACTGAGGTGGAGAACGACAGTGTGATGCGTGATCTCACCAAGCGCTCACTACTTCGCAATGCGGGCTATGAATATGTGATGACCGACAGCCCAGACGAACGCGGCATCGACGTCGCCCTACTCTACTCTCCTTTCTCGTTTGCCCTGATCGGCTATCACGCCATTCGCATCATGCCACAGAAAGGCTTCCGCCCTACGCGCGACATTCTCTATGCTTGTGGGCAGGTGATGACTGGCGACACGCTACATGTCTTCGCCATACATGCGCCCAGCCGACGTGGCGGAGAGCAGGCTTCCCGGCCCTATCGGCTGAAAGTCATCAACAGTCTTTTGCAGTCTGTGGATTCCGTCAGAGCCTTGTCACCCCAAGCCCGCATCATCATTGCTGGCGACTTCAACGACTATTCTTCTGATCCCACGCTTCAACTGCTCGTCCGTCATGGTCTCGTGGAAGTGTCGGAAAAAGCGCAGGGCAGTCACGGGGCGAAAGGGACCTATCGCTATCATGGGCTGTGGGGCAGCCTCGACCATATCCTCTGCGACGCGACTTCGGCTCGGCAACTCGTCGACTGCCACATCCACGACGCGCCCTTCCTGCTGGTGCCCGACGAGAAATACGGTGGTGTGAAACCCCGCCGCAACTATCTTGGTCCGCGCTATCTCAATGGTTTCAGCGATCATCTGCCGCTCGTCGCCACGTTCGGTTTTCCTCCTATCCATCCGGAATAGAGAGCACCATCAATAAACATCCAACTCTCAACATAAGACAATGCATCTTCCTCACAATACATTCATGCGCTTAGCCTATGGACTGGTGCTGATCATCGGCATACCAGGACTTCTATTTTTGGCACTATGGCCTTTTGTGGGTTGGCGATGGGCATTGCCACTACCCATTGTCTGGAATATGCTGGCCGCCTACGGCTTTTTCTTTGGCTGGCGCCACATCGTAGTGAAGACAGCCTCCTGCACGTCTCCTCTGCTGCCAGAGTCGTTCGACGGCTACCGCATCGTACAACTCAGCGACATCCACATCGGTACGTTCCTGCGCAACCGAAGTTTCATCGACAAGATGGTACGCATCGTCAACGAGCAGCATCCCGACCTCGTGGTGTTTACCGGTGATCTCGTCAATGTCAGTGCCGAGGAAGTCATTCCTTTCCAGCATATATTAAAAGAGGTGTCGGCCCGCGACGGTGTGTTTTCCGTCATGGGCAACCACGACTATTGCGAATACGGTGAGGATAAAAGCAAGTATAACATCCGCCGAAACCAAAACGTTCTGAAATACTTGGAGGAGAAAGCCGGTTGGCACCTGCTGCTCAATGAACATGTTGTTATCCGTCGTGGCGACGGCGCCATCGGACTCATTGGAGTAGAGAACATCAGTCGCCCGCCGTTTCCCGACTATGGTGATCTGCATAAGGCTTTGGGAGACTTACCCAAAGGTATGTTCAAGATTCTGCTTAGTCATGATCCGAGTCATTGGCGACGTGGCGTACTCCATCAGACCGACATCGCGCTGACGCTGTCGGGCCACACCCATGCGGGACAGATACGCGTGGGCCGCTTCTCACCCGCCAAATGGGCTTACAACGAATGGGGAGGAAAATATGTTGAAGACGGATCCATGCTCTATGTCTCGCTTGGCATTGGCGGCACCGTGCCTTTCCGCTTTGGAGCGTGGCCGGAAGTAAACGTCATCAAACTGTATTCCCAACAGCAATAGGGTGAAGTATTCCAAAGCAAAGGGGCAAAAAATAAAGTCTATTATGCACGATTGGCATAATAGACTTTATAGTTTTTGCCCGAATAGGCTGATGATCAGACGAGCGTAGCTACGATTTCCTCACGTGTTCCCGGCAACATGTCGATGACAGGAATCTCAGGCATGGTGTAGCATCCCGGCTGCAAACGCATGGAGGCACGGGCTACGTTGACGAGCACCTGACCGGTAAGTGCCGGATTGTTGATGCTCATGTCGAAGGAGAAACGCTGGTTCTGTGTCTTGCCGCTCACGCCCTTACGGGTCATGTGCACGCCGTGACCCATGTCACGCACCTCGTCGACGCTCTTCACAGCGAAGACATGCAGCTCGTCGTGAGCAAAGTAGTCGTCGGCTTTGAGCTCGTCATAGACTTGCTCCACGGTGTAGCCGTCTTCCAGCTCCACATAGACCATACGGCGATGAATGCCCTCACCCAATGGAATGGTCATGGACAAAGCGTTCTTCACGCCCTTCTTGGAGCGCGCCACAACGCTGTGTCCCATCGACATGCCGGGACCGAAGTTGGTGTAGCTAAGTCCCTTGGGAGCAAGACTCTCCAACAGCACGCGTACGATAGAGTCCGAACCCGGATCCCATCCTGCTGAGATGACGCTCACGCGACCTGCTTTCTTGCAGTTCTCCATCTGACGTGTACGATAGTCGAGGATAGACGTGTGGATGTCGAAGCTGTCAACGGTGTTGATGCCCAAAGCCACAATCTTCTCTGCAAGGTCGGGGCAAGCACGTGTCGGCGTAGCAAGGATAGCCACATCCACGTCTTTCAACTTGGCGATGTCGTCGACTACCTCGTAGGCAGCCAACTCGGCAGGCTTATCCTTGCCGCCCTGACGACGCACGATGCCGGCAATTTCAAAATCGGGCGCAGCCTCAAGCGCCTGTACGCTGTAGTGGCCTATATTGCCATAGCCAACTACAGCAGCTCTGATCTTCTTCATTTCTCTTATTGGTTGTATTATTGGTTGTATATCTTGCGAATGGTTGTATGTCTGTGGATGATGAAATATATGCGAGAAATAGATCATCTTGCTGGCGATTGTATATCTTACAAACGAATGTCTATCGTCATACCGTGCAAAGGTAACAATATTTCCTTAGAAACGATGAAGTAACTGGTACTTCTTACGTTCCTTATAGTGCAAAGGTAACAATATTTCCTTAAAAACAGGCTTTTCCTTGCAATTTATTGGTATTTATTAATCATTCTGATGTTTCTCGTTTTCCCACTCCTGCCATTCTTCCATGGCTTTCTTCCAGTCGGTCTGCTCACCGCTTTCCACGGCAGCCTGCTCACGGGCAGCCTCATCCCGTGCTTTGTCGCGTGCACGCTTGGCCTTCATCGCCTCAATGGTGGCCTCGTCAAGAATCTGAATGGCACCACGCTTCACGGCATCCTGCAACTCTTCTTCGCCGAAGGCTTTCCCCGGCTCATTGAAGTCTGAGATGTTGAACTCATAATCCACTCTCAGCTCATGGCGTATGAGCTTTTGCTTGCCGCGGTTGACCGAGTTCTTCTGTCTCAGCAGCTTGCCGATCTTCTCTATCTCCTTTTGTGAAAACTTGTTTCTTCCCATAATTGCCTGCAAATTTACGTTTTTCCTTTCATCTGCCCAAACTTCTAAGGGGAAATTTTCGCGCCCTGCTTTTGCTCTCGCTCTCTTTTTATTGGTGGGCACTATCGCTACTTTCGTTTCGCCTTGTTGCTGGATTCTGTTCGCTGCTGCTTTGCAGCAGCTTCGTGTCTTCTTATGCAATAATCCCCCGCCTCTCACGTTATCTTATCATCACACATTATTATATATAAGACAAAAAACAAAAATGATAGAATACATCCATGGTCAGCTGACCGAGCTGACACCAGCTCTTGCCGTTGTAGAGGCAGCCGGCGTAGGCTATGCACTGAATATATCCCTCAACACTTACACTGCCATCCAAGGCAAGAAAGAGGTGAAACTCCTCGTTCATGAATCGCTTCAGACCGGTGGCCGCGACGACAACTTCACACTCTACGGCTTTGCCACACGGCAGGAGCGCGAGCTCTATCGTATGCTTATCAGCGTCAGTGGCGTGGGAGCCAACACCGCCCGCATGATGCTCTCTTCCATCACGCCGGCAGAGCTCTGCGATGCCATCGCAAGTGGCAACGAGAAACTCATCAAAGGCGTGAAGGGCATCGGACTGAAGACTGCTCAGCGCATTATCGTCGACTTGAAAGACAAGATTGCTGCATCGGGAATTGCAGACGAGCTCCATGTGGCTTCGGGCCGCAACGAGTCACCGGCTGTGAACAACGCCGTGAAAGATGAAGCTGTTGCCGCTCTTACTATGCTTGGTTTCTCCCCGGCACCGGCAGCCAAGGTTGTCGTCGCCATCCTCACCGAGCAGCCCGATCTCGCCGTGGAGATGGTTGTCAAGGAAGCTTTAAAAAGAATTAAGTAGTTTGCGACATCGTCATTACCATATTGTAGTCTTACTTGTGCTGGCTGTCATCACTGTCAGCTATGCCCTTGCTATGCCCTGGTCGCCACAAGTGGTAAAGACACCGCAAAACCAAAACAGGCTAAGCCCAAGAAGGCAAAACGGTGGAAACAACAAGGCGCAAAACGTCGGCAACAAGCAAGGCAACATCCATGCACAAGCCCAACCGCTGT
Organism: Prevotella sp. UBA7764; assembly: GCA_002481295.1. GTDB lineage: Bacteria > Bacteroidota > Bacteroidia > Bacteroidales > Bacteroidaceae > Prevotella > Prevotella absiana. The sequence goes on along the minus strand of DLDU01000068.1, from coordinate 113,379 downwards.
TAGCCGACGAAGATTCTATCCCCGACTCGCTGCTCCATCCGCGCTGGAAGATCCAACGCACCATGCCCGTCACCTACGACGATCTCGACCAAAGCGCACTCGACTTGAAGCGACCCGACGGACTGAAATACGAAGTTACATACAACGACAGCCTCAACGTCTACATCATTGGCACGAAGATGGGAGCTACCTATCTCGCCGCTCCCATCATGATGACGCCCGAGGAATATATGAAGTGGAGCGAGAAAAACTGGCGCAACGCTTATTATCGGGGCAAGAACGATGAGATCTACAAGGCTAAAGGTAAGGAGAAGTTCGACTTCACCGACATGCACTTCGACCTGGGACCGGCGGAGAAGATCTTCGGCCCCGGCGGTGTGCGTATCAAGACGCAAGGATCAGCAGAACTGAAATTCGGCGCTACATTCAAGAATATCGACAACCCGTCGCTGCCAATTCGCAACCGCAAGACCACCACAATGGACTTCGATGAGAAGATCAACCTCAACGTCAACGGTAAGGTCGGCGACAAGGTGAACCTCAACCTCAACTACAACACCGATGCCACGTTTGACTTCGATGCGCAGAACATGAAGTTGAAATACGACGGCAAGGAAGATGAAATCATCAAACTCGTCGAGGCCGGTAATGTCTCGTTCCCATCCAACTCTTCCCTTATCCAAGGCTCCAGCAGCCTCTTTGGTATCCGCACGGATATGCAGTTCGGTAAGCTGAAACTGCAAACGGTGGCCTCACAGAAGAAGAGCACGTCCAAGAGTGTCTCCAGTTCCGGCGGCAAGCAGCTCACTCCCTTTGAAATTGATGCCTCTGACTACGAAGAGAACCGTCACTTCTTCCTCGCACGCTATTTCCATGACCACTACGACGCAGCCATGAAGACACTGCCCAACCTCACTACGGGCGTCACCATCAACCGTGTAGAGATCTGGGTGACTAACAAAAGCGGCAACACGGCAAACACCCGCAACATCATTGCACTGACAGACCTCGGCGAGAACAGCAAGGTGAGCAGCAATAAGTGGACAACAACGGGGCAGCCCGTGCCATCAAATGATGCCAACACGGAGTACAGCACCTTGACGAGCCAGTATGCCACGGCCCGTGACATCGACCAGACATCTTCAGTGCTTGACGGTGCCGGGCTTGTGGGCGGCAACGACTATGAAAAGTTGCAGAGTGCACGCTTGCTCTCATCATCGGAGTACAGCATCAACAATGCAATGGGCTACGTCTCGTTGAAGACAGCTTTGCAGACCGACCAGGTGCTCGCCATCGCCTACGAATATACCTACGGCGGACGCACCTATCAGGTCGGCGAGTTTGCCAGTGATATCACCGATGCATCCAAAGCTCTTTTCGTCAAATCGCTCAAGAACACCAGCAACAATCCCTCACAAGGCAACTGGCCGCTGATGATGAAGAACGTCTACTACTTGGCTTCCTCTGTAGAGAAAGACAAGTTCCGCCTTGACGTGAAATACCAAAGCGACACCACTGGTGTCTATCTTTCCTATATCCCCGAACCACAGGTAAAGAGCCAGACGCTTATCAAGGTACTCGGTGCAGACCGCCTTGACAATAACAACAAAGCACACTCCAACGGCTACTTCGACTTCGTGGAAGGCTACACCGTCAGCGACGGCCGTGTCTTCTTCCCTGCCGCAGAGCCTTTCGGCAGTTATCTCTATAACTATCTTGTCGGCAAAGGTGTCTCTGCCACCACAGCCTCTAAATATGCTTTCACCGAGCTCTACGACTCCACGAAGACCATTGCCAAGCAGATTGCCGAGAAAGACAAATATCTGTTGCAGGGACAGTTCCGCGGCACACAGGCCAATGTCATCTCACTCGGTGCTTACAACGTGCCACAAGGATCTGTCGTCGTCACCGCCGGAGGCGTGAAGCTTACCGAAGGGTCAGACTATAGCGTGGATTATAGTGCCGGCGAAGTGACCATTCTCAACCAAAGCATCATCGACGCCGGTACCGCAGTCAACGTGTCGTTGGAGAGCCAGAGCGACTATGCACAAGAGCGGAAAACGATGTTCGGCATGAACTGGGAGTATGACTTCTCCAAGAACTTCCAACTTTCGGGAACGCTCCAACATCTTTCTGAGCAGGCACTCACCACAAAGGTATCGATGGGTGCCGAGCCGGTCAACAACACACTGTGGGGACTCAACCTCAACTGGAAGCACGAGAGCCAGTGGCTCACCAACATGCTCGACAAACTGCCATTGCTCCATCTGACCCAACCCTCACAGATCTCTTTCACTGGTGAGTTTGCACAACTCATCGCCGGGCAGAGCCATGGCACGCAGGACAACGCTTCCTATCTCGACGACTTTGAGAACACGACAGACAAGATCGATGTCTCTACACCTTACAACTGGCAACTCTCGAGTGTGCCGTCGATGTTTCCTGAACATACCGACAATGCCACGCTGCGCTCAGGCTTCAACCGCTCGCTGCTTGCCTGGTACACCATCGACCCGCTCTTCACCCGTCTGAGTTCCTCACTCACCCCAGGGCACATCAAGAGCGACCTCAACCAGCTCAGCGACCCTTATGTGCGTGAGGTTTACGTCAAGGAGCTCTATCCCAACCGCGACCAAAGCACTTACAACGGAGCCACGTCGACCATCTCCGTGCTCAACCTTGCCTACTACCCCAACGAGCGTGGCCCCTACAACTTCAACCCGGATCTCGCCGCCGACGGCTCGCTCAACAACCCCACACGCCACTGGGGCGGTATGATGCGCAAACTCGACACCAACGACTTCCAAACGGCCAACATAGAGTATGTAGAGTTTTGGATGATGGATCCATTTATCCATACACGTCAAGCCGGCAACGCCAGCGACTATGGCGGTGACTTCTATATCGATCTTGGCGAAGTGTCGGAAGACGTGCTCCACGACGGGAAAAAATTCGCTGAAAGCAGCATGCCTGTCGACGGCTCCAACAGCTTTGTCACCACACAGTGGGGCAAGGTGCCGACAACGCCCAATGTCACTTATGCCTTCGCCACTACCAAAGGCAGCCGTGCCTTGCAAGATGTGGGACTCAACGGACTCAACGACAGCGAGGAGCAAACTTTTGACTCATATCAGGACTTCCTCAAGGCTGTGCAGGGAAAGGTCAACCAGGCCGTGTGGGACTCTATCTGGGCAGACCCGGCCCACGACGACTACCACTATTTTCGTGGCTCGGACTACGACGACATGAGAGCCAGCATCCTCCGCCGGTATAAATACATCAACAACCCGCAGGGCAACTCGCCCGACAGCGATGGGCGCACTGAGCGCTACGATACCTCTATCAAGAGCACGCCTGACGTGGAGGATATCAATCAGGACTATACGCTCAACGAATATGAGAAATACTTCCAATACCATGTCTCCATCCGCCCGGAGGATCTGGAAATTGGCAAGAACTTTATCGTCGACAAGCGCGAGACAAAGCCCACGCTACGCAACGGCAAGAACGACACAGAAATCGACTGGTATCTCTTCCGTATCCCTCTCAAGGAATTTGAGCAGCGAGTAGGCAACATCAACGACTTCACGAGCATCCGTTTCATGCGCATGTTTCTCACAGGCTTTAAGCACCCCGTCATCCTCCGTTTCGGCAGCCTTGATCTCGTGCGTGGCACTTGGCGCGTCTATGAGCAGAACCTCGACAACAGTGGGGCACAGACAGGAACGATGACGACAGCATCCGTCAACATCGAGGAGAACAGCGACAAGAAACCTGTCAACTATGTGCTGCCACCGGGCATCAAGCGCGGACAGGATCCCAACAACACCCAACTTGTACAGGACAACGAGCAGGCTCTCGACATCAATGTCAGTCAGCTCTCCTCCGGCGAGTCGAAGTGCGTATATAAGAATACAACGCTCGACCTGCGCCAATACAAACGCCTGCAAATGTTTGTGCACGCCAATGCCAATGAGCAGAACACTACCAACCTTCAGGACAATCAGCTCGCCGTATTCATCCGACTGGGCTCAGACTATAAGAGCAATTACTATGAATACGAGATTCCTTTGAAGCTCACCGCGCCTGGCTCGTATAGCCGGTTCTCGGCTGATGCCGCACGTGAGGTATGGCCTGAGGACAACATGCTCGACATTCCGCTCTCGCTCTTCACCAAGATCAAGAAGGAGCGCAACCTTCAGAAGGCTCAGGGACTGGCATCCTTTGCCCGTCCTTACACAGGATATGACAGTGACCATCCGCAAAACAAGGTCACCGTGATGGGCAACCCGACACTTGGCGAGGTGAAGACGATGATCATCGGTGTGCGCAACCTCAGTGCCGAGCAGAAAAGCGGCGAGATATGGATCAATGAGCTTCGTCTCAGAGAATACAACAACTCAGGAGGATGGGCTGCCAACGGCAACCTCAACGTACAACTCTCTGACCTCGGAACCATGAACATGCAGGGCAGATATGTCTCGCAAGGCTTCGGCGGACTGGAGAGCGGTGTCAGCGAGCGCACCACCGACGACCAAAGCAACGTAGCGTTTACCACAAGCCTCGAACTCGGAAAGTTCTTCCCCGACAAGGCAAAGGTGTCGGCACCGCTCTATTACAGTGTCACCAAGCAGGTCACCCGCCCCAAATACAATCCCCTCGACACCGACATGCTCCTCAAGGATGCCCTTGAGAGCACGGCCGACAAGCAGGAGCACGACTCCATCGAGAACATCGCCGTGACGAAGGCTATCACCACCAATTTCTCTATTTCCAATGCACGTATCGGCATTCAGAACCAGCGGCATCCCACACCCGTTGATCCTGCCAACTTCTCTTTCTCCTACAGTCACTCCCACTCTCATAAGCAAGGAGAGACAACAGTCTACGAGAACGAGGACGACTGGCGTGGAGCGATAAACTACGCCTGGACACCTGTGTACAAGACGTGGGAGCCGTTCCGTAAGATGAAAAGCAAGAGCAAATGGGTGGACCTGCCAAAGCGACTGGGACTGAACTATCTGCCACAAAGCGTAAGCTTCAACTCTGAGATGACCCGCTCTTACTATGAGTTTCAAGAGCGTGACATGGAGGCTACGGAAAACAATCAGTTGCCACTGACGTTCTCCGAGCAGTTCCTTTGGAACCGTGAATTCCAACTCCGCTGGGACTTCACCAAGAACATCCACATGAGTTTCCAAAGTGCCACACATGCCGAGATAGAGGAACCGTACACGGCTATCAACAAAGATCTCTACCCCACGCAGTACCAAGCTTGGAAGGACAGCGTATGGCAGAGCATCAGACATTTCGGCACACCGCTCGACTATCAGCAAAACTTCAATCTGTCGTATCAGCTGCCACTCAACCTCATCCCGATCTTCGACTGGGTGACATCCAATGCTACGTACAACTCCAACTACAGTTGGGTACGCGGCACAATGCTGGAGGACAGCACATCATTGGGCAATACGATTCAAAACAACCGTCAGCTCAACGTCACGGGCAATTTTGATCTCGTGAAGCTCTACAACCATATTCCTTTCCTCAAAAAGACCAACGAGCGCTTCAACAGGGAGACGAGCCAGTATCAGATCAACCAACAGAAGAAACAAAAAGAGCAGGCCAAGGCCAACAGGCAAAAGCAACAGAAAGCCGAGGAAGAAGCACGCAAGAAAGCCATCGCCGAGGGCAAGGATCCTGACCAGGCGGTGAAAGAACTGCGTGCCAAGAACAAAGCCGAAGAAGAAAAGAAGAGGCAACTGCCCCGCAACCGCAACACCTATGAGAAGGAGATCACGTTGCGCCCAGACACCACCCTTATCATCAGCCACGGCAAGCATACCAAACGGCTCATCGTTGCGGCAAAAGATGAGAAGGGACATAAGGTGAAGCTGCGCTTCCGCAAACTCGACGACAATCGTATACGTATTATAAATAAGGTGGACTCCGTCACCAAACTGAAACTCTCTGTGATGGCTAAGCCGGCACTCGATGAGAAAGCGTGGTACAAGACGGCTCAAGTGCTGGCTCGCGTGGCTATGATGGTGCGCAGTGTCAGCGTGTCTTATCGCAATCAATACTCCATGGCACTGCCCGGCTTCATGCCGAACATCGGTGATGCCTTTGGCCAGACCAAGAACACCAATGCGGGCGTCCTCTCGCCAGGACTGGACTTTGCCTTTGGCTTGATGGGCGACAGCTACATCGACAAAGCTAAGAATCGCGGTTGGCTGCTCATGGCTGACAGCGTAGCCACGCCGGCCACGACCAACAATACCGAGGACTTGCAGCTAAGGATGACGCTTGAGCCCATCAAGAACCTGAAGATTGACCTCAACGCCAGCCGCACCAACACCACGGCTAAGAGCATACAATATATGTATGTAGGTAATCCAACCACACAGACCGGCACGTTCACGATGACCACGCTCTCTCTCGGTTCGGCTTTCGAGGGTATGGGCAACGCCAACAATGGCTTCCGCAGCAAGACCTTTGAGAAGTTCTGCGCTTCGCTCGACGCTTTCCGCCAGCGCGTGGAAAACCGCTATGCCGGCACTGTCTATCCCGAGGGCACGACACTCGCGGGCAAGACTTTCGACGCGGCCAACGGCGGAGTAAACGGCTACAGCGCCGACGTGATGATTCCGGCTTTCCTCAAAGCTTACACACGCATGAACAGCGGACTTGAACTCTTCCCCTCTCTGGCACACATGCTCCCCAACTGGACGCTGCGCTACAGCGGACTGGGCAAATTGCCATGGCTACGGGATATCTTCAAGAGTGTCAACCTCAACCACAGCTACAAGAGCATCTTCGCCATCGGCTCCTACCAGAGCTACTCCACATTCATGGCTCTCATGGGACCGGGTATGGGCTTCATCACCGATGCTACGACGGGCAATCCTATTCCCAGCTCGATGTACAACATTTCTACGGTGAGCATCAACGAAGCCTTTGCCCCGCTGCTCGGTGTCGACGTGACGCTCCAAAACAACCTCACCGCAAAATTGGAGTACAGCCAGACACGCGTTCTCGCCCTTTCGATGACAAGTGCACAGATCAACGAGGCTGTAAGCAAAGACTGGACCTTCGGCTTGGGCTATCGCATCAACAACTTCAATCTCTTCGGTGGCGGGGGAACAAACCGCAGTGTGAAGAACAAAGGAAAAGGCAACAACAGTCGCAACAACAATAGCAACAGTCAAACAAGCCGCAATGCCCGCGGACGTGCCAACCACGATCTGAACATACGTCTCGATCTCTCCTATCGCAAGCAGGCCAGCATTCTCCGCGACATCGCTACGGTAAGCTCCACGGCCAGTAGCGGCAACACGGCCTTCAAGTTTTCGCTCATGGCTGACTACACACTTTCTAAACTTCTTACCATGAGCTTCTATCTCGACCGTCAGACCAACACGCCACTGCTCTCGTCAAACAGCTACCCGACGACGACGCAGGACTTCGGACTGAGCATCAAATTCAGCTTGACAAGATAGATGCCCCCCTTCCCCTCTTAGGGGGGAGTTAAAACAGCCTTCCCCATTGAAAGGGGGCTGGAAGGTCGTAACTATTGGAATGAAAAAGACAGAGATCTCCGTTTAATACAGCACATAATGCTTAAACAGAGTCCAAGGATAGTCGCTATAAGCCGCACGGCTATGCTTGGGAATATGGATGCGCACAGAAGAGAAGTGCGAGGCATCGAAGACATCATTGATATCTGCCGGCCAATATTCGTTGCCGATACGAGGCGGCCGGTTGCCACGGATATAGATATCCCTAAGGTTAGGACAATGCTTGAAAGCACCTTTCATCAGGTGTACGCCACCGGGAATAATGATAGAATGCAGATTTCTATCGTTTTTAAAAGCATTGAAGGTGATCTCGTCTACTTGATAACTAAATCCATCGTAAGACATCTTACTCGGTATCTCCACGACTTCCTCCGTATTGATGGCCGGGCGAATCGTGACCTTACCCCCACCCCACGACTCAAAGATCATGTTGGAATACTGAAAACGCGTCACCACCTCGAAGTGCGGTCGCGGATTGACAATGCGGTCCCAAGTCCAGAAGCCACCTCCGAAGAGTGCCACTGCCAAGCACAATCCCGTCAAGACACTGACGAAACGTGTACGGCGATGCAGCAAAACGATGACATCACTGACATGACCAAGACGCTGGTCAATGGGCTTGAGCATCTTGTGTATGATACCCCGCCACATTCTTCCGAGCCTCATCTCCTGCAAGATGATGCCAAGACTATAGACATCGTTTCGCTCGTCCGTCACCGAGATCTTACGCTGTTCGGGTGCTATATACCCCTTCGTGCCCCCCGGCTCCTTAAAGATGGTGAAGCTGTCGGTGTCGGCAAGTCCGAAGTCGATCAGCTTCACCTGTCGTCCGGTCCGTGTGACCATGATGTTGGAAGGCTTCAAGTCTCGGTGCACGACTTGCAGGGAATGAATATACTCCACAGCCCTGACGATCTCAAGTGCCGCCCGCCGCCGCTCTACCATGTTTGGCAACCGAGGGAAATCAGGCGAACAGGGTCCATAGAGCCATTGTTTGAGCGTCACTCCGTCGATCCACTCCATCACGAGGCACATGCCATAAAGGGGAATACGACAATAGTCCACAGCCTTCACGACGTAAGGACTGTCGAATATTGAAAGAATATCATACTCCTTTCTCAGCCTTGCAATATATTGCGTCTGATCCCGGTATTCGGCTTGCAAAGACTTGACAACATACCGCTGTCCGTCCTTGTTAGCCCGCCACAGGGTACAGATAGCCCCGTCGGCAATTTTTTCAAAGCCAGTATAGTCACTGGAGGGAACTGTGAAGCTCCCTTCAATGAAGTCTGAGAAAGAAGTATCTTCTGTCACGCGCTAATAATCATTTCTTATCATACGCGTGCAGCGGATAGTCGATGGTGTAGTGCAGGCCGCGACACTCCTTGCGCTCAATGGCCATACGCGTGATGAGATAGCCCACGTTGATCATGTTGCGAAGCTCGCAGAGGTCACGTGAGATCTTCACACGCTTAAAGAGAGACTCTGTCTCCTCATAGAGCAAGTCGAGACGATCCCACGCACGCTTCAGCCGCAGGTCGGAGCGCACGATACCCACATAGTTCGACATGATCTCTCCCACCTCTTTATTAGCCTGCGTGATGAGCACGTGCTCCTCATTGGTGAGCGTACCTTCATCGTTCCACTCCGGCACCTTGTCGTTGAAGTCATAGTCGTCGACATGCTCTATGCTATGCTTGGCAGCGGCGTCAGCATAGACGACAGCCTCGATGAGCGAGTTGCTGGCCAGTCGGTTGCCACCATGCAGTCCCGTGCATGAGCACTCGCCGATGGCGTAGAGTCGCTCAATACTTGAGCAACCGTTGAGATCCACCTTGATGCCACCGCACATATAGTGGGCAGCGGGACGCACGGGAATCATCTCCTTGGTAATATCGATGCCGATGGACAGACACTTCTTGTAGATATTGGGAAAGTGTTGCTTGGTCTCCTCCGGGTCTTTATGCGTCACATCGAGGTAGACATGGTCGATACCGTTTTTCTTCATCTCCTTGTCGATGGCACGTGCCACGATGTCGCGGGGAGCCAAAGAGCCGCGCTCATCATATTTCTTCATAAAGGCCTCACCGTTTGGCAACTTCAGTATGCCACCGTAGCCACGCATTGCCTCTGTGATGAGATAGGCAGGATGCGTCTCACCGGGATGATAGAGCGAAGTGGGATGGAACTGCACAAACTCCATATCCTTCACCGTACCCTTGGCACGATAGACCATTGCCTCACCGTCGCCGGTGGCGATCACGGGGTTGGTGGTTGTCTGGTAGACAGCACCGCAACCGCCGGTACACATCACCGTGACACGGCTCAGATAGGTATCAACCTTGTTTTCCGGGTTGAGCACATAGGCACCGTAGCAATATATATAAGGAGAGCGGCGGGTGACACGCGCGCCGAGATGGTGCTGGGTGATGATCTCCACAGCGAAGTGATTCTCCTTGATTTCAATGTCGGGGTTGGCTCTTACGGCAGCCATCAGCGCACGCTGTATCTCCGCACCGGTGTCGTCGGCATGGTGGAGGATACGAAACTCCGAGTGACCGCCCTCGCGGTGGAGGTCATAGTCGCCATTGTTCTTCTTGTCAAAGTTGGTGCCCCACTCCACCAAAGCCTTGATCTGCTCGGGTGCATTGGTGACGACCTGCTTGACAGCATCGGCATCGTTGATATAGTCACCGGCGACAATGGTGTCGTGGATATGCTTGTCGAAATTGTCAAGCTCCAAATTAGTGACAGAAGCCACACCGCCTTGGGCGAAGCGAGTGTTGGCCTCGTCAAGAGTGGTCTTGCAGATGATACACACTTTTCCTTTCTTAGCTTTTGCCACTTTCAAGGCATAGCTCATGCCGGCAATACCGGCACCGATAATCAGAAAGTCATATTTATAAGTCATGACGCGTAATGATTTGACTGTGATAGTCTTGCAACTATTAATTGGTGCAAAATTACTAAATATTATCTAAATGAATGCAATCGCATTATAATAATCTTTGTAATTTTGCAATTAAAAAGATTTTGTAAGGCGAAAGCATACTTTTTTCCTTTAGATTATGGACCGTACTTTTCAACACAGATTCACCCTGGGCGCCAAGAGTGGCATCATCATTCTGTCACTGCTTGCCTTTTACCTGTTTTGGACAAAAGGCATCCTTGCGGCACTGATTGCCGTCGCGGCCTTGGTGGCTGTCATTGAGCGGGTGCTCCACTCATGCTATATTTTGCGCGGCCATGACCTGATCATCCACCGCGGACGTTTCCTCCACGACATACGGGTACCGCTGAGTGACATCCGTGCCATCCGTCCAATGACGACAACATGGGGACTGGTGCACTATCTGCTCATCGAGTATGGCACCGGAAAATTGACCAGTGCGGAGCCCAACGACGAGGATTCGTTTCTCAGATGTCTGCGCAGCCGCATCCACGAAGCACACGGCAGCGACAAAGAAGAAGAAAAGGAGGATATGTACTAAACGACATGACAGCATTGAAGACAAACAGCAAGACAACGATGAAATACCTGGGCCTGATCCTTGCATGGCTCTTTGCCCTGACACTCGCCCTGCCCGCTGAGGCACAGGTTGTCAACTCTGAGATAGAGAAAGAAAACGACAGCACGGCCGTAGACTCCCTTTGGAGCGACTCAGCAGTGGTGAAAAACGACACACTGCCCTGGCCGAGAAACGTGCAGACGGCTATCGACGCGTTGCTCCGCGACGACATGTTCCAGACTTCCCAAGTGGGACTGATGGTCTATGACCTCGATGCCGACTCGGCCATCTACCGCCACAATGAGCGGCAGCTCCTTCGCCCCGCCTCCACACTGAAAGTCATCACCACCATCACAGCCTTGGACCGTCTCGGCGGCAGCTACCAGTTTAAGACCGAACTGTGCTATACGGGCAAAGTAGACTCCTGTGTGCTGCATGGCAATGTCTATTGCGTGGGCGGCTTCGACCCACGGTTCAACAGCGACGACCTGCGGGCTCTTGTCGAGGCTCTGCGCAAAATGGGCGTGGACACCATCCGCGGCAATGTCTATGCCGACCTGACCATGAAGGATCGCGACAGCCTCGGCGAAGGATGGTGCTGGGACGACGACAACCCGACGCTCTCGCCCCTGCTCATCGGCCGCAAGGATCTGTTCATGGACCGCTTCAGTGCCGAGCTGCGCAAGGCGGGCATCGTCGTGACGGGTGTCTTCGGCGAGGCTCGCAAACCACAGGACGCCTACTGCATCGTCAGCCGTTTCCACACCATCGACCAGATACTCATGCGCATGCTCAAACAGAGCGACAACCTCTACGCCGAGTCGATGTTCTATCAGATAGCCGCCTCCACGGGCAACCGCCCGGCAACGGCACGAGACGCCCGGTCGGTCATCCGCCAACTCGTCAGCAAGGTAGGACTCAACCCTGCCAACTATCAGTTTGCCGACGGCTCGGGGCTCTCGCTCTACAACTATGTCAGTCCGGAGCTGGAGGTGCGCTTCCTGCGCTATGCCTTCAGCAACGCCATCATCTATAACCACCTCTACCAGGCACTGCCCATCGCCGGGCGCGACGGCACCCTCCGCAGCCGCATGCAAGGCTCTTTCACCCGCGGAAACGTCCACGCCAAGACGGGTACCGTGACGGGAATCAGTTCGCTCTGTGGTTATCTCACCGCCGCCAACGGCCACCATATCTGTTTTTCTATCATCAACCAGGGACTGCTTCATGGCATCAACGGCCGACGGTTTCAAGACAAGGTCTGCAACATTCTGTGCAGAAACTGACACCGACAGCTGCACCATGATCTTTCCAATCACTAAAAACAAGATTCAATGAACACCTTCACTCCGTTTATTTCCGAACATCTTCATATCCGTGCCGAGCAGGTCGACGCTACGCTCGACCTGCTCGACGCGGGCTGTACCATTCCCTTCATCAGCCGCTATCGCAAAGAGGCTACCGGCAACCTCAACGAGGTGCAGGTAGCTGCCATCAGCGATCTCAACGACAAGCTCAAAGAGATGCAGAAGCGCAAGGACACCATCCTCAAAACCATTGAGGAGCAAGGCAAACTCACCGACGAACTGCGCAATCGCATCACGGCCAGTTGGAATGCCACAGAGCTCGAAGACCTTTATCTGCCCTTCAAGCCCAAGCGGCGCACACGGGCACAGGTAGCCCGCGAACGTGGACTGGAGCCGTTGGCCAACACGCTGATGATGCAGTTTGAGCGTCATCCCGAGGACGCGGCCAAGCGCTTTGTCAAAGGTGATGTGAAGGACACGGCCGAAGCCATCAAAGGAGCGCAGGACATTATCGCCGAGCACGTCAGCGAAGACGAGGGCTCGCGACAGGCTGTCCGAGGCATCTTCCGCCGAGAGGCTACCATTGCCTCACGCGTGGTGCCGAAGATGCGCGACGAGGACGAGGCCCAGAAATATTCCGATTACTTCTTCTTCAGCGAGGAATTGCGCCGCTGCTCCTCCCACCGTCTGCTGGCCATGCGCCGTGGCGAGGCCGAGGGCGTGCTGCGCGTGACCATCAGTGCCGACGACGAGGAGTGCACCGACAAACTCAAACGACACTATATCCACGGCACGGGACCTTGCCAGACGATCGTCAGCGAGGCTATCGACGATGCTTTCAAGCGTCTCCTCGGCCCGCAGATGGAGACAGAGTTTTCCGCGCTGAGCAAAGAGAAAGCCGACGACGAGGCCATCAAAGTATTCCGTGAGAACCTGCGCCAGCTGCTGCTTGCAGCCCCACTCGGACAGAAGCGCGTCATGGGCGTCGACCCGGGCATCCGCACGGGATGCAAAGTGGTGATGCTCGACGCACAAGGCAATCTGCTCTTTCACGACGTGGTCTTTGCCACCGGACA
>DLDU01000068.1:0-99860 GCA_002481295.1 Prevotella sp. UBA7764 | reverse complement strand
GCCGAGGCCATCGCCGTGGGCAACGGCACGGCATCGCGCGAGACGGCGGACATCCTGCGGCAGATTCCCGACATCCCCGTCTACGTGGTCAGCGAGGATGGTGCCAGCATCTACTCCGCATCAGCGACAGCCCGTGAGGAGTTTCCCAACGAGGATGTCACCGTGCGCGGTGCCGTAAGCATCGGGCGGAGACTCATGGACCCACTGGCAGAACTGGTGAAGATCGACCCGAAGAGTATCGGCGTGGGACAATACCAGCACGACGTGGATCAGACCAAACTCAAGCACAGCCTGGACCAGACCGTCGAGCTCTGTGTCAACTCGGTGGGCGTGAACCTCAACACGGCGAGCAAAAACCTGCTCACCTACGTCAGTGGACTCGGTCCGGCTTTGGCTCAGAACATCGTCGACTACCGCAAGGAGCACGGTGCCTTCACCTCTCGCGCACAACTGAAGAAGGTGCCACGCCTTGGCCCGGCTGCCTATCAGCAGTGTGCGGGCTTCCTGCGCATTCCCGGAGCGAAAAACCCGCTCGATGCCAGTGCCGTGCATCCCGAGAGCTATCCCATCGTGGAGCAGATGGCCAAGGACTGCGGCTGCCGTGTCATCGACTTGATGAAAAATCCCGAGGAACGCAAGAAGATCGATCTCAACCGCTACAAGACATCCACCGTGGGACTGCCCACGCTGCGCGACATCATGAAGGAGTTGGAGAAGCCAGGCCTTGACCCACGCGACAAGATAGAAACCTTTGAGTTTGACCCGCGCGTAAAGACTCCCGACGACTTGGTTCCCGGCATGGAACTGCCCGGCATTGTGACCAACATCACCAACTTCGGTGCCTTTGTCGACGTCGGTGTCCATCAAGACGGACTGGTTCATATCTCCCAGCTCGCCAACCGCTATGTCAAGGATCCCAACGATGTGATCAAGCTCCACCAGCACGTCAGAGTAAAGGTGCTCGAAGTTGACAAGCGCCGCCATCGCATTGCACTGACGATGAAAGGTGTGGGACAATAAACAGCCTCACCCCCCTAACCTACAGCCTCACCCCCTAACCCCTCTCCAAAGGAAGAGGGGAGTGAAATGCTTCAAGGGGGTGAGTGTTGCAAACAGATAGGGTGAGACCTTTAGTGTTTACTAAAGGTCTCACCCTATATCTTTATCTTCTAACCTACACCAAACGATCTGTCTTATCCTTAACCATTGTCTCAGACTATTCTTTTGTCGGTTACACAAAAGCATGGTGCTCTTGAGACATTCCTCCTATCATAGATACATCAAAACAAGTTTTTGATATTTCTCACTTTCCCATTCACGGAAGAAAGCATTATCTTTGCATCAGATACAATCTTATCACGATGCGAACTAAATCTACTTTATTACTCTTCCTTGCCAGTGCTATCAGCTCCATGGCATGGGCGCAGCATGACTTGAACATGCCGATCATCCAAACCAAGTATACCGCCGACCCGGCGCCTTATGTCCACGGCGACACCGTCTATCTCTATACCACCCACGACGAGGACGACGCCGAGGGCTTCAAGATGCGCGACTGGCTGCTCTACACTTCCACAGACATGGTCAACTGGCAGGACCATGGTGCCGTGGCTTCACTGCGCGACTTCAAATGGTACAAGGGCGACAACGGTGCCTGGGCTGAATGCGTGGTGGAGCGCAACGGCAAATGGTATATGTATTGTCCCATCCATGGCCACGGCATTGGCGTGCTGGTAGCCGACTCGCCCGACGGTCCCTTTGTCGATCCGCTAGGCAAGCCCCTCATCTGGCAGAAAGAAAACTGGTACGACATCGACCCGACTGTGTTTATTGATGATGACGGACAAGCCTATATGTATTGGGGCAACCCCAATCTCTATTGTATCAAACTCAACCAGGACATGATCTCCACCAGTGGCGAGATCATGCAGATGGCTCATATCCAAGACTATCAGGAAGGTCCGTGGTTTTATAAGCGCAAGGGCCACTACTACATGGCCTTTGCCTCTACCTGCTGTCCCGAGGGAATCGGCTACGCCATGAGCGACTCGCCCACAGGTCCATGGACCTACAAAGGCCACATCATGAACCATACGCCACGCACACGCGGCAACCACCCCGGCATCATCGACTTCAAGGGACGCTCCTATTGCTTTGGACTCAACTACGACATTTTTCGGTTGGAAACAAGCCGACATGCCGAGCGACGCTCTGTCTCCGCGGCTGAGATGACCTACCGTCCCGACGGCACCATCGTGGAACTGCCCTATTTCCAGGACTGCACGCTCCGGCAGGTGGGCACCTTCAACCCTTTCCGGCGCGTGGAGGCTGAGACGATGGCATGGGGCTACGGACTGAAAACCACGCGCGAGAACCCTTCGGGACCATGGAACGACACACCGTTTGTCACCGACATCGACGACGGTGAGTATATCCTCGTCAAGGGCGTGGACTTCCGGAAAGGAGCGCATGAGTTCACGGCCTCCTGTTCCTCTCAGCTCTATGGTGGCCACATCGAGGTGAGACTCGACTCTGTGAATGGTGCTCTGGCAGGTACCGTAAATGTTCCCAACACCAAGTTTCAGTATCAGAAGTTCACGTGCTCTCTGACCGGTGCCAAGGGTGTTCACGACCTCTACCTGGTCTTCCGTGGTGGTGATCGCCAGAAACGCAACTTGTTTAACTTTGACTGGTGGCAGATGCGATGAACAGACCAGCGATTCTTACTCTTTTCCTGATCCTTCTCTCATCGTCAGCACTCCGTGCGGCTGACGTGAAGGTCACGTTTGTCACGCCGTCGATCGTCAGAGTGCAATGGTCACCCGACGGTCAGCTGCCGGGCAACGCTACCGGCGTGTGTATCTATTCTCCCCATCAGGTAGCGGTTCGCCAGACCAGAGAAAACGGATGCCGCGTGCTGCGCTCATCGCTGCTGAAGGTCAGCGTCGACCTCAAGACGACAGCCATCACCTTCACAGACCGAAAAACCGGACGTGTACTGCTGGAAGAGACACAGCGCAGGGCTGAGTCCGTCATACAGACACGTACCGTCTATGACGACCGCACGGCACACGCCGAGCAGACTGCCAACGGACAGGTAACCGTGAAAAAGGCCATCCGCACCGACACCCTCGGGCACTCCACACGCTTTTTATCTTCGTTCGCCTGCCCGGGAACAAAGGCACTCTATGGGCTGGGCTCACACATGGAGGACTATATGAACCTGCTCGGCAAGACGCTGTGGCTCACCCAGCACAACCTCAAGATCACGATCCCCGTGCTCGTCTCGCCACAGGGCTACGGCCTGCTCTTCGACGTGGGCTGCGCGATGAAATACACATCCAGCGGCCACACGTTCTCCATGCAGATGGAGGCAGCCCGCCAACTCGACTATTACTTTATTGCCGGCAAGCGACTCGACGATGTGGTGGGCGGCTACCGTTACCTCACGGGCCGGGTAGAGCTGCTGCCCCGCTACGCCTTTGGATATATCCAGTCGAAAGAGCGCTACACCTCTTCGGCTGAGCTCATCGCCACGGTGCGCGAATACCGCAGACGCCACGTGCCGCTCGACATGATCGTGCAGGATTGGAACTACTGGCCGCAGGGCTGGGGATACATGAAGATGGACCCTCGTTTCTATCCCAGTCCCAAGGCTCTCGCCGATACCATCCACAGTCTTCACGCCAAGCTGATGGTAAGCATCTGGCCCAACCCGCAGTACTGTCCCGAAGCCGACGACTTCCGGAAAAGGGGCTATATGCTCGAGCACTCTGTCTACAACGCCTTTGACGCGAATGCCCGCAAACTCTATTGGCAGGATGCCGACCGGGAGTTCTTCCGCAATGGCTTCGATGCCTGGTGGTGCGACAGCAGTGAACCGCTCGACGGCGACTGGAATCAGATACCGCAGCCCGTGGACGGACATCCCTATGGATGGGATGATCAGCAACGGCGATGGCAGCTCAACACGCAGATCCTCAGCGAGACCCTCGGTGCTAAGCGCAGCCAGCTCTACTCACTCAACCACGCCCGTGGCCTCTACGACAACCAGCGGGCTACCACCGACCGCAAACGCGTGCTCAACCTCACGCGTAGCAGTTGGGCAGGACAGCAACGCTATGCTACCGTGGTGTGGAATGGCGACACCCATGCCTCATGGGCTTCTTTCCGCCAGCAAATACCATCCGGACTGAACTATATGGCCACCGGCAATCCTTACTGGACGGTCGACGTGGGCTCGTTCTTCACACGCGACGACGGTCACCGATGGTTCTACAAAGGTGAGTTTCCGGGCGGAGTAAACGACAAGGCCTATCGCGAATACTATGTGCGCATGTTTCAGTGGGCCACCTTCCTGCCGATGCTCCGCTCCCATGGCAGCGACACGCCACGCGAGATCTGGCGCTTTGGTGAGCCCGGCACGCCTTACTACGATGCCATCCTGAGGATGATCAGGCTGCGCTACCGCCTGCTGCCCTATATCTACAGCATGGCAGCGGCACAGACACGGGGCAACTACACCATGGCACGCCCGCTGGCCTTTGACTTCCCCAACGACACCACGGTGCTCGACATGAAAGATGAGTATCTCTTCGGCTCCCTTCTCGTCTGTCCCGTGACGCATCCGATGTCTGAAACGACGACGCGAAGCGTCTATCTGCCCCGTGGTTGCCAATGGTATGACTATTGGACGCATCGCCGCTACGAGGGTGGACAGTGGCTCACCCTGCCAGTGACCATCGACCGTCTGCCGCTCTTCGTCAAGGCCGGAACGATCATTCCTGTGTCCGACGTAGTCGAGTACTCCGACGCGCAAGAGGGCAAAACCGTCACCGCTCTGGTCTTCCCCGGTGCCGATGCCGCGTTTACCCTCTATCACGACGACGGCATCTCCTACGACTACAAGAAGGGACGCTATCAGCTCACCCGCCTCGTGTGGAATGACAAACAAGGGAAACTGACCGTAAAGGGACCGGCGCGGGTGAAGTGGAGCGTTGTCAAGTGATGCGCTCACCCGCGAATCGTCATGAACAGCCAACGGCTGCATTAGTGGTTGTTTGTTGGGGAAAGTGACAATTTTCCGCCCAAATACAGGCGATTTTCTGAACGAGAGGGCATGTTGCTCTCAATTTCGCGAATTTCACGAGTGCTTTTATAAGTTACTGACTACCAACATATTACAACCATAATCGTAAGATTTGAGCTTTAAATCAGTAGAATTTGAGTCTCAAAGTGCCGTTTTCTTGCGAAATTCTCTAGAGAATTTCTGATCAGAAAGCCTTTCTGACCACATCAGAAAGGCTTTCTGACAAGGTCAAAAAGCCGAGATAACAGCATCAACACGCCGTTTTCTCACCATCAAAGTCCTTTTCTGACGTTCTTCCTCTTATTTCTTCGATTTCTCATTCTCTAGATTGCAATTTCTCGCGGAGGTGTTTTTGTCGGAATAATTCTTCGTTTATCTATTCCTTTTCAAACCGAAACCATTCAGCGTTTAAAGTTGGAGGCTTACTATTTACTGTTTTTTATTATCAAGAATTTGAGAATTAGAGAATCTCTTGCACGTCATTGTGAATTGGCGAGAATTGGAGTATATAAGCAGCAACGCTGCTTCCTTTCTAATAATTCTTTTTAATTCCAGTCGATAGAAACATTCTCTAATTCTTAAATTCTTGAGTTAATAATTTCGTCTCAAAGACCTTTCGCTGTACTATTCCCCCAATCACCCACCTTAATTCCAGCTATCATCTACTCTGCCTTCGTAAAGCCATATAGCACAGATTGCCTTACTCCAACTTTTCCTTACCCCTTGCAGCATTTCACTCCCCCTCTCCCTTTGGAGAGGGGGCGAGGGGGGTGAGGCTCCTTACCACCAGTCTCCCACCCACAGCTTGGAACTTGATGTCGAGTCCGGCAAAAGGCATTCCATACACCTTGTCTTCTCCCCGCTGTATCTGTGGCCGTGGATCCTCCTCAAGCACGGCACGCAGGGCCGTAATATCTTCTTCCGTGAGTCCTGCCGCCCGTAGCTGGGCGAGGACATTCGCCGGTATGTCCACCTCCACCTTCTGCCACTTCCGCCGGTCAACGAAGCCGCTGCGTGCCTCGGGATGACTGTCGGCATAGGTCACATAAGGTTTGATGTCGTAGACGGGCGTGCCGTCCATCAGGTCTGCGCCGAGCACATGGAGCACCGGTCCGCGTGGGGTGTCCCACTCGACACGGTCGAGGCGCACCGACGACAGCCCGAGGCCATTAGGTCGGAAAGGACTGCGGCTGGCAAAGACACCCACCCGCTCATTGCCGCCAAGGCGCGGCGGCCGCACGGTGAGACTGGTAGGCGCATGGCGGTTGGACGAGAAGCCCCACACCAACCACAGATAGTCAAAGTCCTCGATGCCGCGCAGCGCGTCGGGGTTGCGGTAGGCCTTCTCCAAAACGATCTCTCCACGCAGCTCCGGCACGATGCCGCTCTGCTTGGGAATGCCAAACTTACTGCCGAAAGGCGAATGAAACGTTGCGATCTTCTCTATTTCCATACTGCTTCGCGGGATGTTGATGATGAGATTGCAAAGGTACGAAAAAAAACTCGCATGGGAAAAAAGAGGAATATAGTCAGTCCCAGACAATATCATTCTATCGTCATAGAATCCATCGTCCAAAGTTGCACATTACAAAATAATTGCGTAAGTTTGCAAAAGAATAAAGAATGAACGCACTATGGAGCAGATGACGAGAAAATATCCGGTAGGCATTCAGACCTTCTCGGAAATCATAAACGGTGGCTATATCTACGTTGACAAGACCGACCTCGTATGGGAGTTGGTACACTATGCCAAGTTTATATTCATGAGCCGGCCCCGGCGTTTCGGCAAGTCGCTGCTCACGTCGACCTTGGAATCGTATTTCAAAGGCGACCGTGAGTTGTTTGAGGGATTGAAGATCATGGAACTCGAAAAAGAATGGACGCAGTATCCGGTCATCCATCTCGACCTCAGTTCTACGAAGGGATGCACTACGCCTCAGGAGTTTCAACAATCGCTGATTCAGACTTTGAAGCAATTGGATATCTACGAGGAGAACGCCGATGAGTCTACACCCGGAATGAAGCTTGACGGACTGATCAGACGATTATATAAGGAGACCGGTAAGCAGGTAGTGGTCCTCATCGACAATTATGATGCCGCTTTACCTGACGCACTTGGTGACCAGGCTAAGCTTGACGCCATACAAGAGGAGTTACTGAATTTCTGCATACCGCTCAAAGTCGAAGAGCAGTATGTCGAGTATTGCTTCATCACTGGCATCACGAGATTCCCACAACCGAGCATCTTTTCAAGCTTCAACAATATTGTTTATGTATCTATGCGCCCTGAGTTCGCATCTATCTGCGGCTTTACGGAGCATGAGGTACAAACTGTCTTTAAGGAGAGCATAGAGCAGATGGCCAAGGATTATCACCTGACCTATGAGGAGATGTTTAACAAGATCAAGCAGAAATATGGTGGCTACCATTTTGCTGAAGATGCAGAAGAGGTCTTCAATCCTTTCAGCCTGCTCAATGCATTAGGTGACCGACAGCTGAGCAACTACTGGTCTACGTATAGCACACCTCCCTTTCTCATCAATCAGATGCAACATTTCAATACAGACTTCGCATCAGGTAACTCTTTGGAGACATTGGATTTTGCTTTCGACGTGCCCACTGAGAACATGCACGACGCTCTGCCATTGCTCTATCAGAGCGGCTACCTCACCATCAAGGGCTATGACAGGGAGATTAGAGCCTATGAACTTGCCATTCCAAATGAGGAGGTACATGCGGCCTACGTCCGTGATCTGCTGTCCCCAGATGCCGACAAGCACACGGTGGACGAGTGGGAAGTAGACACTGTACAGCCTTAGCTGGGGAAAAACATGGATAAAGAATGTATTTCTCAAATATTTATTGTAAATTTGTGAAATAAAAAAGGAACTATGCCCGACTCATCCGATATATTATGGAATGACATCGACAAGGACTATGGCAAGGAAATCTTGGAGTTGCTTCTTGTTGACCAATCTGTCACTGTCGCAAAAAACGACGGGAAGACACATCATATTTTTTGGGCTACCAACGACTATGAGTCTCGAGGCACAGGCTACGACTTCCACGACGAGATAGCTGTAGAGGCGATCACAGACGAAAACCGCCATGTCGTCATGCCACGCGTGCTGAAACGCCAAGAGCTACAGAAGAAGCGTGTCAAGGCCAAGGCTGAGATTTTTACACCCTCGTGGATGTGCAACTTCATGGTCAATAACCTCGACGAGCTGTTCTTCGGCAATCGTGAAGTCTTCAACAAGGAAATTAATGACCGTCACAACTGGGTTGTCAAGCGGGATAAGATAGCGATACCGGAAGGCAAGACATGGCAGGAGTTTGTGAAGATCAGGTGGATGGAATATTGCTGTGGCGAGGCACCGTTTATTGTCAGCCGTTACGACACCACGACCGGCGAGCCCATCCCCATTGAAAGTCGCATAGGATTTCTCGACCGCAAGCTTCGCATTGTCAGTGAGAACACCACGGGCGAGGAAGAGTGGCTGGAAGGCGCGCGAATGGCTTATCAGAATACGCTCGGCAACGAATGGGCCGGCGACAGTCTGTTGCTGGCCCGAGAGAACCTTCTTTATACATTTACAGAATATTTTGCTCACCGCTTCGGCCATCAGCCTACCAAAGAATGGTTAAGGATTATTGCCGACATCATCTCGTGGAATATCGCGCAGATGGACGGACTCAAACTTGTCGTACCCGACACGTGCCACGATGTGGTGACCACAAATCTCTTAGGCGAAAAAGAGGTGCATCCCTGTCCGGGCTGCAAGGTGCGCGATGCCAGGAAACACAACGGCATACCTGTCTTGGTGAAGTCTTGGAGCACAGGACTGGCCGTGCCCCTTCGTATGTGTCTCAAAAATAACAAGAAATGAAGGAGAAAAGCGTTATCGACCAGTTCATCATCGGGCGTGTGGAGCCACAGATATATGCGTTTTCCACAGAGACGGTGCCCAACTATCTGAAGGTGGGTGACACCTATCGTCCCATAGAACAACGACTACAAGAGTGGCGTCGCTATTTCCCCGACTTGAAAGAACACTATGAGGCAGTGGCAAAGGTGGGCAAAGAAACTTATTTCCGCGATTTTGCCATACACTATTTTCTGGAGCATGACCGACAGTTGCACCGTCTGATGCCTACCGAACTGACGGACCTGCCATACTATTCGCGTGAGTTCTTCCGACATGCAACGGAGAATGACGTCGCCGATGCCATAGAGGACATACGACATGACTACGAAAGCAACAAGGGTAAATACCAGTTCTATACTTTCGAGAATCGTCCTACCGCTATTGTTTACACCTATAAGCGCGAAGTGGGCCCTTTTCTTCTGCGCCCCAACCAAGAAGAGTCGGTAAAGAATTACATTCGTGCTGTACGCCATGGCCGCACCAATCTGCTGATGTATGCCGTGATGCGCTTTGGCAAGACCTTTACTGCCTTGATGTGTGCAAAGGCCGACACCCAATGCCGAACAATCTTAGTAGTATCGGGAAAAGCCGATGTCAAACAAGAATGGAAGAAAACAGTAGAGAGTCTAAAGAACTTTGAAGGTTTTGACTTTATTGATACCGATGCCTTGGCCCGCGACAGGAACATTGTGGAGAACACGTTAGACCGTGGCCATCGGGCTGTGGTCTTCCTCACGTTGCAGGATCTCAGCGGACAGCAGATAAAGCGGCGCCATCAAGAGATTTTCAATCGCACTTGGGACCTGCTCATCATCGATGAGACCCACTATGGCGCACGGGCCGAGGAATACGGCAAGGTACTCAGACTGAGCAAGAATGAGGAAAAGGCAGAAGCCAAGTACAATGAAACGGCTGAAGACTATGACAACAACAAAGAGATGAAACGTCTCCGCGCCGCCGTACGCCTTCATCTCTCGGGTACCCCTTACCGCATTCTGATGAGCAGTGAGTTTCAAAAGGACGACATCATTGCTTTCTATCAGTTCACAGACATCGTGAGGGACAAGGAGCAGTGGGATGCGCAGCATCTTCACGAGGACGATACCAACGAGTGGGACAATCCCTACTTCGGATTCCCCCAAATGGTGAGATTCGCCTTCAATGTCAACAAGAGCTCCATGCGCAAGATGGAGATGCTGAAGAAGGACGGTGTGGAGTATGCGCTCAACGAACTGTTCAGACCGCAGTCTACACAAAAGACAGAGGACGGCAAGCACCTGATGTTCCGCCATGAAAAAGAAGTGCTTGAACTGTTGATGGCCATAGATGGCAGCAAGGAAGACGCAAACATCTTTAGCTTTCTCAACTACGACCGCATCAAGCAGGGCAAACTTTGCCGCCATATGGTCTGTGTGTTGCCTTATCGGGCATCCTGCGATGCAATGGAGACATTGATAGCAACCCATAAAGACCAGTTCAAAAATCTTAGCCAATATGTGCTGTTGAATATTGCAGGTGTAGCACATGAAGACAGTTACCCCAGCACCATCGATGTCACAAACAAAATAACGGCGTGCGAGGCAAATGACCAGAAAACTTTGACGCTCACCGTAAACCGTATGCTCACAGGTGCTACGGTGCCCGAGTGGGACACAATGATTTACTTAAAAGACACGGCATCACCTCAGGAATACGACCAAGCTGTCTTCCGGTTGCAAAACCAGTATGTGCGTGAGATGACAGACGGCAAGGGCCACAGTATCAAATACTGCATGAAGCCACAGACTCTCTTAGTCGACTTTGAACCCGGTAGAATGTTCCGTATGCAGGAAGCAAAGTCACAGATATATAACGTAAATACCGACAAGCGAGGCAACAGCAAATTGGCAGACCGCATCGCCGAGGAGCTGCGCATATCACCGATCATCGTAGTCAACAAGGACAAGATGAAGCAGGTTGAGCCCAACGACATCTTGGAAGAGGTGAGGGCATACACTGCCAACAAGAGCATCAAGGAAGAGGCGACAGAGATTCCCGCTGATGATAGCTTGTTGGATCAGGCCGACGTGCTGGAAGCACTGAAATCGGTAGAGCCCATAGATTCCGACAAAGGCCTTCTTGCTCCAACATACAAAGGTGAAGGAGATGACTTTGATGTGGAGGCTTCATACGACCCGACTAAAGAAAAGCAATCACCAGAGGAGACCACTGACAAAAAGAAGGCTACTGAAGAGCAGAAGAAATGGTTGGAACAGCAGAAAAAGTTGAAGAGCTATTACGCTCTGATCCTGTTCTTTGCCTTCTTGACTGACAACAAAGTCGACTCGTTAGAAGACATCCTGCGTGTCATCGGGACAGATGCCGACAATCAGCGTATTGCCAGGAACTTGAAGCTCGATACCAAGGTGCTTCAAACCATTCAGCACAAGTCCAATCCCTTTGTGCTGCGAGAATTGGATTATAGGATCTCGAATATGAGCCAACTGGCATGCGACAAGAGCTTAGCGCCAGTAGAGCGGGCTGAACATGCCATGAAGAAGCTGGGAAAATTCTCTAAGTCCGAAATCGTCACTCCCTCATGGATGGCAGAAGAGATGGCAAGGAACCTGCCCGAGAATAAGATTCAGCAGGACACGCCCATCCTTGACATTGCCGCAAAACAAGGCGAGTTTGCCAGTGCCCTCTACAAGGTGTACGGCGATAAGATTAAGAACAGCGTTTACTCACTCACCACATCAACGTTCGCCTACGAGTTTACCCGTAAGGTCTATAGTCTGCTCGGCATGCCTGTAGGCAACGTAATAGAAAATTATAACAGCTACGATTTGATCAAAAACGAAAAGAAAGAAAAACTCATGCAGATACTTCAGGATATTCACCCTACAATCGTCATCGGCAATCCACCTTATCAGAATGAAGCTGTGGGCGAGCAAAAGACATACAATGAGCCTATCTATAACCAGTTTATGGATTTGAGCTACGACTTGTCGGGTGTGGTGGAAATGATCCACCCTGCACGGTTCTTATCCAATGCCGGTAGCACACCTAAAGCTTGGAACCAAAAGATGTTGGCTGACCCTCATCTTAAAATTGTGGACTACCGGCAATTAAGCAGCAAGGTGTTTACCGGTACTGATATTAAAGGAGGTGTGGCTGTCAGCTTGCGGAACATAGATGTGGAGCATACACCCGTAGGTATTTTCACTCCCTATGCAGAGTTGAACGCAATCATGGAGAAGGTCTCTGCTCGAAGGGACTTCATTCCTATGAGCAATATCGTCGTGAGCCGTACGGCTTATCGCTTCACACATCTCATGCATGAAGAACATCCTGAAGCCCTTGCCCAACTCAGTGAGGGTCATCCCTACGATGTCTCTACCAACATCTTCGAGCGTCTGCCTCAGATCTTCTTCGACGAGAAGCCGTCCGATGGAAAAGACTATATCCGCATACTCGGGCGTACGGACAACAACCGCATATATAAATATGTGCGCCGAGACTATATCAGACCGGTCAGCAACCTGGACTATTACAAAGCATTCCTCTCTAAAGCAAATGGCACCGGTGAATTTGGCGAGATACTTACGGCTCCATTTGTGGGAGAACCGGGAACGGGCAATACGGAGACTTTTATCAGCATCGGGCAATTAAGCACACGATATGAAGCAAAAGCACTGGTGAAGTACATCAAGACGCGATTTGTAAGAAGCCTTTTAGGTGCACTAAAGACTACTCAAGACATTACCCCTGAGAAATGGCAATACGTCCCCCTTCAGAATTTCACGCCGATGTCCGACATTGATTGGGCATTGACGGTGGACGATATAGACGAGCTGCTCTATACCAAGTACGCGCTGACGGCAGGCGAGCGAGACTTCATCCGCAGGAAAGTGCGGAAGATGGAGTAAGGATAGAGTGATGTAAATAAAAAAAGCAGTGGATTGCCAGTTCGGTAATCCACTGCATGGTTTATATATTCTGAATTTAATTCGGCAGTCGCCACCTATAATCCGCAAAACGAAATGTTCGCGTATTTTCAAACGAAGCGTTCAATCCAGCAAAACGAAATGTCCTCTCAGCCGCCGCGAAAATCTCTCTTTTCAAGTTTAACATAAAGCCCCGAAACTTTAACGGTTCCGGGGCTTCTTTTTGGCAGATTTTTCGTACCTTTGCAGAGTAAACATAGGGTTTATGTGCGCTTATCGAAAGTGGCATATTGCTCTACTTGTGGCACTCTGCGTTGAAAGCCGTTTGCAATGCTATTTAAACAGCGTTCCAACGTTCTTAGCATGGCAGGTAATATGTGCTGCTCGTAGAAGTCTCGTGGGCGCAGGTCGTAGTCTATCTTCACTATCTCCTGCTCGCAGATGTCGCCTGTGTCGTAGCCATTATCAGCCCAGAACCATGTCGCAGCCGTTATCGGCTCATGTCTCTTGTATGCCCATTTAATGGATGAGGCTCCACGTCCGTATGGCAACGGCGAGGGGTGGAATATGAGCGTACCAAAAAGCGGCTCCCTCAGTTCGTCTTCAGGAACTTTCTCTGTCAGCAACGGTGCAACGGCCAGATGGTAGTCGTGGTTGCCCTCGCTGCACAACTGGTGGCCGTGCTCCAGTATCAACGAGCGTGCGGCCTGATATGCAGCCGTGTCCCTATTTCCCAAAATTCTGATAACCATTTTCACCAATATATTTAAATGCCTGTACTGCCCGGAAGTGACCACCGTAGCCGATGGCTGCTGCATTTTTGTTTCCCTTACGCTCAGCGGAACGCTTCATGGACGCTGCACTGCGCCCTTTGTTATCACCATAGAGGTGTGCGCCCGTCTGGATCCATTTCTTAGAGTGCCTGAGTGCTCCGCATAACTGAGGGTGTGATGTATGGAAGAACACGGGCAATTTATAGCCACAGCGGCCTCTGCCCTGTAGGTGGTACTCACAGACCGCATTCAGGAACCGTGTGCCGACACCAATACCCTGCCACTCCGGCATAACAACCAGGCGTGTGGCCCTGTAAGCGTTTGCAGTGAAAAGTGGAGCCACGCACAGGTGACACACCGGCTCACCGTTGATAAAGCCCACAAAGCACTCAGCGGCTACTGGCATAGCCAGATCTAAATAGTAATGCTGCTTAAACAGTCTTGGGAACACAGTTCCCCTGACCTTATAAATTTGAAGTTCGAGCTTCGGACGCTGCCGAAGACAGTCACGCTCGTAAAAGCGTGCCTCCGCAGTGTCATAGACCCAATCGGGCTGTAGCCATTCAATAATGTCGTAATGGCAGGAAAGCAGCACTATCTGCCCCTTTCCACGTCGCCACGTCTTAGCGAATGCAGCGGCTCCTACTTTGGCAATCTGGCGGTCTATAACAGAGGTGAACTCATCCACGACTGCATGTTCTGGACGCTCACAGGCCAAACGTGCCAGCCCTGCCCTGAACTTCTCGCCGTTGCTGAGCACGTTGAACGGACGCAGCCACGCGGGAACGTCGCCAAGCCCTACGGCTGACAGCATACCCGTGACGATATTGAAGTCGCCCTCAGGATCGATGCAGTCCACGATGGGCTTATTACTATCCCATCCTGAATAAAGGTCATAAATCGGCTCATCCTCAAAGATGCGGTTTCCGATGCTCGTTTTACCGCTACCAGACGGGCCGACAATGAGGCCGATTTGCCACTCCTTGCCCTCGATGGGCAGTTCTACGGTCTTTTCCCAATCACAGCCCTTTTCAGCGTTGAAAAGGCTCTTAACACGTGCAGCGCGATAGCTGTTGAAGTCGCTGCAATGATGACTCACTTCTATCTTCATACGTTTACGACTTTAAGGGTTAGACCTTCACTGTGAAGACGGTCATAGACTGCCTTCTGCTCTTTTTCATCGGTGCAGATAACTATCACACCGAATTGTGGTTTATAGGTGTACTTTCCCATGACTTGATATTTTTGATAACCAGTGCAAAGGTAGTCAGGGAAAGCGACAATAAAGAAGGAAAAAGGACAATCACACTGCACCGCTCGTGCAGTCGGTTTCCAGATGCTTAATGATACTGTAGATTTTCCGTTCGCTGACGCTATACCTTTCGGACAGTACCGACACGATATAGGTCACCTTATCGCCCCCCTTGCGCATTTGCACGTAGTCGCGATAAAGTTCCAGATATCGGCAGTCATCGGGTTTAAAACCCACTGAAATAAGCCTTTTTAACAGCTCCCGATTAAAATTTAGTATCTCAAACAGTGTCATTTCAAAAAATAATTGTACCTTTGCACCATCTCACCTACTTAGTGGCATAAAAATAGCGTTGTACCGAGACGAAGGGCTTACGCCCCCGGTCTTGCGGTACAACGCATTTAGTGTTAAAAGTAGGTGAGATGACTATTAACATGGGCCGGGGGCTTTTTTCTATCCCCCGAAGGACTTATTACGAGAGCCAGCGGCCTACATATTCCTTGGCCACGGCACGGACACTGTTGAAGTCCGTCCACTCCTGCTCGTACTTAGCCAGTTCCTCTTCGTCGGCAATCTCGTTACCAATCACCTGAAGGCGATGCGTCTTGATGGCATCTTCTTCAGACTGTGTGTACTGGCAGCGGATTACACCGTTGACGAGCGAGTCGCGGTCTGCCTCGCTGGCCTCAAGCAGAGTGCCGCCGTCGGCCATCGGGCCTTCATAGGCATAGCCGGTCGTGGGTTCTGGCGTTGGCTGTCCGTCCATTACTTCCGGCACGTAGTCCGGGATAATCTCTTCGTTCAGGTATGCGATAAAGTGCTTATCGTCATACTTCTCAAAGCTCTTGCGCTTCGTGTAGATTACTCTGTTCATTGTTCAAGTGAATTTTAGGAATTTCTTACCTTGTTTGTTCGTGAATTCTGTTATTACCGTAGGACAGGGCAGATCCTCTTTCGAGAAATCGTTTCCTGCCTGGTCAAGCAGTACCGAGCTGCCGGTGTAAGAATACCATTCCGCGTCGCGTCCTGTGCGCTGTCCTGTCTTCTTATCAACCTCCGGCTCAAACTCGTAGGTTTCAACTTCCTCGCCGTCTGTGCCAATCTGTGTGACCGTCCTGACAATCCGCTTATAACGGATGGCGAGTCGTTTCTTCGGGCGTGTCTGCTGCTCGCTTTTCATTCCCCCGTTGCCGTCGGGAACCTGAACGATGACTGTTTCCTTCTCGATGGTGCTGTCATCCTCGATGAAGTCCACCAGCAGAATCTTATAGGGCGTTTCGTCCTGCCCATCTTTGCATACGATCTCAGAAAATGTTCTCTTCTGGTCGTAGCGCATCCCCTTAAAGGGAATGTTCACTTTGCGGTTCTTAATAACCGTTCCAAGTCTTTTCTCCATGTTAATATCTAATTTACGTAATAAGTTATTGCAGTTCGCGTGAGTGGCAAAGCCGATACGGCTTGCACACTTTAATCGTATTTCTTCGGGGTTGAGGCCCTTCTTTTTTAGTTTGGCTACCTCACGGCACAACTCTTGTTTGTTGCGCTTCCTTAGTTTTCGGTGGTCATGGTAGGACACATAGCCACAAACGTCTATGCCGCCGTCATAGACGGGGCGAACGTTCCAGTCCCTATTGATAACAGCATAATAGTCGCGGGTAAGCACCATTATCTGCATTTCCACTATAAGGTGCAGGAAGGTTTTATCTTCGTGTTCCGTTACCATGTTATCGGCAAAACGCTGGTAGTTATCTTTCAGGCCCTTTGCTACAAATCGGTCAAACTTCTCATTGAGATAAGCCACGCCCTTAGCAAGTTCTGCGGCCTGCTGCTCAGTCCTACAGGTCAGGAGGCAGTCCGTAACATATCGGCTACGCCAATAGGCCATCTTCTCAGGATCCTTGTCGATATCAAACACCCGGATAACCTGATGGTCGAATTTGGCAAGCAGGAAGTTGGCCAGTATCTGTGAAATCTTAACGCCTAATGGCAGACCCTGATAATAGCTGTCTATGAATTCATCAAGGAAGGCCAGAAGCTTCGGATCTTTTATTTTTTCCCGTATTCTCTCCTTAACGATGTCGTGAGGAATTCGAGGAAAGAAGTGATGAATATCAATCTGAACGTAATAATATGTGCCTTTGTAGTCTCCAAGATCTTTTCTCAGGAGGTTAACGAAATCATGGGTTCCACGTTTCTTTACGCATGAGCAGCTCTTTCGAATATATGTGCTACACAGGAAATCTTCTATCTGTAGCAAGGGAGCCCACTGCATTACATGGTCAATGACCGGGAGCTTACTAATAGTCCTGGTCTTATGCTCATGAATAATTTCGTCGGAATAATCTGATGTTTTCCAAGTTCCTGTGGCGTAGGCCTCCAACAGCATGTTAAGGTTGTTTCCAAGGTCGGCTTCGAACTTGCGGACGGCTGCTCTTTTATGCTTACCGTCCGCAAAGCCTTCGAAAGCCCTCTCAAAGTTAGGCTTTGTCTCGATACGAGGTGAAATAAAGCCTCTTCGTTTCATTTCGGTGTCTGTACAGTGTCATTTAACAGTGTCTTGGTCTGCTTTTTTCCTGACTTCGTTGCCTTCGGCCTGACTTGTGGTCAGTCTACCAGCACTACCCGCCTTTAGTTTATTTTTCGCCGTGGGGCGAGGCCCCGCGCCTCATTACCAGTGTAAAGTTGAGAGGCGACCCGATGTTCGCATTGGAGTTCGAGACACCATTGTTCACATTGACATTCGAAGACCCCGCATTGGAACCATTGTTCGCATTACCACCACGAAGAACCAGACGGAAGCCAGAAACAACGAGTCAGAGGCACGGCAACCTTTTTCGGGGTGCAAAGGTACACAATTTTTTTCGACTATGAGACATAATCAGATAAAAACATGAAAAAAAGTCAAAGAACGCTATATAAAAAAACCGCTTCGCGGTTGTTATGAGGGGGTGGCCTGACGGCCACGGGTTCTTTTGGTTCCCGTTGACCGCCGATGGCCACTATTGGCCCCATTAGGCCGCTTCAGCATACACTGGCTCCAATGGCCACTCCTCTTCTGCTTCGCAGAGAGGCGACCCGATGTGCGCATCGGAGCGCGAGACACCATAGCACACATCGACACGCGAAGACCCCGCACTGGAACCACCGCTCGCACTACCACCACGAAGAACCAGACGGAAGCCAGAAGTGGCTGTGTCTTTGTAGAAATAGTCGGGGTGAAATGTCGATGCGCTGCCGCCGACTTGCGTCGGGAAGTTCTCAAGATGGTCGTAGCTGATAACCTTTATGTAACCTTCGGAATCCGGGCTGTTGGAATAAGCCACCATGCCTTCCTCGTTGCCGATAGTCCATGTTCCGTAAATGGACGGTGCAACAAGGTGTGTGCGTGTCTGGTTCTCGTTGCACTTGACGAATTCATCGTCTTGGTGTCGCCATAGGTAACCAAACATATTCTTCAGGCCGAAGAACACGGGAACGGGAGCTGTATATACAACATTGTTGTCGCCATCCTTGACCTCGTAGTTTACAACACCGCAACCGTCTGCAAGTTCTATGCCGACAGTCGTAGGAAGGAACGGATGATAACCGTTGTAGGTGTTCCACGCGCCGCTCCAAGTAGTAACGCCTGAGCCAAGACCGCCCTGGTGCAATCCGTCAGCGTCGAGGTTCGCATTGTAGGCAGCCTGAACGTCACGTGTGCCGAAGATAATCTCAAAGAGGATCTTTATAACGGTGCTGTGACGCATGGTTCCGCACATCCATCCAGTTCCATTACGACGGGCAGCGGCTCGCATGGCCTCACAGGTCATCGATGTTACTGCCGTGCCTCGCAATGTACGGTATGTGCCGTCCCAATCTGCGTTGTTATTGCCACCGCGATACTTAGCGTCTTCGTTGACAAAGCTGCACAATGTATTGGTGTCGCGGTCTATACATGCCAAGCCGTGTGCGGATATAGAGCCGACGGGAATACGGTAGTTGTACTGTCCGGGAATCGGACGCAGGGAGATTTCCTCATGCCACAAGCCTCCGGCCTTATATAGTGCAAGGTAGAAGGGAACGCCCCAGCCCCACTGATAGTGTCCCATAGAACCATCCAACTTGGCCAGCTCACCCGTTTCAAACAGATAGTGGTTAGTGGCTGCCAGCTTACGTCTTGAGTGGTCATTCTTAACGAGGTAGCATCCAAGCTTCAGGGCCTGAGCAAGCTCACGGCCAAACTCAACATTGCCAGTCCATGATGCAGCCGTAGGAGTGCTCAGCGACTCGTTCCACACACGCCCGAAACGGGGTGCAATAGAATAGTTCACCGCATCCTGCAACTCCATGTATTCAGTCTGGCCATTGGAGGGATTGAATACAGGAATGTATTTCTCCTGCTTCGTAAGGTCTGACGCTGGCAGGTCATCAATCTGCTTGCCACCGTCCCAGCCTGTCATAATCTCGCGGAGTTTCAGGATCTCCGCATCACTCAGTTGTTCTGCCATAATTCTACAGTTTTATGATGTTAAACAATAATCGGTTTCCCGTTCGCCTTCATGATGACACCGTTCACCTTCAGGAACCGAGGTGTGCGGACTGTGATCTGCACTTCCTCTGTCAGCTCCGTATTGCCGGTGGCATAGACATAGAAGGAGGTCGTACCCGTATGCTGCAAGGTCAGCTTTCCAGTCGTGGGGTGTACCTTCAAGGAGTCGCCTTCATTGCGCTGGCGTATGATGCCCTTCGTACATGACACGGGGAGCAGCACACCGGCAAGATATTGCTGCACCTTGTTCTTTGTCGATATTTCGGGCAGATACTTCAGGTGCATAAGCGTTGGAGTGCGCTGGTAGAGAGCGAGGGTGTCACTGTTGACGCTGTTTTCAGACTCATGCCACACGGCAAAGCCAGGCGAGTTGTCATAGCAGCGGTAGAACGTCTTACCGTTCGCGCCAAGATGCCATACCTCCTGACCGATGGCATAGTTATCGTCGTATTGAGTCGGCACGTGGTCTATCTCAACAGTCCGCACATCTTCCAATGCCGTGATACGTCTGCCCTTCGCAGTGTCTGCCTCTTGGAGAGTGGCAATCTGCCCGTTATGGCGTGAGCTGTCACCCTGTAGGGTTACGACGTTCCGCAACAGGGTAGTCAGCCATGCGGCATGCATATTCTCCAAGAACCCGTGATTGCCGTTTCTCTCGATCTTCAGGAATGACACGCTGCCGGATGGCTGGCTGGTCTGGATCTTTGCATAGCGGCTTACGGCGATATCGCGTACCACGTCATCGGCATAGTCACGCTGGATGTGTGTCTCAGCGGCCACAAGATAGATGGGCCATGAGGCAACGGCTGAGGCTGCCAGCGGAAGCGTGAGGCCTCCGATACTTACAAGGCCCGCACTGATGGCGTTATCCGATGGAACGCAGCCGCATATCACACAGTTGCCCCACTGCGCAAAGAAGTTATCCAACACGCGCAACGGCTCACTCTGGAGTTCAAGAAGGTCATCGCCCGACCATTTCCTGATACCTTGATACTGTACATGTCTTTTCATCGTTGTATGATTTTGAATGTTTTATCTGCCAGTTTGTATCTCTCAATCTCTTCACCCATATTGCTGATATCCACTCCTGAAGGAACATAGATAACGAAGTCCGCACCGTCGAAGGCCGACTGGCTCTCACCCTCAAGGGCGACTTCACGGTATGGGTTGAAGATGACCATGTGCGCAGGTTCAGAGTTTAAACCCACCTCCAGATACATGCCGCTGTAGCTCTTTATCACAATGCCTCTGCCAAACAGGTTGCGCAGGTGTCCCAGAAGCGATCCCTGCTGGCTCGTAACGTGAACCTTATAGCGGTAGTAGGCACGCCATGCGGCAAAGGTCGCCCACACGCTGTCAAGGTCTATCAGCCCCCAGAGCCATGCAAGGCGGTTGGGCTGGCGACGGTGTGGTGCTACGTACTGCCGTACAATTTCTTTGAAGTTCAGTATAATGTTCATAGCGCGTTACCTTTACAGTTCGTTGTTGGATATCAGCGTAAGCGTACAGTGGCCCGTGTCATAGTTGAAGTAGCCTGCATGCAGACGGCTCGCCGTGTCGATGTCCGTCCATGAGCTGTCCTCGCTGCCCTTGCGAGAGAGCGATACGATCTTGGCCGTCACTACACCGGCTACGGAGGTCACGGCCTCCAGTATCTCATGACGGTAGATGATGCCTCCGAAGTCCTGAGAGGTACGGAATGCCGTAAGTGATGCAAGCACGTTGGCACGTACCGACTCAGCAGGATATGCAGGGTCGTACCATACTTGGATGGAGTAACGCACGAGGTCGGCATCCGTAGATATCACCTGTGTCTTGGTTCCGGCAAACTTGATGGCATCGATATAGTCTTTGAAGTTCTGCGTCTGCTGTGAAGCCAGAGGAACTGTCTCGCCGTTATTGTCGAGTGTAGCCACACGGATAACAAGGGTGTTGGTGTCTGACACGCTGACGCTTGCCACCTTCACAACCTGAGCTTCCTCATCCAGCGTCTCATACTCAAGGAGGCCGGTAACCGTCGAGAACCTCAGCTCGTGGCCGTTCTGGAAATCAAAGCACTTTCTCCTGTACCATGTAAGGGAACCGGCAATCTCCCGCTTCGCGTCATCGTCCATCTCCTTTTTGAAGATGTCAAGGGTCAGTTCAAAGAGGTGGATGCAGTATGCCACGCAATGCGTCCACATGCGCCACTCAGCAGCTGCGGACGTGGAAAGCTCGAACGATGCGTTAAGACGCTGCTCGATGCTTGCTTCTATCTCACTAATTGTTCTTGCCATTCTTCTGTCATGTATGTTGTTAC
This sequence comes from Prevotella sp. UBA7764, assembly GCA_002481295.1. Lineage (GTDB taxonomy): Bacteria > Bacteroidota > Bacteroidia > Bacteroidales > Bacteroidaceae > Prevotella > Prevotella absiana. The sequence continues at coordinate 78,064 of DLDU01000068.1, read as the reverse complement.
GTTTCGTTCTATCTTCTTTACGACGGACTTCTTAATGATGGTACCGCCGTCATCTATCAGGACGCTCTGGCCGGGTGTCAGGCGAAGGTCGGGGTAGAACGCCCCGGCTTCCCTTTCCTCTGCGGCCACGCATTGCGGGTCATTCTCCAGCGAGGGGTTGAGCCTCAGGATATCAGCCACACCGTCAGCAGTTCCATAGTGCTGCATGGCGAGGTCGAGGATGGTCTGGTCTGCATATACTTCAATCGTTTTCATAGGCAGCGTCTATTTGAAATTTACAGTTCATCGTATCATAGGCCACCTTCCTTACCTTCTGGCCGTCGGCAGCCAGTACCTGACGGGTACGGCGCAGAAGCCCTTCCTTATCCTCGTTAAGCAGGTACTCCACCGCACCGACGCTGAGTTCCGGCCTGTGCCTGATATGGCCCATATCACCCAGAACCAGATCACGCTGATGCTGTGCCGTGCTCTCCGTTGGGTAGATATCGCCTGTGCTCAGGTCGAGGTCTCCGTTCTGTGTCTGGCAGTAGTCCTTCATATTACGATATCTTATAGTTAAACGTGCCGGTGACAGGCCCGCCCATCGACGGGGCTACCAACCCGGCAGAGTATGTTATCTGCTGGCTCTTGATGGCATTGATGATGGCATCGGCCAGTTTGTCGGCCACCTTATCCAATGCGCCCTCGCGGTCATCGTCTTTCTGGTTCATAACCGCTGTAAAGGCTTCCTTTACTTCGCTCTTGATTGTTGCTTTAACTAATGGCATATTCTATCCCTCCATATATTGTGAAACTTCTGCTTTTATCTGCTGGAACGATGCCATGTTGATAGGTACTCCAGAGGGGCCTACGCCCGTCGGAACCGTCAGTTGGCAGATAGCATCCAGCATGCTCTCCAGTGTCTTTTTCAGACCTGCGCCGCCCTTTTTCAGTGTCAGGCCGCCCGATGTCACAGTGATGGTACTGCTGCCGTTCTTCAGCTCTATGCCGTCCGTGTTCACCGTCGCCGTTGCATCGCTGGCCTTGATGACCGTACTGCTGTCATCACTGGTGATAGTGACGTTGTCTCTTTCAAGCTCCAGCTTTTCCGTGTCGATGGTCAGCTTCAGGTTGTTGTCGGTGAAGATGAGCTTATCTATTTCCGTGTACTGGCATACAAAAAGCTCGTTGCTGCCACCGATGGGACAAACCAGGACTACGCTCTGAGCTTTGGGGATGAACGCAAAGCCCTTCAGGGCTCCGTCCACAAGACCGCGCAGGCGAACGTCGAAATAGTCCACAGCGTCATCCACACGGACGGTGCAGGTAAACTCATCCTCGTTCACCTCAGTCACAACGCCCTGAATGACATTGCGCACCATGTCGCCCATCATTTCGTTGAACTTCCTGCGTATTTCGTCTATTTCCTTGCTCATGCCTTTATACCTATTTCTACGGTACGACGGCCACCGCCAGTACCGAATGTTGTTGTCACTGCCTCGATGAAGTAGCTGCCGCTACGGTCGGGGTATGTATTGTCGGTGATATCGGCCACCATACCGGGAAGGGCGTAGGGCTGCAGGAACGTCTTGATTTTACCCCTGTAGCCGTCAAAGCTGTAGCGTCGCAGTTCCTCGTTTGCAAGGGCCTTCAACTCTCCGGCATCCTTCACGTCGTAGTAGTAGAGTGTCTTCTGCTCACCGCCGTCTTCGCCAAGTTCACCCTCTATTTTCGAGCCATCCTTATAGTAGCAGATGGCCTTAACCTTCAGCTTGATATCCTGCGCCAGCTGGTATTTCAATTCATCGTCATTGATGACATTCTCACGCAGCACATATTTCACGGTCTCGCCCTTCACGCTGTTGGCCTTGCCCACATACAGCTTGCCGTTGATGTCGAAATAGGCCAGCAGGCCGTATTCTTTCTTCAGGTAGCCGAGAAGCCAGCTTCCGGGCTTGTTGTTGATAACGAAGTTCTTTAGCGTGAGGTCGGCAACCTCGCCCATCTGGACTCCGCTTAGAACCTCGTTTAAACATGCTTTTAACGACGTTTCTTTCTTGCTGAAAACACAGTTGACGAAGCGCAGCTTATAGTACTCATCCTCGCATTCAATCTCCAGAGGCAGTTTGTAGTTCAGACGCTTTACATAGCCGACGAACTCCGTTTGGAGCTGCCCGTCATAGCCCAGCTTGATAGTCACCGCGTCGCCTGCCTTGATAGCGTTGGCCGTCTCGATATGTGCGGGAGGCTCGCCCTCATGCTTGAGCACGGCTGTCACGGGAACCTTCACGACGGCTGTAGCAGCGAGGCTGTAGATACTCCGCTTGATCTGCACGTCGTGGACGCTCTTGAACGTCACGCTGCCAATGCTTATCTCTGAGGTCAGTACAAACATATATCACTCCATTATCAGTTCAAAACTCCTGTCTGTCTCAAGGTCGAGGCTGTAGGTCTGAGCGTGTTCGACACCTCTCATTTCGGGAATGTCTATGCTCTTGATTACAACCATGTCTTCCTCATCCATGAAGATATCGGTGAGGGCGCATTTCAACTGTACACTCTCATTCACGGCGTAGATTTCCTTGATGTCGGCCAACTGGTCATCGGGCCAGTCAGTGCCCAAGGCCACACCCTGAATCTTGATCTCGTAATCCTCCATGCTGATAAGCTCCTTGACGGTTCCCTTACGGCCAACCATAGGGGTGGACACGATATGCTTCTTTCCGCGTATGGAAATGAGGGAGTTGGGCATCTCATACTCCTTTCCTTTATACACCAGCACAACCGGCATGAAGTACCAGCGTCCGTTAGCGTCGCGCTTCCTCAGCGTAGAGCCGAGATTGCTGCTCTCGCGCTCATTGGCTTCGGGGCCGTCATACTTGGGCTTGAACTTCGGATCGCCAATTTTAGTGCCAAGCAGCGTGTCAATCGTTGAGGCTGCTGCCTGTGCCTTTTTGATGATGTCATAGACTGAAAATACACCCATAGCCTATCCCTCCACTATTTCATTGAGCACCTCCAGAATACGGCTGCGGATTTCCTCTGCACCCTGTCCGTCGGTATTCTCTACGTTGATAACTATCTGGTCGCATACACGGTCGATGGTAACGTTACGGCTGCCGTTGCTGCTGCTTTCCTGAACGCTGCTGTTGAAAGTCTGGCTCTGGCTGTTGTCAGAGCTGGCGATATCGGTAGCGTCGGAAAGGCTCTCAGACATTGACGGCATCAAGATACTGTTGTCGGCATAGTTGCCCATCGACTGGTTGAGCGTGTCCGATGTGGCGTTCACGCTCTGCATCGTGTCACCGCCTGTCAGGTTATGAAGTTCTGCCGATGTACCACCGACGGATGCAAGCAGCGGCTGGAACTTATTGGCAAGCCATCCGCGAATGCCTTTTCTCTTAGGCTCTGCCTTTTCCCGTGCGTTTGTCAGCTCCGGCACGGCATTGGAGATATTCACGGCTTCGCTCTGTGTGGATGCCTCAGAAACGGTGTCGCCTGTAGATGATGCAGACGTGAGTGTGTCGCCCATCAGCGATGCCGACTCGATATCCTGTGCCAGCTCCGTATTGTTAGAACCAGGAGTGATGACGATTTCGGGTAGCGTCACCTCGTAAGGCTTCGGCATGGCCTGTGGCCCGTTCATGGCAACAGCGTTGTCGAATGCCTGGTTGCTGGTGTCACCCATCGACAGGGCATCAGATAAGCTGCTGGACGATGAAGAGCTGCTCATGAATGAGGGCATCGACATCGAAGCACCGCCTTGCTGGTTCCAGAAGTTACCCAGACTATTAGCCTCCGAGCGGTTCTCGACTGACTGCATGGCAATATCACCGGCAGCATTCAGCGTCTCGGTCTGAGCCGTTGCCTCTGTGAGTGTGTCGCCCATCAGCGATGCCGACTCGATATTCTGTGCCAGCTCCGTATTGTTAGAACCAGGAGTGATGACGATTTCGGGTAGCGTCACCTCGTAAGGCTTCGGCATGGCCTGTGGCCCGTTCATGGCAACGGCGTTGTCGAATGCCTGGTTGCTGGTGTCCGATAGCGTCAGGGCATTGGATAGGTTGCTGACAGCCGAAGGAGCAGAAAGCACGGTATTTGCCAATGACTTGCTCTCAGAACCAGGAGTGATGACAATTTCTGGCAATGTAACCTCATAGGGCTTGCTCAGGTCGATAACGGATCCGTTGTCATTGCTTGACAGACTGAGCGCGTCAGACTGTACAGTCATAGAAGAAGCCGACACGTTCTGTGTCTTCGACTGGCTCAGTATGTTGGTGGTTGCTGAGGCCTCTGAGGGGCTGGCCAAAGATACGGCCATCGGTAGCATGACAGCAGCAGCTATCTTGCGGACATTGGCCATGATATCGCTCAGGTAGTTTGTGCCTTCTGGTTCGTACTCCTGCTTGGAAATGTCCACCTTCAGTGCGCTATTGGTCTGAGTGATGGCCTGTGTCTTGGCGATATCGCCATTGACGGATGGAGCCTGAGCAACGTCACCGATAGGCAGCAGCTTTGCCGTTACTGGAGCCAGCTTCTGCGTAGCTGCCAGATAGTTGGCACTCTGCGCATAGTTGGTAGCCTCTTCGTTCAGGTTAAGAGTCTGCTTGGTCTTGGATCCCTTGCCGCTCTTACCACCCTTGCCGCTCTTATCCATCTTTTTCAACAGGTCTTGAGTGCTGACAGCAGGAGCAGCGGTCTCTGATACGTTCATTGCGGCCTCAAGCTCCTTCGGCAGTTCCGCTGCCGACTTGGCTTTCTCAGACTGTGAGTTTGCCCAGCTCTGGTGTCCGGCCTGCTTGCCATCTTCCCATGCCTTGGCATAGTTGCCGTTTTTCCACGTGTTGACGGCAATACCTGCGGGCGATGACTGAAGCACGCCCTTTCCTATATCTTTGAAGCCTTGCTTGGCTGCTGTCGCGGCTGCATCGAAATTGCCCTCAAAGAGGTTGGCAATAGCCTCGCCAAGACTTCCAATACCTTTCAGAATCTGTTTAATCGGTGACACAATGGCACTCACGAGTGCGCGTCCGAACTCCTTAACTACGCCCCATGCGCCAAGAACTGCAACACGGAAGCCTTCGAACTTCTGCCATGCAGCAGCTACGGCAGCGACAACCGCAACGATAGCAGCTATAACCCACGTCAGCGGGCAGGCAAGGAAGGAGGCGTTTAGCAATGCCTGTGCTGCGGCCCATCCCTCCGTAAGAGTAGTCGAAACGACGGTAAGGCCATTCTTGATGCCCTGCCATACGATATCGGCTTTGGCAATGGCCGTGTTGGCAGCCCATACCACTCCGAGTGCGGCAAGTGCAGCGGTAAAGCCGACAACGAGAGGCTGTCCCTCCTGTAGGTAACTCAGCCAGCCACCGAAAAAGTCAATCAGTGTCCTAACAACAAAAGTAACGCCTTTCAGTACCACGCTGACACCAGAGAACGCGCCACTGATAATCGGGGCCACCAACTGTACTACAGGCGACAAAGCCTGAATAAGTGTGGAGAATGTTTCAAGGCCGGTGGAGATAGTAGGTAGCATCTGCTCGCCGATGGAAAGGCCTACGTTCTTAAAGCGGTTCCACGCTTCCTCCGCCTCCTGAACGGTGTTCTTACTGGCTGCGAGGGCCTTGTTACCTTCCTCGTTCTTAGTAGCGTCCTGAACACCTTCAACAATACCCTTGTATTTTTCCATATCGGCCATCAGGACGTTAAAGGCTCCCTTTGCCTCCTTATCCACAATGCCGAAACCTTCCAGCAGCTGTGAGCGTTCCTCATCAGAGCGTCCGTTCATCAGGTTACTAAGGTCGCCGAAGATATCCGTCATGCCACGCATCTTGCCCTGCTCATCAAAGACCTTCACGCCAGCCTTTGCCATCTTATCGCGAACGTCACCCCTGCCAAGCATAGACATGGCGTTCTGAAGCATAACGGTGGCCTGGTCGGCACTCTGGCCCTTACCAGTCAGGTAGGAGAATGCGCCTGATACGTCTTTGTAGTCAATACCCATGCCGACACCTGTTGACAGCAGTTTCGGCAGGTATTGTGCCAAGCTGGAAAAGTCCACCGCACCCATTCGCTTTGATGCGAAGAACACGTCCAGCACCTCATTGGCATCAACATCGCCCAACAGTGACACGGTCTGTGCCAGTGCTGAGGCTACGGTGTTCACGTCCGCGAAGCCCGCCTTGCTACCCTTAATACTGGCAGCCAGCACATTCATGGACTTATCGGCATCGTTGATCTGTGAGTTGATAAGGTCGAAAGCCAAAGGAACCGTTGCAGCGTCCGCGCCGAACTCTTCTGCCACGCCCTTGATGCCTTTCTTCAGGTTTTCGAGATCCTCTCCTTCAAGCAGTGTGGTAATATTCACCTGTGCCATGTTCTGGTCGAAGGTCATGGCAGACTTGGCCGTTCCAATCATCGCGGCTCCAGCTTGAACGATGGGGTTCTTGAGCAGTCCGATGCCGGGGACGCTACTTGCCAAGTCACCGGCCCACTTGCTCAAGTTACTTGTGCCGCTGGTAAGGCGTTCCACACGCTCTATCTCATCACCCAGCGACTTGATTTCTTTGTCATATTCACGGATGGCATCGAGGTTGTCCGAGGGGATCCACTCGCGCTCAGCACGAAGGGCCTCTATCTTGGCACGAAGCGCACCGACGCTTCTGCCCGTCGCGTCCATCAATGCGTCTGCGGCCTTCATCTTCTGGCCAACGCCATCCATAGCGCTGCGGACGTGCTCGCTCTCTGTGTTAATCTTCCGAAGACCGCCAGAGACACGGTCATTCAGGGTAAATGTGTAAGGAACGGTGACGGGCTTCGGCTTGGCGGTCTGCAGGTCAGACACCTTCTGCTGAAGCTCTCCGATGCGTTCGTTGTATTGGGCGATAGTTCCCAGACCATCAGCCGGAAGCAGGTCGCGTTCTGCGCTCAGCGCGTCAATCTGTGCCTTCAGGGCAGTAATGCTACCGCCCGTCTCATTCATCAGTGTACCGGCAGCGGCCATCTTATCCTGCACGGTAGTAACCGCACTGATGAGCGGCTGGCTGGCAGCCGTTATCCGTAGCAGCTTATCACTGGCTTGGTCTTGGATGGAGAAAGTATATTCTAACGTAGGCATGCTCGTAAACTAATGGTGAGTGAATTTGTTAAGTCGGCCCTGATATATTCTGCCATCCCTATCTGCATCGCCCATTCTTCGTCAGACAGGTCGGAGGGGTCGAAATGAAGATAAGCGCGAATGAGCGCATCGCCGAGGAAGAGCCATCCGCGCTTATCCTTTAAACCTGTCCGGCTTAGAGTTTTTTTATCTCTGCGGTCTTGATCTCGATGATTTCTGCAAGATGGCTTGACACGCCCAGGAACAGGCTGTCATCCTTCTTAATTTCCTCATCGCCATCCAACCAGCAGTTCTCCAGCAGGACTTCGTTGTACTTCATCGGGTCGTTCTTTCCGAGAACGGAAGCGGCTCCCAGCACCTTGCGGTCTGGCTTCTTCAGGTAGCAGACCTTACCGTCAACCTCTACCTTGAAAACGTCGCCGTGCGCTTTCTTCCACGCATCAATCTGTTTTGAATCGATTTCCTTCATGGCAGTCCCGGATTAGATACCATACTCAACTTCACAAGCGATGAACGGCAGGGCGTGCTCTGAATAGAGGTCGCCTTCCTTGATGGAGTTCACGGCCTCAGTGATAGCACACTGGCGGATGCGGTCTGTGGTGACCTTGCCGCCGTACTCGCTGGCATACGACACAACCATGTCGAACTCGATATCGGTGATATCGTTGAAGCCAGCAGCCTTACCTGCGTCCTGAAGGGCAATCAGGGCAGACTGGAGAACGGTAAGCGTTCCCTCAACCTCCTTGCGGCCTCTCTGGATGCCACGCGCCCACTTGCCAGCAGCATAGAGGGCCTCTGTAGCACGCTTTGACTTGTACTCAACGGCACGAATGGTCTTGATCTCCACGCCCAGAACTACGACGGTAACATCGATCCAGGCATATTCCTTTGAATTAAAGTCTCTCATTGTTATTATGCGTTAGGGTTAGTAAATGCAAGGTTCACCTCAATCTCACGGAGCAGGGCAGTCGGAGTGATGCGGGCCACCACGTCCATCTTGCCGGTAGTGATAAGGTCTTGATCAGGATCGATGCTTGCGTTGAAGCCGCTCATCTCACCCTCCATACCACTGTTGATGTTCTTGGCCAGCAGTGACTCGTAGTACTTGGCCATAGCAGTCGGGATCTTGCCCGTCTCAGGGTCAACGTCGATGTTGTCCAGAATTTCATCGATGTAGCACTTGTAACAGATTACAACTGCCTTCTGGATAACACGTGTCAGGCACAGACGGCAGTAGTCATCTGTGGTGGCCGTTGCGGTTGCGTCATCGTTCAGATAGTAGCCACCCTTTCCGATATAGGTACGGAAGAAGATGTAGCCTGCATCATGCAGAGCGTTCCAGTCTGCATAGTGGCTCTCAGGAGTTGTGCCATCCATCAGGAAGCCAGCACCAGAAGCACAGATAGCTCCATCCTTAACGCGGCCAATGCTTACGTTCACAGGAACCTTAGCGGCACGACCGAGAATCATACCCATAGCGGCACTCTGAGTTGTGCCAACCTTACCGTCAGAAGCGAGTATAACGCTGACCATATTCTGCGAACCCTCACGAGGCTGGTAGATGTTGGTCATGCTGCCACTCCACTTCATGGCAGGAACCATAATACAAACAGGGGCAATCTTGCCCAGATAGCTCTCAGCGATAGCCTGAGCAGCAGCTACGGCGGTCTGTACGTCACCGTCAACACTGCCGTTCATAGTGGCCTCGTAGTTAGCGGGGAGTGTACGGTTCAGACCTACCAGACGGATGCGACCGGCTGCGGGATCGAGAAGCTTGTGGATGGGGCTGTCAGCAGCAGCTGCCACCATCTGTGTCAGAGTGGTTGCCTCAGACACGGCCAGAATGTGAAGCTCTGCGCCGTCACCGGCTTCTGTGTAGAAGGCGTTAACATCCTTCCAGATAAGAGGGTTGTTTGCCTCAGTGATGCCAAGAGTGGCAAGACCGCTTGTGCCACTCAGCACATAGTGAGTGTTGAGCGCAAACTTGTTTTCCACTGCCGCACCAGTCAGAAGCAGAGCGGCAACACCATCATCGGAAAGGCTCACTGAGCCGACGTTTCCGTTTCCAAGAATGATTTTTACGTTGGGTAACATGTTGTTGTTGTTTAATAGGTTATTAACTCACCGCTGCCCAGCGTTGCCTGGTGTGCTGCGGCCTTTTTGAATTCACTCTCAAGGAATACCAGATTGTCGGAAGTCACGTAGAACTTCTTATTCGTCGGGTAGCACTTGCGGTACTGCTCAAGGAATGCCGGTTCTTCCTTCTTAGGCTCCTGACTGGCAGGGGCCTCGTTCTTTTCCTTATCCTTTGCCATTTTAATAGCGTTTTAAGAGTTTTAAAATCAGTTTTAAGAGCTTCGGGAGTCCGAGGGCTGCCACTATCAGCAGAGCTGCTGAGCCAAGCCATACCATAGCCTTCTGCCATTTGTTCAGGACATTAACCTCGACTGCCTTTTCCACTTCCCTTTCAGGGCCGGGAACCGGAACGTATATCAAGGAGTCCTTTCCTTCGACATAGACGGTGTCAGGTTTCCGTTTGGCCTTCACCTTCAGGTTGCCCAGAGAGTCGATCTCCGCCTGCAGGCTCATCCGTTTCGAGGTTTCCTGACGAAGCAGATCCAGTGTCACCCTTCCGCTTGAATCCGCGCGAAGCTTGGCCTCCAGCATTGCGCTGTCGCCGTCCACCGCTACGGGTGTGAGCGTTGGAATTGCCACGGGTGGAGGTACGTAGGACGCTTGCGGTGTCGTCGCCTGACTTTTGCAGCTCACCACGCACAGGGCACTCACTGCGATAAGGGCAAAGCTGAATAGCTTCGACGGCACGGCTGAGGCGGTTAAGCGCAGTCCGTGTGCGAGCGTACTCTTGACTGAGTTCTTCAACTTTCTCATAGGTTTCTTCGTACTTTTCCCTGGTCTCAATCAGCAGCTTGCTCACGTCCTCATACATCTGTTTGTAGGTGTCGTGTACGACCTTGGCTGTTTCGGCATTGTGAGCCCTGCGATTAAAGAACCAGGCAATGGCTGCACCAATGCCGCCCGATGGGATGGCCCATGTAAGGAACTGTAGAATGATGTCTGCCATTGTTCGTTACTTTTGATTTATTCCTATTTCCTTCAACCATGCGGGAACATTGAAACACGGGCAATCCTTAGCTGCCAGTTGGTTGTGTCCCACAATCTTAACAGAGGGGAAACGCTTGTGGAAGTTCAGCACATATTCCTTCATGGCTCTGCGCTGAGCTTCCGTGCGCGTGTCTATCTTGCGCTTATGGTCATTAGCTGCACAGCCTCCGACATAGACGATGTGACGGCTCACGCTGTTGTAGCCAGCTACGCCGTTGGTAATCTCCCAACCGTCCACATAGGCATCCTCGTTATTCCTAACAAGACGCTCCCTTCTGCCGTCGAGGTGGAACATATCTGTGTAACCCACTTGCTTCCAGCCACGACCACCCTTCGACACAGGGTCAGTGTGCCAGTGACGGATGTCATCCGATGTCACTTCACGGCCAGCAGGTGTGTCTGTGCAGTGGATTACCAGATATTGCAGCTTGTTTGCCATAGCCTACGTTTCCTTTATGCTTCAGCCATTGGCTGTGTTACAGTCACGATCTTGGTAACCTCTGTATCCTTGATACCGATAGTCACGGTAGCGGTACGGGTTGCCTCGCCCTCAGCGTCGTAGGCGTATGTCTCACTGGTGAAGGTCACCTTTTTACCAGTTACTGCTACAGTCAGCCACTCCGAATCACTTACAGCCGTAATGTCTGCACCGTTTGAGGTGGCATAGGTACGGTTGTTAGAACCTCCAGCAGCCTTCACGCTGATAGCGTCATCACCTGTGATGGTGGGAGCACCCTGAGCGTCATAGTCAGAGTAAATGACTACGCCAGCATCGGCCTTCTTAGGCATGCAGATGAAGTAGTGACGGAAGTTGATCTTGTTACGCTGGTATTCTGGATCCGTGCCCGCCTCGCTGTAGTACATCTTGGTCGAGCCGGTAGCCTTGAACACACGCTGAACATAGAACGCGAACGAGCACTGGAACTCACCCGTGCTTGCGGTTGCACCCAGAGCCTTCTTTGTGCCAGCCGTAGTGTAGAGCGGGTTGTTGGCAAACTCATAGATATCGAAGCCATACAGACGGCCAACAGTACCATCGTTGCGGTTGATATTGTACTGCTCCTTGAACTTCTGGTCTACCTCCAGCAAGTCGTTAATGTGATCACTGCACAATACCAGGCGACGGCCAATAGTAGGAACACCCAGCTTATCCATAGCTTTCTTCATACGGATAAGGTCGTTTGGTACGAGCTTGATACGTCCAGTCTCAGGATCGCGTGAGCCGGTAGTCTTCAAAACGGGAGTCTTCGCACCATTGCTGGCAGCACACATGGCGTGAGCGGCCTTGGCAAACTTGGCATCGTTGATAGAGTTACCGTGACTTTCCTTAACACGTGTCATCTTATCATAGCTGATGGCATGAAGTTCATCGTCTGTGATAGGAGTTACCTTAGTCTGGAACTTATCAAGCTGGATGGCGATATCTGCATCGTCGAGGGCCTGCAAGGGGATTGGATAAGTTGTATTGTTAACCAGTACGTCAGGATCCACACCGACCTCTACCAAATGGATAATGTCATTCTCTACGATGCTTGAGTTGTCAGGAATACCATCGAGCCAAGTAGCCTCAAGGCCACGGCGCAGATGTTTTACGAGCTCACCAGTCCATATCTCAGTATAGACACCGGCACAAAGGGAACCGGCAGGGGCAACGTTGCCAACAACTGCCGCAAGGACATTCAGTCCAACAGCTCCCGACATGGGGCTAAACCCCGCAGCAGAGGCCATCAGGCCACCGCACAGGCAGTTAATCAAAACCGCCGACATCAGAAAAAGCAATCTTTTCATGTTCGTTTTCTTATTGGTTTGACATTAGATTTCACACTCATAACCATACTCGGCCTTGAACAGACGCTTGTAGGTTGCGGGATCTGACTGACGCATTGTCAGCAGCTCTGCCTCAGGAACCTCGCTCAGCTTGGTGTATGAGCCCTGCTGTGCGGGACTGCCACCCTGATGGTTGATGATACCGCTCAGCTTTACGTTGGGCGACATGGCTGCAAGAGTCTTCTCAAGTTCCTCAGCACCGATGGTCTTACCGAGGTTAAGGAAGTGCTCCTTATTCTCGACAGTGATTTTCTTCTCGGTGATGGCTTTGTCCACGAGAGTTGTAATACCTGCAAGCTTCAGCTTGTCATTCTCAGCCTTGAGCGTTACATTCGCTCCGGCCTCTTTCTGCAATTCGGCAATCTTCGCGAGAACGGTTGCCTCGTCTGCCGTCTCAGGCAGGCCCAACTGTAGGGCTAACTTCTTTAAATCCATTGTTGTTTGATTGATGGGGTTATTACTCAGTAATGGCAACAGGCAGTTGCCGTCTTTTCCTAATTCAATAGCTGTACCTTCGTTGTACATTCTAATGGCATCGTCATTGGCTCCGATATCCACAAGTGACACCTCCACCAACTTGCTCTTGGTGACGGTTGGTCTGGTCTGACCCTCAAGCAGCAGCTCAGGAGCACCGCTGGTCTCCTTCGGATCCAAACCGACGCTTACCATTCGGAGGCTTCCAACCTCGAACTGTTTCTTGCATCGGATACTCAACTCACTGGCTTCATCAAATACCAGTTCGCCGGTCACCTCGCCGTTCTCAACTTGCAGGTCTTTCACGTAACCTATAACATTACCGCGCTCGTGCATATACAGGAGTACGGGATTGCGTCTGTACTGCTCCAGATCTATTCCGCTGGTCAGAACCCGGAAGCCGTAGCTGTTGACGCTTTCATTGGTAATTCTTACTCGCTTACTCATATCAATTACTTATGTTTTGCGACTGCAATATTACGCACTTTCCTGCGACCATCCAAAAAACGCTGCAACGCTTGCAGTAAAGGCTGCAACGAGTACACCGTTTTTTGTTAGTGTGGCCCTTTTTATGCAATTTTGCACTGCAAAATCGCAATAAAAAGTAATATCGCAATGACAAAAGCAGAACTTGAAAACAAGAAACAGCTCGGACGTTCACTGTATATGTCCGGCATGGAGCAACAGGAAATTGCAGAACGGTTGGGCGTATCACGCGTTACCATATCGAACTGGTGTACGAAGGAAGGATGGAAGGAGGCACGCGCCGCCAAGAACATCACACGCCCGGAACTGGTGAACAAACTGCTGCTTACTATTGACCAACTCATTGAGAACGTCAACAAGTCCAACGACCCGACACTGATTGGCTCACTGGCCGATAAGCTGTCTAAGCTGAGTGCCGTAGTCGAGAAACTTGATAAGAAGGCCAACGTGGTAGATGCCATCGAGGTATTCATGGCGTTCAACAAATGGCTCCAGTACAATGCTGAGTTTGACCCGGAAATCACCCCCGAACTCATCAAGGCCATCAACAAGTACCAGAACCAGTTCCTCATGGAAAAGATGGCCCCAAGTGCCGAACTCTAAACTCACTGCCCCATGACAGCAGCGGAAAGGAAACAGGCACTTGAGCAATGGCAGGAACACTGTAAGCAAATACAGTCGCTTACAGAGACTTCACAGCTCACACGTGAAAGCCAGACGCAGAAGGAGCAGCGTATTCGCAGGCTCCAGAAAAACTATGCCGCTTTCTGTGAGTACTATTTTCCCCATTTCCTCACACTGCGCGATAAGGTGACGGGTGAGCCCGTCCGCATTATCCACAATGCCCCGTTCCATAACCAGGCAGCGCAGAAGGTTAAGAACACGCCCAATCTCAAGGCCGTGTTCAAATGGCCACGCGGTCACGCCAAGTCCACGCATTTCGACATCTTCATGCCGCTTTGGTTGATATTCCAGCCCAAACGGCTGATCAACTTCATGGTGATTGTTGGTAAGTCTGAGGATAGTGCCAACCGACTGTTGGGCGACATTCAAGCTGAGCTCCAGTACAACAAGCGCATTATTGCCGACTTTGGGGAGCAGATGACCTTGGGCGATTGGACGGAGGGAGAGTTCACCACACGTAACGGCGTTTCATTCTTGGCATGCGGTCGCGGGCAGTCGCCACGTGGTCTCAGAAAGCGCGAGGCACGTCCCGACTACATCGTTATAGATGACCTCGACGATGATGAGCTATGCCGAAACAAGCGACGTGTGGGCGAGTTGACGGATTGGGTAAAAGAGGCCCTTTTCGGTGCGCTTGATGTAGGACGTGGCCGCTTTATCATGGTGGGCAACCTCATTAGTAAGACCTCAGTACTGGCCAACATCTGTGCCACAAAGGGCGTACACGTTTCGACTGTCTATGCAGTTGACAACGATGGCGAGCCTGTATGGAAGGATAAATGGACTAAGGAAGAGGCACGGGCTTATGAAGAGTTTGTCGGCTACCGCGCTTGGAACAAGGAGATGATGCACAACCCGATTGTGGAGGGTAACGTGTTCAAGCATGAGTGGATACGTTGGGCCAAGCGTCCCAAGTGGAAGGAGTTCTCTGAATTCGTCCTTTACATCGACCCATCTTGGAAGGGAACCCAAAAGAACGATACCAAGTCCGCGAAGCTATGGGGAAAGCAGAAGACGAACCTCTGGCAACTGAGGGCCTTCGTCCGTAAGACCTCCCTTGCTGAAATGGTAAGGTGGTGCTATGATATCTATGAGTGGAGCCAGGAAGAGGGCATTGCCATCCGCTTTGCAATGGAGGCTTCCTTCATGCAGGATATGATACTCGATGACTTCACCACTGAGGGAGAGCTTAGAGGCTACCAACTGCCCATCACAGGCGACAAACGAAAGAAGCCCGATAAGTTCCAGCGTATAGAGGCAATCAGTCCGTTATGGGAACGTGGCTTTGTGTTCTACGATGAGTCGCAGAAAGATGACCCGGACATGCAGGCCGGACTTGAGCAGACTTTGGCTTTCCAAAAGGGAATGAGCGGCAACGATGACGCGCCGGATGCCGACGAGGGAGCCATCTATATATTACAAAAGAACACGCGCATACAAAAGTTTACACCGAGGTTCGGCAAACGTCCGAGCCCCAAAAATACATGGTAATATGATACAACTGATTAAAGACTTGTACAACGCATGGCGTTACAAACGCGCCGTCAAAAAGGCCGTTAAGCTTCAGAAGCTGACGGGCCGTAAACAGCTCGTAGTAGTAGTTAATGGAAAACTGGTGGTGGTGGCTAAACAGGACATCAAGAAAATGGTGGCCACGCATCAGTTCAGGAAAGGCGTGAAGGTTCAGGATATCGAGAAACGCGCTTTGTTCGTAACTAAATAACGAAACTATGGCAAAGTTTGCACATCTGATAGGCAGCGGGCGATATGGTGGAACTATTGAGGTTAATATCGACGATATTAGCTCACTCAAAGAAGATTACGACGGATATAGCACGAGTTATGTAGTCTCTATGAAAAATGGGGATAAGCACTATATCGAAAGATACAGTTATGAGGAATTAAAAAAACAATTATAAATATGTTCATCACAGACGAAGATTACAAGGTGGTTATCGGTGAGGGTGCGCTACGCATCGTTACTCAGGTGAGTGCCGAGAACCGGGCCAAAGCCGAGAAGGAGGCCATCGAGGAAATAGCGGGCTACCTACGCCCCAAGTATGACTGCCAGGCCATATTCAGTGCCGATGGTGATAACCGCAACCAGCTTGTGGTCATGTACACCTGTGATATTGCACTGTACCACATGGCCGCGTCGCTGCCCCAGAATATGGGTATGCAGATCCGCGAGAAGCGTTACGAACGCGCCCTCGATTGGCTGAAGGGCGTACAGGCCGAGAAGATCTTGCCTGACTTACCTTTGGCCACTGATGAAGACGGAGAGCCTACAGGCTTCCTTTTCAAGTATAGCTCACAGCCGAAACTAAAGCATAATTGGTAAGGTATGAAAAAGAAAGGAAATAACAAGCAGAACCCGCTATCAGGGCGTGTACTGAATTCACAATACGGTACGTTCAATCTGGCAAAGGAGGGCGACCGCAAGCGACTGAAAAAGATGGTCGTGGAGTTACAGCGTCAGACCGACGCGCTGACTCGTAAGGATATCGGTGACTGGAGGCACGCATGGCAGATGGCCATCAACGTTGATAACCCCAACCGCCAGCGTCTTTATGATATCTACCGTGACGTGGATATCGACCTGCATCTTTCGGGCTGTATCCAGCAGCGCGAGGGTTTTGTATTGGCTAAAGCATTCAAACTGGTAGATGATAAGGAGAAAGAGAATGAGGAAGCCGCCAAGTTCTTTGCAAAGCCCTGGTTCAAGCAGCTCTTGCACTATGCGCTCGATGCTAACTATTGGGGCCACTCGCTCATAGAGTTGGGCGACCTGACAACCGATATCAACGGAAGGCTTACATATAACGGCGTGAGGCTCATAGAGCGTAAGCACGTCATTCCTGAATATCACCGCGTCATCCCCGAATTGGGTATGGACTGGCATACTGGCATCGACTACCACCAGCCACCATTCTGCGACTGGCTCGTGGAGGTGGGACAGCCTGAGGCCTTGGGATTATTCCTGAAGGCAGCCACTCAGACCATACCCAAAAAGAACGCGTTGGCCTTTTGGGACACCTTCGCTGAAATCTTCGGCATGCCTATGCGCATAGCCCACACCACGACCCGTGACGATAAGGAGCTGGCCAAGATGGAAAAGATGATGGCCGAAATGGGAACCGAGGGTTGGGGACTGTTTCAGGAGGGAACCGATATCGAGGTGGTGGAGAGTTCAAAGGGCGATGCCTTCAACGTGTACGACAAACGAGTGGATCGCGCCAACTCTGAACTTTCGAAGCTGGTCATCGGTCAGACAATGACCATCGAGGACGGTAGCTCACTCAGTCAGTCAGAAACGCATCTGGAGGTGTTCGAGAACCTTATCGATGCCGACCGTGATATGCTGTGCGATATCATCAACGAGCAGCTCATACCACGAATGATACGGCACGGGTTCCCACTTCAAGGCCTGCAGTTCAAATGGGATGACTCTGTGGACTACACGCCTGAGCAGCAGAAGGCCGTCGAGGAACTGGTTGTCAACAACTATGAGGTTGAGGGCAAGTACTTCGAGAACAAATACGGCATCCCTGTTGGGGAACGCAGACAGCAGCAGCCCCTGATTGGCCCCACACAGCCCCAACATGACGATAACGGGAGCAACGGCGGGGAAACGCCCGATGATGAAAAGAAAGGCCAACACAAGCCAAATGAGAGCCGTTTTTTCGACTAAGCCCCTCTGACTACGAGGGGCTGCACAGCCGATATACAGAGCTGCTGGCTGACATGCCCGGAACTCTGGAGTTGGCAAGCCCGGAAACGGACGCGCTACGCCAGCAGCTTTCAGCCCTCTTCGAACCCATGATGCAGTCGCTTCACTCGAAAGCTGGAGCGCAGTTCAGTGTTGATATCCTGAGGGAGAAACCCGTGCAGGATTTCATCGATACGCATGCCCAGGTGCTCGATGCGGCTTTCTCCCAGACAGCCATGTCCGACCGTATGCGTCAGCGGCTCCAACAGTCTGATTATATCTTCAGCGGAATTAAGACGTTCCACGAACTCAATGAGGCCTTCCCATCCCTGGTTGATGAGAGCGGCAACCGAAAGCCGTTTGAACAGTTCTTAAACGACGTTCGAAAGATAGACGAAACCTACAACAAAAACTATCTCCGTGCTGAGTACAACTTCGTGCAGTCATCGGCTGAAATGGCTGGCAAGTGGGAGCAGATAGAACAGGACGGCGACCGCTACAACCTCCAGTACCGCACGGCTGGTGATAGCAAGGTACGCCCGGAACACGCTGCACTTAATGGTGTGACGTTGCCGCCAAGCGATCCGTTCTGGCAAACATACTACCCACCCAACGGCTGGAACTGCCGCTGCACAGTCGTACAGGTTCGCAAGACCAAGTATCCGACCACCCCACGCGATGAGGCCATGCAACGGGGAGCACAGGCCACAGGAAAGGACACCAAAGGCATCTTCCAGTTTAATGCTGGTATGGAGCAGAAGACGTTCCCTGACTACAACCCGTACACCATCAAGCGTTGTCGTGACTGCGATATCGCCAAAGGCAAACTTAACCTGGCATTCGTGCCGGAGAATGAGCTTTGCGCTGCATGTAGATTGATCAGACAGGCTCAAGCCTCCAGAACCAGCCAGAGACTTACACCACAGGAGTTTAGAACGGCGAGAGAAAAGGCGATACAGTGGGCCGATAACAATTTGGCCACTACAACGATTAACGGCACACCATCTAAACGCTCGCTTGTGCAAACAGCGGACGGGCACACTATTGGTGTTGGTAAGGCTTTCTTTACGGAAACTGCAGCAAAGGCAAAAAGAGATCCTGATATCGTTCACCTTCTTAGAACCGCCACTGATTTTAACTCATGGATCCCAAATGCAACACTGGATAGGGTTGAGGCGGGCAGACACCATAGCTTCAATTTCAATGTATATACAGTAACCTATCAAGGGAGAACCATAGAGTTCAAGTGCAAGGTAACAGACGGAGAGCTGCTTTATATGATGAAGTTCATATAAACAAAAAAAAGATGCAAATGGTCATTTCGTAGCCTGCACATCTTGCGATGCCGACATGTGGAATGCCTCCTACAATGCATCTTCGGTGCAAAGATACAAAAAAATCCGCAACCTCCAAACGATTTGCGGATTTTTTTTGTATATATGTTACTATTTTGTTCCGTTTTAGGGTATTTCAGGCCCTACGACCTCCGTTTCCTGACCTCCGGGCGACACTAACTTAGCATCCATTGGAACCCGAATCCTCTGCGTCTTTTTCTCGATAGAACGCACGAAGGTAACATTGTAAACCTCGACATTCTCTATCAGCTCCTCATGGTTGTGGTTCGTCAGAGTAGCCTGTATCTCCACATCACCGAAATGGTCGCCATGCAGCCCAAGCATGACAGTATGTATCTGCTCACTCAGATCCAGATCTTCAATGCTCTGCAGTCGCATTTCGTTGCTATACTCTGACGATGCGCCACCTTTCCAGTCGGTGACGATGTGCAGACGTACTTCTGCACGTGCCTGGTACCCGTTGGCTCCGCGAGTGGTCATACGCTCCCACAGGATAGGCCGGAACTCAACGAACACAGCCGGACGCGGCCAGTTGGTTTCCTGCTCGATATACTCCACGTTATTGTTCCACAAGTCCGCATGCTGGATAATGTGCTCTGCTCCCTCTGGCACATCCTCTTCCTTGTAGATTTGTTGAATGCTACCATCAGACAAACGGTAGCTGTGCATGAGCCGTTCACTGACGGCCAGATAAAACTCTTTTCGCATTTTCGTACTGTGTTAGATATTCATTCAGATTCTCATCAATGATGCTGCGCACGATGGCTTCCACTTCGGGGCCACCACCGATGAACCTGCGCTCCGGCATCTTTATCATCTGGCCGACCTTCATCAAGGCCATACGACGGTAGAACTCAGCGGCAGCAGAACGGGCCACGTTGCGCTTTGAACGGCTCTCTGAACCATCCTTCTTACGGCTAACGCTGCCTGAGGCCTCATAGTATTTGGCCCAAAAGAAACGCTTCATCTTCGCCGTTACCTCAATCTCGCCACCCTCGTTATGGATGGAGGCGTAGGGTAACGATGAAGAGAACGTAATGCCGGTGTCGCTGGTTCGTGGGCTGTGAATGCTACGGCGCAAGGCTCCGCTTTTCTGTAGCAGTGCACCGTCGCCAATAGGAGTTTTCCTGCGCTGCCATGCACGGCCAAAGTAGGACTGCCGCTCAAAGTTCTGGTCGAACTCATCAGTCAGTTCCACGCGCAGATCGCTCAGTATGTTCTTAATCAGGGTGTCAATACTTGCTTGTGCCATAGGTCAGTCTGGAAAGGGTATCCACAATTGCTTTTCACGCTCAACAGCTTCGATGTCGATGACAGCCGATGCGTTGAGCATGTTGTAAAAGGTGCGCTCGCTGATGAAGAGCTTCGGATAGACGTAGCGACGCCAGATCTCTACATTTGAGAGACCTGAGCGCCGGTGTTCGTCGTAGATGCGGTTCACTTCAGCTACGCGTGCTTCGTAGGACATTCCACGTCCGTTGCGTTTATGTTTCTTCATCAGCTGCTGGCGTTTAATTTGTTACTTCGGCTTGTAGGCTCTGATATCCAGCTCCATTGTGCCGCTCACTGTGACGCGACCGCTACCCTCGCACTGAGGACAAACAACAGGATGGTCGCCATCAATGTGACCTGTGCCGCCACATTCACGGCACAGGGTCACTTTAGGGGTTTTACGAATAGTCTTTTTCATTCTGCATCTTCTTTCTTAGGTTCTACATAGAAGGTTTCTTCCTGAACAACCTGAATACCGCATTTGGCCATTGCCTCTTTCATAGTAACTTCCTGCTCCATCAGGCCACTCTCGGTTATCTTCACATCTTCCAAGTCGCGGTCGGCCAACAGCTTATCTTTTGCTATTTCCTCAACCTTGCGGATATATGAGGAAGGCATGAAAGCCTTAACCAATTCCAAAGCGGAGGCCCAAGTGAAGCCTTTCAAGGTCTTCAGCTTCGGGGTTCCTGTGCGGAAGCCAATAGTGCCGTGCGCCATGTCGAGGCTCTTTTTCTTCGAGAACAGCTCTGTCTGGTTCTCAGTGGCAAAAGCCTGAAGCATCTCAAAGGAAGAATCTCTCTCAGCCGTTAAGCGTGTCAATTCTGCTTGATGCTTCTCACGGATCTTTGCACACTGTAGCTCAATGTCAGCATTGATCTTGTTAATACTTGCATCGGCCTTTGCGAAGGTTGCGAATGCTACATCAGCGGCCTCACGTGTTACACCGCTAATCACTGTTTTCTTCTGTCTTGTTGCCATAATCTTAAAACTTAATTATTTGCTTGTTTTCTTAACTTCATATCCTTTCTCACGCAGGTAGTTTGCGATATATTCGTCATCTTCCACGTCCTCAAGAACGTCAAAAAGATAACTCTTCACATACTCAGCTACAGCACTGGACGATGCCAGTTCTATGTGCTCACTAATAAACTCACTCTTCTTTGTTCTGCCTAATGTGCAGAAAACATCATCAATCTTTGCCATAATCTTAAAATTAAATTTATAGGGTTATTAAATACGGTTTCTTATCCCCAGACGCAGACGTGGCCACCGCTGCATATAAGCTTCGCGCAATCGTCATCCTGGTTAACACACGTCTCACATTTCTGGTTGTCACACCTCACGATTGACTTGCCTTCAAGTCCGGCTGTTGCCAGCCCATTGTTGTAATTCTCCTGTGCCATAACTGTACTTTTTAAATTGTTAGACTGCATACTCAGAGAGCATTCTTTCGTAGTGATCTTGCATCAGTTCCTCACGAAGCTCATCCTCATTTACTCTGTTTGACTCTTGTTCCATAACTCATTTTGTTTTTTAGTTAATATTGTTATTTGAAGGGAACGACGATAGCCTTTGGCCCCGGTTCCTCTAATTCTCTGATGCCACCCTTGCGCTCTATGCTGCGCAGTTTCTTGGCAAGCTGCTCCAGTTCCTCACTGGTGATATCGCGGAACTGCTTACCAGCGATACGTCCGTCTTGGCAGAAAGCGTTAACGCGGTTCCAGTCGGTGGTATCAATGCCCAACTTCTGCATCAGCTTCAGGCAAATGCTGCGCTGCCGTCTCAGTTCCTCACGTGCTGCCTCATTGATACGGTTGGCAGGGTATATCTTTTCGAGCCCTTCGCACAGATCCTGGTACTCGCGCTTTGTCACCTCACGCAGACTGTTAGTTCTGCCAAAGGTCACTTTCTCCACCATTTCCTTTTTCAAGTCCTCACGGTCGCCACTGTACGGAATCTTGTTAAACGTAGCGTAGAACCGTCCGAAATTCGTTACTTCCTGTGCCATAGTCGTATTGCTTTTAATAGTTCCAAACCAGTATCTCTTGCTTCTTTCGTGCCTTATTATTGAAGTTTGCGCACTTCAAAGGCATTTCAATCATCTTATGGCTCCAGTGACATTTCTCGACCTTTTCCATGAGGCAGTCACGACCATAGTTCGAGAGAATAAACTTGCCCTTCAATCCTTCTAACACGTCGAGCAGCTCCTCCAGATCTTCATCTGTAAACCCGCTATAATGTTTCTGGTTGCATCCCGGATAGGGAGGGTCGAGGTAGAAGAATGTATCAGCAGAGTCCCTTTCCGTGATTACCTTGAGAGCCGGGCGACTGGAAATCTGTACGTATCGAAGCCTTTCAGACAGGGCCTGAGTGAATTTTTCTCTATGATGGGCGACCATTCTGCCTGTGTGAGAACCGCTGGTACCGTTACTCCACTTCCAACCGCCACGTGGTGTTGCAGCAAAGGAAAGGCTTGTAACTACCCATACAGACCATGCAATTTCCACGTCGGAGGCCTCGCGAAGTCCGTAGTATATATCCTTGGCCTTCCTGTGCTGATACTCACTGTTTAGTGTTCCCTGAATGAGGGTATCAAGCTCGCCGAATTTGTTCTGCAGGACTTCGTAAAAGGTCATCAGGCGGTCATTTATATCATTGATGGCCTCTAACCATGAAGCCTCTTTTGCAAAGAAAACAGCACCACCGCCAAAGTAAGGCTCACAATATATTCTGTGAGTGGGTATCATATTTATAATGGTTGGGGCCAGTAACTGTTTGCCGCCATAATATGTGATAGGAGTCTTCATATTCTCAAGCGTTTTTTAAGGGTAGCCATACGTCGTTAATGCGACTGTCAATAAATTCGTCTCTCGATGCCACAGTGTGCAGGGTTCCAGCCTCTTCCTCGAACTTGTTATTGAGGTAATCCCAAGCGTCGGCTCTTTCACTAAACAATACGTCGATGCCGGTAGCCTGAGCAAAGCACAGCTCAACGAAAGAACCAGGGGAGTTGTGCCAGTCACGTAGCATATAGATAGCGTCGCAAAGATTGAGAGCGATAATGTCGCAAACAAGTATCTCCCTATAAAATGTGGTTCCGTGCTTCTTTGCGTGCTCTTCGGCAGTTGCTCCCAGTCCGCTTGTGGTTGGGTTGAAAACGTCGTAGCCTAACTGCCGCAACATTCTCTCTGCCCGTGCGAACTTCTCGCGAGTAGCTTCCGTTAGAACTTCCTCGCCAATCTTTCCACTGATATATATCTTCATGCCTTTTTATCTTCTAAAACATCAATACCAGCAACACCAATAGTCTCAACTTTGATAGTATAGGTCAAGTGTAACTCATTATGATTATCTTCAAGCTGTTTCTTCCAACGCTCTGCTGTAGCTGTGGCAAAGGCCTTTACCTTCTCATCGTTTCTTTTGCTACTGATGATACACATCTTTTCCGTAAAGGTTCGAGGCCTCCAAGGAGCGTTAGCTTTAAATTGCACATAGGCAATTGTCACATATTCATTGATAGTATGTTTCATACCTTACTCCTTCCTTCTGATGCCTGCCAATGAACTGTTACAACCGCATCCACCTTGCCAGTGCCGTTACAGACGCTGCATGGTTCCTTGATACTCCCATGACTGCATGGGTCTGGATCCTCGGCCCAATGAAAGCCGTTACCGTGACACTCAGGGCATTCATGCCCGCTCGATACAAGCCGTTCATCACGTGCGCCTCTTGTGCAACCGTGATCCGGCTTCAGCTCAATTGTTTCTTTAATCTTACTCATAACTATAAATTGTTTGATGTCATTAATACGCCCTCTTCCCACACCACGTAATAGTTACCCGGCTCACCGGCACTGCGGCCCTGACAGTAGGCTTTATATCCGGCCACGCGCACCTTCATGTCGGCGATATAACGAAGCCTGATGGCAGCCTTGCCCATTGGTTGGCCTTTGTACTCCTGGCTGATGAACACGAAGCCCTTGTTTGGAAAACGCTTCATCAGTTCCATTGCCTGCTCATAGCTCCACTCCGAAACTTGAAAAGAGTCAACGATGACGAACCGGGGCGACTTAGGACGGCTCAGACGCTCTTCCAGTTCCTCCAGTGTGTCATCGGGGGCAACAGTGAACTTGCCCTGCACCTCGCCCATCTTCATGAGCTTCAGGCGACGCTGGAACTCCATGCCAACACCTTCCTCGAAAGGCAGATAGAGCACGGGGCCATACTCACACAGTTTCTTCGATAGCTGCATCACAAACGAGCTCTTGCCACTGGCCGACGGGCCGAGCACCACCCATTTAGAGTTGATTGCGGGATTGCCAAAGGCCGACAGCCATTCGCCGTCCCAATCGAAGCACTCGTACTTCTTTGCCTCAATGTCTCTTGGTGTGTATGCTCGCTTTGCCATTATTTCTTCGGTTCTTTAATGTTTACCTTAGTTCCGGGCCACAGCTTGATAATGTGGCTCGCATATATCATGTCTTCGGTCTCCAGTACCATACAGCCTTTAGTCTTGGCCTTGCGGACGCGAACATCGGCCTGAGTGCTGGCCTCCCACCACTCGTTGATGACCGATGAGGCATCGCGACCGTTCAGCAGCAACTGGAACACCGTTCCCTTTGGGTATATCTTCGCTTCATTCATAATAAATAGGGTCTGCAATATTCTTGAGGTATTTCTATTGGTCTGCGGTTGAAGAACCAAAACCAGTGGCGTGTTACATCCTTTCTTCTGTAGAAGGCGTTAATAATAGTGACTTCTTGCTCATTCTGCCAGATTGGAGGTCTTTTTACTACTTTCATCCAGTACCTCACCCACTTTCGGGAACTCGGAAACCCCTTCTTTTTCAGTATGCGAAGTAGCCGTTTCCTATCTCTTGCGTACTTACTCATACTGCCTTAGCCTTTTCAATCTCAGTATATACGCGACGCAGAGCACCGCCAGTCTTACGTGCCAGTTCTCCAGCGTCCACGCCTTCGCGGGCATTAGCCTCGGCAACCACACGCGCTTGCTCTATGAGGAACGCCTGACGCTCTTTAGCATCATCTGGAGTCACCTTGCAGAAGCGGTCACCGTAACGGCTCAGCATTTCAGCATAGCCCACCTTCTTAGCATCAACGGAACGGTCTATTTTGGCCCTCAGGCCGTCGGCTCCCATCATATACCAGGCACAGCAGCGTTCCGTTGCGTTCCAAAGGGCTTTCAGCTCCAAGAATGCCTCGTATGCCAAATCACCGGCTTCATCGAGTACGATAAGCGGGTTCTCGACTGTGCGGATATAGAACACCAGATCTTCATAGATATCGCCAAAGGTTCCGTTGGCACTTACGCCAAACTCCTTCGCGATCTTGCGCACCAGAGCGCGTTTGGTCTTCACCTGTGAGCAGTCCACATAGATAGCATTCTTGTGCTGCTTCACATACTCGCGGGCCGTGAAGGTCTTACCAATATTCGGCATGTCGCACATGATGGCACTCAAGCTGCTGCCCTGACATGCGGTCAACTGTGCCCAGATGTACTTGAACGTGGCCGTTTTGGCAGCCTTCCACTCCATACCGGGACGAAGCTCCACACCAAGCCTGCGGGCCATGCTTATCCAGTTGGCCTCGCTAAGAACACGCTCCGTCTGGCCCTGATTCAGTTGTGAGTACACAGCCGAGCTGATGCCAAGACTTGAGGCATGCTTCGAGTCGCTCGGATAGTTCACACGGTTGGCCTTCATTGCAGCCAAAATCCGTTTTTTGATGTCTTTTGTAATCTCCATTGTAACTGTATTTAAATGTTATTGAAATATCGTTCTTACAGGTCTGCCAAAGCGTCTGCCTCATCCTTGAACTGGTAGGCTTCAGGCATGGTTTCCGGCTGTATATCTTCGGACTCAGCCGCAAAGCCCGTTGTTTCGTCTGTGTCGGCCTCGATAGCCTCCGGGGCCTTACTCATAATACCCACTCGCGATATCGCGTTGTCGCGCACGTATTTGCCGAAATGGGCTATCTTCTTTTGCTGCTCCGTGAAGATGGCACGGTCTTCGTCGGTCTGCTCAGCGTCTGCCGTGTTAAACGTGCCGACATCTTGCAGCTTATCCACCATCATATCGTTCTGGTAGATCCAAACGTCGGTGGCCTCGCCCTGCTCGTTGGTCAGGTAGTAAGCCTCCACCTTGAAGTCGTTTGGAGCCAGTTTCTCGATAACCTCCACCTCACTCAGCCACCAGTCCTTACCCTGAACACGGCAGTAAGAGTTACGGCGTATCGATGTGCTCACGTGCTCACCAACATAGCGGGCGCAGATAGCACGATCGAGGGGACGGAGAGTCGGGTTCATATTCTCCACCAGCACCTGCCAGCGGGTCATGCCCTTGTATTTCTTCTGGTTGGGGTGCAGCGTCTGGTTGAATTGCTCGATATCCTTCAGGTCTTCGGCAATAAGCTGCTCCCATGTGTAGTATTCCTGGTCTTCGTAGGTGTCATTCAGTTCGTCAAACACCTTCTTTGACTCAGTTCTGTAGTGGCGGTCTTTAGCGTAAAAGCGGCCAATACCTAAGTGGTTCCTGTGCTCCACGCTCTTTTTCTTAGCACCGTTCATTTGCTCAGCGTATTTCTCCTGTGAGTTCTGAGGGGCGCAGAAGCGAACAAACGGGAACATCACACCAGCCTTTAGGAATGAGTCGCGCCACTGGCTCATAAGGTGGTTCTCGACCTCTACCTGTGCGGGGCAGCCCCAGCCCTCGCGCTCTATCAGCATAAACAGTGAGCGAAAGCAGTCCACCACAAGGTCGGTGTTCTTATTACGGTTGTAAGCATAGCCGACAACACACTGGCTCGTAACGTCGTAAGCGTAGTAAGCCTTTGGCCTCTGCTTGCTATCCTTCAGCTTGCGGGGCAGGTCGCGGTCATCAAACGAGATCTTGCTGAAGCTGAACTCCGGGGCGTGACGGTGAACGTGTGGCATCACCTCGTGCATAAAGGTGGTGAAGCTCATTTGGGCGTTGTCTATCAGCACGCGGTTCTTAGGTGAGTTCAGATAGTTGTTGATAGTGGTTTCACTCAGGGCCATCGGCTCACCGTTCTTATCCGTGAAATCGTCGGGGTTGAACATTTCGCCAGTCTCAGGATCCCAAACGTCAAGCTCTCCACACACGAACTGGTTATACATTTCGGCCACCGATGTATTGAAGGGCTTATTTGGCAGGATAGCGATACCCAGAATGAGACGCTCCGTCTTGAAGTCAACCTTACGGGCCGACTGGTTGCCGAACTTGCCGCTAACCAGGCAGATGTAACCATCACGTTTATACTCAGCCACCTTCTTACGGAAGCGCATCGTTGAGGCTGGAAGAGTGTGGTGATACAGGTCGCGCAGGGTGTCGATGACGGCAGTCATTTCATCCCAGTTGTAGCGGTTCCCGAACATCTTCTGGCACATGGCCGCACGGTCATACAGACGGATGCAGCAATTTAGAACGCTTGCGTTGATGGTGTACTCCAGCACCTTTTCCTGAGGCAGCTCAACGCCGGTGTTCTCTTTGCTGTTGAAAAAGAACGAATAGGCCGCTGTGTCGCGCTCGTAGTTCTTTTGTACCCACGCGATAAGGCGTGTGCGGTTGCCCTCTGGATAGAGCTTCTTAACCTCAGCCTTATACTTCTCAGGCAGGGAGTCAACGGCAACCAGGGCACAGTTGCCAAGCCCTTTACCCTGACGAACAACTGTCAGTTTTCCACGCTGAGCCATCTTCTGCAAGTTGCTGGCGGTCATGATGCCGCCACCAACCAAATCGTCGTAACTCACGCAAAGCGCATTGCCGTAGTACTCCATATCTGCCTCCGTTCTTTAATGGTTAGAATGATGCTGCCAATTCCTGCATAACATACAGTTGGGGGATGGTGATATTCTTCTTTTCACCTCGCTTCACGCCCTTGGGGTCGAACCATTGAGCGTCGCCAGTCTGCTTATCCACCTCGATGGTGGCCCCGTTATCGAATATCTGGCGCATCATGCCGTTAGCGTCGTGGATGGTCTCGCACTCAGGCCAGCTCGCCATGTGGCGACCGCCATTCTCCAGTGCCATGATACGGATGCGCTTGGCCAGATCAGTCTGACCGCGCTCGCCCGTGTAGTTTAGAGCATTGCTCACTGTTTTACCTGTCACACCGAAAGTCTTGATAATCTTGTTGCGGACTTCCGTGCTCACTTCGATTCTTCTGTTGCTCGTTTCCATAACTATAAGTGTTTAGGGGTTATTTCAAATTGTTGCTAATATACTCTAAATCCTCCTCATTAAATTCGATTCCCATTTTCGCCTTACGCTTGATGGTCTCGCCTCTGCCAATGAGCCAAAATGCCTTAATGTCAAGCTGCTTAACAGCTCTTGAACAACGACAGGGACTTTCCTCTTCATAATCAAGCAGACCTTTCTGAATCTCCAGCACTGCATCAGCAGCGTCACTGATAATCTCCATAGCCTCCTTATGCAGCAACTCTTTTTCGTAAAGAGCATCTTTAATACGCTGGTGCTCACGCTCAATCTTGTGCATCAGATCCAGGCGACCGTCGAAGGTCATGTACAACTTACAGAACTCATCCTTATCGATGTCTTCACCACATGCCATGTAGAGGGCGTTAATTCCGTTGAACTCTGCCTCAGAAACGCTGAGCTTCGTTCTTTCTTCAAATTCTTTTTTCAACATAATCTTTATTTTTAACTATAAATATTCTCATTTCTCGCGTCTTTTTCGTATCTTTGCCGCGCCGTTCTCATTGGAACACGGTGCAAAGATACAGAATTTCTGTAATACTACCAAATTTTTATGGAATTATTTTCAGATTTTCTGTAATTTTTAGATAGAATGATGAATAAAGCAGATATTAACAGGCGTTTTATAGCCGCTATTGAGAGCCTATTAAAGGATAAAGGCCTCACAAAAACAAAGGTTGCAGAGAGCCTTGGCATCAAGCCCGCAAAGTTTTCAGAAATTCTGAATAATCGAATGAACGCGGGGGTAGATGCTATTGCTGATTTGTGCGATCAATACAGCTTCTCTGCGGAGTGGATTTTGACAGGTCAGGGTACTATGTTAAAAGTAGGGCCAATAAAAGGACGCTCAAAACCAGGTATTGTTGTAGCACCATTGCCAGACTTCCCACTGACATCGGATGGTGTATGCCAAATGTTTTTAGAGATAATGCGAGATAAAGATTTGCGATTCAGTGAGCAAGCCGAAGAAATTGGCAGGCTCAAGGCTAAAATTGAAGAACTTGAAAGAAATAGGGGGGTCGATGTTGGGGATGTCAAGAGTTCTGGCATTGCAAATGCCGGTTAGTACGTATCATTAAAAATGGGAAGGAATATCTTGTTTAGCTTTCTGAAGCGTACCCCTGCGGGCAACCCTCTGGCCGCTCAGATGCACCCTTACCCACCCCCTGAACGGTGTTAAAATTGCGTTAAACCCCGATAAACAGGGCATATATATAAGGTATATAGTAAAAAATGATGGTATTTATGGGGGGGGCTATCGCACCCAAAAAGCCGCTTTTTAACAAATATTTCACCGATACCCCCCTACCTATCACCCCCTATTTTTAGGGTAGTTTGTCCGCCTAAACTCTTAAAGTTGTCCGCCTAAATTGTCCGTCTTACTGTCCGCCTAACCCCAAAAATCGCTATTTTCGGCCATGAAAAAAGGGAGCCGTAAAGCCCCCTCCAGATGGTTAAGTACGCCGACGTGTTACAACGGTCTCAAAATACCCTTTTAACGGCCTTCTAAGCCGCTTTAATCACCGTCACTATTATCTGCCCGTCGAGGGCATGAAATCAGCGTAGAAGCCTTAATTACAGCCTTTTCGTTGTGTACCACGTGACCTCTTCCAAGCCCCGCGTTCAACAGCCAATGCTTGCTCACACCGATGTCCTCGCGGCTTAAAACCGTGAACACGGCAGAAATGCTACTAAAGTAGTAGTCTTTCCGCTTCCCTATTAAATGAACATGTACCACTTTTGCCATATCTGGATCTGTCTTTTGTTTGGCTGCAAAGTTACTAAATAATCCTTATATGCAAGGTTTTTGCTATATTAAATATTCAAAACGGGCATAAAAAAAGCCGGTACTCATACCAGCCTCAACAGTAGTTTACAAAAGCCTCAGCACCCACATGTAAGCCATCAGAAAGCCAATGTAAACTTCTCGCTCATTTCAGCCTCATCAAGCCTGCCTCCATGTAAAGCAGAATTAAAGCAATGTAAACGTTTCGTTTTTTCTCGCTCTCAACCCTCAATCTCTCCAATCCCCTATAAATAAAGGGGTTCCACGTATTTTCGTGCTCTATCCTTTATATACGTTTCGTTCTGTGCCCTATACACCTTTTTATACTCAGTCGCTTATTTCCCGCAGAGTATCTCTTCGGCGCGCGCCACTTGTTCCTTGCTGGGTGTGGGCACGTCTTTGAGCGTATAAGGTATGCCGAGTTCCTCCCACTTATAGACGCCAAGGGTATGATAAGGCAGCACCTCGACGCGCTCAACATTGTTGAGCGTGTCGATGAAGACCCTGAGACGGTGCAGCTGATCCTCGTCGTCGGTGATTCCCGGCACGAGCACGTGGCGGATCCATACCGGCACGCCAATGTCGGAGAGACAACGGGCACAGTCGAGGATGTTCTCATTGCCGTGACCGGTGAGCTGACGGTGCGCCTCGCTGTCGATATGCTTCAAGTCCAGCAGCACGGTGTCTGTGCTCTGCATCAGCCGCAGAAACTTGCCGTAGAAAGGTTCGCGGCGCGTAAACGGTTGGGCTGCCGTGTCGAGACACGTGTTGATGCCACGCCGGTGCGCCTCCTCGAAGAGCGCGATAAGCCCGTCGATCTGCAGCAGCGCCTCACCGCCGCTGACCGTGATGCCACCCTTGTCGCCCCAATAGGCACGATAGCGTTCAGCCTGGTCGAGCAGTTCCGTCACCGTCGTGGCTTTCTCCTCTGCTCCTGCCATGCGCCATGTGTCGGGATTGTGGCAATAGCGGCAGCGCATGTGGCAGCCTTTGAGAAAGATGATGAAGCGGATGCCGGGACCGTCGACAGAGCCAAACGACTCGGTGGAGTGAACGTATAAAGAAGCCCCACCTCCCTGAGGAGAGGTGAGGCCGAGTGTCTTAGAGTCTTTCATGAGCCTGGCGGGCGATGACGTCGAGCTGCTGCTCACGGGTCAGGTCGATGAACTTCACGGCATAGCCACTCACACGGATGGTGAAGTTGGCATACTCCGGCTTCTCAGGATGCTCCATGGCATCCTTGAGCTTGTCCACGCCGAAGACGTTGACATTGAGGTGGTGTGCACCCTTGTCGAAATAGCCGTCCATGACGCTGACGAGTGTCTCGGCACGCTGGTCGTCGTCGTGTCCGAGCGCGCTCGGACTGATGGTCTGCGTGTTGGAGATGCCGTCGAGTGCATACTTGTAGGGCAACTTAGCCAGCGAGTTGAGCGAAGCCAACAGGCCGTTCTTCTCAGCGCCATAAGATGGGTTGGCACCAGGAGAGAGCGGGGCACCGGCCTTACGGCCGTCAGGCATGTTGCTCGTGTACTTACCATAGACCACATTGGAAGTGATGGTCAGGATAGACGTTGTCGGCTCGGAGTTGCGATAGGTGTGATGTTTCTTCACCATGCCGATGAAAGTCTTGAGCAACCACACTGCGATGCTGTCGGCACGGTCGTCGTCGTTGCCGTAGCGGGGGAAGTCGCCCTCGGTCTTGAACTCCAAGGGGAAGCCCGTCTCGTCGCGGATGATGTTGACCTTGGCATATTTGATAGCCGAGATGGAGTCAACGACATGAGAGAAGCCGGCAATACCCGTGGCGAAGGTGCGGCGCACATCGGTGTCGATGAGAGCCATCTCCTCAGCCTCATAGAAGTATTTGTCGTGCATGTAGTGGATGAGGTTCAGCGTCTTGACATAGACAGCGGCCAGCCACTCCATCATATCCATGAAGCGGGGCATGAACTCATCGTAGGTCACCACGTCGCCCTCAATAGGACGGTAGGCAGGTCCCACCTGCTCACGTGTCTTGCTGTCCACGCCACCACTGATGGCGTAGGTGAGGCACTTGGCGAGGTTGGCACGTGCACCGAAGAACTGCATCTCCTTACCCGTCTGAGTAGCGCTCACGCAGCAGCAGATGCTGTAGTCGTCGCCCCAGACAGGACGCATGACATCATCGTTCTCGTACTGGATAGAGCTGGTCTTCACCGAGATGTAGGCAGCATAGCGCTTGAAAGCCTTGGGCAGACGGCTGCTGTAGAGCACGGTGAGGTTAGGCTCGGGCGATGGTCCCATGTTCTCCAGTGTGTGGAGGAAGCGGAAGTCGTTCTTTGTCACCATGTGGCGGCCGTCCTGTCCGATGCCTGCCACCTCGAGCGTAGCCCATACCGGGTCGCCGGAGAAGAGCTCGTTGTAAGAAGGGATACGGGCAAACTTCACCATGCGGAACTTCATCACCAAGTGGTCGATGAGCTCCTGTGCATCATCCTCAGTCAACGTACCCTCGTTGAGGTCGCGTGTGATGTAGATGTCGAGGAAGGTAGAGACGCGGCCCACCGACATGGCAGCACCGTTCTGTGTCTTCACGGCTCCCAAGTAACCGAAGTAGAGCCACTGTACAGCCTCGCGGGCATTGGTAGCAGGTTTGGAGATGTCGAAGCCATACTGTGCTGCCATCTCCTTGAGGCCCTTGAGTGCCTTGATCTGCATGGCGATCTCCTCGCGCAGGCGGATGACCTCGTCGATCATCTCGCGCTCGCCCATAGTGGCGAGGTCTTTCTGCTTCTCCTCAATGAGACGGTCGATACCGTAGAGGGCTACACGACGGTAGTCACCCACGATGCGGCCACGGCCGTAGGTGTCGGGCAGACCAGTGAGGATATGGTTGTGACGCACATGCTTCATCTCCGGCGTGTAAGCGTCGAAGACACCGTCGTTGTGCGTCTTGACATATTTATGGAAGATTTTGTGGATCTCTTCGGAAGGCTGATAGCCATAGGTGGTGCAGGCCTGCTCAGCCATCTTGATGCCGCCGTAGGGCATGAAGGCGCGCTTCAGCGGCTTGTCGGTCTGAAGGCCTACGACACGTTCGAGGTCTTTGGTCTTCTCGTTGATGTAGCCGGGGCCATAAGCAGTGAGCCCAGAGACTACTTCTGTCTCCATATCGAGGACACCGCCTTTGGCACGTTCCTCTTTCTGTAGTTTTTGCAGCTCGCCCCAAAGGGTGTTGGTAGCGTCAGTAGGACCGACGAGGAAACTCTCGTCACCGTCGTACTGGGTGTAGTTATTCTGAATGAAATCTCTGAGATTGATCTCTTCCGTCCACAGCGTGCCACGGAAGTTGCGCCATGCGTTGCTCATAAAGCGTGGGTGTATATTATAGGTATGAATAAATAAGAAGCGGTGTTTGCGCACGCACTCCCCGTGATTAGGCTTGCAAAGGTAGTCATTTTCCGTGGAATATGCAAATAAAAGGCATCATAAGAAATGATGAGACGGGCTTTTCTTGCTCAATCAACATAAAAGTCTTATCTTTGTAAGTTCATAACAAAATGCAATAATAATCAGTAAGCAATATGGTTTCTTTTGAAAGCGATTATAACAATGGCGTACAGCCCGAAATCCTGCACCGGCTCTTCGACACCAACGACGAGCAGACCAGTGGCTACGGCAACGACCCCTACTGCGAGCAAGCCAAGGAAAAGATCCGGCACGCCTGCCAGATGGGTAACGCTGAAATCTACTTCCTCATCGGCGGCACACAGACCAACACCACGATGATCGACGCTCTGCTCGCTCCGGGCGAGGGTGTTATCGCTGCCGACACGGCACATATCAACGTGCACGAGGCCGGTGCCGTGGAGGCTTTCGGACACAAGGTGCTCGCCCTGCCCTCAGCCGACACGAAGCTCACGGCGCAGCAGGTGGCTGACTATATGGACCGCTTCCTTGCCGATCCCAGCCATGAGCATGAGGTGCAGCCGGGGATGATATACATCACACTGCCCACCGAGATGGGACTCGTCTACTCGCAGGAGGAGCTTGGCGCACTCTATGATGTGGCCCGCCGCTACCATCTTGCTTTGTATGTCGATGGTGCCCGTTTGGGCTATGGCCTGGCTGCCGAGGGCACCAACATGACGCTGCCTTACCTGGCTCATCACTGCGATGCCTTCTACATCGGTGGCACCAAGGTGGGAGCGATGTTCGGCGAAGCCGTAGTCTTCTCGCAGCAGCGACCGCCACGCGGTTTCTTCACCACTATCAAGCGCCACGGTGCCCTGCTCGCCAAGGGACGTATGCTCGGACTGCAGTTCGACACGCTCTTCACCGAAGACCTCTACGGACGCATCTCCCGGCACGCCATCGACATGGCCATGCGCATGAAAGCACTCTTCCGCAAATACGGCATCAAACTGGCTATCGACTCACCGACCAACCAGCAGTTTGTCATCCTCTCGCCCGAACAACAGCAGCAACTCAGCCAAAGCATTGTCTTTGAAGTGTGGGAACAGAAGGACGACAAACAACTCGTCTGCCGCTTTGTGACCAGCTGGGCAACTACCGACGAAGATCTCACTGCCTTGGAGAATGCTCTCGCCAATGGATAGCCTTGCCCTGCTCATCAGTCCGCTTGGCTTTTGGAATCTCTTCACCCTGAGGTTGCGGCACGTTCATAAAGAGGGAGAGGAATTTGCCGGTGGCGATTTCATCGACAAAACCACCGGCATCGACGACAAAGAGCTCAAGCGACTCGTTGAGCTGTGTCTGTGGACCCAGTCCGACAACCTCTTTGCTAAATCCGGACGCAACTTCAGCAATAAGAAAGCATTCTTCGAGAAAGCCGACAAGACCACACAGAGATATGTCATCACGCAGGTGGATCAGCACATCACCGAAGCAGTA
Organism: Prevotella sp. UBA7764; assembly: GCA_002481295.1. Classification (GTDB taxonomy): domain Bacteria; phylum Bacteroidota; class Bacteroidia; order Bacteroidales; family Bacteroidaceae; genus Prevotella; species Prevotella absiana. Next base: position 43,106 of record DLDU01000068.1, on the reverse strand, counting down.
GCCACTGCCTCACGGCTTGGTGTGCACATATTCTTCGCCCCCAAGCCGGGTGAATGGCTCAAGCAACAGGATGAACTGCACTTCAACGCGGAGCCATTAAAACTGCACACGGCCTTCACCAAGACTGATGACGGCATCGACTATCGCCTCACACTCGGCCAGGACATCATTCCATCGGCTCATCGCACACAAGTACTCTGCAACAACCCTTCGCTTTTCGTCATCGACCATAGCCTACGACAACTCGACGAGGGACTCGGCGGCAAACTGCTCACGCCCTTTCTGAAGAAAGAGATCTATCATATTCCTGCCTCTATCCAGGCAAAGTATTTTCGCCAATTCATCCTGAAGATCGTCAAGAAGATCGACATATCATCCGACGGCTTCGACGTCGACAACCTTCATCCTCAGGGTAAGGCGGTGCTGACGCTGCAAGCATCGATCAATGGTCTTTATAGCCTTGATACGCAGTTTGTCTACGATACGGCGACATTCTCCGTTTCTGACAGCCGTGAGAAGAGTGTGACTCTCCACGACGACGGCAAGAGTGTGACCTTTGTCTGCATCTGGCGCAACCGCGAATGGGAGTCCACAATCACCCAACTACTCGACAACGAGCTTCACCGTCCTCAGACTGCACCGCTACAAGAGATGACCGCATGGCTGACAACCAACGAGGCTGTACTCACGCAACACGGCATTGAGACACAGCAACGCACCACCCACCACTATGTCATCGGCGAGGTGAAGAGGCTCCACGACGACCGCTGGACGGGCGACTGGTTTCAGATGCACGTCACACTTGTCTTTCCCGACGGTACACGAATGGCACTTACAGACTTCCGTGATGCCATCATCAATGGCGACCAGGAAGTAAGACTGCCATCGGGCAACTGGTTTGTCATCCCCGACGAGTGGTATGCCCAATACAGTGCCGCCATGCTCTTCGGAATGATGAAAAGCCGGGGCACGCTCACCTTTCACCGATCCCAGCAGACAGTGTTGCCAACAGAAGACCTCTTGCCGCCTACACTGAAAGTTCCCGCAACCGGCGACATAGAGGAAAAGCCATTGCCGCCAAATGGACTGAAGGCTAAGTTGCGTCCTTATCAGCTTTTAGGCTACCAATGGATGCTCAGCCATCAGCGCAGTGGATCGGGCTGTCTGCTCGGCGACGACATGGGACTGGGCAAGACGGTGCAGACGATTGCCGTCATCCTCCACTATTTCGAAAGTACGGATTCCGCTTCTACAGAAGATCGTAGTCGGGAAGACGCGACAGCCTACGCCCTATCTACACAAGCCGAGAATCCCGATCAGCAGGGAGACTATCATATAATAAGGAGTGATAGTGTAACCAGGAGCAACAATATAATAAGGAGTAAGCCAACCAGCACGCCTGTTCAGATGAGTTTGTTCTCTGATGAGGAGATGAGCGGGCACGCCGCAAAAGCCATACCATCGGCAGCCGTTTCCCAACCCGATCTGCGCCAGCAGTCCGGCCATCGCCCAGTGCTTGTCGCGGCTCCTTCCTCGGTTGTCTTCAACTGGCACGACGAGTTTCGGCGCTTCGCTCCTTCCTTGCGTGTGGTGGAATACACGGGCAATGCACGCGAGCGGGCAGCCAAACAGTCCCAACTCGCCAACGCCGACGTAGTGCTCACCTCCTACCCTATGCTCCGCAACGACATTGGAGTGCTCAACCGCCTGTCCTTTGCCATCGCTGTCTATGACGAAGCTCACGCTTTCCGTAACAACACTTCGCTGCTCTATCAGGCTGTGCTGAAGATTCATGCCGACTTCGCCATTGCGCTCACCGGCACGCCGATGGTCAACGCACTCGACGAACTGTGGACACTGATGAGCGTGCTCAACCCAGCTCTGTTGGGTGACTACGAAACCTTCCAAAACAATTTCATTCATCCCATCAACGTCAACTTGCAGGATGAGCACACGGCGATCCTGCGCAAACTTGTCGCTCCCTTTTTCCTGCGCCGACTGCGTGGCGACGTCCTCGACAGCTTGCCTGAGCGACAAGACGAGCAGGTATGGTGCGACATGACCGAGGCACAGGCGGCACTCTACGAAGAAGAACAGAGCAAGATGCGCAACCTGCTCATGGATGCCGAGCAAGCCAACAACCGCATTGTGGTGCTCGCCGCCATTACCCGCCTGCGCCGGCTGGCTTGCAGTCCCAAGTTGGAACATAAGGAAGGCGACTCGGGCAAGGTTCAGGAAGTCCTCGACCGACTGGAGGAGTTGCGTGGTACTGACCACAAAGTGCTGCTCTTTAGCGAGTTCACCTCTTTCCTCGACGTGATCGCTGAGGAGATGAAACAGCGCGGATGGACTTATGACCTGCTCACCGGACAGAGCCGTGACCGGGAGTCTATCGTGAAGCACTTCCAGCAGACGCCCTCCTGCCAGTTCTTCCTCGTCTCGCTCAAGGCGGGTGGTGAAGGCCTCAACCTCACCGAGGCCGACTATGTTTTCCTCCTTGATCCTTGGTGGAACCATGCCGCTGAGGAGCAGGCCATCGCCCGTGCTCATCGCTCGGGACAGCGGCGCTCGGTCATGGTCTACCGCTTCATCACGCGTGGATCACTGGAAGAACAAATACTAAAGGTACAGGACAGGAAAGACGACCTTGTCAAAGCGATCATACATAATGTATAATGTATAATGTATAGTGTATAAATAAAAAATAATAAATAGTGTATAATGAAGGACGCAAAAGCAGACAAGAGAAGAGAGTTTGTGGAGACTATCTACGACATTGTCAGACAGATACCCTCCGGCCGCGTGCTCACCTACGGTCAGGTAGCCACCTTGGCCGGTTGTCCTCATCATGCCCGCCAAGTAGGCTTCTGGCTCAGTCGTGTACCACAGGAGTTGCATCTTCCGTGCCACCGTGTTGTCAACAGCGCAGGTCGTCTCTCCCCCGTCTTTCCGGAGCAGCGCGAGCGTCTCCTCCACGAAGGCGTGCTCTTTAAGTCCAACGGTTGTGTAGACATGAACCGCTGTCAATGGAAACTTTGAGGCTGTCTGCCAAGCAATATGTTTACTCTGTTACTCTGTCTTATTAAAGCCCTTACTTTGTTACTCTGTCTTTTCCAAGGACAGCAGCCGGCGATGATAGAAATAGTAGTAGAGTACTCCCGCAATAGTGAGTCCGAAGGGGAAGGAGAACCACACGCCCACCAAGCCGCCATGCAGACTGATGCCGAAGAGATAAGCCAAGGGCAGCGACACCACGAAATAAGAGAGGAAGGCCACAAGCATCACCGGCTTGACATAAGCCAGTCCGCGCATCGCATTGCTGAAAGTGCACTGCAAGCCATCGCTGAACTGGTAGATGATCAGCGGCACGATGGCACTGGCCACCTCTGCCGCCACCTTCGGCGAACTGGTGAAAAGGAAGCCCATTTGCTCGCGGAAGATGATCACAGGTACTGATACGAGGATCGCGATCATGAAGTTGAGATGGCATCCTGCCCATGCCGTACGCCGGATAGCCGTGTAGTCGTGTTGCCCATGGAAATGGCTCACGCGGATAGATACCGCCGAGGCAAGCGCATAATAGAACTGGAAGAAGAGTTGGCTGATGGTGAGCATGATCTGATGTCCGGCCAACGCATTGGTACCGATCCATCCCACGATGATGCTGCACAACGACCAGGCACCGCTCTCCATACCCATCTGCAAGCTGATGGGCGTACCCAAGACGACGAGCGAGCGCATCTCGCCACGGCTCATCCGGCACTTTCGGAAAGCCACGCGCTCGGCACGATGACGACCCGAGAACGCAAAGCACAAGGCGATGGCAACGAACATCAGTACGCGTGCTGCCAGCGTAGAGAGACCTGCGCCGGTGATTCCCAACTCGGGCAAGCCCCAATGACCATAGATGAGCAGCCAGTTGCCCACGATGTTCAGCGCATTGCCGCCGAGGAGTATCCACATCGGTGTCTTCGTGTCGGTAGTAGCGTCGAAGAGTTGTTTCAACCCGTTGACCCAGCAGACAAAGGGAATGGACACCAGGTTGATGAGATAGTAAGGACGCACATAGGGCAAGAGCTCGTCGGGCTGCCCGAGTTTGTCAAGGAAGAAATAGAGCACTGTGTAGACCACCATCAGCACGAGAGCAGCCAGCGTGTTCACCGCCAGTCCGTTTTTCACCGTCGATCCGATGCTGTCCACGTCGCCCTGTCCATAGGCCTTGCCGATGAGCGGTGTCATACACAGGGCAAAGCCCATAGCCATGAGCAGTCCCAGGATGAAGATGTTGCTCACCAGCGACGCCGCGGCAAGCTCCACGGTAGTGTGGTGACCGATCATTAGCGTGTCGGCAAAGTTCTGTAGCACCACGCCGATCTGCCCGATGATCAGCGGTGTGCCCAACATGACGAGCGCCCGGTAGTGGCTAAAGTATTTCCTCATTGGTGTCTGTTTTTAGTGCAAAGTTACGAAGAATATTTTGCTTTCTTCTTCTTTTTTATTAACTTTGCAAGAAACATACGCCAATCACTTTTATGGACGACGACAAGACTATAGACAAAGATAAAGAGCTGAAAGATAGCAACAACAAGCCCACCGAGGGCCAACAGCCATCGGACGACGACGAGCTCACCGAGGATACGCACTCCGACTACAAGCCCGCCGACCGCTTCGACGCCTCTGCCGTGCATCATCTCAGCGGCATGTACAAGAACTGGTTCCTGGACTATGCCTCCTATGTCATCCTTGAGCGCGCTGTGCCGCAGATCGAGGATGGACTGAAACCTGTGCAGCGCCGCATCCTGCACTCGATGAAACGCATGGACGACGGACGCTACAACAAGGTGGCCAACATCGTGGGACACACGATGCAGTTCCACCCTCACGGCGATGCCTCCATCGGCGACGCGCTCGTACAGCTCGGACAGAAGAATCTGCTCATCGACACGCAGGGCAACTGGGGCAACATCCTCACCGGTGACCGTGCTGCCGCTCCCCGATATATCGAGGCGCGTCTCTCTAAGTTTGCTCTTGAGACGGTCTTCAACCCAAAGACCACCGAGTGGCAGATGAGCTACGACGGCCGCAACAAAGAGCCGGTGACACTGCCCGTAAAGTTCCCATTGCTGTTGGCACAAGGTGCCGACGGTATCGCCGTGGGACTCTCCAGCAAGGTACTGCCCCATAACTTCAACGAGATCTGCGATGCTGCCATCCACTACCTCAAAGGAGAGGAGTTTCATCTCTATCCCGACTTCCCCACCGGCGGTGCCATCGACGCAAGCAAATACAACGACGGACAGCGTGGTGGCGTGGTACGCGTCAGAGCCAAGATCGACAAGCTCGACAACAAGACGCTCGTCATCCGTGAGGTGCCCTTCACCAAGACGGCTGCCACCTTGCAGGACTCCATCACCAAAGCCATTGAGAAAGGTAAGATCAAAGCCCGCCGTGTCATCGACATGACGGCCCGCGACGTGGAGATTCAGGTACAGCTCACCCCGGGCACATCGTCGGACAAGACCATCGACGCCCTCTATGCCTTTACGGACTGTGAGATCAACATCTCGCCCAACTGCTGCGTCATCGAGGACAACAAGCCATGCTTCCTCACTGTGAGCGACGTGCTGCGTCACAGCACCGACCGCACGATGGGACTGTTGCGCAAGGAACTGCTCATCCGCAAGGGCGAGTTGCAGGAACAACTGTTCTTTGCCTCGTTGGAGCGTATTTTCATCGAGGAGCGTATGTATAAGGAGCGTCGTTTCGAGCAGGGCGCCAACCAGGATGCAGTAGTAAAGTTCCTCGACGAGAAGTTCACGCCCTACAAGCCTCAGCTGCTGCGCGACATCACACGCGACGACTATCTGCACCTGTTGGAGATCAAGATGCAGCGTATCCTTAAATATAATAAGGACAAGGCCGACCAGCTCATGGCGAAGATCAAAGCCGAGATCAAGGGCATCGACCATGACCTGGCCCACATGACCGACGTCACCATCGCCTGGTTCCAACATCTCAAGGAGACCTACGGCAAGGATCATCCGCGCCGCACCGAGATACGCAGCTTCGAGAACATCGACTCCACAAAGGTGGTGGAGGCCAACGAGAAACTCTATATCAACCGTCAGGACGGCTTTGTCGGCACGGGACTGAAGAAGGACGAGTTCGTGTGCAACTGCTCCGACCTCGACGACATCATCATCTTCTACCGCGACGGCAAGTACAAAGTGATCCGTGTAGCGGACAAGATCTTCGTGGGCAAGAACATTCTCTGGGTGCAGGTGTTCAAGCGCAACGACAAGCGCACGGTCTACAACGTCGTATACCGCGACGGGCGCCAAGGCAACTACTACATCAAGCGCTTCAACATCACCAGCATCATCCGCGACCGCGACTACGACCTCACACAAGGCAAACCGGGCTCACGCATACTCTACTTCACCGCCAACCCCAATGGTGAGGCTGAGATCATCAAGGTGACACTCGACCCCGATCCTACCAAGAAGAAGCAGAACATCTTCATGGACAAGGACTTTGCCGAGGTGCCCATCAAGGGACGCACTGCTCACGGCAACCTTCTGTCGAAGCAGAGCATCCACCGCATCTCGCTCAAGAGCCACGGCCACTCTACCCTCGGCGGCCGCAAGGTGTGGTTCGATCCCGATGTCAACCGCATCAACTATGAGGAGCACGGACGGCTGCTCGGCGAGTTCTACGATGACGACAGCATCCTCGTGGTGCTCGACAACAATGAGTTCTACATCACCGACTTCGACCAGAACAACCACTACGAGGACAACATCCGCATCATCGAGAAGTGGAAGCCCAACAAGGTATGGACGGCGGTGCTCTTCGATGCCGACAACAATGGCTACGCATATATCAAGCGTTTCCAGATGGAAGCCAGCCGTAAGCACCAGAGCTTCCTCGGCGACAACCCCAAGAACCAGCTGCTATTGCTCACCGACACCGTCTATCCGCGTGTGCGTGTGACCTTCGGTGGTGCTGACGCGTCACGCGCGCCAATGGACATCGACGTGGACAGCTTCATTGCCGTGAAGGGCTTCAAGGCCAAGGGTAAGCGCATCGCCACATGGCAGGTCGACAAGGTGGAAGAGCTCGAACCGCTCAGACAGCCCGAACCGGAGCCGGAGGACAACAATCCCGAAGACAACGAACAGGAAGAGAACCTCGACCCTGACGCCGGCAAGTCGCAGCAGCAGGTCATCGACGAGATCACGGGACAGCTCAACTTGTTTCCAGAGTAGGAGCCCCCCTCTAACTCCCCCCGAGGGGGGAGAGGACCGCAAAACCATCAATACAGCCCTCCTCTAACTCCCCCCAAGGGGGGAGGACCGCTAAACCATCAATACCCCGCCGCTCGGGTATCGCTTTCCTCCCCCCTTGGGGGGAGCTAGAGGAGGGCTTCCATATATTATCTATCTATATGAGTCGACTAACCACAACCATCGCAATCGCCGCCATCGCTACAAGCCTCGCGGCACAGGAAAACCAACCTGTCCAACACGCCACACAGCGTGAGCGGGCCGGACAAGTGAGTGTGGGCTATACCGACATCCTCGACACCTATCTCTCACAGGAGAAGTTCACAGGCACGGAGTTTGGCTATCTCTCGCAGACACTTTGGCGGCGCGACAGCAGCAAAATAGTCAGAGAGGCCGTACACCACGTACTCGTCTCTGTGGCAGGCACACGCGGCAACGACAAATCGCTGCTCTCACTACTCTACAACCTCAGGCTCGGCTGGATGTATCGCTGGCACTGGGCTTCCCCACGGCTGACGCTGCTTGCAGGAGGAGCTATCGACGGCACACTCGGCGGTGCCTATGACACGCGCAACAGCAACAATCCGGCACAAGCACGCATCGCGCTGAGCATCGACCCGACAGCCCGACTGACATGGCAGCTCCACACCGGGCGGCGCCCTCTCGCCCTGCACTACGACGTGACAATGCCGCTCATCGGCATGGCCTTCTCGCCCAACTACGGACAGTCGTACTACGAGATCTTCTCACGCGGCGACTATGACCACAACATCGTGTGCACGTCACCTTTCAGTGCTCCACAGCTCTATCAGCATCTGAGCTTGGACTTCCGTCTGTGGCGCACTACCTTCCGTGTGGGCTATCTCGGCGAATACCGACAGATGAAAGCCAACAACCTTAAATACCACCAATATACCCACAGCATCACCCTCGGCTGGTGCTATTGATCTGTTCCAACTATGAAAACGATCGCCCGCCATCTTCTTCTTTTCCTCGCCGCCCTGCTGCTCTGCACAGCCTGCGTCGACGAGGACCAGTTTGCCGACAACCCTAAAGGCAACTTTGAGGCCTTGTGGAAAATCATGGACGAGCACTACTGCTTCTTCCAGGAGAAAGGCGTGGACTGGGACTCTATCCACACGGTCTATGCACAGCAGATCAACAATCAAATGACCGACGAACAACTCCTTGAGGTGCTCGGCAATATGCTTGCCACACTCAAGGACGGACACGTCAACCTCTTTGCCTCCTTTGACTACACCCGCTACTGGGGCTTTCACGAGAACTATCCCAGCAACTACAGCGACACACTCGTCAGCCGCTATCTCGGCACCGACTACCGCATCGCCAGCGGCATGAAGTACCGAATCCTCGACGACCAGATCGGATACCTGCGCTGCGCCACCTTTGAGAACAACATCGGCAGCGGCAATCTCGACGACATCCTCCTCTACCTCGCTCCCTGCCGTGGACTGATCATCGACCTGCGCGACAATGGCGGCGGCATGATCACAAGCGCTGAGGAACTCGCGGCCCGCTTCACCAACAAGAGCATTCTCGTGGGCTATATCCGCCACAAGACAGGTAAAGGCCACAACGACTTCTCGCCGATGCAGGAGCAATGGCTCAAGCCCGGCAAGGGTCTGCGCTGGCAGAAGCCCGTAGTGGTGCTCACCAACCGCCAGGTCTATTCTGCCGCCAACGAGTTTGTGAAGTATATGCGCTACTGTCCCAACGTCAAGGTGGTGGGCGACCGCACGGGTGGCGGCGCAGGTCTGCCCTTCTCCAGCGAACTCCCCAACGGTTGGAGCATCCGTTTCTCCTCCTGCCCGATGTTTGACCGCAACCGACAGAGCACCGAGAATGGCATGGCACCCGACATCAGCGTTTCCCTGACCATGGAGGATTTCTACCGCAACCGCGACACCATCATCGAGACTGCAAGAAAGATACTGGGTGGAAAGAAGAAATAACGGAGGAAAAAAACAGCTTTCACCATTCATACCAGCTCTGTCATACCGTACAGTACTTTAGACAAGAGCAAAAAATGGGGAAAAAGACTCGGTAGTCCGCATCAAAATCAGACATATCAAGACTATACAAATGCACAGACAGGCCTAACAAAAGCCATCATCACTACCCGGCCACTGGCTTCCGTGTTAGAATGGATAACTAAGAGATTTTCGTGTTGGGCTGGAGGAACGGAAAGCCTACATTAAGACCTCTTTAGTTTACAGTTTTGGGAGTACATTTACCATTCGAGCTTCAACTTGTTCGGCAGTCTTATCCTTTCCCATTTAGCCTTGTATCAATTTTCTTTCATCATGCGCTATTCGTTTGTCGGCATGCTTCTGAGAATGAAATAGAACTCTGCGGATGTCACGTCCGGCGGACAAGCAGCCTTGCGTTCCTCAGTCGTAGCATTCTCGGGCAACTGCGCGATGGCGTGGCGGATGGCCTTCACCTTCTCGCCGTCGATGACCTTGTCGGCACTGATCTGACCGGAACTCACATAAGGAGCCAGATGGCCGAGAATGGTGCTGAGGGCCAGATGGCGCTCATCGGCAATCTGCTGCGGTGTCTTGCCTTGACGGAAGAGCGTGTAGGTCTGGACATAGGTAGACACGCGGGGGGCCTTAGCAGCCTTGGACGTAGTGCGCTCAGTTGAAGAAGTCGACACGGGCGAAGCCACGCTACTCTTTCTCTTCCGTGGTCGGCTGCCCGGCATCACCACGTCCATGGCGTCGAGCGTAGTCTCCTGCTTGGCCTGCATATAAGCCGAGACCGTGAAGGGCGTCTCTTCCATGGCTCGCAGCAAGCGGTCCTTAGACAGATAAGCCAGCCAGAGATCCTTGTAGCGCTCGTCAAAGAGTTGCATGCCGCGCTTGTTGTTGGTGCTGGCCATCTTGGTTTTCTCAATGGCGTCGGGCAGCATCTCCTCCAGTCCCGTGACGAAGTAAGCCGCGCTGCGCTTCACCCTGTCGAGGAAGGCAGGAGCGTGCAAGCCCTCGGCGGATGTCTGCTGGATGACCGTGCGCCAGCGCAAGGCCACGTCGATGACCTTCTGCTTCAGCTGGTCGATGACCGTACCATGATAGCTGGTGAGCTTGGGGAACTGCCGGAAATACTCCAGCAAGAGGCGGTGGAGCTGCTGCTCAGCGGCAAAGAGCGGCATGAAGTTAAAGAGGTCGTAGAGTTGCGTGCGATAGTATTCCTCCTTGAGGGCAGGCAGCGCCTCGATGCTCTTCTCGGCCTCGGTCTGCTGCCGTGCGATATAGTCGTTGACACGTGCGTCGCCGATGATGTTGCGGGGCTGTATCTGCGAGGCGAGTACGAGACCCTCCAGACTCTTGCAGCGGCTCAGTGCCACATAGACTTGTCCCGAGGCGAAGGAAGCACTCGCATCGATGATGGCGTGCTCAAAGGTCAAGCCCTGACTCTTGTGGATGGTGATGGCCCAGGCCAGACGCAGAGGGTATTGCCGGAAGACGCCGAGCACCTGCGGTTCGATGACCTTCGTCTCCTCGTTGATGGCGTAGCGTGTGTTCTCCCATTCGGCAGGCTCCACGCTGATGGTGTAGTCGTCGCCAGGACACTTCACCACGACCTTGCCCTCCTCAAAGCCGACAACGTGTCCGATGCGTCCATTATAATATAGGTGTAAGGGAGAAGGATCATTCTTGATGAACATCACCTGTGCGCCCTGTTTCAACTCAAGGTTGACATCGGCAGGATAGCTGCTTTCGGGAAATTCTTTCTCTATCTCAGCCTTGAAGACATAGCGTTTGCCGGGCAGTTTATGCAGTTCATTGTCGTTGTAGCTGTCGGCCATGCGGTTGTGGGTGGTCAGCCGGATGTATCCTTCCTCAGCCTTTGGTATGAACATCGGCTTGCAGCGGGCGTTGAGACGGGCGAGGTCCTCGGCCGTCGGCACGCCGTCGCGCACATGGTTGAGGATGTCGATAAACGCCTGGTCCTGCTGACGGTAGACATGTGTGAGTTGGATGGTGACATAACTCGTCTGCTGCAGGGCATGGCTGCCAAAGAAATAGGGAGTGTCGTAGTAAGGGCGCAACAGTTCCTCGTCGCGCGGTGTGACCACAGGCGTGAGCTGGTGCAAGTCTCCGATCATCAGCAGCTGTACACCGCCAAAGGGCAGTATCGGATCGCGATAGCGTCGCAATACATTGTCGATGGCGTCGAGCAAGTCGCTGCGCACCATAGAGATCTCGTCGATGACAAGCATGTCGAGCGTGCGGATGATGCGCCGTTTCTCCTTGCCAAAGTCATAGCGGTCCTTGAATGTAGTGCCCGGCACATAGGGCGATAGCGGCAACTGGAAAAAGCTGTGGATGGTCACGCCGCCGGCATTGATGGCCGCCACACCAGTAGGTGCCACGACGATGATGCGCTTGGAGGAATGCTCCTTCAGCGCCTTGAGGAAGGTAGTCTTACCCGTTCCGGCCTTTCCGGTGAGAAAGATGCTGATGCCGGTGTGCTCAGCGAATTCCCATGCGTTGCGCAACTCTTTGTTTTCCATAATGTCTGCTGTAATCGGTTTGTTCTTACAAATTTAATGTAAATCAGCGAAACAGCCAAAGGATGTGGCGTTTTCTTTGCTTTTAATACTTGCAAATATGGAAAGAAAGACATATATACAGAAAAGATTCATAGCAGTCAATCATGAGCAACGATTTCAAGCGCATTCCCTACGGCATCTCCGACTTTAAGCAGGTGCGGAAGGAGGGACTTTAGAAAGGTAAAAAATGCATGCTCCCGCCTTTCCTTGTGAACATTATTCCTTGCGGAAAGCTTGGGGCGTCGTACCCATCGACTTGGTGAAATAACGGCGGAAGCTGCTTAAGGAATTAAATCCCGACTGTGTGGCGATGTCCTCCAATGGCAATGACGTGGAGGAGAGAAGTTCTTTTGCCCGTTTCACCCGCCATTTGTTCACATATTCATAAAACGTGGTGTGCAGCTGCTGATTGATATAGTTGGAGATATAGGTACGGTTCGTGCCCACAGACATAGACAGTTCCACGATGTTGAGCTTGGGGTTCAGGTAAATCTTTTCTTCTTCAAAGACTTTTCGGAAACGGCCTTCAAACTCGTACGCCTTTACACAGCCTTCTTTTTTCTCTTCCTTATCCAGGTTGTCCAAGGCCTTGAGCATGTCTTCCTGACGATATACAAAATAGCAGAACAGCCCCAAGAGAACTATCATGATAAAATTATAAAGCGTAGCCATTATCTCCGAATTGTAGAAAGTGTCAACCAACCACAGCAACAGCATCCCTGCGTAAAGACACACGATATATTTCAACCAGTAGAGCGACAACTCTTCGTCGGAGAAATCAGACTCCAACTGACGGTTGAACCTCTCGACAGCGAAGTAGCCATAAACGAGGATGCCCAATGAATAGATGACTGTAAGTACGAGCGCGGCTTGATGGACAACCGCCCTTCCCGTTACGATATATAGAATAAACGCCGCGAGATAAACCACTGCGTTAACAGCGATAAGCCGCAGCATCTTCTGCCGCGGTGTGGTGAGTCTGATGAGAATGAACAGTGCACATGGCACTACGGTCATCTCCAGAAAGTCGGTCTCGGGAGCTGACAATGCGGACATCTGCTGACCAGACATGTAGAAGAAAGACAATTCTACAACACTGATCAGCAACAGATACAGCATGAAGCGGAACATCATTTTTTGTAAGTCGTTGCGCTGTCCCTTATAATACATTGCTACGGTGCAGACCAGCTGCGCCATAACCAGCATACCAAAAGAGAAATCACATATAGATTTTGCAAAGCTCTGTTCTATCATCGTAGTAATAGGTTTCTAAGGCAAAAGTACAAAAAATAAAACAGAATCACCGATATATCAGCCGCTTTTTGATGTCAAACGGTAAAAAGAGTGCCAAACAGTAAAAAACAAGTTGTCAGAGAGTACATTTGACCTACTGCTCTTGTCAAAACGCTACTGCTGACCTATCTTTGTAAAAAAGCAATCAGCAAACATTATGAGTTCAAACGCATCCATCTGCCGTCTGTCTCTGTCGCACTGGAACGTGGCACTGCCCATAGGCTGGATATGGCTTGTCTGTCTGGCGATGATACTCGTCTCCTGCGGAGAAAGAGAGGAAGAGCGCAGCATCCTGCCCGATGATTTTGCGCTGTGTGCAGGCGATGTGGTGTTCCGCAGAGGTGAGGGCATAGCGAGCCACGTGGTCCTTGCCACTGATGCAAATGGCAACTATTCCCACGTTGGCATCGTTGTCGATTACGCAGAACGAAGGATGATCGTCCACGCCGTTCCCGGCGAGCCGGATTTTGACGGCGATGTTGACCGGGTGAAGATGGACACGCCGGAGAAGTTCTTCTCATACAAGAATGCATCAAAGGGAGAGGTATGCCGGCCAAAAGATAGCTCCACAGCCCAGCGAGCAGCGGACGTTGCACTACGTATTTACCGTAGAGGCACACTGTTTGACGATAAGTTCGACGACCAGGATACTTCGAAGATGTACTGCACGGAACTGATCGTTTATGCCTATCGCCATGCTGGCATCGATCTGACAGAAGGCAGGCGCCACAAGATAGACCTGCCCATCATCAAGGCAGCGTGCATCCTTCCGAGCGACATTTACGCCTCAAGGCATCTCAAGACTATGATCAAGTTTCACCAATAATAAACAACCACTATGAAAAAGTTATTGTCATTTCTCATGTTCACCGCAGTGCTTGCCGTATTTGCAAGCTGCGGCAAGTCGGAACCGCGTACGGTTGCCGAGAAGGCCTTACAATGTGCCATTGACGAAGACTATCGCGGCTATTTCGACTGTGTTTACTTCCCCGCTGACAAGCAGGAACAGAAAGAAGCCTACGTCTCCATGATTGAAGAGAAGGTAAAGAAGGCCAAGGAGAAGGGGCAAAAAAGCGACAAGCAGCCCGTGAGCTATGAGTTCGTTTCTGAGCAAGTCAATGAAGAAGAGGGCACGGCGTCTGAGGTCTTCAACGTGAAGTATGCATCGGGCAAAACAGAGCAGACCAATGTCGATATGAAGAAAGAGGAGGATGGACATTGGTATTTAGTGAACAAAAAGTAAAGCACACCTTCATCCTTAACGGTCATTCTGAGGTTTTAGAAGCCTCCAACGGAAGATTTCTGATGACCGAACAGTAAGAACATCATTAAAAGACGAAAGACATGAAAACGCGAAATCTATTCTATCTCTGCCTTGCTTTCCTTTTGCTCGGCACGATTCCTACTCAAGCTCAAAGTCTTGGCAGTATCCTCAAGAAAGCCAAGAAGGTACTTAGTACAATAGATCAACAGACTAAATCCACGAGCACGACTACTTCCACGGCTGCATCAGCGAAAAGTGATGACGGGCCGAAGGCGAAAGCCACACCCATCGCGGGTGGCGGTACGCTCTACAATCCCTTTGAGAAGAACTTAGATGTAGAGGTCGTTGAAGTCTATGGCACGAGCAAAAGTATGAACTTTGGCAATGTGTCGGTGGTTCTGAAACTAAAGGCTAAGACCGTCATCGACAAGATCAACTATATCGGTGACGACAAGACCACTGCCTATGACGACGAAGGCAATGTGTACCGCATCGACAACACCGCCTACTCCATCAAGGTTGCTGAGGGCATCAGCGTGAAAGCGGACCTGGGGGCATACAATCTCCACTTCCTCAATGTGCCCAAGAAAACACAAAAGCTCCAGCTCGTCAAGCTCTTTCTCTACAACGACTTTGAAGATGGCAGTGGTGCCCAAAGAGGATATATCGAGTTGCGCGATGTTCCTATTACGTGGCGGAAGTAGCATTCTCAACTCAGCCAATACTTTTGAAAAGCTCTATCTGTACCATTAATGAACATTCAGCTATAGTATTTTGGACATTGCATCATCATGGATTAACCACTAATTTCTCACTATTTATGTTTATGAGAAATTCGTGGTCAATTCATGAACATTCATGTGAATACAATATTATCATTTTCTGCCGATGATCCCTGTCTGTGTGGCTTCATCAAGGCGCAGGCCGCCAAAGCCTGGTTCATATCTGCCACCATCTCCTCTTCGACACAACGATAGCTATGCATGCCTGCCCACACGGAGCAACACAGCAGGGTCACAAAGACCACAATAGTATAGAGCGGTTTCATAGCAGAAATATCAAATTAGTGTTTCAATGATACAAAAGTAAAGAAAAAAAAGCAAAAGCGCAAGAAGAAAGCCATATTATAATGAGAAAAACGTATCTTTGCAACAACAACACTATCAACCCAACAAACATGAAAAAGATACTATTCATCATTGGCTCATTGCGTAAGCAGAGCTTTAACAGAGAACTGAGTGTGATGGTCAAGGGCATGCTCCAAGGCAAAGCCGAAGTAACAGAACTGGATTACTCTCAAGTGCCATTTATCAACCAGGATGAAGAATATCCGGCTCCGCAAGCTGTTGCAGACGCACGCAAGACTGTAGCAGAGGCTGACGGCGTGTGGATCTTCTCGCCGGAGTATAACTATTCCTATCCCGGACATGTGAAGAATCTCATCGACTGGCTCTCGCGCCCCGTTGATCCTGCTGATCGCAACGCGCCGACTGTGCTTGCCGGAAAGAAGTTCACGCTCACGGGAGCTGGCGGTAAGGCTGCCACAGCGGGATGCCGCAAGCTGCTCACCACGCTGCTCACCGTGCTGAAAGCCGACGTTATGACAGAGGGGCAAACGGGTATCGCACTCAACCTGGAAGCCTGGACCGAGGGCCGCATGATCCTTACTGAGGAACAGAAAGCACAGCTCGCCAAGCAAGCAGAGCTGTTCCTGGAGTTCATCAAATAGGCAATGTGAAGTAAGTCCGTAAGCAACAACAAAGGAGTGTAAAGCTATTCCTGGTCAGTCACGTAGTTTTACACGCTTGATTTTCCTAAAGGGGGAAGGATCTTTTCCTGCGTAGGAAAGGATCCTTCCCTGCGTAGTGAACGATCTTTTTCTATAAGGTTACAACATTGAAAGCGCTAAAAAGGGAACAGCACAATGGCGTGATCACCCCACGAAAGCTGTTGTTTATACCCAACAAAAAGCAATTGGATCATCACAAAAAGACGGAATCCTCTGTCCTTTTCAAGAATTGGAGAATCAAAGAATTCATCAAGTGTATCTCACACAGAGGCACTGAGACACAGAGAAGGGCTGATACGTATTTATGAAGATTTCTTTCGTTTCTCTGTAGTTTTTCGAAAGAAATAGCGTCTAATGGGTGTAACAATTCAATCAAGACAATGGCAACAAAACCATCAGAACAGCAGTTTGCCCAACTCGTCAAGGAGCAGAAGAGCACCATCTACACGGTTTGCTATATGTTCTCCAAAGACGAGGACGAGGTGGCTGACCTTTTCGAAGAGGTGCTCGTCAACCTCTGGAAAGGGTTTCAAGAGTTCCAAGGACGCAGCAACCCGCGCACATGGGTCTACCGCGTGAGTCTGAACACTTGCATCTCGGCCGACAGAAAGAGGAAGCGGCGGAAGACGATACCGCTAAGTATGGATATCAACCTCTTTGAGGACGACGATGCTGACTCACGACAAGTGCAGATGCTTCGCAACCGTATCGCACGCCTCGGACCCTTCGACCGCGCCATCGTACTGCTCTGGCTTGAGAATATGAGTTATGAGGAGATAGGACAACTGGTGGGCATCACCACCAAGAACGTCTCCGTCAGACTCTTCCGCATCAAGGAACAGCTCAAAAACATGAGTGAGGAATAACCCAAGTAAAAACATCACTATATATAGGGCCTATATATATAATAATGTGTCAAACAACAAAAACTACAGAATCATGAATCCACAAGGAAACAACACCCTCGAAGAGATGCGCCGACAAATGACCATCCTGCAAGAGAAACTCCATAACGAAGCCATCGTCAACGACCGTCTGCTGCGCGAGTCAATGAAGCACAACTACTCCAGCATCAACCGCTACCTCGTCCTGGAGTCTACTATTTTCATGCCTATCATCGTCTTTGCCTTCCCCTTCATAGCACTTGTCTTCCATCTCTCATGGGGACCGGTCATTGCCATCATCCTTCTCTGTCTTGCCGACGTGATCTTCGACTATAAGGTCAGCCACATCAAGGACGAAGCCTTTATGACCGACGATCTTATCCCCACCGCCCTGCGACTGCAACGCGCCAAACGGCTGAGTGCCCTACAGATGTTAGTCAGTTTGCCGCTTACTCTTCTCTGGTTTGCCTGGTTTATTGTCGACTTCTTCCAAAGCATCAACTATGACAGCGAGACTCTCACTTCCGCCGCATGGGGAGGACTGACTGGCGGTTGCATAGGATCGGTATGCGGTCTGATCTTCGCCATCCAGCTCTATCACAAGCAACAGAAGACACGCCAGCAGGTCATTGACCAAATCAATGACCTGACGGCGGGAAGCACTCCAGAGCGTTAGTATTTGCTCCTGCGATTGTAGCGCATATAGAAGTTCATGTCGGCAAGGCGCTGCTCGTGCGTACTGTGCTGACTGAACGCATAATGCTGCTCGGCATCGGGAAGCAACTCGTGCTCAATGAGGTAGTTGACCATATTGGACGTAGCGCCGTCGGCATTCCACAGGATGTTGACGGCGTCTTCTTTTGCATTCTCCGCATCGTAGTAGGGATTGTCGGGGTCCTTGATACACTGCTCCAAGTTCTGTGCAAAGAACTGCGGGGCTACCTTGTCGATGGTATCAATGAACATGCAGGGCGACTCTAAAGTGAGCAACGGGCTGCCCTCTAAGACGCTATCAGGAAATTTCATCTTCTCCTGAAGATAGCTTTTCATCTCCGCGGCATCCTTGAAGTAGACCAGCCGGTGACCATCAGTACGTTCCAGCAGCGTCTCGGCAGTCATCAGTCTCGTGCCGGGAGCAGATATATCTCGCTGTTTTGCCTTGGTCTTCTCAAAATCTTCATCGGTGAGCTGCAAGGGCACCAACACGCCGTTGAGCCGCCACTCACCTTTGTAGTAGACAAATCCGGCCACACAGCCATTGTGCTGTTTGAGCACCTCCGGCTTGAGATTGAGTTCCTCCTGTGACACTTTGATGACTTTGCCATGGGTGTTTTCCAATGTCAACGGGTCTTCGTCGCCCGACTTATATTTATAGGTATCCATTGGCAACACCTCTATTTCCTTCAACAGTGAAGCGACATCGTCGTGTCCTGTCGTCACCGCCAACTGCTGTAGCCACTCATAGGGTTTCAACGCCAACGGGCCTATACGGTCCTCAAACTTAATACCGGTGATGACGAAATACTGCTTCATAGAGGGCGTCATCGTGTCGAAGAGTTCAACGTTCTTCATCTCCTTAGCCTTCTCGCCCATCAGCTTGTTGAGCCAGCTGCCCGAAGTGATGTAGTTTCCGCCCAGCACCCAGTCGAGCACATTGCGCAGTTCGTTGAAGCCCTCGGTGGCATAGTGGAGCATATCATCCATCACCTTCTTGGCTTCCTCGTTGATTGGTGCCTGCTCAAAGGCATCACTGAACAAACGGTAAGCCTCCTGCCCCATCTCCTGCAACAGACGGTCGGTCTCGAAGATACGGTCGGGGAACATCTCGTTGGCCACGTCCCACACAAGGTAGCGCACGGCATCGAGACTGGGCTCGTCGGGATAGTATTCCTTATCAGCGTGATACATGGGCACAGGATAGCCGTAGAGCTTCATGCACAGATCAGAGAATGAGTGCCACACACCCATGTCGGCCACGATGTCCTCGAAGTAACTGGTCAGCTTGCGGGCCAGCACATGGGTGAAATTCTTGTCCGGCAGATCCTTGCCGACAAAGCCCCGCAGGCTGTCGAAGAGGCGGTTGGCGAAACGAGTATAATAGAGGTCTGTAGCACAGTCACACATTCCGGGATGTGCCAGACGAATCTCTTGGGTAGTAATGATTCCTTTCATGGTTTTGGTTGTTACTTATTTTTAGACTACAAAAATAATCATTTGTTTTCTATCAGGCAAAACAAAAGAATGAAAAAAAGCAAAAAACGAATACGCTGTCACCGGAGGTTACAGATCAGTCTTCCCAAAGGCATCATGGCATTGATGAGACTCACTTGCCGATAGTGATCCCAGTCCTCAGCCTTAATGTCCATCTCCACCAGCGCACCTGCATCGAGCAACGACTGACGCATAGTACCACGGAGCAGAGGTTGGCGGGGCGTCACCCATTGGCTTCCGTCAAAGAGGGCAATATTGGAATAGGAAGTGTCGGTGAGCAGTCCGTTCTTGACGATGACCACCTCGTCAGCCTCTCCACGTTGGGCCGCCAAAGCCTCAAGACAGCGACGGTCGACACTTTTATAGGCATAGTCAATGTCATTGCAGAGGACAAGACGCAGACGGGTGATGTGGCGGATATGATACTCGTCGGCCTTAACAAGCGTAATACCGCTTGCATCATATTCCACATGCACTTTCCACGTGATGTCAGCAGACCACTTTCGACTCGCCAATGCAGAGGCAAGCGAAGGGACTGGCACATGGGGAAAGAAGTGTTGCATAGTGTTGGCCATGCGCCGCTGATGATAGCTAATATTGTGGGGCACGCCCTCCTCCACTCTTATGGTTTCAACAAATGGGTACATAGGTCTTCTCTTTGATTTCCTGATATTCTTTTTTCCAGTCACTCTTAGCCGTAATGCCTCCGCCAGCCTTGAAAAACAACCGGCCATCTTCCTTGTCGATAAACCGTATCAGCACGCAGCTGTCCATCTGCCCACGTTCGCAAATGCCTGCCACCCCCGTGTAGAAGCTCCGCTCGTAGCCTTCGGCCTCACGGATGATGGCCATGGTCTTGGGCTTAGGCGCTCCCGTAATCGACCCGGCGGGCAACTGAGCCATGAGGATGTCGCCAAGATGACGGCGATAGTCAACGGGCAGCTGCCCGGCAATCTCTGAACTCGTCTGCAAGATGGGGCCATTGCAAGTCTCCAAACACTCTACGTAACGATAGCGACGCACCGTCACATGGTCGGCTACGTGACTGAGATCATTGCGAATCAGATCCACGATCGTCGCATGCTCGGCCGCCTCCTTGACATCGGCGAGAAGGGTTTGCTCGGCATTGGGCACATTGCAACTGATAGTGCCTTTCATGGGATAACTGCTGATGATACCATCTTGGATACGCACAAACGTCTCGGGAGAGAAACATACGAAAGTGTCCTTGACCCACAATCGGTATCGTGCTTGGGAAAGCAGGAAGATGTCGCGTAGCGAGAGGTTGGTATCCAAGGGTATCCGGCACGTCAGATTAGCCAGATAGCTATTGCCTGCCAGCATATTGCGATGGACTATCTCGAACTTCTCATGATAGGCTTCGGGAGTGAGCGGATGGGGCTGCCAGACAAGCGGTCTTGCCTTCGCCTCCTCATCAGGCGCATTGCTGTGTCCGGGAAAAGCATAGAGCAATTCGTCTGCCGACAGCCCATCAATAGGCTCCACCAGCCATCGCCGATGGAGATAGTCGGTCAGAAAGAAGAACGGACGGTCGCCAGTTCCCCAAGCGTTGAACCTGCTCACCGCCTTTTCCGTATCAATCCACTGCAAGTCCATCCTCCTTCTTGATGCGTTTCTCCTCCTTAATAATAGCAGCCAGCAGATGCCGGCATCCTTCTTCAATCAAATCCAACGCCAATTCGAAGTCGGAGCCGTCGCCATAGTAGGGATCAGGAACAGAATGGGCCGCAGGATGGTCGAGAAGATAGTCCGACATCCTGATGATCTTCTCACGGTCAGCCTCAGACGAAGCCTTGGATGCGATGGCGCGATAGTTGTCCTCGTCCATCACCACAATGCGGTCGAAAGTGCGAAAATCGGTCTTAGCATTGAACTGCCGTGCAATATGACTGATGTCCAGCCCTCGCTGTGCGCCATGCTGTCGCATCCGACGGTCGGGAAGATCACCCACATGCCAAGGGCCAATACCAGCTGAGTCGATGAAAAACCGGTCTGACAACCCAGCCTCATCGACATCGCGCTGCATGATAGCATGGGCTGCCGGGGAGCGACAGATATTGCCTAAACAGATAAACAACAATGCTATTTCCTTCTTTTCGTGATTCTCTTTTGCCATGATTCGTTTGCGATTCTCCATTCTGATGGTTTTACAGTTGCAAAGGTAGGCATTTATTTCGGTTCCGCGCCCCTTCCATGCTTGCTTTTCAACGATTTTAAACTTCAAAGGGCTCCATAGCTATTCATGCGTTTAGAAAGCACCGTTTTGACAGCCTTTTTTGTCGAAATAGTAACTTGCGCTATATTTTTATGCAAAGAAGTTCCGTTTTGTTTTGCTCCTATTGTTTTTTCTCTTATCTTTGCAACTGAGAAATTAATAAATGTATAAGAGAGATGAGAAGATTCTATTTTGACACATTCACCAAACAAGCCCTGTCGGAACTACACCGATACAGAGCCGTCATGTTTAGTCCTACAGTGGTCGTCTAAGCGCTGAGCCCGATAATAGGGTGTCAGCATTCTCCGACCTTGCAAAAGTACACGTTGATGTGTACACCTTATTATATATATCAGACAACCACTAAACATGATTACTATGGAAAAACCGACCATTCAAGAAGTAGAGACTTAGCTCATGAAACTCTACACCACGAGTCAGGAGAGCATCACGCCCGCTGAGCGACGCGAACAGAACATGTATGCCACGATGGTGGAAAAGCCCAGTGACAAGAAGTTCCTCGTGAAGATGCTCGACGAGAGCTCACAGATCCGCGACGACCGCAAACTGGCCAAACGCATCAAAGTGCTCATCGACGAGTACGGCATACCGGAGTTTCTCAACGCCCGCGACCGTCTGCTCTTCAAGATATACCAGTCGTTTGGTTACCACTTCTATCCCATCGCCATCCCCATCATCAAGATATGTTTTGCGGGGTCAGGACAAGGCACCAAAGATTGAGGAAGAATTCTAGGAAGCATAAAAGCGAAAAGCTTTCACACAGTTCACAACAGGCAACCGCTTACAAGGCAGTTGCCTGTTGTTTCGTTTTATAGGCGAGAGACTTTATCTCACCAACACTTTATGATGAATGACGATATAGACGCCACGCGACAGCGATTGCTGCGAGCGCAGAGTACCCAAGAGCGTATAGGCATAGTCATGGCTCATGGGTTTTGAGACTTTCACGCCGTTTATGGCAGTTGTTTCCGATCCGTCGTAGGTGCCGGTGATATTTGCCTCATAGCGTTTTGCAATATACTTTGTGGAGTCGGTAAGATTCTTGATGCTGCATCCGCCGATGAACATCACATCGCAATAGGCTAGGAACATGCCTTTCTTGGCATCCACATGCACGTCGTCGAGCGTCACACTGCGCACTGGGCTTTCGGGTAGTCCGTAAATATACACGGGAAAAGCAGCCTTGTCGCTTTTCTTATAAGGCGTGGCTGTAGCTGTGACGTGCTGAATGAGAATGTCGTGAAAGGCTGGCGTGGTGGCGACAGAATCGGCCGTTGGTGCTAGAGAAGGCTCAGGTTTGGTGCTCTTGTCGTACCAGCATTCTATGTAGATGGGATTCATCACGTTTTGCATGGTGCAGTTGCGCATCGTAATATTGTATACCTGTCCGCTTCTTCCCCGTTGGCTCTTCAGTCTGAAGCCGCTGTCAGTGTCACGGAAGCTGATGTCTTCCCACAGCACGTCATGTACGCGTTCGGTGAAGCTGCCGATGGAAGCACCATGCCCAGTGCCGAACTTGCAATTCCACACATGCACGTACTGTCCGTCGGAGTCAACCACCACATTATCGTCACCGTTGCTGATGTCGCAGTTGTAGACATTCACATAGGGTGCCCAAATGGGTATGCCGTCGGTATTGTGGGATTTCTGTCCGGTGGAAGCTGCCGACGACGGCTCGCGTATCACCACGTCGTGCACCGTGCCATGGCTGCCCTTGCCACTTTGTCCAATAGTGACATTCACTCCCGGCGCATTCTCAAAGCGCATGTTGCGCACCAGGAAACGGCTTCCACTGGAAAAGCGGACGAGGGCGGGGCGGTCAAACTTCTTCTGTTCCACAGCTTTCCACTACGCGGCACCCTGTCCATCGACGATGCTTGACGACGTGCTCTCGCCTTCGATGATGATGTCAGAGGCATTCTTGCGGTTGGTCAAGAAAGTCTTCGCCTTGTAATTGCCATTGTCGCTGGGATAAGTTCCAAAAGGCAACAACCGCAATGTAGCACCGGCTGCCAAATGCAGCACGGTATGCGCTTTGACTTGCAGCGGGCCGCACAGCCATGTGCCTGCCGGCACCACCACCATCCCGCCTTCCTCTGGAACGGCATCAAGGGCTCGCTGAATGGCAACTGTATTGTCAGCCGACGTGATGGAAGCTCCATAGTCCTCGATGTTTAGAGTATTGGCCTCCGTGATGGCGACAATAGAAGGCAACTCTACAGCGCGCCATCCTTGGGGTGTATTTTGCGACGCTTTCTCTTTGCTCACGTCGCTGTCGGCGTTTGCAGTCATAGGCACAGCCATGAGCCCTGCTGCCAAGCTGCACAACAAAGTCGTGTAATTCATGATTTGTTTCTTTGTCTAAAACCGTATTTTATAGGCTCGCTTACATCTTTTTATTGCGCTCCACCGTCCACCCCTTTCTTTGGGCGAGTCCGCATTTTTTGCCAACAAACATCTTTGCGGCTTGCCGGTCACCCTTGAGGTGCCAGTCGAGCCAGGCCACAGCGGGAATGCGGAACTCGCCTCCATGAGGCTGACGATAGGTGCCGCCATGACCTACCGGATAGTTGACAGCCACGGCAGGCACGTGAGATATGCGATGGAAATCATCCATGCCATTGTTGTAGGCGATGTCTTCCTTTCCGCCAAGGATGTAGATGATCGGTCCATGCACCTTGCGTAGCTGCTCTTTGTGCGGCATCGGCATATTAGGCATAGCGATGGACGGATCAATGAAGAGTCCGCTGTTGCAAATCATATAAGTCTTGATGCGTGGGTCGCCACAGTTGTAGAGTGTCTGCAAACCACCGCACGACATACCCGACGCACAGATGGCCCGTGTGTCAATCTTACCATAGAAGACACTATTGGAGTCAGAAGCCTGCTTCACCGCCCAGTCGATAGACTCTATCTGCTGCTGTGGCGACGACATGGGACCCTGATAAGGCGTGTCGCCATTAGGGAAATATCCGGTAGCAATGACCAGATAGCCATGAGAGGCAATCTCATTGAGAAAGCGATAGTGCTCCCAAGGTGAGTCCGTGCAAGCTCCATTGCCCCACACCACCACAGGCAGTGGATGGCGGGCATCAAAGGTGCTCAGATCCTGCGGACAGAAAACGGTATGAGCTTTGAATCCGTCGACCGACAGCATCACGGACGGATACGTTCCCAATCCGCCCTGCTCCACCACCTGCAGACGATTGGCATGGAAGGCACGCAACGAGAACTGCTTGAGCGCGTTGACAAGACAGGGAGCCCAGTAGTACCAGTTATGCGCCCCACTGCGCACCCGCATCTGATAGCCGATGCCTTGTTTGCGAAGTGCCTTGACGAAGTCCATGTTGCCCTCAAGTGTGAAGTCATGATCACCACAGTCGACAAACCAACTCACTTGTTTCCATCTGTTCACTTGGTCAGCACCGGCCCGGCTCACCTCCAAAATAGGATTGTTGCGCTCCACCACCTGTTGCCGCCACTCGCCCTGCGGATCGTTCTTGAGGAAGTCGAGAGGCTGACGGCGCAAATAGCCCGACATGTCGTAGACCATCGAGAACAATTCGGGATGGTGAATGCCGTAGACCACAGCACCACCGCCTCCCATGGAGAAGCCGCCCACGAAACGATAGCGGCGGTCAGCGATGACAGGATAGGTACGCTCAATATAGGGCAAGAACTCGGTGAAGAAGAAATCCTCGTAACGCCACTGAGGATCGTTGAACCATATCATGTTCTTTTTGTTAGCCTCAGGACAAACGACGATCATCGGTGCCACCTCGCCACGACGAATCAGACTGTCCATCACCTCTTTCAGATGGCCATGGTCCTGCCACTCGGTGTTGGAGCACCCGCCACCGTGGAGCAGATAGGCAATGGGAAACTTCCGTCCTTCTGTCATGCTGTCGGGCAGATAAATAGTGTAGTCCACCTGCGGCATGCCACCCAGCAAAGCACTGAGAGCCGTGCGGTGAAGCAGCGTCCCGGCCATCGAGGTCAGCGGAGCCAAAAGAAGCACTAAGCAGTAAATCAGTTTTCTCATAATTTGTTGTATGATTAGTTATTAGTTAAATGATTGTATCTTTCGTCGCTACAAAGATAATATAATATGCTGACACGTGCAAGTCTCTACCCACAGTTTCTTTCGTCTATATAAAGTAAAAGCCACTGAATTCCACGCTTTCTCTTGGATTTCTCAAATATTTTTGCGATATTTGCAGATAGAATCAAAGAACTCAAATTCACGACACTATGAACAGAGCCCAGCGCCATCTTCTGCTCACTCTCGCCGATCGCTACGAGACTGCATCGTTTATCGAGGGCGATCCATCATGGTTTATGCACCAAGTGAGTGATCCGCTTGACCAGGAGACGACAGCTTTCCTGGCCATGTGCCTCAGCTATGGATCGCGCCAGCAGTTCCTGCCGAAGATAGAGCAGTTGATGACGACGGCTCAATGGCATCCCTACGACTGGATTGCCAACGGGAAGTTTGAGCACACGATAGCCCCCTCTTCCCAATGCTTTTATCGGCTCTATACCTTTGCCGACATCCACGCACTGCTCACAGCCTTGCGCGACCTCCTCCGCAGCTACGGCACATTAGGGCGCTTTGCACAGACAGCCGCCGGAAAAGCTGATAAAAAGGCAGAGGACACAACCGACGTAGAAGCCGTGCTCTCTGCCTTTGCCACTTACTTCCGTCAACGGGGCATCAAGGGCCTTGTGCCCATGCCCTACACATCTGCCTGCAAACGCCCTTGTATGTTTCTTCGTTGGATGGTGCGCAGCGGATCGCCCGTAGACTTAGGGCTATGGAGCGACTTCATCGATAAGCGTCATCTGTTTATCCCACTCGACACCCATGTAATGCAAACGGCCAACAAGCTGCACCTCGACATCGGAAAAACAACCGGATGGCGAGCTGTCGTCGCTCTTACCCGACTGATGCGCGAGGTCTTTCCCGATGACCCTGCACGTGCCGACTACGCACTCTATGGCTATGACATCGACACAAGTACAGGGAAAAGATGAAACGATCTTCGTAAGTTTCAATTAAAGAAGAACCGTTTCAGATCGATTTTTACCTTTCTATTCTCTTTTTGGCATCCGCCATCATCTTCCTCAGTTCTTTGTTGGGACTCTCCACGTCTGCTGCCCTTTGCAGGAAACGCTGATAAGCGGCTTTAGCCTCTTGTTTCTTGCCAAGAGCTTCCGAACAGATACCTATATAATAAGGTGTACTGATAGAGTTCGGATCATAGCCTTCTGCCAGAACGAAATCATCGAGTGCCCGACGATAGTTCTGCCCGGCATATTCGCCTTCAGCCAAGCCGCGATAACAGGAAAACATCACCGCACTATCGGGTCGCAGCAATTCCAAAGCACGATGGAAACAGTCCATCGACGCTTTGTAATCGCCCAAGGCCCCGAGCACCACTCCTTGATGATAGAGCGGAGCAGCAACCGAGGAGTCTGACATAGCGATGGCCACGTCCAAAGCCTTCCGCGCCTCTGCAGGATGCTCCAGTCGCTCGTAGCTCACGCCAAGGTTGAGCATGTTCTTATAAGTGGAGTCGCCCTGTTGCAACAGCAGCAGATAGCTGTCCTTGGCCAATACCCATTGCCGTTGGGCCATATACACGTCGGCCATGATATCATTGACTGCCATACAGGTCTCGTCTTTCAGCCAAAATCTGTTACAGACAATTTCTGCCTTGTCTTTCAACCCAGAAAGCAAATATTCCTTAGCGAGCTTCGCCACAGCCTCTCCATCCATCGGCCACCGATTGATAAGGGCCTCGCCCCACCCTATTGTCTGCTGGTTGAGTCCAAGCGCCTTGCAGCAGTCAAACAGATGATGCATGGTATCATGATCGAGCGAATCGACGGGCAGTCCATTGACAATATCGAGGCACTTGGCATAGTTGCTCTGACGATAATAGGCGTTGGCGATCTTCATGCGCAAGGCAGCACTGCTGTCGTTGGGCAATGCTTTGAGGTAAAACTCCAGGGCATGTTTCAGATCATAGTCCATCATACAGGAGTCACCCCGCCGGACGTTGTCGTTGAACTGATTGTTGGCACTCACCGTCAGGACCATCGCCATGACCAGTAGTAAAAGGGTAGTAAATCTCTTCATCTCTCTAAATGATTAAATTTTTAGTACGTTGCTGCAAAGATAATGTTTTTATGGCATACACAAAAGTCTTCCAAATAAAAAAAACTGCATTTGTTTGATAAACTGACAAAAAAGCGGCCACGAGAAGGCGTTCTTTTCGAGCGAGCACGTCTTTGCCCGTGATTTTTCGATTCTCGCCGTTTTTCTTAACTACCTAACTACTAACAACTTGAATAAACATTACATTTATTCATCTTACAAAAAAGCCTTTCTGACGAAAAATTCTCTAGAGAATTTTCCATCATCACGCCTTTTTCACACGGTCATCTCGGTTGTTTTATAGTGAGAAAAGGCCAAGATGACACTACAATCACGCTTTTTCCACATTTCGCCACCCCTTTCTGCTCTTTACAAACATGCTTTTCCCTCAAAAAGCTTCTCTGCTTCTCTCTAGAAGCAAAGGAAATCGTGACAGTCTTTTGTTGTGTATCTTTACCCATTCAAAAGAAGTTTTCCGTCCTCTTTATGCCTTCTATCATACAGTTGGGCATACCCGAGGATGTCAGCACACAGCAGACTTTATTAAAACAGACAATCAGGCCTCTCTCTCCTATCGGCAGGCGTCTCCAGCAAAAAGAGTAGTCGATAAATGCCAGGAATCCTTGTTCATCTCAGATATTTTTGCGATATTTGCAAGAGATATTCATGCAGGCCCTACTACACAAATAGGGGGAACAAAAGATTAAAGACAAGAGACATGACCCTACAGCAACTGGAATATATCTTAGCCCTCAACCGCTTAGGCAACTTCGCCAAGGCTGCTGACTACTGCGACGTCACGCAACCGACGCTCAGCTCCATGATTCAGAAACTGGAAAACGAGTTGGGCATCAAGATCTTTGACCGGCGCCGACAGCCCATCGTCACCACCAAGGCGGGGCAGACCGTCATCCGACAAGCCAAAGAAGTGCTCTATCAGTCACGTCGCCTCAAGGAGATCGTCGAGGAAGAAAAGGATACCTATCTCGGAACTTTCACCATCGGCGTGCTTCCGACCATTGCACCCTATCTTATCCCCCATTTCTTCCCACAGTTGATGAGGGAACATCCTGAGATGGATCTGCGCATCGTCGAGATGAAAACCAAGGACATGAAGCAGGCCTTGCTCAATGGTGACATCGACGCAGGTATACTGGCTAAGATCGAAGGACTGGAGATGTTCAACAGCACACATCTCTACACAGAGAAGTACTTTGCCTATATCTCTGAAGGCGATCCCTTGTTTGCCAAGGAGCGTATCAAGACAACCGATCTCAACGGGGAGTTTCTGTGGTTGCTCGACGAGGGACACTGCTTCCGCGACCAGCTCGTAAAGTTCTGTCATCTGAAATCTGCTGCCGTCAGCAAGAAAGCCTATACTTTGGGAAGTATCGAGACATTTATGAGAATCGTGGAGAATGGCAAGGGCGTGACCTTCATCCCGGAGATGGCTATCGCGCAGTTGGAAGACGCTCAAAAGCGACTGGTACGCCCCTTTGCCCTGCCAGAACCACGACGCGAAATCGTCATGATCACCGCCGACAACTTCATCCGCCATAAGATGCTCGACATGATCGTGAAGCGCATCCAAGACTGTGCCAAACCATTGCTCTGCCCTAACAACAAATAGACGGCAGGGGGGAAACGATTCTCTTGCTTTTTCTCTACACAAATCAACAACCATGAAAGATTTTGCAGCCATAGACTTTGAGACCGCCAACTTCGAGCGCACCAGTGTCTGCGCCGTAGGTGTGGTGATCGTGAAAAACGGAGAGATGGCCGACTCGTTCTACTCGCTCATCCACCCCGAGCCCGACTACTACAACTGGCGTTGCTCCAGCGTCAACGGCCTCTGTCAGGAAGACACTGAAGACGCACCCATCTTCCCCGACGTATGGAAGCAGATAGAGCCCAAGATAGCTGGTCTGCCCCTCGTAGCCCACAACAAGGCTTTTGACAAAAACTGCCTGAAAGCCGTCTTCCGAATGTATGGCATGGACTATCCCGACTATCCTTTCTACTGCACGCTCATCGCCTCGCGACGTGTGTGGCCCGGCGGACACCACAACCTCGACATCATCGCCGCACGCTGTGGCTATGATCTCAAGAACCATCACCATGCGCTCGCTGATGCCGAGGCATGCGCAGCCATCGCGTTAGAGATCCTTTAGCCAAAGATGCTATGACTTTTTGGCAGAATTACACATTATTCCTATGAAAAACGTGAGATTTCCCACATTTTTCATAGGAATGCTTCTATGCCTCACGCCAACGACGAGACGAGAAGCCAGATGTTCAGCACCGTGACGATACCGGCCAGACTATAGAGGAAGACGGTATTCCACGGCTTGTTGACGTATTTGCCCATGACGCGCTTTGATGAGGTGAGGCTCACCTGCAAGAACACGGTGAACGGCAGTTGCAGACTCAACACCATCTGCGAGATGATCAGCCCTTGGAAAGGATTGCCGATGAAGAAGATAACGAGCAAGGCCACACCCAACGACAGCACTACACCCACAGCTGAGTGCGGGTCTTTGGCATTGTACGACTCACCGAAGAGTCCCGAGAAGATACTACCGGCAGCCATTCCACTGGTGATGGTGCTGGAGATACCAGCCAAGAGCAATGCCAGCGCAAAGATGTTGGACGCATTGCTGCCCAAGAGCGGTGCAAGCATGGCATTAGCCTGAGCCAGGTCGTCGACATGTTCACCGTGGGTGTAGAACGTCGAGGCAGCCAAGAGAATCATGGCTGAGTTGATGGCCCAGCCGACAAGCATGGAGAAGAGCGTGTCGGCAAACTCATATTTGAGCATGTGGCGGATACGCTCGTCGCCCTTGAGGTTGATCTCACGGCTCTGGATGACCTCGGAATGGAGAAAGAGATTGTGGGGCATGACCACGGCACCGAGAACACTCATCACGATGAGCAGGGAACCCTCCGGCACTGAGGGCACCACGGCAGCACGCGCAGCCTCGCCCCAGTCGATATGCACGAGAAAGAGCTCGTAAATAAACGACAGGCCGATGATGGAGACGAAACCAATGACCGCCCGCTCTATCTTCTTATAGGAATTGGTAAAGAGCAGGATGAGCACAGCGATGGTCACCAAGAGTGCACCTACGGGTATGGATATGCCGAAAAGCATCTGCAAGGCGATGGCTCCTCCAAGGATCTCTGCCAACGACGTGGAGATGCTGGCAAGAACAGCGCTCACGATAATGGGGCGACCCACCCACCGGGGCGTGTACTTCACGGCCGCCTCACTCAGACAGAGTCCGGTGACAATGCCTAAGTGAGCCACATTGTGCTGCAAGGCGATGAGCATGATCGTCGACAGCGTCACCACCCACAACAGCGCATAACCGTACTCTGAACCTGCGGCAAAGTTACTGGCCCAGTTGCCCGGGTCAATGAAGCCTACGGTAACAAGAAGTCCCGGACCAATATACTTAAAGATGTCGAGAGCACCCAACACATGAGGGTGCCGCTTGTTTCTCAGTTCCTGTAATATGTTCATAACAGATCGTTGTTTTTGCGAGTATCAATAAACTCATGCAAATATACAATAGTTTTTCCTAAAAACGTCCCAGTGAGGCAAGAAAATAGGGGGGGGGGAGAAACGCCCCCTCCCCCTTGCGGTTGATAAGGAACTTGGTGAAATCATCTTGATGTCGCTGTTTGCACGCCAAACCAGACACTTCTCATTGTACATCTTCTCCAAGATTGGAGGCTGCTGCTTTTCTACACCGAAGCACTCAAAACTTTCCTTTCTCTTGAACTGTGGGAAGACTGCGCCGAACTTCAAGTTAAAGTCGAAAATCTTCGGTGAATAGTCGCAGGAAAAAGAGAATCCACATAAAAATCAAGAGAAGAGTCGCCTTATCAAAAGAAAACACTATCTTTGCAAAAGGGAAGACTATGGACAAGCGGACATGAACATCCGACACATCCATTTTTCGCTCCGCGACATGGCTATCTTCGCCGTCACTGGTCTACGACGAGCGTGCTGAGCTATGCCTATTTCGACATCATCGGCGGACCGTTGCTCTTCGATGACAGTTATCATCTGAAAAGCTTTCTGTTCGACAGGAAGGTAAAGACCAAGAAGTAATATGAATAGGTTGATAAGTTTCTTCTTCAGAACGTTGCCCAAGAACAACATTGGCAACTGGCTACAGGCAGGACTGATTTCCGGTGCCATCGTATTTTTCCTTCTTTTCTTTCTCAGACCCTTTGGCCTGGGTCAGTTTGAAGGGAACCTCTTCATCGTGGCACTCTGCTTCTCCTTGTTGTCTGTAGCCGTCACGTGGTGCTATGGCGAGTGTGTATTCAGACCTTGGGTGCGGCGTGTTAAGACGTGGCGGGTGTGGCATGAGTGCGTGGCCATTCTGCTATTGTTCTGCTGTATCAGCATGGGTAATAGTGTTGTCAATACGCTGTTGTTCCACAATTCGCTCTCGCCCCAACTCGTCCTAGCCTATCTCTATGTCACCCTGCTCTTCGGCATTCCCATCACGATCAGCATCGTGGCCTTGGAATATCAGCGGCGATTGCGCACGCGTCTGGCTGAACTGCTGCCTAAGGACACCGACGCGCAAGCCGAAGAGACGGTGACCTTTCACGACACGTCGGTGCGTGGCAACGACCTCACACTCCCCTTGTCCGACTTTCTCTACGCCGAAGCACAGAAAAACTGCGTCGACATCTACTTCCTACAAGAAGGTCATGTCGAGCACCAACAATTGCGCACCACGCTGACCTCTGTCCTTGCCGATGCCAACGAGAAGAGCATCTTTCAATGCCACCGCTCGTTCATCGTCAACCTCAACAACATTCTCTCCGCCCATGGCAACTCCAACGGCTATCAACTCACCGTGGGCGACGAGCACCACACGGTGCCCGTGTCACGAAGCTATGTGTCCAAACTGCGGTCATTTGTCGGGTAAAAGGCTAAGCACTCAGCAACTCCTTCCCAAACCGATGCAAAGCTTCTCGAATTTGCTGAACCCGTTTTTCGCTTGGCTTGGAAATGCCATAGATATAACGGGCCATCAAACTCTTATTGATGTTGATGGCACGAGCCACTTCAGACACATTCAGCCAAGGATAATGGGCAAACATCCTTGCTATCTCATTATCTTTCGGTTCAGAAACTTCATAAAAACTACTGATGTGCATATCAGCATCCAAGTTCTCCCATCTGATATCCTCTCCATCATCACCAATAACATAATCACTGCGTTGCTCCGGTGAGGCATCTTTCAAATCAGGATAAGCCTCCAAAGGCCTGCTATACACTTTGCCTTCCTGCGTCTTCATATAGATACGGTCAGCGTCAAACCAAACAGTCTTAATCTTCTCCATCTTAAACCTCCTTATCTTAATCGAAGCATTTATGCCATTCCTCGATAAATTCTTCTCTATAATTGTTACACGTATTTATCGCCTTTTTCATCACTTGCTCTTTAATTCCATGGTTATAAATAACTCTAACAGAAGGACAGAGCTCTATCTTAGCCTTTTTCCCTCCATAAGAAATATGTACATGAATGGGCTCATGCTCATCCATATAGAAGAAAAAACGTATTCCAAAAACTATAAGCAACGTGGGCATCTGTTTTTCCGCAAAGATAGGTATAATATTTTATACTTGCAAGCAATTAGCCGCTTTTCTGCTTAGTCATTCGTCCCAAATCCTTGCATTTCGTCCAGACACATAGGCGTATAGCCCATTACTTAGCTGTCTGTCCCGCAAATTTGCAACACCACGTTTCATGCACTAACTTTGCCGACATGAAACACAGCATCCTCATCCTCACACTTCTGCTGTTGGGCCACAGCCTCGGCCATGCACAGCAAATAATATCGGGTACGGTGACCGATGGCCACCATCCGATAGCCGGCGCCAACGTCTTTGTCAAAGGTACGACGGACGGCTGCCTCACCGACTCGCTCGGACACTTCTCCTTTTCAACGTTGAAAGCCGACAGCGTACAACTGATGGTCACCTGCATAGGATATGACAACGCGGAACGGGATTGGCAAAAAGGACACAAGCCGCTCGCCATCCGGCTATATGAACGCACAACCACCATTGATGAGGTCGTCGTCACCGGCAGCACCTTCCAGTTCGGGCAGGCTAATGGCGTGAAACAGCTGGGAGCCCTCGACGTGGTGCTCGACGGTGGCAGTTGCGGTGACATCGTGGCAGCACTGCAGAGTCTGCCGGGCACACAGAAGGTTGGCGAGGATGGGAAACTCTACGTCAGAGGCGGCAGCAGCGAAGAGTGCCAGACCTATATCAATGGCATGCACGTGCTGCAGCCCTACTCCACCACAGCCCCTAACAGTCCGTCGCGCGGTCGTTTCTCTCCTTTTCTCTTCAAGGGCATCTCCTTTTCCCTCGGAGGCTACGACGCGGAATATGGTCAGGCCCTCTCGTCGGTGCTGCCCATGGAGACTACCGACGCACCGGTCTCGGACAAATTGGGCGTGAGCGCCTCGCTGATCGACTGGAACATTGGAGGAACAAAAGCAACGAAACAAGGCTGTTGGTCGCTGAATGCCACCTATATGGACTTGGGGTTGTACAGCCGCCTGTTCCCCGACCGCTGGACTTGGCACAAGCCCTACCGACAACTCTCATTCGAAACACAATGGAAGGCGCAGCCCACATCATCGAGTGTATGGAAGAGCTATCTCGGCTTTGACCGCACGACGCTGAGCCTCAACACTGACGGGCGGACGCTCAGCCTTGAGGAAAACAACCTCTATCTCAACAGTGTGGCGAAAGGCTCTGCCAAGGGACACGTCACCTGGTTCGCGGGGCTCGCTGGCGGCATGGTGTGGCAAGACATCAGTGACGCACTGCTCCATGGCGACCGCTATTGTCACCGCACGGGCGAACTCCACGTCAAGACAAAAGCCTCGAAGACGCTTTCGGCATGGATGAAAGGTACCATTGGCATGGAGAGTTTCTTCCGCTATCAGTGGCTCGACTATCGTCTCCATGACCGTCTGCACGATTCCAAAGGTTATCTGTTGCCAGCACTCTTCGCCATGACGCAATACAAGCCCTTCAAAGGTTGCTCTGCCGAGGCCTCGCTGCGTACGGAATATTCCAGCCTCTCCCACCGTTGGACGCTGCTGCCCCGCCTGCTGCTCAACTACAATCCCTCACGCCGCTGGCTGCTCTCGCTCTCTGCCGGAAGCTATACCCAAGAGCCCGCCGACACCATCCTGGTACGTAGCCTTGAGCCATCCCGATCCTCACTGGCCCATCACTACATCGCCGGGCTGCAATACAGTTTCGGCAATACGCTCGTACGCATGGAGGCTTACTACAAACGTTACTCCCATTTGCCGCTCCTCAGTCAAGGACATTATACCACCGACGGTCACGGCATGAGCCGTGGGTTCGACCTTTTCATCGACGACCGGTCGCTGCTGCCCAACCTCACCACAATGCTCAGCTACAGCTACAACGACTCACGCCGACGCTACCTCAACGACCTCACCGAGCAGCAGCCACCCTACGTCTCGCGTCACAACCTGCGTCTCGCATTGAAATATGGTATCAGTATTTTCAACTTTGCACTCACCGAGTCGTTTGCCTCGGGGCGGAAGAGCGAGGGACGCACCACACCTTATTATAATAGTCTTGATGCCAGTGTCACCTATCTGGCCAGCAAGCGCGTCATCATCTACGCCTCGCTCAGCAATCTGCTCGGACGCAAGAACATCTATGGCTACAGTGGCGGCAAGCCCATCACCAATGGCTCCGACCGCTTCTTTTATATCGGAATATTTGTTTCACTAAAAAGTAATAAAGCTTATGACATCGCAAATTTCTAAGGCACTGGCCTCCGTCGCCTGCCGCCGCATGATGACCCTCGTCCTCATCGTTGTTTCCCTCCTCAGTCTCCATGCCCAGCAGAGTCAGCCCACGATGGAGCAGCAACTCGCCGCGCTGCAACGCCTGGAAGCCATGCAGCCCGACAGCATTCAGCCGAAATACCAGCAAGCTGTGCTCCTGCTCGGCACCGTCTGTTCGCAACCTCAAGACAGCAAAGTACAGCAGTATATCGACGAGGCGCAGCGCGTGATCCGACACATCGAAGCACTGCAGCCCACCAAAGCCACTGACCGCTCTGACCTCGCCACGCTCTACGGTTTCTACTACACAGCGCTCATCGTGACCAATCCACAGCAAAACGGACCGCGCTACTATCGTCAGGCTCTCGACAACTTCGACGAAGCGCTGAAACTCAACCCGAAGAACGAGATGGCCCAAATGCTCCTGGCAAGGTTCAAGGAAGGGATGAACAGCAGCAAATAGAAAATTATCGGCGCAAAAGCTTTGCTATCTCCCCGGATTCCATTATCTTTGCATTGCGAACTTTTCGCAACGAACTTTTCGCAATAGGCGATTCGCTATGAATCGCCATGAATGTCAATCAATGGGAATCAGATATGAAGAAGCCAATCAATCCTTTCCTTCTTACGGGTTACATCTCACCAGAGTATTTCTGCGACAGAACGGAAGAGACCCGCAAACTTGTGTCGGCTTTGCGCAACGGGCGCAATGTCACACTCGTCAGCCCACGACGTATGGGCAAGACAGGGCTTATCCATCATGCTTTCCATCAATTGCTGCACAGCGATGACAACGTCTCATGCTACTATGTAGATCTCTATCAGACCGACTCCTTTGCCTCTCTCGTCCGTCAGCTGGCCAATGCTGTACTGGGAACGCTCGACACCCGGGAGACCAAAGTGTTGAAAACGGTTGCTGCTTTCTTCAAATCATTACGCCCCACGCTCTCTTTAGATCCCATGACCGGCGAGCCGTCGCTCTCTGTGGACTTGCAGCCACAAATGGCCGAGCACTCTTTAGCTGAGATCTTTCAATATATGGAACAGTCGGGCCGACAATGTTACATTGCCTTTGATGAATTTCAGTCAATAGAAAGCTATGGTGAGAAGAATATCGAGGCATTGCTGCGGTCCTATATCCAGCGGTTGACATCTGTTCACTTTATCTTCTCAGGCAGTCAGCGTCACCTTTTGGAAGAGATGTTCGCCTCAGCAGCCCGTCCTTTCTACCAGAGCACACAGATGATGCCCTTGAAAGAGATTGTTGAAGATTCCTATTATGCCTTTGCGGAAGATAAATTTAAAGAGCATGG
Organism: Prevotella sp. UBA7764; assembly: GCA_002481295.1. Classification (GTDB taxonomy): domain Bacteria; phylum Bacteroidota; class Bacteroidia; order Bacteroidales; family Bacteroidaceae; genus Prevotella; species Prevotella absiana. Next base: position 6,189 of record DLDU01000068.1, on the reverse strand, counting down.
GCAGCAACTGCCGCCGGACACTTTTCATGTAGTTTATACGTTGCTCCACGGACATACTTGGTATGTGCAGATGGTTCTCAACAGGCTCTACGAAAGCGATGAGAAAGTGATAACTCCCTCTATTACCAGTCAAACCATTGAGGAGATCACCCTGGAGAACGAAGCCACTTATCAGACATTCCTGCGCTTAATCACGCCACAACAAGGCCAGCTCCTACGGGCCATCGCCTGCGAAGGAACCATCAAGGAAGTCCTGGGGAAGAACTTCCTGATGAAATACCAGTTAGGTGCCAGCAGCACCGTGCGGTCTGCCATCAAGACGCTCGTCGGGAAGGAGCTCGTTCTCGACCAAAACAACACTTACGAAGTCTATGACCGGTTCTTTGGCATTTGGCTGAAAAACGGCAAAGGCTGATACAACCAAAGCTTATACTTATACGAGTGGCGCCACGATCTGTGCTATTGCTTCCAAACCACGCTTGTCATCCTCATCGAAAGCGTCAAAGTCTTCGCTGTCCACATCGATAACGGCAACGATCTCTCCACCATAGAATACCGGCACGACAATCTCGGAATTGGAACGTGACGAGCAGGCGATGTGTCCGGGGAACTGATGCACGTCGGGCACGACAAGCGTCTGCGCCTTTTCCCAAGCAGTGCCACAGACGCCCCTCCCCTTCTCGATGCTGTAGCAGGCGACCGGACCTTGGAAGGGGCCTAGCTGCAAACGCCCATCCTTGACAACATAGAAGCCGACCCAAAAGAACGATGGAAGTTCTTCTTTCAACATGGCTGCCACATTGCCCAAGGCCCCAACCACGTTGTCCACGCCATCGACCAGACTCTTTGCCTGTGCCGTCAGTTGCTGATAAACTTTATCTTTGTTCATTGCTGTCATACATAAGATTCTATCTCAGGCAAAGTTACAACTTTTCTTTGTCATTCCCGAATCTTCTCTATTCTTTTCACTCACAAAGCCAAAAGGAATACCGCCAAGAGACATTTCATCCCTCTCTCCTTTGGACTTTGAAATAAAAACGCTATCTTTGCAGCAACCAAACGTCTTAGATTATGCTATTATCCACCACACCGACCATCGAGGGTCATTCCATTAGAGAGTACAAGGGCATCGTGACAGGCGAGACCATCATTGGTGCCAACTTCATGAAAGATCTCTTTGCAGGCATCCGCGACATCATCGGCGGACGGTCGGGCAGCTACGAGAAAGTGCTGCGCGAAGCCAAGAATACTGCACTGGACGAGATGCGGCAACGCGCCGCCGACCTCGGTGCCAACGCTGTCGTCGGCATCGACATCGACTACGAGACCGTGGGGCAAAGCGGTTCTATGCTCATGGTGGCAGTGAGCGGAACGGCAGTAGTCATCTAATATATAATATATAATAAGGAGAGTCGCTTTCGGCATCAAGATTATTTTTCTGCCATTCTTTTTTTCTTGAGTGCCGAAGGCGACACGCCAAAGCATTTGCGCACATACGATCCGAAGAAAGAGAGGTTGGTGAAGCCCAGTTTTGTGCACACCTCTTTGACCGTCAGATCGGTGTGGCAAAGATAGTAACGAATATCTTCCTTGCAATACTGCGTGATCCAGTCCATTGCCGACTTACACTGTATCGCGTGCAGACCATCGTCAGATATTTCGGTGTGATGTTGAGTCTTGCGGCATAGACGCTCACCGGCTGACGCTTGACCTCCTCAGTAGTCAGCATACGCAGGAAACTGTCAAAGATCGCTTCGAAGGTTTCCCGTGCTATTGTGGATTGCCCGAGATGATGTTCGTCAGCGTACTCACGGTGCTGGCCACTCAGGGCTTCGCCCTTCCCATGCTTGGCGACTATCCTACATTACTGGCCTTCATCGTGCCGTACATCCTCTCGTGCACGTTCTTTGCCATCACGCTGTCATCGCTCATCTATCGTCGCGAGGACTGCATTCTCATTTTCGTGTTCATGTCGGTGCCAATGGTGTTTCTCTCAGACATCTCTTGACCATCGTCAGCCATGCCGCCCTTCTGGAAGTATTTCTCCTATATCTTCCCATCGTCGCTCGGCATGAACGCTTATCCGCGTATTATGTCGATGGGCTGCACGCTGCAAGACATTCGACCGCTGTATATCGGTTTGTGGGCACAAGTACTGGTCTACTTCACCACATCCTGCTTTGTCTATCTTCATCACATCAAAAAGTTTGTATCGTTTCAGGAAGAGTAAGGGTCGCTGCACTGATAGGCATTGCCACTTATGTACTGGCCTCCACCATCTACAACCGGCCCATAGGCATGGTCTGCGGCGTAGCGCTGAACCTTCCGCGAGGACAAGCCCCGCATGTTTCCTTCGGATCGCTTGCATATCTGATGGATTCTACTTAACTTTGCAGAAAACTCCATCAGATGATACATTCCATACCCTTCCCACAAATCAATGATACAGTTCGCAGGGCATTGGCTTTGACAGCCATTGCCCTTCTCGCCTTTCTGTCCTTGAGTGCCCAGGAGCCGGGCGTGGCACGTAGCCTTGCCGTCGCAAGGGCGATCCGCGTCAGCAACATCACATACCAACTCAACTTCCGTATTCCCGACAACCTCGCTCAGCCGGTCACGGGACGACTGCGTCTCTCTTTCCATCTGACCAATACCAAGACCGACCTCCCTTTAGACTTCGCGGGAAAGGACGTGCAGCATCTCGGTCACATCAATGGCAAGTCCTTCAAAGCCGAATGGCAAAGCGAGCACATCCTGCTCCCTCATCAGGCACTGCGCCGAGGTCTTAACGTCGTTGACCTGGTTTTCACCGCTGCCGACAAGAGCCTGAACCGCCATGCCGACTATCTCTATTCTCTCTTTGTTCCTGCCAATGCCCGTACGGTGTTCCCCTGCTTCGACCAGCCCGACCTGAAGGCGCTCTTCAAATGCACGCTGCAGGCTCCCGACGGCTGGGTGTCACGCTGCAGTGACTCCACCCATGTGCTGCCGACTTATCTGTTCTCTTTTGTTGCCGGAAAGTTCCAGACCAAGACGGTCGTACGCGACGGACGGCACATGACTGCGCTCTATCGTGAGACCGATCCCGCCAAGGTAGCCCAACTCGACAAATGCTTCGACGAGGCTGCTCTGGCCTTGAGATGGTTGGAACGCTATACGGCACGGTCGTGTCCTTTCAGCGACTACGGCTTTGTGGTGTTGCCCGGCTATCAGTTTGGTGGCATGGAGCATCCCGGTGCCATACAGTTCACCGACAGAGAGATCTTTCTCGGACCGCAGCCCACTCCCGATGAGGAGATGACGCGCCTGCAGCTCATCGCCCACGAGACTGCCCACCTTTGGTTCGGCGACATGGTCACAATGCGCTGGTTCGATGACGTATGGACAAAGGAGGTGTTTGCCAATTTCATGGCCAGCAAGATAGCACGCGAGCAATTCCCACTGATCAACCACGACCTGAACTTTCTCAAATCGTATTATCCCAGAGCCATGTCGACCGACCGCACCCTGGGCACACATCCTATCCAGCAGCCTTTGGACAACCTCAACCGTGCCGGACTGCTCTATGGTAACATCATCTACGAGAAAGCACCTATCATGATGGATAAGCTGGAGCAACAGATGGGACCCGATGCTTTCCGTGAGGGACTCAGACGCTATCTCAAGACTTTCGCTTACGCCAACGCCACATGGAACGATCTGGTAGCTATCTTTGACTCCGTAGCGCCACAGGCTCATGTGCGCCAATTCTCTGACGTATGGGTTCGCGAAAAGGGAGTGCCCGTCATCTCCTACCGCCTGCACGGCGACACGCTCACCGTCCGACAGTCCGATCCTTTCCATCGCTCACTCTTCTGGCCTCAGCGAGCCACCTATGGACTGCTGTGTGGCGACAGCCTCATCCCCGTGACCGTGGACTTTCATCACTCTGAGGTCCACGTCAAAGTTCCCTGCCATCCCGGAACGATCATTCCCAACATCAACGGACAGGGCTATGGCCGCTTTATTATCAACGACAGTGACCGGCAGGGCTGCGCCGCATGGATGACACGGCATATCCACGACGACAACACGGCAGCATACAGCGTGCTTCTCACACTCTATGAGAACTACCTACTCTGCACCGAGCGACAAGGCGTGTCCGATGCCTCCACAGCAGCGTTGTTCCAACTCTTGTGCAACTCGCTGACGCAATGCCAAGGCCAGCAGACTGCCTCCACACTCTGCCGCAATCTCGCTTCCCTACTCCACTTGACAACTGACAAACAGCAACGCGACAGCATGGAGAGCAGACTCTTCGCGCTGTCTGCCTCCCATCCTCTCAAAGCCGTCAGACAACAGCTGACACGCAGTCTGGCCAACGTTGCCACCTCGAAAGTCGTGACTGGGAGCCTCTACCGCAAATGGCTATGCCACGACGACACACTGCTCAACGAGCGCGACTACACCCGACTGGCCTATCACCTCGCACTCATCCTACCCGACAGCTGTCTGCATATCCTCGCCACGCAGCATCAACGGCTAAAGACCACCGACGAGCAACGCGAGTTTGACTTCATCGCCCGCGCCTGCACGTCCGACACAGCCGCGCAGCACCGCTTGTTCCTCAGCCTCATTCCCAAGTCGGGCCGGCTCGTTGAGCCGTGGGCAGAGAGTGCCCTGTCGCTCTTATGCGACCCAACACGAGAGACGCAAGCCAACAACTACTTAAAGCCTAGCTTGGATGCCATCGTCGACATCCAACAGACCTCCGACATCTTCTTCCCCGGTTACTGGCTCTCAGCATTGATGGACGACCATCACTCTGCCGAAGCCCGGCAAACCGTCAACTCATGGATTGCCGACCATGAGCGACAAAAAGCATGGCAGCAAGGCTTGCGCGCCGCTCTGATGAACAAGATCAAGGAAAACGCCTATTGGATGCTGCTCAGACCGGCAAAGAAATAATGAACTATACACCTTATTATATATAGTAGCCATCATGAAGAAACGGCGAAAAGGACTGCTTGCCCTAAGCTTTGTCTTCCTGCCGTCGGACAGGAAAAGCGCGTTGAGCACAACTTCTATATCAGATTGGGCTATGCAACCGAATTCGCTGATGAAGAGGCTCCAACAGCTTTTCATGTCGGCTACGGTCTGAACTACTATCTCTCGTCTCATTGGTCCATCATGCCCGGCGTAGGCTATCGTGAAAAGTTTGAAGTAGGAGATGCCACCGGCAAAGAAGAATGTGGCAAGGTGTTCAAGCGGGGGACTCATTTGCACTATCTTTAAATAAGACAGTCTGCACTCGGGAATGCAAAAGAAAAACTTCGTGTTTTCTTTTGCTATTCCTCTCATTTGCGCATCTTTGCAATGTACACTTTTAGATAATCTGTATATTTTTAATCGTTTGTGAGTCTTGTTTTCTTTTGACGCTGCAAAGGTACGGACTTTCAAACGAAAAATCTTAAGATCACCTTAACTGTTTCTTAAGATTTCCTTAAGGCCAATTTTTCTCTTCGCATGACCTTTTTATCCATACAGATCTTATGAAGTATCGCATGAGTGCAAGTATCCTCTATGCGCAGACGTACTGCCTTCGAGACATTTTTTCCATCACTCACCTAAAGTCTTAACACCATATCACGCAATGCATTAGGCATCAAAATGGTTTTCAGCAGATAGTCAAACGAACGTTTGACTATTAGTTAAACAATCGTTTGACCAAAGGTAAAACGAATGTTTGACCGAACGTACAACGAACGTTTGACCATCAAGTTGACAACTATTTTCCGGAGAAATGCTAACGGGATGATTCTTTTTGCCAACCTATACCAACTGCCACCTTAGGTGTAATTGCAACTTTTTTGTCAAATCCTATGAATTCATAGAGGTTGAGGTAGCGGGATCAGCAGAACCGATAGGGTCAGCCACACAGTCGTGACTCTGCGGCTCCGGCCGGTATAAAACCGAGTCCTCTGTAGCAGTAAGTAGACAGAGATGATTGTCATAGAGCATACCTTCCAAATTGATGTCCTCACCAAGGTCTGGCCAGTGAATGTCTTTATCGTTCACTACTGTGAAGTTACCGAGCTGCGAGGGTGATGCGTGACGGAATCCCCTCATCGTAGAAAGGTCATAATCAGCAATCTCTCCCGACTCTGTCATCGCATAGAGGTGATGTCCGTCCAACCAAATTCGAGTAAT
>DLDU01000043.1 GCA_002481295.1 Prevotella sp. UBA7764 | reverse complement strand
CCGCTATAATGTGCATGAAGACCGGTCACAAGTTTATCAGCGACAAAATAGACAGCCTTGGAGACTTCAATGTCCGGCCGGACGAAATGGAGATAGACCTTGACAGCAAACTGTACTACAAGCAGTACGATATTGACTACAAGGTACGTGGAAAGGGCAAGTCCGAAAAGACTGCAAGCAAGATGCGCCTGAACCTGTTCTTCAACCCCTCGTGGAGAAGCGAGGGGCAAATCAACATAGACATGAAAGTCGAAGGGCAGAGAAGCTGTCTTCATCAGATGCTTGATGACAAGGAAGAAGCACCTGACGATGAGACACTTAAAAGGGACTTCTGCATGTTCGACGTAAAACTGGACAAGAAAAGGCATGTCGTGTCGTTTGAGAAGAATGAGAAGAAGTACAACGACTCACTCAGACTTTTAGGGTTTGTCGCCATTGTAACGCTCGGGCTGGATCTGACGGCACCGCAAGCTCTGGCTCACTACAAATTGAGAGACGAGCAGGAAAAGTACTTCCAGCAGATGAAGACGGAGATGTGTTCTGACAGGTAAAGAAACTGGAGTGAGGACGGTAAGACCGGCAGGCTGTTCGTCTTGTTCGTCGGACTGGTCATAGGATCATATATCAGACATACCTGGAAGGCAACAGGCCTTCACAGCATGTTCGCCTCTTCGCTTGACATGCTTGACGAGATGAGGAACATAAGATGTATCGAACAGCAGGGGCATGCCACCAAGATAACACCTTTTGTCGGGAAGCAGGTAGAGATTGCGAAGGCTTTTGGGCTTGACATCCCAGTCGGGTGCGAACCGGGATACAAGTCGAAAAAAGTAGGGAGAAAAAGAGGAAGGCCAAAGAAAAATAGGTCTTAGAAGGTTATCGCTACAAATTAATTGAAAATTCAGAATTGTAAAGCAGTAGTCCTTTTCCGAAGTTGCTCACCGCTAAGATTCCGCGACCGGCATCAGTGATGGCATTGATTCCCCAGCCCTGTACCTGTAGTTTGCAGGAGCGGGCACCGGTATTGGGGTCATAGCTCCACAGTGCGTTTTCAGTGCCGAGCCAGTAGTGACCGTCAGCAGATCTCCATAGTGTGTTGGGACTCTCCGCTGCGCTGACTCTGCCACTGACAGTGCCGTCAGCAGAAAAGTGGTAGATGCCTGCTTTCTGTACGACACACCAGACGCCGCCCTTACCATCAGCAGCAATAGAGGACACGCTGCTGCCTAAGCGTACGCCCTTATCCGCAAAGGAGACGGCACGGAAAGGTGTGGCTTTGTGGCTGATGAGATAGATGCCTTTTTTGTAGCAACTCACCCATAGATTTCCGTCGCGGTCTTGGTAAATGTCATTGACGTTGGCTGCGGAAAGATTGAACCGAGGATTGCCATCAGTGACACTCTCAAGTTCGTGGTTCCCTTTTCTCATGACAAAGAGCCCACGACCAGAACTGCCGATAAAGAGATTGCCCTGCCGGTTAGCTATGCCTTTGCGCACAGATACTTGCTTGTCGAATATCGTAACGCCAGGACCGGCGTGTGAAAGGCTTGCCGTGCGCTCGTCGTAGTAGAGGATGCCATACATGCAGATCATCAGCACGCCATGCGTTCGCTGTATATAGCTCATCACCGGACCGACGTCGCTACGGAAATCGGTCACGCGGCGCGGATGAAGTCCGTTGAGCGTCCAGCGGCTGATCATGTTGTTGTGGCTGCACCGCCAAAGCACGCCTTGGTGGTCAAGGAAGAGTTTGCTGGCAAACTCGTCGTCTTGTCCCTCGTGAGAAGGCTTTAAGCCTTATGGCCTTGTTCTGAATCTTGTCGATGGCAAAGAGTCCGTATCCTGCTGTGCCGAGAAGCAGTTGACCATTGGCCGTTTCCACAATCGACTTCACACGAGGCTGTATCGTGCCGGGAAAACGATACCGGACAAAGCGATTGTGCCGTGCGTCGTATCTGGCCAGTCCTTTGCTGCATCCCACCCACAACTGCTTGTCGCGGCTGAGAAAGAGTGCCGTGATCTCGTTGCTGGGCAAGGATGTCGTGTCTGACTTTGCGGCATGATACACCGAAAAGTGGTAGCCGTCGTAGCGGTTGAGGCCATATTCCGTTCCGATCCAGATGTAGCCGTAGTTGTCCTATATGATGCTGTTGGTGGTACTGCCCGACAATCCCTCAGCGGGAGTGTGGAGCAGGCCGTTGTCGGCAACCAGCACGAGGAAGACTGTCAGTAGGCTATATAATAATAAGGTGTAGCGTTTCAGCATGAGATTTAGATGTTATGTAGGGTTGATGGGATAGTTTCACTACAAAAGTACATCTTTTTTATGAGAAAGCGACACTAATAGCATAAAAAAACGGCAACCGTTCCTACGGAAGGTTGCCGTTTATATCTTTGTTCGGAATTGCCGGAGTCTTATTCCGGAAACAGCCTGAGAATTACTTCACCGTGATGAGGTAATAGTTCTTCTTGCCGCGCTGCACGAGCAGGTACTTGCCGTCGATGAGATCTTCGGCAGTGACGGGCTGGTCGAAGGCGGTAAGTTTCTCCTTGTTCAGGCTCACGCCATTGCCCTTGACCATCTTTCGCATCTCGCCCTTGCTGGGGAAGATGTCCCAACCGTCCTGGCAGAACAGGTCGATGGCTTTTTGTCCGAGTTGGTCCTTGCCGAGTTCGTAGTGAGGCACATCCTTGAAGACATCCACGAGCGTAGCCTCGTCGAGCTGAGCGAGCTGGTCTTTGGTGGCCTTACCGAAGAGAATGTTGCTGGCGGCGATGGCCATGTCGAGGTCCTCTTTGGAGTGTACCATCGTGGTGACCTCAGCGGCGAGTCGTTTTTGCAGCACACGGCGGCCTGGATCCTGACGGTGCTCGGCGATGAGTGCGTCGATGGTCTCCTTATCGAGGTCGGTGAAGATCTTGATATAACGCTCGGCGTCTTCGTCGCTGACGTTGAGCCAGAACTGATAGAAGGCATATGGTGTGGTGCGGTTTCGGTCAAGCCATACATTTCCGCTCTCGGTCTTGCCGAACTTCTTTCCGTCGGCTTTGGTGATGAGTGGGCAGGTGAGGCAGAAGGCTTCAGCATCGTTGCCGAGCGTGCGGCGGATGAGTTCCGTGCCGGTGGTCATGTTGCCCCACTGGTCGTTGCCGCCGAGCTGCAGACGCACGCCATAGTGCTCATACTGATAGAGGAAGTCGTAGCCTTGGAGCAGCTGATAGGTAAACTCGGTGAAAGACAGACCGTCGCGTGCCTCGCCGTTGAGACGTTTCTGCACGCTGTCCTTAGCCATCATATAGTTGACGGTGATGTGTTTGCCGATGTCGCGCACGAAGTCGAGGAACTTATAGTCCTTCATCCAGTCGTAGTTGTTGACCAGTTCTGCTTTGTTGGGCTCCGTACCGTCGAAGTCGAGGAACTTGCTGACCTGCTTCTTGATGGCTTCCTGATTGTGATAGAGCGTGTCCTGGTCGAGGAGGTTGCGCTCCTGGCTCTTTCCCGAAGGATCACCGATCATGCCCGTGGCACCGCCGACGAGCAGATAAGGCTTGTGTCCGCAGCGTTGCAGGTGACGCAGCATCATGATGCCGCAAAGGTGTCCGATATGCAGAGAGTCGGCAGTAGGATCGGTACCTAAATATGCCGAAACGAGATGAGTATTGAGATACTCTTCAGTGCCCGGCATGATTTGGGCGAGCATGCCGCGCCATTTCAGTTCTTCTACGAAGTTTTTCATTTTTATATGTTTAGGGCTCATAGAGCCGATGATGTCATCAATAACAGATGGAAGGGAAATTATGGCACAGGGTCGTAGCCGCTGCCTCCCCAAGGATTACAGCGCAGGATGCGCCAGCTGGCCAGGAGCAGTCCCTTGACGGGGCCGTGCTTGAGGATAGCCTGACGCGCATATTCCGAACATGTCGGCGTGAAGCGGCACGAAGGAGGCGTGTAGGGCGTGATGAACTTTTGGTAGAACACGATTGGCTGCACCAGCAGCCATGCCAGGCCATGTGAGACGAAATGCAACAGTTTCCTCATTCGTTGCTACTCAAAGAGTTGGGAGTTGGCTGTTCCTTATTGGTGCCGGCCATCTTCTCGTGAATGCGCGCGAGCAGGTTGACCACGCTTTTGTTGACCGTAGCAGCGTCAGGCATCCTTCTGTCCATCCAGATGAAAGCGATGGCGATCGGCCACTGCGCGACAAGGCTTTTGTTGTGGCGGTAAGCCTCTCTGACGAGTCGCTTGATGCGGTTGCGTTTCACGGCTCTTCTGAAGCAGTGCTTGGGCACGCTGATGAGGAACTTTGCCTGCGGTCTTTGCTGTCTTTCGTTCTGCTGTTCGTCGTTGCCTGTGGTAGGAATCAGCATGTACACAACTCGGATCGGAAAGGCAGACATCGAGTGGCTGTTGCCCTCCTTGAAGAGTGCGTCTATGTCTTTTCGGTGATAGATGCGCTCACTCTTGCCAAGTGTCGGTCTAAACAGTGTCATGCGTGTGATTAGTCCTCGCCATTCTCTTTTTTCAGGAAAGCTTTGAGAGCGGCAATCATCGAAGGATATTCCTTGGTGCCCGCCATGAGCGAGACGGGTAGTCCTGCCTTTTCGATGGTTTTTCCTGTGGCAGGTCCGAAGGCACCGAGCTTGAGTGTGCCTTCCTTGACGTTGGGGAAAGACTGTGTAAGATAGTTTACACCGGTAGGTGTGGAGAAGATCAGCATGTCGCAGTCGAAGTTCTTCACCTCTTCGGGGGTGAAGTTATTGCTCAGCGTGCGGTACATGACGCACTCGGTGTGGTTGAGTCCCTTGGCATCGAGCTTGTTCTTGATGTCGTCGTTGTGCACACTGCTCAGCGGCACGAGATATTTCTCCTGCTTGTGCTTCATCATCACGGGGATGAGATCATCGATCTTGCCGGTGTTTCCAAAGAATACCTTTCTCTTGCGATACTGCACGTATTTCTGGATATAGAGAGATATCGTCTCGGTGACGCAGAAATATTTCATGTCTTCCGGAATGGTAAGCCGAAGCTCGTTGGCTAATTGGAAAAAGAAGTCAATGGCATGCCGTGAGGTGAAGACGATGGCCGTATGTGAAAGAATGCTTACTTTCTGCTGGCGAAATTCCTTAGCAGTGAGCCCTTCTACTTTGATGAAAGGGCGAAAGACGATCTCTACCCCGAATTCTTTCTCGATATCGTAATACGGGGATTTCTCGCCCGCCGGTTTAGGCAGGGAAATCATGATCTTCTTAATCATTGTGTCCTAAAAGTTTATTTTTAAATAATTATCCGTCAACACCAGTACACCCCACAGGGAGCCCAGTGGCATGAGTTCAAGTGCACAAAAGTACAAAAAACTTTGCACAACAACGCTCGTTTTGCGGAAAAATATCAAGTAGGACTTATAGAAGGCCAACAATTTAACTAAAATGACGACAACAGAGGTGTAAACTATGGTTGTTTGCAACGATAAGTTGAAGTAGACCGACAGCATGACCATCGGGAAAAGAGCGATGCCTTCGACCGAAGAAAGGAAGAGCATGCTCTTGTTCCATTGTTCGTTTTTTTTCTTATCAAAGAAGATCCAGTTCACAAAAGCGTAGAGCAGAGCCTTGACACCGAAGTAGAGAAGGAGTATGCCTGTGTAGATGCCTACCGTAAGGTATTGCGGCACGGTGAAGGAGGTACCGGCATAATTGCCGGTATAGAAGAAAAATACCAACGAGAAGAGCAGGCAGGTCTGCAACAGCAAGAATAGCTGGAAGCGCAGCTCGCTGCTGGTCTCAGTGATCTCGGTGGTGCCTTCGCGTTGTGTATAGAAGAAGTTCTTGAATTGTCGGCGAATGAAGCCTCCGGACTGGGCGATGGCGATGAGGGCAAAGACAAAGCAGGCGATGAGCACCGAAGAGATGAGGTTGTCGCTGGCGATGGAGTAGGGCACGGGATCTCCCGCCACTCCCTGCCGGTAAGTAGCGTACTCCGGACGATAGATGGAGTCGGGCTGTACGAGCGAATGACTGTAGTACAGCGGCCGGTTGAGGTTCATCTTTCCGAAGCCAGTGGGCTTGGTGGTCGGCGTGCGTAGTGGATTGTGGTAGTGAGCCCAGTCGACTTGTGGAAACTTATAGTTAGCCCTGATGGCCGAGTCCTGTTGCCAAGGCGTTGCCGTGGCGGGCAATGTCTTGATGATATCCCATGGAGATCGGTAGCCACTCTTGTGGTTTGTGGCAGTGTGCTGCTTGGTATGCACGGGTGTGGCAGCTGCCGTAGAATCGCTTTGCTGTATCATTTGCTAATCAAAAATACAAGAGACGGCCCGGAGGCCGTCCTTGTGTGGAGTGGCAGGAGCAGAGCATTGACGAAGTCCCTGCCCCTGCGATATTATAAGCCGAAGGCCTTGCGGATGCGCTCCACTTGGTCGAGCTTTTCCCAGGTGAAGAGTTCCACCTCCATCGTCTTTTTCTCGTGATAGAGGCTTTCAAAAGTTTTCTTGACTTTCTGGCACTGGCGTCCCATGTGACCGTAGGCAGCAGTCTCGAAATAGATCGGTTGGCGCAGGTTGAGCGTGTCCTCGATGGCTTTGGGGCGCAGGTCGAAGAGGTCTTTCACTTTGCGTGCGATCTCACTGTCGCTCAGGCTGACATGGCTGCGGCCGTAGGTGTTGACATAGACGCTCATGGGCTCAGCCACACCGATGGCGTATGCCAACTGCACAAGCATCTCGTCGGCCACACCGGCAGCCACCATGTTCTTGGCGATATAGCGGGCTGCGTATGCTGCGCTGCGGTCTACCTTGCTGGGATCCTTGCCCGAGAAGGCACCGCCGCCGTGTGCGCCGCGTCCTCCGTAGGTGTCGACGATAATCTTGCGTCCGGTCAGTCCGGTGTCGCCGTGAGGACCGCCGATGACAAACTTGCCCGTCGGGTTGACGTAGTATTTGATGCCGTCGTGCATCAGCTTGCGCTCACGTTTGCTGGCGTTGGCCTCTGTCTCAGCAGCGTTGGCCAGACTGTTGTCGAAGAGTCGGCGCAGTTTGTCGCCGGCGGCTTCCTTGACGCGAGGGATGAGGATGTTGATGACATCCTCGCGGATCTTGGCAAGCATCTGCTCGTCAGACTCTTTCTGAGCCTTGCGGCTGTCGTCCTTAGGCTCGACAAACGGGTCGTGCTGTGTCGAGACCACAATGGTGTCGATGCGCACGGGCTCGTTCTGCTCGTTGTATTCCATGGTCACCTGACTCTTGGCGTCGGGGCGCAGATAGGTCATCACCTTGCCTTCCTTGCGGATCTGTGCCAAGGTGTACATGATCAGATGCGACAGGTCGAGGGTGGCGGGCATGTAGTTGTCGGTCTCATTGGAGGCGTAGCCAAACATCATACCCTGGTCGCCGGCGCCCTGCTCTTCCTCTTTCTCGCGGCTGACGCCCTGGTTGATGTCGCCGCTCTGCTCATGGATAGCCGTGAGGATGCCGCAGGAGTTGTAGTCGAACTGATATTCGGCTTTGCTATATCCGATGCGCTTGATGGCTTTGCGCGCCATGGCTTGCAGGTCGATGTAGGCGTTGGAGTGCACCTCGCCCATGATCACTACCTGTCCGGTGGTGACAAACGACTCCACGGCGCAGTGAGCCTTAGGGTCATAGGCCAGGAACTGGTCGAGGATGGCATCGGAAATCTGGTCGGCCACCTTGTCGGGATGTCCTTCCGAAACGGATTCTGAAGAAAATAGATAACTCATTTTTCCATTACTTTTTAAGCGTGGAATAACGCCAAGTAACCGTAAAATCTGAGGGTGATTTTGCAGTTTTAGCATTTTTTAGTGTGGTTGCAAGCAGCCAAATTCTTCCACATTGATGAAACATATTATAAAACTCGCGTGCAAAGTTACGGATATTTTTCCAAATGACAAAGAAAAACAAGGTGACAAGTATGTCTTTTGCCTTTTTTTCATTAACTTTGTAGCGTCAACTGTTACAAGCATAAACAAAATCAACTATGGATAACTTACAGAAAGTATTTGCAGAGAAACTGCTGAAGATCAAAGCCATTAAACTTCAGCCCAACGATCCGTTTACATGGGCGTCCGGTTGGAAGTCGCCTTTCTATTGCGACAACCGCAAGACACTGTCCTATCCCGACCTGCGCAGCTTCGTGAAACTGGAGTTGGCTCACGCTGTTTTGGATCACTTCTCCGAGGCTACTGCCGTGGCTGGCGTGGCTACGGGGGCTATCGCTCAGGGCGCGCTGGTGGCCGATGAGCTGAACCTTCCTTTCTGCTACGTCCGTTCGAAACCCAAGGACCACGGCATGGGCAACCTCATCGAAGGCACGCTGCCCGAGGGCTCCAAAGTGGTCGTCGTGGAAGATCTCATCTCCACGGGCGGCAGTTCGTTGAAGGCTGTTGCCGCTCTGCGCCAGGCCGGTTTCGATGTGGTGGGCATGGTAGCCAGCTACACCTACGGATTCCCGATTGCTCAAAAGGCGTTTGAGGATGCCAAGGTGAAGCTCGTCACGCTGACCGACTATGAGCACGTCGTGGAGAAGGCTGAGGAAACGGGTTATATCAAGGCTGAGGACATCGCCACGCTGCATGAGTGGCGCAAGGATCCCGCCAATTGGAAGAAATAAGTCGAGACAAACCTTATCTATACGCACATATATAATATGAGTACAAAGATAGAAAGCACGATCCGACAGATCGGCTATCCACAGGCATCGGTCTATGCGATGCTGAGCGATCTGAGCAATATCGACCGAGTGCGCGACCGCCTGCCAGAGGACAAGATCAAGGATTTGTCGTTTGATGCCGACAGCATCTCGGTCAGCACACAGATGGGCACTGTGAAGCTCGTCATCGTGGAGCGTGAGGCACCGAAGACGATAAAGTTCGAGACACAGGAGAGTCCGCTGCCCTTCAACTTCTGGATTCAGCTGCTGCCCGTGACAGACACCACGTGCAAGATGAAGCTCACCATCAAGGCGGATCTCAACCCCTTTATCAGCGGCATGGTGAAAAAACCGTTGCAGGAAGGTATCGAGAAGATCGCCGACGCACTGCAAATGATACAGTATGAATAATGAATGTTGAGTGGTGAATGTTGATATTCATCACTCAACATTGTTTTGATTCGTCACTCTTCATTCATTACGCTTCATTCATTACTCTGGTTCATCATTCGCATTACTCAATATTCATCATTCTAAATTCATCATACTAAATTCGTATTATGGCCAATAAACTGTGGGAGAAAGGATTTGAAGTCAACAAAGAAATAGAGCGGTTCACCGTGGGACGCGACCGCGAGATGGATATGTACCTCGCCAAGTACGACGTGCTCGGCTCGATGGCACATATCACCATGCTTGAGAGCATCGGTCTGCTGGAAAAAGACGAGCTGACAAAACTGCTCGCTGAACTGAAAAACATCTACCGCACGTGTGAGCAAGGCGAGTTTGCCATCGAGGACGGCGTGGAGGATGTGCACTCCCAGGTGGAGCTGATGCTCACACGCAAGCTCGGCGACCTGGGCAAGAAGATCCATTCGGGCCGATCACGCAACGATCAGGTGCTCGTCGACCTAAAGCTTTTCACGCGCCATGAGCTGATGGAGGTCGTCGACGAGGTGAAGAGTCTGTTTGACGAACTCATCCAGAAGAGCAACGAATACAAGAATGTGCTCATGCCCGGCTACACCCATCTGCAGATCGCCATGCCTTCGAGCTTTGGCCTGTGGTTTGGTGCTTATGCTGAGAGCCTTGCCGACGACATGCTCTTCCTGCAGGCGGCCTATAAGATGACCAACCGCAATCCTCTCGGCTCGGCAGCGGGCTATGGCTCTTCCTTCCCGTTGAACCGCACGATGACGACAGAGTTGCTGGGCTTCGACTCGATGGACTATAACGTGGTCTATGCGCAGATGGGACGTGGAAAGATGGAGCGCAACGTGGCCTTCGCCCTTGCTACGGTGGCCGGCACGCTGGCCAAGATGGCATTCGACGCTTGCTTGATGAACTGCCAGAACTTTGGTTTCGTACATCTGCCCAAGGAGTGTACCACGGGATCGAGTATCATGCCGCACAAGAAAAACCCCGATGTCTTTGAGCTCATCCGTGCCAAGAGCAACAAGATACAAAGCCTGCCGCAGCAGATCATGCTCATCATGAACAATCTGCCCGTGGGCTATTTCCGCGATCTGCAGATCATTAAGGAGGTGTTCCTGCCTGCCTTCGACGAGCTGAAGGACTGCCTGAGCATGGCGGCCTATATCATCAACAAGATAGAGGTGAACCGGCATATCCTCGACAACCCGATGTATGATCCGATCTTCTCCGTGGAGGAGGTGAACCGCCTGGCAGCTAATGGCATGCCGTTCCGCGACGCTTATAAGAAGGTGGGGTTGGAGATCGAGGCTGGGACGTTCAAGGCCGACCACCACATCCATCATACGCATGAGGGTTCCATTGGCAATCTCTGCAACGACCGTATCCAGGAACTCATGGACAACACGCTCGACGGCTTCCACTTCGAGAGGGTGGAGGAAGCAGAGAGAAGATTGCTGAATGAAGAATGATGAATGTTGAGTGAGCCCAATGGTGAATGTTGATTGTTGGCTGGAACAATGTGTCATGTTGGGTGCAGGAACAAGGGAAAGCTGTGGCTTTAGTGTAGGGGCGGCACCATGGCTGCCCTAATGCCGCAGAGCACTTGCTAATTACTGTCAATAATGGCGGGTCGGGAATAAATCCCGCCCCACATTATTATATTATTATATAGGATAGCCGCAATGAAGAAAGTATTCAGAATCATTATGCTGGCCATGACGGGACTGCTGTCTGCTGCTCTCTTCGTGGCTTGTGGCGATGTGGAGAGTGAATTCAGTACAGCCCCCTGTGCGCTGTACTTCGACAATCAGACCCACAACGATTTCACGCTCGCCGATGCGATGACACCGCTTCTCGGTATCTTTGTCACCATCACCACCACTTCAAAGAGTGGCGCGCAATATTTCGTGTTTACCAACAATCAGGGCCACAGCAGTCAGGTTGTCTTCGATGCCAAGGACAAGCAACGGCAGCAGGCCGGACAACTCATCCTTGGTCTGAACGGCGCGATCATTGTGGGATATGGTTTCTCCGAGACGTTCTACGCCTACGACCGTGAGTGCCCCAACTGCTTCGACTCCAACGCGCTGCCACTGCGCAGCTATCCGCTCAAGGTGAACAGTGCGGGTATTGCGTCCTGCTCCCATTGCCACAGAACCTATGATCTCAACAACGGCGGCATCATCGCTTCCGGCAATGGGGGCAAGAAGATGACACGCTTTCATGCCGCCACCACTGGTGCTAACGGGCTGCTCTGCGTGAGATAGTTGGCTTTTGCTTCGACTACAAAAGCCTTACGAATGCCAAGAGATCGTATGGCAGCTGGATGAAAGTTGTGATTTGCTTGAGTATATTTGTTGACAAAAGTGCATCAGGATTAAACTTCATTCTAGAGAGAACCATGAGATGAAAATGAATGCGTGTCGTTCTCGGATGAATGAAAAAGTAGCTACTCGACGACAAAAATGTGGCTTTTATGGATGAAATCAGTGATTTCTCTTGGTCATCTCGGTTGTTTCTCGATGAGAAAACAGTGTTTTGATGGAAAATTCTCTAGAGAATTTT
>DLDU01000071.1 GCA_002481295.1 Prevotella sp. UBA7764 | reverse complement strand
GATGGCGGCGAGCATCCATAGTTTCTTTAACTTCATTTGTTCAGTTGCTTAACTGGGAATGTGAAATAGGTGTCAGGGAAAGGCTCGTCGCGGAGCGTGAAGTGCCACCACTCGGTGTCAAGGGGCTTGAAACCGTGGGCGAGCATAGCACGACGGAGAATCATGCGGTTCTTGAACTGCTGCTCGGTGATGCTGCGCTTCGGCGTGGCAGAACTCTTCGAATTATCACCCGTATATTCGCCCGTCTCGGGATTGCCGCAGAAGTCGGGGTGGCTCTCGGGGCCGAACCAGTCGAAGGTGCCGCCCATGTCGAGTTCCTTCTCAGTTGCCATGTCGAAAAGCGTCAAGTCAACAGTGGAGCCCCGCGTGTGGCCGCTGCGCTCGTAGATGTACTCCTGCTCGAAGAGCACGCTCTTGTCGAGGTCGGGATAGAAGTAGGGCTTCATTTTCGTGTCCTCCAAATCCTGCGCCCACCGCACAAAGTGGTCAACGCCTTTCTGCGGACGATAAGCATCGTATATCTTCAGTCTATACCCCTGTGCTTTCACATCTTCGTTTACAGCCTTCAGACTGTCAGCAGCCTGGCGTGTGAGTAGCGCTGTCGGCTCCTCGTAGCCGTCAATGCGGGTTCCTACGAAGTTGTACGTGCCGTAATAGCGTATCTCCAGAATCACATCGGGCACGGCTTCGCTGAGGGTTACAAACTGACTGCTGTCGTCAGTCGGGCTGACCACAGGATTGTCGTCCTCACTGCCGCAGCAGGTTATCACACATACGCCGCAAATAATGATGAGGATGGCGGCGAGCACCCATTGCATGATTCTTTTCATAACCAATATAATAAATAATGAATAATATATAATGAGTAAATGGTATCAGGAAAGCAGCAAGGTGACAAGATAGCCTACACCGATGGAGACAAAGGTGGTGACAAAGCCGGGCAGCTGGAAGGAGTGGTTGATGACATACT
The DNA here is from genome assembly GCA_002481295.1 of Prevotella sp. UBA7764. Classification (GTDB taxonomy): domain Bacteria; phylum Bacteroidota; class Bacteroidia; order Bacteroidales; family Bacteroidaceae; genus Prevotella; species Prevotella absiana. Next base: position 59,532 of record DLDU01000071.1, on the reverse strand, counting down.
TGCCCACATGGGTAGTGCCCGTGCGGTCAAACTCCAGCGCGGCAACCTCTGTAGGATAGTTGGGCAGGAAGAAATAGCCGTTGACAGCCGGGAACATCGCCAAGAGGAGCAGCGGGTTGATGCCTAAGGCAATGCCTACGGGATAAAGTGTGGTGACGGTGGCGGCCTGAGAGAAGAGCATGATGCTCATCAGGAACAAGGCTACGGCAAAGAGCATCGGTGCCGTGGCGACCATGCCGGAGAAAGCTCTGTTGATGGCGTCGGCATTACCTGTGTAGAAAGTGGAACCCATCCACGCTACGCCGAAGATGGCAATGACAGCGTTCATGCCCGCCGTGAAGATGTTGCCCTTGGGCAGTTCCTTCACGCAGGTCTTGCCGACAAGCAGGATGAGGATGGCATCGCTCATCATCACCATCTCGATCGTCTCGCTCATCGTCACGCCTTCAGGACGCAATGAGGGTACGAAGCCGAAGAGCACCACGAGAGCCACACCAAAGAAGAAAGCCCATACGGCACGCAGCGCACGTGGATTATGCTCGGTCTCGGCCTCCTTGAGATTGTTGGCGTCGGCCTCGGGGTTGATGAGCCCCGCGCGCACGCGACGCTGATATTCCGGGGCATCGACAAGTTCCTTGCCGATATGGTTCTCGATAAGTGCGGCTATCAGGATGGCAACGATACTGGCCGGCAGGCAAACGATAAGGATGGTTCCCAATTCTATTCCTTGTCCGCCGAGCAGATCAGAAGAAATCATCGCGGCCATGGCGGCAGACACGGGACTGCTGGTGATGCCCAGCGAGGCAGCGATCACCGAGAGGCTCATCGGACGCTCGGGCCGTGTCTTGTTGGCTTGGGCGATCTCACTGATGATGGGCAGCAGACTGTAGCTGGTATGTGCCGTGCCGGCAAAGACGCAAAAGGCAAAACAGCACAGCGGGCCATAGTACGTGATATGGTCGGGATGGCGGCGAAGAAACAGCGCGGCACGCCCCACGAGATATTCCAGTCCGCCCGTAGCCTGCAGGGCTGCCGAGGCTGTGATGACGGCAAGGATGATCAGCATCACGTCGATGGGAGCTTTTCCGGGAGCCAGACCAAAAACATAGACGAGGATAAAGGTGCCAAGCATGCCATAGATGCCCAAGCCTACGCCGCCCACGCGCGCACCGATGAAAATGAACACCAAGACGACAAGCAGTTCTATCAGTATGAGGGTTGTTGCCATATTAGGTTTGCGTTTAGGTTTAATACTGCTGCAAAGATAAGGTTTTCTTGGATATAGTATTTAAGAATGAGAGAGTTTTTTTTGTAAATTTCAAAACTATTCGCTATATTTGCCGCAACATTCACTATGGCCAGTCGCGGAAACCTTAGCTTACCCCAGCTTGCCGAGCGCTATCACATACGGGATATCTTCGGCGGGAGTGTCGCCTACTTCTCTTCAAAAGAGGGCGGCAAGAGTGACTTGCGCGCCTATACCAACAGTATCAGCTGCCACGAGCTCCACCTCATCAGCTCGGGCACAGCGACTGTCACCGTGGGCGATGAGCGGATGGAACTGCATAGCGGTGATTTGCTTCTGCTTCATCCTTTCCAACCCGTCGACTGCTCCTTTCCCAACGACACGGAGACTGAGGGACTGCTCTTAGAGGACAGCTTCTATCAGCAGCTCATGCAACTCGACGGCGGTGACGCTCCACTGATGCCCAAGGGCGGCACGGAGCCATGCCTCTATCATCTCGGCGCGACACAGGCTGCGGAACTCAGTGGTATCTTCCAACAAATCCGACGCACAATACACTATGTACATATATATAAGGTGGAGATGCTACGCTCACTGGTGCACGTCTGCCTGCTCTTTGTCAGCGAACTGCCCTACGACCGCAGTCTCGTAGCGCCCGACCTCCAGCATAAGCAAGACATTCTGAGAATCTTCTTCTTCCTGGCCCATAAGCACTTCCGGCAGGAGCGACAGATCGGATTCTATGCCGACAAACTCAGCATCACCACCACTTATCTCAGCCGCGTGGTGCGTGAGCTCACGGGCAACACCATCAACAACTACCTCAACAACCTCGCCTTTGAGGAAGCCTGCACCATGCTGCGCTCCTCCGACATGCCCATCGGCGAGATCGCTTTCTCCTTAGGCTTCGGCGATCAGAGTGCCTTCACCAATTTCTTCAAGGCACACGCTGGCTGCACGCCCAAAGCCTATCAGAAGGAAAACCGCCAGCAGAACGATTAACTCTGTTTGGCACTCTCGCCTATCTGTTTGTTGATCTCTTCCAGACTGATCTTTTTCCTCACCTTCACACGGTCGAAGCCTTGGCCATAAACACCTGTCACGGCACTCTGCGCCACAAAAGCGTCGGGGTCGATCTCGTCGATAAGGTCGAAGATCAGGCTCGACTCGCTGCGTTTAGCGATACAGAAGATGACCTTGATGTCCTTCTTGGAGTAGAAGCCGTTGCCGTTGAGCGTGGAGCAGCCGCGGTCCGCGATCTTGTTAATGGCCTCGCCAATCTCCTGATACTTGTCAGAGATGATGAGGAACTGCACGCTCTGCCGCAGTGAGTTGATGACATAGTCCACACAAAACGACACGATAAACAGCAGCACATAGCCATAGAGCACCTTCTCCCACGACCGCAGCACTACGTAGCTGGACGTGATGATGGTCATGTCGCAAAGCAGGATGATGCGGCCCAGCGACACGTCGCGGTACTTGTGCACGATGGCGGCAATGATGTCCGAACCGCCCGTACTGCCGCCTGCCGACAGTCCGAGTCCAACACTCGTGCCCATAAACACGCCGCCTACAATGCACGCCATGAACTTCTGGTCAGACAGCGCATGGATGTTCATGCCGAAGATGTGCTGAAACAGCGTGGAGGCCACGGTGAAGACGATGACCGCGTAGATGGTCTTGGCACAGAAACGCCAGCCGAGCACGGCGAGCGCAGCGATGAGCAACAGCGCATTGAGCAAGAAATAGGTGTTCTGTACCGGTATGCCCGTACCCCAATAGACGATCGAGGCGATACCCACAATGCCGCCCGTGGTGATCTGGTTGGGCACGAGAAACACGTTCACGCCGATGACACCCAAGAGCATGGCGATGGTGATGATCACATAGTCGCGTATGGTGCGATAGACCGACTTACCTTTTCTTCTTTCCATTCTGTCGTTCAATAATTACTGTTCCGGATTTCTATGGTTATCTCGCGGAAATCGCGCCGTCCCTCTATGTAGTCGGCATAGAGTTCCTCTGCCGGACGTCCCTTGAGAAACTGACACGCTCCGCAGTTGTCGCAGTCGCTGATGCAGCGAAAGGCCTCAACGACAAACTGCTCGCGCTCCTCGCGTGTGGAGCCCTTGATGTCCGGCAGCGTCATCGGCGCTGCCTCCCTGCGAAACGCTCGCTGTATTCCCTGTTGATGTCGGCCAACTCCCGCTTGCCGTCGATATAGTCCTGATAGATACCGTCGACAGTGCCGCCGCCAAGCCAGCAGCTCGAACAGTTTTCGCAACCGCCGGCCCCACAGTCGAGCGAGCCACGGATGATGCCGATGCGCTCCTCGCGCGTCGTGTCCTTGATGAGTATGCTTTTTCCCATAGTCTTGCTTGCTTGAATGTTACGGCAAAAGTACTAATTTTCTGTTATATCCTCTCGCTTTCTCCCCATTTTTCTTTTTTTAAAATTGTCGTTGCTGAGTTCTCTGCCTTCTTTTTCGCAGGCGAACATGCTTTTGTCGTGGATGACACAGGCATAGCCCCGTGCTGCCATGAACTGCATCAGTGGCTCATAGCGTTCCTTATGCTCGCACATACCGTGAACGAGCTGCAAGATACCGACGGATGCTCCCTCTTCGGGTTCGACAAGGAGGCACGGAAGAGTCAGGTCGTCAGCAGAAGCCTGAAGCGTGAATGGACGCGTATCATCATCGTATTTTTTGTTTGCAAAGGTAGGACAAACGGATAAAAGCATAAAAAGAAGAACACTTTTTTATGTCTCCCATGGGGGGATTCCCGACTTTCTGCGTCATAGCGACAGAAAACAACAACTGAGAGAATATGAATGCAAAGAAAAGCAAGGGCTTGACCCTTGCACTGCTATTGATGGGAGGATGCCTGACGACGACGGCAAAAACTGCAGACTCCACCTTCGTCATGCCACAACACAGTATCTATGGTGAGCTGGGTGGCCCGTGCTGGGGCGTCAGTGCCAACTGGGACGCACGGTTGAAGAAGGACTCACACTGGGGCTATCAGCTTGGCCTGGGATGGGCTGGACAATGGGACAACATGATGGGCATCCATACCCATACAATGTACTACGGACTGACCACCGGCATGAACTACCTGATAGGCAAGCGCAAGTCAAGACTGGAATTAGGACTCGGCAACCAACTGCGCCTCATCAGCAGCAAGCTTGTCGTCGCTTATATGGACAAGGAGAGCGATATCAGCATCAAAAGCGAAAACAAGACGCAGGTGCGAGACTTTCTCTATATGAATGTCGGCTACCGCTACACCAGTACGCATGGTTTCCAATTCCGCTGTGGCGTCACACCAATGGTCAACATCACCAACGGTTGGATAGACTCCAACGACAACTATAGCAAGGGGGCGGTGTTCCTCGCACCCTACATTAGCTTCGGCAAGGCATTCTAAAAGCAAGACCCTCCCGACCCCCTAAGAGGAGACAAGACACCACTAAGACTAGTAAAAGTAAGTATGAAAAGTAAGATAGGGATCATCGCTCTATTTGTCCTCAGCCTGACCGCATGCAGCAAAAACGATGGCGACTGGGATGGCATTAAATGGTCAGACCGTCAAGTGACGTTCAGCGCACAAGGTGGGACCAGAAAAGTCCACGCAAAGAACTACTCTTCAGTATGGATCAACGGCATAACTGAAGAAGACAGCCAGTCCTATATACATGCCAAAACCGACACGCTCGGCTACAATACCTATTGTGAAGGTCCCTGGGCGAAAGCAGGCGCAAAAGGCAACGTTATTACCGTGGCAGTCGCACCCAACAATACAACAGCGACGCGCACGATGATCATCGAAGGAGAAAGCGGTGATGCTTTCGGAAAAATAAAAATCACACAGCTGCCCAATAACAAATAATCAGAAGAATAAAAAACAGTAAACCACATATATATTGTAACGTGAAAACCGCAAGAATGATCATTGCGGCGACCATTCTCCTCATCTTGTTGCCGTTAGTCGTCCGTGGCAAAGACCACACGACGACGATCCGGCAACAGATGGAATGGTTGCACCGTACTCAGAAAGTCAACTTCACCTACGATACCTCGCTGCCCGTAGGCAACACCTATCAGGGGCCGTCGCTCAAAGGCATGACACTCGCCAAAGCCTTGAGCACGCTCTTCAAGGACAGTGGCATCAGCTACTCGGTCAATGGAAAATATATCATACTGAAAGCAGCCAGACAAGAAAAGGCCACGCCTCACAGTCAGCCACAGCCGCGCAAGGCAACACTGGCGCCACCACGGCGGCACACGCTCAGCGGCTATGTCCGCGACACCAGTGGCGAGACGCTCATCAACGCCACCATATGGGATGAGACCACCGGCACGGGAACCACCACCAATGCCTATGGCTTCTACTCGCTCACCCTACCTGAGGGCGAGCACCATATCAAGTTCAGCTACCTCGGATTCGCTGACCAAAAGATCAAGGCCAAGCTCGAAAGCAACCTCCGGCAAGACATTGCTCTCATGGAAGACAACCGACTGCCGGAGGTTGTCGTGGAGGGAGATCTCAACTCACCGCTACTCAACACACAGACCGGCAAGCGCTCGATCTCACAGTCCGACATTAAGACGGGCTACGCCCTGCTGTCCTCGCCCGACGTGGTGAAGACGCTCCAGCGCACGAGTGGTGTGGCCGAGGGCGTGGAACTCACCAGCGGACTCTATGTCCACGGCGGCAACAACGACGAGAACCTCTTCCTGCTCGACGGCACACCACTCTACCAGATCAACCACACGCTCGGACTCTTCTCATCGTTCAACGCCGACATCGTGAAAAACGTCGACTTCTACAAGAGCGGCTTCCCCGCCCGCTACGGCGGCCGCCTGTCCAGTGTCATCGACGTGCGCACCACCGACGGCGACATGCAGCATTACCATGGCTCGGTGCGCCTCGGCCTGCTCGACGGTGGCCTGCAGTTCGAGGGACCGATACAGAAGGGCAAGACCAGTTTCAACATCGCCCTGCGGCGCTCATGGCTCGACCTGATCACACGTCCCGTGTTCTCATACATCAACCACCACGCCAGCGAGGATGACGATAAGGTGAACATCGCGTACTTCTTCCACGACTTCAACGCCAAGGTGACACATCTCTTCAGCGACCGATCGCGGCTGTCGTTGAGCACCTACTGGGGACAAGACAAGCTCTCTACGCGCGACGAATATGACTACAGCTACGGTGCCATGAGCTACTACACCTATGACGGCAGACGCATAGACGATAGCAATCATCGCACCGAGAAGGATTTGACCAAGAACCATTTCAATTGGGGCAACTTCAACGCTGCCTTGGACTGGACTTATGTCCTCTCGCCGAAGTTCTTCGCCAACATCACGGGCGTGTACACCTACAGTCTGTCCAAGCTGCGGTCTCTGGAAGACGACCGTGTCGTGGACACTAACGGCCACGAGTCTTCTCGTCAGTACACCGAACATGGATACCACTCCACCATCAACGACGTGGGCTACCGCATGGCCTTCGACTACCGACCCACACCACACCACCACATCCGTTTCGGTCACGACTTCACCCTGCACCACTTCCGCCCGCAAAGCAACGACCAGATCAACTTCGTCAGTAATGACGGCGAGGGCGACACAACGAAAGTCAGTTCAAGAAGCCATCTCGCCGCCACGGAGTGGAACGTCTATGGCGAGGACGAGATGACAATTGACAACCACTGGAGCCTCAACGCCGGTATGAACATAGCGCTCTTCCACGTACAAGGCAAGTCCTTCGCCAACCTCGACCCGCGCGCCGCAGTGAAATATCAGCTTAACCCACACCTGTCGCTCAAGGCAAGCTACACCACGATGACGCAGTTTGTGCACAAGATCTCCAATGCCTACATCGACTTGCCGAGCGACTACTGGGTGCCCACGACAGCCCGCCTTCATCCTATGCACAGCCATCAGTGGGCCGCCGGCGTGTACATGTGGCCAGACCGCCACTGGCTGCTCTCGATAGAAGGCTACTACAAGTGGTCGTCACATCTACTGCAATATACCAACTGGCAGGGACTGGAGCCACCCGCCAACAACTGGGACACGAAGGTGATGGAAGGGCACGGGCGCTTCTACGGATTGGAGTTCGACGCACACTATGCCACACACCGCCTGCAACTCGACGCCTCCTATACGCTGTCGTGGAACAAGCGTAAGTTTGAGGACTATTATCCCGAGTGGTACTACGACAAGTTTGACAACCGCCATAAAATCAACGCATCGGTGCGCTACACCTTCGGCAAGGGCACACACCTCTACGCCGAATGGCTCTATCACAGCGGCAACCGCCTCACCGTGCCCACACAATATGTCAACTACCCCGACCTGGGTGACGGCGGCGAGGAAGACTTCCTCTTCGAACGGCCCAACAACGTCAGTGCGCCTGCCTACCACCGTCTCGACATCGGCGTGGACATCCACCACCGCACCAAACACGGCCACGAGCGCATCTGGAACTGGAGCATCTACAATGCCTACTGCCATCTCAACACGATGTGGATAGACATGGAATACAACGACTATACCGGTACGTTCAAGGCCAAAGCGAAAGGCTACATCCCCATCATCCCATCATTTAGTTACACTTATAAGTTTTAACACCATGCGACACCACTACACCTTATTTATATATATACTCGCCGCACTCTCGCTGACCTCCTGCAAGGACGACTTCGACATCAATAAGATACAGAGCAATCCCAAGCTCATCCTTTACTGTATGCCCACAGTCGGCGACACCACAGTCATACGGCTCACACGCAGCCTGCCGGTCAATACAAAAGGCAGTATCACGCCCGTCGTCGATGCTCATATCAATTATTCGGTCAACGGAAAGACGGCAGAAGTCATCAACATGGGCGACGGATCGTATAAGGCCGTGGCACACCAACAGGTCGGAGACCGCATAGAGCTCACCGCACAAGCCGACGGTTTGTCCGCCGTCTCGGCGTCGACGACCATCCTCGACGCCATCACCATCGACAACCCGACGGTCAAACGGGTACACCTCTACTCCAACTACGAAGAGCAGGCTGAGGACTTCTATCAGATCTCCACCACTTTCACCGATCCCGGCGACACGAAAGACTACTACGCTGTGCAGCTGGTGAGTGCTATCATCACTCTCAAAGGAGGCATCCTCACGGGAACCGACGCGGAGGGCGAAGCCCCCTCTGACGACACCGACAAGACGGACACTACGGAATCAGTGCGGCATATCTACCTCGACAGTGAGCCGCTGCTCAGTGGACTCGGACAAATCGACTATGACTTCGGCTACGACAACAACGACTATGAGCATTTCTACCTCTTCACCGACGACGACATCAACGGCAAGACCTACACGCTGCACTTGAACGTGTGGTATGAACCTGGTCAAGAAACGGTCAAGCTGCCGGATGGTAGTATGAGCTCACAGCTGGTCAGCCCTTACTATCGTGTCATCCTCTACCACATCACTCCCGAGTTCTACCATTTCATTCACTCCATCGGCAGCCTCGACAACAACGACCTGGCCAAAGCCGGACTGTCAAGCATCGCGCCCTCCTACGGCAACGTCAAAGGAGGCATCGGCATGACAGCAGGCTACCATAAGACAAAAACGAAGTGGGCAAGATACGAAGAGATCATACAAACCTGGAAATAACTCACCATTCGCGTATGCGCTACGTTCTTCACTATTATAAGGAGGGCAAGCTTGACACACAAAGAGCCCTCGATAAGATTCAGACCCGCACGGGCATCCGCCCCCAAACCGCCAAGCACCTGTACCTGCGCTGGACAGCCATCGCCGCCTCTGTACTCGTGGCCGCAAGCCTCGGCACTTATCTGTATCTGAAGCCCTCAACGACAACGCTCACCGCCGAGGCCACACAACAAGTCTATCGTCTGCCCGACGGCACGATAGTGACGCTGGCTCCCCACGCCACGCTGTCCTATAAGGACGACTGCCGCAAAGTGGAGATGACGGGCAAGGCCTACTTCGCCATCCATCACGATGCCAGTCATCCTTTCACTATTGCTGACAACGACTACATCGTCCGCGACATCGGCACGCATCTGCAAGTGGAGGAGTCGGCAGCGGGTACACGCCTGACAGTCCTTGAAGGTGCTGCCAATTTCGGTTCTACACGTTCCGGCAGCACGGCTGTCGCCTTAAGGGCGGGCATGTCGGCCATGCTCACTGATGGAGAAAGCTCGCCACGACTGGACAGAAAAGCCGACCTCAACTCGGCAGCCTGGGCTACTCATGAGTTCCATTTCATAGACGCGCCCCTCGCCGATGTGCTTCACACGCTCAGCACCTACTATCATGTGCACCTCACTGCTGACAACATGTCCAAGCGCCTCACCGCTGACTTTGACACTGCCAATCTCAACAGCATCATCACCGTCATTGAGCAGACGTTAGATGTGAAGATAGAAGAAAGAAAAGAGTAGCCGATAGAGAACATGGCAATTAACGTATGGCAAATTTGGTATCTATTAATTAATTTACTACCTTTGCTCACGTATATATTCTCATGAGATACGTAGACGTGATATTGCCGCTGCCTTTAGAGGGCACATTCAGTTATGCCGTTGACGACAAGAAAGCCAACGGCATCGTGGCCGGCATGCGCCTGCTCGTGCCTTGGGGTAAGAGCAAGACGGTGGCGGCTCTCTGCGTACGCGTCCACGACGATAAGCCCGATCTCGACGACAGCAAGATCAAAGAAGTGCTCGACGTGCTCGATCCCGCACCGGTCATTCTGCCCCACCAATATCAGCTGTGGCAGTGGATCGCCTCGTACTATATGTGTACCATGGGCGAAGTGATGAACGCCGCCCTGCCCGCCGGACTGAAAGCGGAGACAGGCTACCGACCGAAGACAGAAGCCTGCGTAAGACTCGCTGCCAAATACCGCAACGAACAAGCGCTGCACATCGCCATCGACCTCCTACGACGCATGCCCAAACAGCAGAAAGTGTTTCTCGCCTTTCTGCAACTCTCCCACTGGGATGTCTACTTCGAGAATCCCTGCGAGATCAAGGAACTGACACGCGAGGAACTCATGAACGCCACCAGTTGCTCCACAGCTATTGTGCGGCAGTTGGTTGTCCACGGCTTCCTCGAGGCCTACGACCGTGAGGTGGGACGGCTCAACCATGCGGGGCAGCCTCATCCCGAAAACACGAAGACACTCAACGACGCTCAGTCCAAGGCCATGGACGCCATAGAAGCGCAGTGGAAGGAGAAAAACGTGGTGCTGCTCCATGGCGTGACCTCCAGCGGCAAGACCGAGATCTATATCCATCTCATTGAGAAGGCCATCGCCGAAGGCAAGCAAGTGCTCTATCTCTTGCCCGAGATTGCACTCACCGTACAGATGACCGAACGACTGCAATGTGTCTTCGGCAGTGAGTTGGGTATCTATCACAGCAAATACAGCGATGCCGAGCGCGTGGAGATTTGGCAGAAGCAACTCTCCGACAAGCCTTACAGCGTGATCCTCGGCGCACGCAGTGCCGTGTTTCTGCCATTTCAGCGGCTGGGACTGGTCATCATCGACGAAGAGCACGAGACCAGCTACAAACAGCAAGACCCCGCACCACGCTACCACGCTCGCAGCGCAGCAATCGTCATGGCACAGATGCTCGGTGCCAAGACACTACTTGGCAGTGCCACGCCATGCATGGAAAGCTACTACAACGCCAAGACGGGGAAATACGGTTATGTGCCACTCATGCAGCGCTACCAAGGCATACAGTTGCCCGACATCCATGTCGTCGACATCAAGGATCTTCGCCACCGCAAGATGATGAGCGGTCCGTTCTCGCCCCAGTTGCTCAGTGCCATACGTGAGGCACTGAGCCAAGGCAAGCAAGCCATCCTCTTCCAGAACCGCCGTGGCTTTGCGCCGATGATCGAGTGTAAGGTCTGCGGCTGGGTGCCTCACTGCAAGAACTGCGACGTAAGCCTCACCTACCACAAACGTCTCAACATGCTCACCTGTCACTATTGTGGCTACACCCAGCCCGTGCCGATGGTCTGCCCCTGTTGCGGCAATCCTCATCTCAGCGGACGCGGCTATGGCACAGAAAAGATTGAGGACCAGATAAAAGAAGTGTTCCCCGAAGCACGCGTGGCACGCATGGACCTCGACACCACCCGCACGAAAGGAGCTTACGAGCGTATCATACACGACTTCGGCGCTGGCAAGACCAATCTGCTCATCGGCACACAGATGATCAGCAAAGGACTCGACTTCGACCGCGTGGCTGTGGTGGGCATCCTCGACGCTGACTCCATGCTCAACTATCCCGACTTCCGTGCTTACGAGTATGCGTTCATGATGATGAGCCAGGTCAGTGGGCGTGCCGGACGCAAGGGCAAGCGCGGGCTTGTCATCCTACAGACCCGCAACCCACAGCTGCCCGTGGTGCAGCAGGTGGTGAGCAACGACTACCAGGCTTTCTACCACGACTTGCTCGCCGAGCGTCATCTATTCCACTATCCGCCGTTCTACCACCTTATATATATATACCTCAAGCACAAACAGGAGGGCATTGCCGAGGCTGCCTCACAACAATTAGGTGCTCAGCTGCGCCAACGCTTCGGCAACCGCGTGCTTGGTCCCGACAAGCCGGGCGTGGCACGCATCCAAAGTCTCAGCATCCGCAAGATCGTGCTGAAACTGGAGAACGGTATTGCCAGGGCACAAACGCAGCAAAGCCTTATAGCCCTCCGACAGCAGTTGCTGAACCAGAAAGGATACAAGGCTTTGCAAATCTATTTCGATGTAGACCCCATGTAAAGACTCTCTCTTGCTCCCCCTAAAAGGAGAAGTTAGAGAGGGGCAGCTTCCTTCTTTAGAAGTTGAAGTCCACGCCGACGCCGAACACGTTGTTGTCTCGGGTGTAGTCGCTCTTGTAGGTGACCGTCTGTGTAGATTCTTCTGTGGTCTTCTTATGCTGATAGAACGAGTGGAAATAAGCCACGTTCAAGTCCATGCGCTTAGTGAGATGGAAGCGGGCACCACAAGCCACGCTATTGGAACTGACTACGAAACTCTTGTCATTCATATAAGCCTCGCTCAGGCCATAGTTGGTGTTCTGCCAACCGGCAGACACGGTGATGCGCTTGCTGGCGTCGAACTCGGCACCGGCCGTCCACTCCATGGTACCACGCTTCAGCTTCTCCTCACGATGGTTGTAGGCAGAGGCCTGTTTGTCATAGAAATAGTGGAAGCCGACATTCACGCGCAAGGGATCCACAGGGTTGTAGCCCACACCCACAGAGAGCAGGGCGGGAATATCAGCCGGCACCTTCACGCCATCAGCATACTCGCCGGTAGCCTCCTCCATCTTGCTGTCAAACTGCTGTTTGATCATGCCCATGGCGCCAACGACACGCGGATCGCTGAGCTTGTTCTTAGCATATTCCAGTCCGTAGGCCAGTGCCTCGGTCTGAGTCATGCCCTGCTTCATGGCCTGTGCAGCAACCGTCTGTGCCACAGCAGTACCAAGATTGTCCTGAAGGTTACCGATTGACGGTGCCTGGTTGACACTCTCGTTCTTCAGTCGCATACGCGTCTTGAACTCATACTTGGCCGCAAAGTTCCAGTGGCCGAGACGATAGTCGATGCTGATGATCGGAGTGAAGCCGAGTCCTTTCTGGTCGCAGTTCAACTCGATGTCACCGGAGTTGGTCTTAGACGGGTCGAGGACCTTATAGAGCGACATGTTGCCCACCTTAATGTTGCGCACATAGCCATAATAGCTGCCTGTGGCGTAGACGGCACGCACACCGGCAAAGACACTCATATTGGGGCGCAGCTTGTAGGCGGCACCTACGGAGAAACCATAGTAATAAGAATTGCCACGCATGTAGCTGTTGAAACTGTACTTGCCGTCAGTGCCAAACATCTGAGGAGATGTGAACATCTGCTGCCCCAAAGCCTGATCCACGGCACCGGCCAGACCGACAGCTCCTAAAGCCGTCTCGCCGACAATCTTCTCAAACGAGCCCAGACCATCGTCGAAGGTGCACTTGCCGCCACCCCCGATCAATCCTCCATTGAACTGGAAAGAGAAGTCGCGCCAGTTGTAGGCATACTGTACGGAAGGAAGAACCGGCGCAAAGGCCTTGCCCTGAAACTTGCGGTGCGTGCTGTTGTCAGCAGTGTTGTTGCCAAACAACGGATAATCGTTCTCAATGGTACGTCTCTGCACAGCCATCTGCCAGTTGAACGAGAAATGGTGTCCCGGTGAAAGGAAAGCCACACCGGCTGGGTTGTAATACGCACCATCAATGCCTATGGCGGCCTCACGGCTCATCATTCGGTTATAAGCTATGTTTTGATTGGTGTTGGTCAGAATGCCACCGGCGAAAGCCAACTGGGAGATTGCGGCAAAAGCAGCCGCAAGAATCATTTTAGACTTCATTATCCTAAAAGTTGTTTTGAATTGCGACTGCAAAGGTAGCAACATTGTTCGATAGTTCTACAAATGTTGTTGATATTTCTACTTATGTTGAGTTTCTTTAACAATACACATTGTCTTACGACAACACTACCATATTATATAAGGAACATGCAGACGGCATATAAGGAACATGCAGACGGCAACAGAAAACCCTTACGGCGGTCAACAATGATCGTCGGAATACGTCTACGGCATGCTACTCTTTCTTAAATTTAGTACAGAAAACGTCCGGTGCTTACTTCTCGTCCTTGAGTTTGGGATATTGAATACGTGTGTGGTAGATAGCCTTCAGGCGGTCGATGAGCACTTGCTTGGCAATGGCGATGTCGTAGAACGTGATGCGGCACTCCTTGAAGAAGCCGGCAGCCACCTGCCCGTCCACCATCTTGTTGACGAGTTCACAGATGTTCTCTTCCGTATACTCCTTGAGCGAGTGCGAGGCCGCCTCGCATGCGTCTGCCATCATCAGGATGGCTTGCTCACGGGTGTAAGGATTTGGTCCGGGATAGGTGAAAGCCTCCTTGTCGACAATCTCGTCGGGATGCTCGTTTTGGTACTTGATATAGAAATACTTCGTCAGGCCACGGCCGTGGTGAGTCAGGATGAAGTCACGTATAAACACCGGCAGATTAGCTTCCTCGGCAAGCTTCACGCCATTGGTGACATGCCCGATAATGATCTTGGCGCTCTCTTTCTCCGTGAGATTGTCGTGAGGGTTAATTCCTCCCTGCTGGTTCTCGGTGAAGAAAGCGGGATTGGCCATCTTGCCAATGTCGTGATAGAGGGCACCGGTACGCACGAGCGTGCTGTTGGCTCCGATCTTATTGGCAATCTCGGAAGCGAGATTACCGACGATGATCGAATGCTGGAACGTGCCGGGGGCCACCTCACTAAGCATACGCAGCAGTCCGCGGTTGGTGTTGCTGAGCTCGATGAGCGTGATAGTAGAGGTGAAGCCGAAGAGCTTTTCCACGAGATACATCAGCGGGTATGCCAACAAGAGCAGTACACCATTGATGAAGAAGTGGTAATACATGCGTGTGTCGGGCTCAAAGACTGCACCGCTCTGCATGAGCTGCAAGGCAAAGTGGATGAGGCAGGTAGCAACAAAGACCATCACGGCGGTCTTGAACACCTGGGCACGCGAGGTCATCTCGCGCAGTGAATAGATGGCCACCAGGCCTGCCACCGTCTGGATGACGATGAACTCGTATTGCATCCTCAGCACGGCAGCACAGATGAGCACCATCGTCACATGGGTAATGAACGCCGTGCGGGAGTCCATAAACACACGCGCAAAAATAGGCACAAAGGCAAACGGCAGCACATAGACACTGAAACTGAAATAGCTGTGTACCATCATCAACGACACAAATATGGGGAAGATGGTGATCAGCAGATAGAGCATGGCTATGCTGCGCGGCTTCTCGAAATAGTCTTTGCGGAACATCGCCAGATAGATGGTGAAGAGCAGCACAAGCGTGAACACATAGATCGTGCCGCCGGCCAGATGCTGCGTCAGCTGGCTCTTCGAGGCGTTGCGGCGCTGCAACTCGCGTTGGAACGAATTGAGCACCCGATAGTTGTACTCATTGACCATATCGCCCACGCCGATGACTTTCTGCCCTGCCATCATCATGCCGCTGGCCGGCGATATGCTACTCAGCAGATCGTTGCGCGCGGTCTGGGAGTGGGCACGGTCATAGATTAGGTTGGGCACAATATAGTTGTTGAGATTCAGCCGTTGCAAAGCCGGGCGTTCCTTGCTCAGTTCCTCATCGCTGAGCAACTGCTCGTAGGCCGACTTTGTCGAATAGATGCACCCGGTCTGTACGCTCTCGGCATTCTTGCCGAAGATGACACGGATGAGCCGCGTCGTGTCGCCATGCAAGGCATTGTAGTCGGGCGTGCTCATGATGCCGGCCTGATAGAGGCGGTGAAGGCGGTCAACAATGATACATTCGAAGTTGGCGGGCAGATCCGGCATACCCTTGGCAAAGTCGGAACGGAACTTGCCGATGGACTGACTCTCCACCTGGTCATCGTAGTCGTAATAAGGCTGGAACATGCTCAGCAGGGAGTCGCGCTCCTGCTGCAAAGCCTCATCAGTCTTGTAGATCGGGAAATCGTATTTTGCGATGATCGTGCCATAATGCCATGGCTCTCCAATCTCGTACTGAAACTGTTGGGCATCATTGCGGGGCATGAACCACACAATCAGCACGGTGGTTGCCAGTACCAGCAACAACCTCAGGCCAATGTTGCGCCAATGATGCTCTTCACTGCGGTGAAACTGTTCTATGATGCTCATAAGCTCTCAATAATCTGATGTGCAAACGTAATATTCCTATTCACACTGCGAAAATACTAAAAAAATACGTTAAAGCCGAAAAAAAGTATTACTTTTGCAAAAAATAATATTTCATAGGCATGTCTGAAAGAAAAGTAAGGGTGCGTTTTGCGCCCAGTCCAACCGGACCTTTACACATTGGCGGCGTGCGCACCGCTCTTTATAACTATCTTTTTGCCCGCCAGCATGGCGGTGAACTGGTGTTCCGTATCGAGGACACCGACTCACACCGTTTTGTTCCCGGTGCTGAGGAATACATTCTGAAAGCGTTCAGATGGCTCGGCATTCAGTTCGACGAGGGCGTGAGCTTCGGTGGAAGCCACGGTCCTTACCGCCAGAGCGAGCGCCGCGAGATCTACAAGAAATACGTTGACCAACTGCTTGAGGCCGGCAAGGCTTACTATGCCTTCGACACACCCGAGGAGTTGGAGGCCAAGCGTGCCGAAGTGAAGAACTTCCAATACGACGCTACCACACGCATGCAGA
Organism: Prevotella sp. UBA7764; assembly: GCA_002481295.1. Classification (GTDB taxonomy): domain Bacteria; phylum Bacteroidota; class Bacteroidia; order Bacteroidales; family Bacteroidaceae; genus Prevotella; species Prevotella absiana. Next base: position 42,936 of record DLDU01000071.1, on the reverse strand, counting down.
TGCGCAACTCGCTGACTCTGCCCGAAGAGCAATGGCGAAAGCTCATCGACGACGGTGTGCAGTATACCGTACGCTTCAAGGTGGAGCCGGGCCAGGAGATCCATGTCAATGACATGATCCGCGGCGACGTGTGCGTCAAGAGCGACATCCTCGACGACAAGGTGCTCTACAAGAGTGCCGACGAGCTACCTACCTATCACCTGGCCAACATCGTCGATGACCACCTGATGGAGATCACCCACGTCATCCGCGGCGAGGAATGGTTGCCGAGCGCACCGCTCCATGTGCTGCTCTACAAGGCCTTTGGCTGGGAAGACACGATGCCCCGCTTCGCCCATCTGCCGCTGTTGCTGAAGCCGGAAGGCAAAGGCAAGCTCAGCAAGCGCGACGGCGACCGTCTCGGTTTCCCCGTTTTCCCATTGGAGTGGCACGACCCCAAGACGGGAGAAGTCAGCTCGGGCTATCGCGAGAGCGGCTACTTCCCCGAGGCTGTGGTCAACTTCCTGGCTCTGTTGGGATGGAATCCTGGCACCGACCAGGAGATCTTCTCACTCGACGAGCTCGTCAAGGCTTTCGACATCACGAAATGCTCGAAGAGCGGCGCCAAGTTCGACTATCAGAAAGGTATCTGGTTCAACCATGAGTATATCCTGCGCAAGAGCGACGACGAGATTGCCCGTCTCTTCGCGCCTATCGTTGCCAACAACGGCGTGGACGAGAGTTTCGACCGCGTAAAGCTCGTTGTGCACATGATGAAGGACCGCGTGAGCTTCGTCAAGGAGCTGTGGCCACTGTGCTCGTTCTTCTTCATCGCTCCGACGGAATACGACGAGAAGACGGTGCGCAAGCGCTGGAAAGAGTTCTCTGCCCAGCAGATGAGCGAGCTCATCGACGTGCTGGAAGGCATCGACGACTTCTCGATCGAAGGTCAGGAGCCTGTCGTGGAGAAGTGGATTGCAGACAAAGGTTACAAGATGGGCGACGTGATGAACGCTTTCCGTCTGGCTCTCGTGGGTATCGGCAAAGGCCCGGGCATGTTCGACATCTCGGCCTTCCTCGGCAAGGAGGAGACCATCAAGCGGTTGCGCAAAGCCATTGCCACGCTTTCACCCGAATACCAGAAATAAGTTAGCGTCCCAGACGAACGCGTCAAACCACCGTTTATGTATCAGTTTGCAATTTATGTCTACCTCCTTGGAGTGGTCATCGCCAGTCTCTTCAGCAAAAAGGTGAAAAAGATGTGGCGAGGGGAGAACCAAGCCCTCGACATTCTCCGCAAGCAGGTAGATCCCAATGCCAAATACATTTGGGTTCATGCCGCCTCTCTTGGAGAGTTCGAGCAGGGACGCCCGCTGATGGAGCGCATCCGCAAGGAGCATCCCGAGTACAAGATCCTGCTCACCTTCTTCTCGCCTTCGGGCTACGAGGTGCGCAAAAACTATCAGGGAGCCGACATCATCTGCTATCTCCCGCTCGACACGATCCGCAACGCACGGCGCTTCCTGCGCACGGTGCGACCGGTGATGGCTTTCTTCATCAAGTATGAGTTCTGGTATAACTATCTCCACATACTCCGTCATCGTGGCGTACCGACCTACAGTGTGTCAAGCATCTTCCGTCCCGACCAGATCTTCTTCCGCTGGTATGGCCGCAGCTATGCCAACGTGCTAAAGTGCTTCACCCGCTTCTTCGTACAGAACGAGGAGAGTAAGCGTCTGCTTGCCGACATCGGCATCACCGACGTGGAGGTGGTGGGCGACACACGCTTCGACCGCGTGGTGGAGATCAAGGAAGCCGCCAAGCAACTGCCGATTGTGGAGTCGTTTGTCCACGGTGTGCCTTCGCTGGAGTGGCAGAAGGATGGCGGCGAGCCCAGACAGTTGCCGATGGTCTTCGTCGCCGGTTCGTCATGGCCACCCGACGAGGACATCTTCATCCCATACTTCAATCAGCACAAAGAGTGGAAGATGATCATCGCCCCGCACGTCATCGGCGAGGACCACCTCAAGCAGATCATCTCCAAGATCGAAGGCAAGGTCGTGCGCTACACCGAGGCGACAACGGAGAACGTAGCTGACGCCAACGTGCTCATCATCGATTGTTTCGGTCTGCTCAGCAGCATCTACCACTATGGTTCTGTCGCCTATGTGGGTGGCGGCTTCGGTGTCGGCATTCACAACACGTTGGAAGCCGGTGTGTGGGGCGTACCCGTCATCTTTGGTCCCAACAACAAGCATTTCGCCGAGGCCCAAGGCCTGCTGCAATGCGGTGGCGGACTGGAGATCCACAACGACGGAGACTTCAACCGCATCATGCAGGTGTTTACCGAGCATCCCGAGGACATCGCCCGAGCCGGCAACAGCTCGACTAACTATGTCTCCAACTTGTGCGGAGCAACAGACAAGATACTGGAATCCGTGAAAAAAGGATTCTAAACCGCTAAGAGTACGGCAGTCTTCGGACTACACAAAAAAGCCCACTCGACCGAGTGGGCTTTTTTGTTTCTATATGTCAAGAAGTTAATTTCTGCCTTTTGCTTCTTTGATGACAATATTTTTTGGCTGGGACTTTTTACTTGATGACTCTGCTATATCCTTCCTTGCGTGGCTTGCCGGGACGCGGAGCAGCAGCGGCATAACCGAGAGCTAGAGAGCCGACGCCTACCAGTCCGTCGGGCAGTCCCCACTCCTTCATCAAGGCCTTTACGTCGTCGCGCTCTGACATCTTGTCCACACGGTTGATCCAGCATGAGCCCAAGCCGATGGAATGGGCGGCGAGCATCATCGTGCCCAACACCAGGCTGCCATCCTTGACATTGTTCTCATTGTCCTTGGAAGCAAAGACATAGACCTGCGTGGGCGCGCCATAGAAGGGATCACTCGTCGTGCCCATGATCTCAGCATTGGCCTTTGACAGAGTGGCGCGCTGCTCAGAATTCTGCACAGCCACGATCCAAGGATCCTGACTGCCATGACCCGTCGGTGCCCACGTACCTGCCTCTAACACCGTGCTCAACTCCTCATCCTTGACCTGCTCTGGTTTGAACCGGCGGATGCTTCTTCTCTCCTTAATGGCTTGTAATACTTCGTTCATATCTGTATCTGTTTACTTTTTACATTGGACATCCATACTCATGATCATCGCTGGCATACTGACCCAGCACACGGCCCAGACGCACGAGTCCCTGCTTGAGTGTCTCGCGCGGGCAGGCTAAGTTAAGCCGAAGATAGCCCTCACCGGCTTTCTTGCCGTAGAGCGTGCCACTGCTGACAAAGACACGACCATCGTGCAACAGCTGTTGCGTAGCCTCATCAGACGAGAGCTCATAGCACATGATGTCGAGCCAGGCCAGATAAGTGCCTTCCATGCGGATGACCTGTATCTGCGGCAGTTCATCCAGCACGAAGCGCTTGAGATACTGATAGTTGTCCCACACATACTGGTTCATCTCGTCGATCCAGTCGCCGCACTCGTTATACGCAGCCTGCAAGGCAATGACACCAAAGGGATTGACGTCGCACACCTCATATATATTAATGACGCGGTCGATGCGTCGGCGCCACTCGTCGTTCTTGCAGATGACATTGGCGATCTGCAAGCCCGCGATGTTGAAGTTCTTCGACGGTGAGTTGAGCGTCACGCTGTTGTCTTCGTCAACGAGGGCGAAAGGCGTGAAGTGATAGCCCGGCATGATGATCTCGCAATGGATCTCGTCGCTGATGACCTTGACATGATGCTTGCGGCAGATGTCCGCCATGCGTTGCAGTTCCTCTTTGGTCCACACGCGGCCGCAGGGATTATGAGGATTGCAGAGCAGGAACACCGTCGTCTTCTCGTCGGCGCACTTACGCTCAAAGTCATCGAAGTCGATGCGGTAGGTGTCGCCTTCCCGCACAAGCTCGTTCTCAAGCACCTCGCAGCCCTGGTTGCGGATGGAAGAGAAGAAGCAGTTGTAGGCGGGAGTCTGCAACAGCACTTTCTCGCCGGGCAACGTAAACGCCTTGATGGCGCAGCTCACTGCCGGCACCACACCGGAGGTGTAGAGAATCCAGTCTTTCTCGATATGCCAGTTGTGGCGACGGTCGAACCAGTTGATGACAGCCTCGTAATAGCTATTCGGCACGAGCGTATAGCCAAACACGGGATGCTCCATGCGTTTGCGCAGTGCCTCTTGTATCGGCGGTGCCACGGCAAAGTCCATGTCAGCCACCCACAAGGGTATGACATCGTCCTGCTTCACCAAGTCCCACTTATAGCTGTTGGTACCACGGCGCGGCACCACTTTGTCGAAATCGTATTTCATGCTGCTTTACTTGTCTCCTCTTTTTCTGATTTCACACTCGTGTCCTTTCGCAAACTCATTGTAGGTCACGCTGCCGATCTCGTCAGCAACGATGCGTCCTGAGATAGGATTCTTCACATTGGTGATCGAGCCCTTGATGTCAGCATCGATATTGGAGCAGTCCTCAAAGGCACGGTCGCAGGCCTTGTCGAAGGTGCAGTCCACCAGGGTGACATGATCCATATAGCACAGCGGCTGCTCGCCACTGATATGGCAACGCACCAGCTTGATGTTCTTGCTGTGCCAAGCCAGGTACTCGCCGTCGAGCTCAGAGTCGTAGACAGTGACGTTGTTGCACTCCCAGAAGCTGTCCTTCGTGGTGATCTTGGCGTTGTGCACCTCCACGTTCTCGCAATACTGGAAGACATACTTAGCGTCGGAGGTCAGCCCGTCGACATATACATTCTTGCAGAACATGAAAGGATAGGTGCCCTGATGCAGGGTGACGTTCTTGACTTTCAGTCCGTCCACGCGCCAGAATGTCTCATCGGCATCGTTGATGGTGACATTCTCCAGTTCCAGGTTGTGCATCTCGCGGAAGAACTTCGGGCCGTCGATGACGCAGTCCTTCATCTTCATGTCGTTGCTGTACCAGATGGCCGAGCGGCTCTCGGGAGCGAAATAGCAGCTCGTGATGAGACTGCGGTCTACGTGCCACCAGGGATACTTGCCATAGAACTTGCTGTCGTGACACTCCAGATCGTGACAACACTTGATGCCCGACTCACCGTCGGTGATGGTTATATTCTCCAGTACAGTGTCGTGGGCACCGAACAACGGACGCTCACCACCGAAACTCAAATCGTGTATTCTATCCATAAACTTCTAAATCTCAGGGGGTGTTTGTGTATATGTGTTATCGCTTACAAAGTTACAAAGATTATGCCAAACAGGAAAGAACTACAGTAAAGAACCACGGGTGGAAAGCCAAATAAGGTTAGGAAAAAAGGAATAAGGGGCAGAAACACGGCACTAAATCTTGACTTTCAATAGAAATTCCTATCCACGAATCTACACAAATCTGCACGAATCACAATCGACACGCATTCGTGTTGATTCGTGGAGATTCGTGGAAGAACAATACCTCTCGGCACGAATAGCTACCGACCACTTTCGTGCAAATCCATGCAAAATCTTGAAAAAACAAAGGCTTAAAGTGTGCTTTCCTTGAAAAAATCATTTTTATCCGATGGTCAAACGAACGTCAGCCAAAAGTACAACGAACGTTTGGCCATCAACAAACAAGCCGCTTTACAAGAAAATCTCACTTGAAGGACAGTAATGGACCGTTGAAGAAAAGGAAAAACAAGATTAAGGGAAAAAAGCAAGAAACAAAAAGAATACGGCACGGAAGGCAGTTTCGTACGCAATTACCGAAAAAACGTACGATTTTTCAGTGTCATGTTAACAAATAAACGCTATTTTTGCAACAAACTAACATAGCAATGCCATTGCGGCCTCCATTATTATATAATAGGACGAAAGTACAAGCTTATTCCTTAGAACACCTAACACATTAAAACCAAAACTATGTACCAAAGCAGGAAGAAACATTGCGGCTCTGCGTCTCGACTACTGGCTGTCTCAGCCATGTTGCTGACGTCGTCAGCCCTCTTTGCCCAAAGCAAGTTGTCGGGAACCGTCGTTGACGAATCCGGCGAGCCCATCATCGGCGCCAGTATTCAAGTACAAGGCAGCAGCGTAGGCTCGGTCACTGATCTCGATGGCCATTTCACGTTGTCCTCAGCACCCAACAAAGGCACACTGGTCATCTCGTATGTCGGCTTCAAGACCCAGAAGGTAGCCTTGGGACAGAGCTCCTACACCATCACCCTGAAAGAAGATCATGAGCAACTCGACGAGGTGGTGGTCGTCGGCTATGGCGTACAGCGTAAGAGCGACGTCACAGGAGCCCTGGCACATGTCGACAGCAAGCAACTCACGGCCATGCCTGTTGCCAACGCCCTTGAAGGTATGCAGGGAAAGACCGCCGGAGTAGACATCACCAACTCACAGCGACCGGGATCGGTGGGAAGCATCACCGTGCGTGGACAGCGCTCCATCGGTGCCTCCTCAGCCCCGCTGTATGTCGTGGACGGCATGATCATGCAAAACAATGGCATCGACGGCATCAACCCCAACGACATTGAGTCGATAGAAGTGCTCAAGGATGCTTCGGCAACTGCTGTCTACGGTGCCCGTGGAGCCAACGGTGTGGTGCTGGTGACCACTAAGAGAGGACGTGCCGGCGTCACGCAGGTCAACTATGCAGGCACTTTCACTTTCTCACATCTCTCTGATGTCGCCGACTGGATGAACGCCAGCGAGTGGATCGACTATGCACGCCAGGCCTACTACAACGCCGGCAGCTACGGCACAGGCGACTTCGCACCAAGCAAAGACCTCGACTATAAGTTCTTCGGCAGCTCGGCCGGATGGAAGAACATCGAGCAGGCTTGGGTCGACGGCACTTGGCACCCTGAGCTTGTAGGCAGCTACGACTGGGCCGACAAGGCCAAGCAGACAGGTATCACCAGTGAGCATACGCTCAGTGTCAGCGGTGGCACCGACAAGATCAAGGCCTACGCTTCTTTTGGCTATATGAACCAAAAGGGTGTGGAGAAAGGACAGAGCTTCAACCGCTTCACCTTCAACACCAGCGTAGAGGTCAAGCCGCTGAAATACTTCACCATGGGCATGACCATCAACGCCAGCTATGGCAATCAGAACTATGGCTACAACTTTGCCAAGAGCGTCACCGGTGCCGGCAGCTACTACAGCGCCATGCGCACGATGATCCCGTGGACGGTGCCGTATGATGAAGAGGGAAACACCGTCCGCACGCCGTTCCCTTACAACAACACACTTGAGAATCCTATCGACGAACTGAAATACACCACCAACAAGCGCCGCACCTTCCGTGTCAACGGCAGTGCCTATGCACAACTCGACTTCGGTAAGGTTTGGGAACCGCTCGACGGTCTCTCCTACCGCATTCAGTTCGGTCCTGAGCTGAAGTATCATCGCCTGGGCATCGCCTATGCCGCCGACGGTATCAACGGTTCGGGCAACAACGTGGCACAGTACAGTCCCAACCAGAGCGTGGCTTGGACACTAGACAACCTGATCTACTATAATCGTACCATCGCCAAAGACCATCACATCGGACTGACGCTGCTGCAAAGTGCGGAGAAGTCTCACTACGAGTATGGAAACATCAAGGCCAACGTAGATACGTCGCGCGAGCTGTGGTACAACACCCATTCCCTGGGCGATCCGCTCGACTATTCCACCGGACTCACCGAGGACCAGCTCACCTCTTATATGGTTCGCGGCAACTACAATTATCAGGACAAGTACCTGCTCACCGCCAGCATCCGTTGGGATGGCAGCTCACGACTGTCACAAGGCCACAAGTGGGCCAGCTTCCCGAGCTTCTCGCTGGGTTGGCGCATCGACCAGGAACAGTTTATGAAGCAGACAGCCTCTTGGCTCAGCCAACTGAAACTGCGTGTGGGCTATGGCGTCACAGGCAACTACGCCATATCGCCCTATGGTACCAAGGGTGCCGTGGAAACCCTCTACTACAACTGGGGCACTACCGACTCCGAGGCAGGTAATGTACCTTCTGATCCCTCGGCCAAGAACCCTGCGAAAATGGCCAACCTCAAACTGGGATGGGAGAAGACCTACCAATGGAACTTCGGTCTGGACTACGGTTTCCTTAACGGGCGTATCAACGGCAGTCTGGATGTCTACACCAACGACACCAAGGACTTGCTGTTGCCTATGACCGTGCCTTCGCTCACCGGATACACCTCGACTTATGCCAATGTCGGCGAAACCGACGGATGGGGTATCGACCTTCAGGTCAACGCTATCCCCGTGAAGACACGTGACTTCACCTGGTCTTCCTCACTCACCTGGTCACTCGACCGCAACAAGATCAAGAAACTGGCCAACGGAGCTACGGAGAACGTCAACAACCGCTGGTTCGTGGGCAAGGAGATCGGTGTCTACTACGACTATGTCTATGACGGCATCTGGAAGACTTCCGAAGCTGGGCAGGCCAAGAAGTACGGTGCCAAGCCCGGCAACATCCGTGTGAAAGACCTCGACAAGAATGACAAGATCGACGGCAACGACCGTGAGATCGTCGGCAAGATCCGTCCTCGCTGGTCGGGTGGTTGGACCAATACCTTCTCCTATAAGAACTGGGAGCTATCGTTCTTCATGTATGCACGCTGGAAGTTCACCGTGGCCAAGGGTGCAGAAACACTCGGTGGCATGTATGCCATGCGCAATGTCGACTACTGGGTGGCAGGCAGCAACGAGAATGCCAAGTACTATGCGCCGGGTATCAACGGCATCGGTGCCGCAGATCCTTATTCTTCTTCCATGAACTATCAGGACGGCTCATATATCAAGATGCGCAACATCTCGCTTGGCTATAACTTCTCGCCACGACAACTGGAGCACTGGGGACTGGGCATCAACAGTCTCAAACTCTATGTGCAGGCTCAGAATCCTTTCACCATCTACAGAAAGTGTAAGTGGCTCGACACCGACCTGCTCAGCTATGACAACAACACCACTTCCTATGGATCCTTCACAACGATCCGCAGTTGGGTGGTGGGCATCAAAATCGGTCTTTAACCTTTAATCAACGAAATCGACATGAAAATCAATCAGCATATCTTCGCCCTCGCCCTGTTCACCGGGGCTATGATGGGGCTTACCTCTTGCGGTGACAAGTTTCTCGAAGAGGATCTGATCACACAGAAGAGCACTGACAACTACAAGACTCAACAGGGCCTTGACGAGCTTGTCACCGGCGCTTACCAGAAACTTAAATTCAAGTTCAACTATATCTGGGCCATCGAATGCTACAACATGGGCATCGACGAGTTCACCTCCGGTGCCAACAACATGACAGGCTGGAATGCCTACAGCACATCCCTCAACTCCACCGAGACGGGGGCCAACCAGCCAATGTGGGACAACATGTATGGCTTGGTGGAACCTGCCAACATCCTTATCAACAACATCCCGCAATACTACTCCCAGAGCAGTGTCAACTACAACATACGCCTCGGCGAGGCCTATTTCCTTCGTGCCTACGCCTACTTCGATCTCGTCAAGCAGTTTGGCGGCGTGCCCTTGAAGCTCAATCCCTCCACGGGCGTGGAGACGGTGTTCACGCGCAACAGCCTGGAGGAATGCTATAAGCAGATCATCGACGACTTTGACAAAGCCTACTCTCTGCTGCCGGAGAAAGCGGCACAGACGGGACGCATCACCAAGAGCGCCGCAGCGCATTTCCTGGCCAAGGCACATCTGTTCCGTGCCAGCGAACTCTACGACGACTGGAACAGCAGTTACAAGAGCGCGGATCTCGACGCCGTGATCAAATATGGCAAGGAGGTCATCGCCGCACATCCGCTGTGCCAGGACTTTAAGCAGCTGTGGGACTACCAAAAGGCCAACGGCGACAACGAGAAAGTCAATGAAGTGGTGCTCGCCGCACAGTTCTCCAACGACAAAGCTACTTGGGGACGCTATGGCAATCAGATGCACCTCTACTTCCCCTCGGTCTATCAAAACCTCTCGGGCTGTATCCGCGACATCTCCGGCGACCGCGAGTTCTGCTATGTCAGTGCCACAGAGTATTCCATGCAGGTCTTCGACCGTGTCAACGATTCCCGCTTCTGGAAGAGCTTCATCACCACGTATAACTGCAACTCCACGAAGGGCGCACCGACCTATTCGGCTGACGACGCCGCCTATCTTCCTGATGGCAAGCAGGTGGGCGACAAGCGCTTTGTGGGCAAGGAGATCGGTGTGAAGTATATCGTCAACAATCCCGGTGATACCCGCTTCACCGATGAGGACGGAAAGAAGAGCGACCTCGGCGTGCTCAAGAACGGCAAACTGGAGCCTCGGCATACCTTTGTGCGCTACTACGCCGGGGAGAAGTTCAGCTGGAACATCTCGAAAGACAATACCACCGGCAACTACTATCAGCTCATGCCGGCTATCAACCGCTCCGTAGCGCTGAGCAAATACCGCGACGGCTACCGCGACAGCTACAACTCGCAGTTCGGTACCCGCGACGCCATCATTGCCCGCTCGGCCGATGACGTGCTGATGGTTGCCGAGGCTTACGTCCGCAAGAAAGACTACAACTCGGCCATCACCTATCTCAATATGGTGCGCGACCGCGCAGGATATGCCAATGGTGAGGACCGCGCCAAGCATGTCGACGGCGGACAGGCCTACAAGAACAACTCGGTGTGCACCGGTGGCACGGCCGGCCACCCCGGTACGGAGTGCCCTATCTATTGCGAGACAAATACTTACTATGAGTCAAACAACATCCCTGTGTCCACCGCTTCTACAAAGAGCAGCATGCATCTCAACTCGGTGGATGACATTCTCAACTCTGTTGTTGACGGCCCCATCTATCAGGCTCTCAACCTCCAGAGCGAGTACGACAAGGTGATGTGCTTCATCCTCGATGAGCGCACACGCGAGCTCATCGGCGAGAGTCAGCGCTGGGAAGACCTCGCACGCACCAAGACACTCGAAGCCCGTTGGAAAGCTTTCAACTGCGCTTCAACGCTTGGTCAAGGTACCTTTGACCCGAAGAAGCACTATTTCCGTCCCATCCCGCAGTCGTTCCTCGATGACCTTACCAATGCCAACGGTCAGGCTCTCACCAAGAAGGAAAAAGCTGCCATGCAGAACCCAGGATATTAATAATCGTTGTTTAGATTGAAACCAAGCCCTCTCCATCGGACGCTTCTCCCAAGAAGTGCCGATGGAGAGAATACGAAAACAAAACTGTTATGAAAAGATTCGCTTTTAAGATGTACCTGAAACCTGGTTGTGAGAAAGAGTATGCCAAGCGCCATGCCGCCATCTGGCCGGAACTGAAACAGATGATCAAGGAGGCCGGCGTGAGCAACTACAGCATCTTTTGGGACAAGGAGACCAACATCCTCTTCGCTTACCAAGAGTGCAGCAAGGACACCAACAGCCAGGATACCTCCGATGTAGACCCCATCACACAGAAATGGTGGGACATGATGGCCGACATCATGGAGGTCAACCCCGACAACTCGCCCGTCACCATCCCCATCGAGGAGCAGTTTCACATGGACTAATCGGAACTGTCTTTATCTTCTTTATTGACAAAAGTATGTTCGCCACAAGTCTCAATCCAGAATTTCTTGTGGCAAGCGGGCACAAAAAGACGCCGGTTTTTTGTGATTTCCGCCTTGTTGACGAATGAAAACTGTGGGGCGACACGGTCATCTCAGTGATTTGATGTGGTCATCTCGGTGGTTTGATGTGGTCATCCCGGTGGTTTGACACGACAAAACCACTGCTTTCATCGGCTCATCTCAGTGCTTTCTCTGAAAATTCAACGGAAATTTCCCGGGAAAAGCAACGAAATGAGATAGTCATAATGTCAACGGCTTTATAAGCAGCTAATTGTCAGGCGCTTATAAACACGTCATCATTTTCGCGAAAATCAGGGGCTGATGGTCGTCTCGTGGAAAAGAAACGATTCTCAACCCTTGTTTTTTGTCATAAATTCCAACAAGATTAACGCTGAAGACACCGGGCATAACTATTCAGCGAAAGATTTATGTGAGTATTTTATCTCAAGAATTTGAGAATGAGAGAAATCTTTTGCCGACAGGAATAAAAAAGAATTATCAGTCGGAAGCAGCGAGCTGCCTATATTCTCCAATTCTTATCAATTCACCATGATGCGCGGGATATTCTATAATTCTCAAATTCCTATCCCTCCTCCATGATGCGCGGGCTTCTATAATTCTCAAATTCTTGATAAAAACAGCGAGATGTAAGGCTTCAACTCCGTTTGCCGAATCGTTACCTCTCACTGCCAACATTCGATCTTTATTCGATTGTTTATCCAGCATATCACTCCCCTCTCCTTCGGAGAGGGGGTTAGGGGGTGAGGCTGTTGGGACTCCTTACAGTTTATTCCCTTCCTTGGGGAACACCACGACGGGCTGATAGTGCTTGGCCTCCTCGAAGTCCATGATGGCGTAGGCGATGATGATCACCGTGTCGCCCACCTGCACCTTGCGCGCCGCAGCGCCGTTGAGACAGATGCAACCCGAGCCGCGCTCGCCTTTTATAATATAGGTCTCGAAGCGCTCGCCATTGTTGTTGTCGACGATCTGCACCTTCTCGCCGGCAATGAGGTTGGCGGCGTCCATGAGATCCTCGTCGATGGTGATGCTGCCCATATACTGGAGGTTGGCATCAGTGACGGTCACACAGTGCAACTTGCTTTTTAATACTTCTATCTGCATGGGGTATGATATTGAGCTGTTTGCTGAATGATGGATGAGTCGCTATTACTTCGTCTCGGGGTCCTTGTATTTGATGTGGTCGATCAGGCGTATCGGCGTGTGTCCGCAGTAGACGGTGATGCAGCCCACCACATAGTCGCTGTCGTCCCAGTTGTTGACGTCGAGCAGCGTGTTGCCGTCCACAATCTCGAAATACTCCACGTCGAGGCCGTCGATGGCGTTGATGTCAGCCACCACCTTGTCGTGTGTCTCCTTCACGGTGTGATCCTTGGCATAGTCGACGCTGGCTTTCAGCGCCTTGTAGATGTTGGGTGCGATGGCGCGCTCCTCTGGCGTGAGCAGCGTGTTGCGGGAACTCTTGGCCAGTCCGTCCTCGTCGCGTACGATCGGGCACTCGACGATGTGCACGAGCTTGTCATATCCGATATAGTTGACCAGTCGCTTCACCACAGCGATCTGCTGCCAGTCCTTCTCGCCGAAGTAGGCACGGTTGGGCTTGACGATATAGAAGAGGCGGCTCACCACCTGGCAGACGCCATTGAAGTGGCCAGGACGCTTGGCTCCCTCCATGACCGTTGACTGCGGCGGGAATTCAAAGTGGCGGGTATCGGGAGTGGGATACATCTCCTCCACCGAGGGAGCGAAGACATACTGCGCCCCGCAGGCCTCGCAGAGCTTGCAGTCGGCTTCGAGCGTACGGGGATAGCGATCGAGGTCGCCCTTGTCGTTGAACTGTGTAGGATTGAGGAAGATAGACACCACGGTAGCGCCGTTTTCCTTCACGCTACGCTTGATGAGAGAGGCATGCCCCTCGTGTAATGCACCCATAGTAGGAACGAGACCGATTTCCTTTCCTTCCTTGCGCACAAGGAAGAGCTCGTTCTGAAGATCTACAATCTTTTTGAATACTTTCATTGCCTGTTTTTCTAACAGAGTGCAAAGTAACAACTTTTTTGCGTAACTGGCAAGAAATCACCGCTTTATTTTCCTTGCGAGGCATGGTAAACGTTAAATAGCTATAAAAGACCGTCGCCACTTATCTACGATAAGCCTTGTGTGCCAGTTTTTTCGTAACTTTGCAAGGTTATTTAGTCCGTGGAGGCTCAGTCAAGAGGTGCTGATGCTGCGCCCGCCTTGCGGAAAAACCCGTTTAATTAATCAATTCAATGTACGCAATCGTAGACATTAACGGTCAGCAGTTCAAAGCCGAAGAGGGCAAGAAGCTCTTCGTCCATCACATCAAGGACGCCGAGGAAGGCAAGACTGTTGAGTTTGACAAGGTGCTGCTCGTCGACAAGGACGGCGCAGTGACTGTCGGTGCCCCTACCGTAGAGGGCGCAAAAGTAGTAGTAGAAGTGGTGAACCCGCTTGTCAAGGGTGACAAGGTCATCGTGTTCAAGATGAAGCGCCGCAAGGACTGCCGTCGCAAGAACGGCCACCGCGCTCAGTTCACCGAGGTATCAATTAAACAAGTAATCGCTTAACAAGCAGGAGGTATTCATTATGGCACACAAGAAAGGTGTAGGTAGTTCTAAGAACGGACGTGAATCAGCTTCAAAGCGTTTAGGCGTTAAGATTTGGGGTGGACAGAGCATCATCGCCGGCAACATCATCGTTCGCCAGCGTGGCAACAAGCACTTCCCAGGTGAGAATGTAGCTCAGGGCAAGGACGACACGCTCTATGCTCTCAAGGACGGTGTGGTGTATTTCCACAAGGGCGCTCGCGACAAGAGCACCGTGTCTGTGCTCTCACCCGAAGCTTACGCAGCTAAAACGAAAAAGGCTGAAGCATAAACATTAACAAAAAAGACTTATTCCAAACAAACATAGAAGCCTGCTCCACCACGGAGCAGGCTTTCTACGTTTTATAGATCTGATAAACACCGCACTCTGGCAACGGAAGACTTCGGGAGCAGTATATATTTCCATCGAAAAGATTCCAGGAGCAGCATAGCGATTAGACTGTTTGTTCACGGGCTTTCAATGCTCAAAATGCTATAGCCGAATGTACTAAAGAGAGGGCTCTGTACAAAGGGACGCATCCGGAAAATGCAGAGAAGCGGCATGCCGGGGCGGAAATATACCTGACGAGCATATATCTAAAACAGAGACGGGCCGGGATTGTCCATTGCCGTATAGACGTTGTATCGGCCTTTCTTTATCTTCATGACACCTTTGCTGGACAGTGAGTTTAAGAATCTTTTCACCTTGTCGTCGGACCAGTCCAACTTGAGATACGACGCGACCTCCTGGGGTCTTAGCTCATGTGTCTTCAACAAATCGATGACAGCGTTTGTGATCTTCTCTATATTCGACACAGCCTCTGATCTTGGTATTTCGTCTCCCTGGCTGTTGACCGGCTTGGCTCCGGCCTCAATCAGCTCTCGGTTGGCATTCTTTTCTTTTTCCTCCGGCACTCTGACATATATGGATATGTCGTCGCCGTTTTTCCTCTGTCGGTTGATGCCTTCGATAGCTCCGCTCCATGTTCCTCCCTTACTGTCGGACTCAGCCACAAAAATCTTGCTTGCCAGCGCATACACAATTGCATTTCTCGCCATGGCCAGTCCTACGCTCCATCCTGCCATTGGCATAAAATAGCTCATGATCAGCACATGGCCGTCGATAATGTGTTTGTAGAGTTGCTTGTATCCACTCGTGAACGTGGTGATCCCTTGTGGCAAGACGGCAATGCTATAGCCATTGGCGGCTAAGGAGGCATCGAGCGCCTGGCGGTCTACGCCCTTGGCAAAACCGCTGACAATCACGTTTCCGGCAGAGGCTTCCCTGGCAGCGACGGTAGTGGTAAACGCTAAAGCCTGTGGTCCGGCTTTTCGTGAGCCGACGACAGCCACGCCCTGCTTTTGCAACAGAGATTTGTCGCCTTTGGTGTAGATGACCAAGGGTGAGTTGTATTTGAGATTCTTCTTGAGAGCAGGCGGATATTCCTCGTCACGTACTGTGATGATGTCGTAGCCCTGGTCCAGAAGGTTTTCCGCCATGAACGAGTAGTTGGGGACCAACGGCATACATGTCTTCAGCTTCGCGATATGATCTTTCGTCACATGGTATTCTTTTTCCTTCAGCTCGTCACTGGCGTTGAAGAAATCCGAGAGCTGCCTGTCATGTTTGAAACATTGCACGACAATCTCCATCTTATCCTTAGTGCGCATGCCTTCAAGATGAGCGAGGGCCATCCAGTAACTCAGTTCTGACTTTTCCATTGTTATGATTGTGTTTTTGACGAGTTTTTCAAATTCTGTCTCCTCCAACAGTTTTCGCTATGACAAGCGGCGATACTTCCTTTGCGCCGTTCTTCATGAGCAGCGTTGCTATTGCTTTTATTGTTGCTCCGCTGTCGTAGATGTCATCGATCAGCAAAATGGATTTTCCTTCTACGCTTCCTATAATGGAGAAAGCGTCTTTCACGTTTTCTTTTTTCCCATAGGTGTTTTCAAAAATCTTTTGCGGGTCGGTCTTGCGCGTCTTTATCAGCATCTCGGAAACCGGAGTGCTGATCGCATTGCCTATTTTGCGGGCAAAGTTCCTGACAAGATCTCCGGATTCTGTCGGCGGAACGTAGAGGATAAAGTCAAATTTGCTTTTGTCCTTAAACTGATGGTAATAGGCTTTTAGCGTCAGCCTTACCAGGAAATCGGGGAAGTCTCCGCCATTCTCGTATTTGCAATGGTGTATGGCTGCGCCTACATTCGTGGTTCCGTAGTAAGAGGCCGCAATGCCTTCCGCAATATTTTTCTGGGCCTTCAATATTGGGAACATGTTGTCCTTAAACGCTCTGGCCTCGTTTAAGCCGGCCTCAGTCATGCTGATTTCTTTTTTTTGCAATCCGCTGTTGTCGCATGTCATAGAGAAGTCAGCATTTGTTTCGTCACCAAGATATTGACAGAGATATTTCATTCGCGGCATCGTGGTGAAGACATAGTCGATCATCTTTTGCAGATCTTTTCTTTTGGCCTTGTTGAGAGCCTCAAATGTGGACATGTCAAATGTTGGGGCATCCATGCAGTATTCAAAGGTCTTGGTTCTGCCTAAGGCGATTTCTCTGATGATGCCCATGTCCTTCAGGTCCTCTTTGATACTGCGTATGACGTTCAGTCTCAGGTTTGTGGCAAGAGCGATGCCTTTTTCTCCTAAGGGTTCATTTCTGACGGCGTCAATGACTTGCCGGTATTTGGTTTCCGATGGCCGTGCGCCTTCAATGAAAGATATAGGGAGGCGTGCGTCCTCGTAGATGCCGTCCTTGTTTTTCCTTTCGTTGAAAAACAGGATGAGGTAGGCTGTTTGTCCGTCACGCCCTGCGCGTCCTATCTCTTGATAGTAATGGATAGGCGATGCCGGCATTTGCAGATGAATGATAAAGCGGATATCGGGTTTGTCAATACCCATTCCCAAGGCATTTGTAGAGACCACGCACTTCCACCGGTTCTCTTTTAATCCCTTTTCTATCTCCTTTCTGCTGTCGGTATCCAGGCTCGCATTGTATTCGACAGCGGATATGTCGTTGTGTGTAAGCCATCGGGCATACAGTTCTGTCTGTGTCCTGGTGCCGGCATAAACGATTCCTGTCCCCGGCATGTCGGCAAGGTGCTGTTTGAGCTACACCATTTTCTCTTCCTCGGAAGTTGTTCTGATGACGAAGAGACGGAAGTTTTTGCGCATCAGTTCTCCCCTGACAACAGTCAGCCTGCCGCCGAGCTGCTCTTCTATGTCTTGCTGTACGCGCGGTGTGGCCGTGGCCGTGACGGCGAGCACCGGCATGTCTGTCGGGAGGTAAGCGTTGACAATGTTTCTGATGCGGCGGTAGTCAGGCCGGAAGTCATGTCCCCACTGCGAGATACAGTGGGCCTCGTCCACCACGATCATGGAGATCTTCATGGTTTGCAACGCCGTTTGCCACTCCTGATTGCCTTGCCGCTCCGGCGCTATGAACAAGATCTTTATCTTTCCATGAATGGCGTCTGCCAGTGTCTGGCTGTTGGTCTCCGGTTCCTCACCGGAGTTGATGCACCCTGCGCTGATGCCCCGTTTGTTGAGATTCGTGACTTGATCACGCATCAAAGCGATGAGTGGAGAAAAGACGATGGTGACACCGTCGAAGAGAATGGCAGGGAACTGGAAACACAGGGATTTTCCAAATCCTGTCTTTTCTATCATCAAGATTCTTTGGCCGTGGAGCAATGCGTCGATGACTTTCCATTGCTCGTCATAGAAGTGCGCTATTCCGAATTTCTCTGATAGTATTGCTTCTGCTTCTGGTCTTGATAATTCTTTCATCTCTTTTGTTTTGAAGTGTTG
This sequence comes from Prevotella sp. UBA7764, assembly GCA_002481295.1. Taxonomy (GTDB): domain Bacteria; phylum Bacteroidota; class Bacteroidia; order Bacteroidales; family Bacteroidaceae; genus Prevotella; species Prevotella absiana. The sequence continues at coordinate 24,927 of DLDU01000071.1, read as the reverse complement.
CAAAATTAAGAAAAAACGGGGAGATAACCAAAAGATAGCTTTGAAATAAGCAGAAACTCACATGTCTATATCTTTGTGACCTGGTGTGGCGGCAACGGAATGGTGGCGGCGGCTGGATTTTCTTTTTTCGCTTCTTGTCTGTGTCTTCTGAAGAAGAAAAGACACGTGCTTTTGTCAAACCTGCTACAAACCCGTGAAGATGGCGTGAAGAAGCAGTATGAAAGGGGAGAGCTGTTGTCTTGGAATCTCTTTTTTCCTTAACTTTGTAAGTGAACAAAGTCTCTCTATATATAATAAGGAGAAAAGCGTATGAAAAGAATGATGATGACAGTCATGGCGGCTGTAGCTTGCCTGACGATAAGTGCAGAGAAGAACATAGTGTTGCCCGCTATGGGATGTGACGAGCAAGTGGTCGTGAAGATGTTGGGAACACCCGACGAGACAAATGCCGACGGCGACGAGGCTGTGTATCATGGTCTCATGTTCCGTGGCACACGTTGGGACCGTGTTGTTGTCAGGTACGAGCAGACTGGCAAACAGAAAATGATGAAGGGCATGACGCTGAGCGAGTCTTGCCGCAATGCGCAGGAAGCCTTTGATCTTAATGCCGGCTTGCAACAGCAACTGCGCCGCGACTATGGCTGGCTCGACCACAACGCCGACGACAACAGTTGGATGACCTGGCAAGGCGGCGAGGTTCAGGAAGGAAGCAATCACTATGCCTTCACGCTGAGCACAAAAAAAGAAGGCAAGACCAACATTGTCAGCCTTGCCTTGTATTGAATCATTATTTTTACTTGATATTGTCGTAAGCGTTGATGGCCTCGGTGAAGCGCTGGGCCACATCGTCAAACGAGTACAGACCGTCGGCGTTGGCCGTGAGTCCGCGTAGTTTGAGCGGATAGACCATTGGCGGATTGTTCAGGTCGAGCATCGTCAGACCGCGCAGCTGTGCGGTAGACTGATAGACGAGGTTAACGGCTACGAACTGCTTGCCACTCTTGTCGGTCCATTTCTCAAAGACCACCTTCGAGCCGATAGGAGTCTTCTTCTCGATGGAGTTGGGCAGCGAATAGTCTTCCACGCCGAGTGCGGCGTCTACGCTGGCAATGTTGCTGTCGTGACCGCAGAGGAAGGTGAACTTACGGTTCTTGGCGTGAAGCTCGTCGCTGATATACATCAGCAGTGGATGAGCCACGTTGGCCGCCACGATGGGAGCCGTGAAGAGCACGTCGCCATAGACATCCTTGATTTGCGCGATTTTCTCCCAGTCTTCTGCCGTGATGTCGTGGCCGAAGGCAGCCTTGCGAGCGTCAGGCTCCTCGTAGTATTGCAGGATAAACGCGTCGGAGGCAGAGTTGGCGAGTTTGAGTGAGCCTTTCATCTTTGGCTCGTCGCCTAAGCGGAAGATGATCTGCGTGTCGTCGTCCTTGAAGCCACAGGTCTCACCGCTCTTGCAGGCTGGCGAGTCCTTGAGGTCGAGGACCTTGGCGGTGACGGCATAGTTGGCCTTCAGCTTCTCGCCGATACCTTTCAGCCCTTTCTTGCCGCCCATAGCCGCGATCTGCTTCATGGCCTCGGCCTGGAAAGCATCACTGACCTTGGTGAGCTTGGGACAGAAGACCGGGTCCATCGTGCTTGCCGAGAAGCGGTGGTTCACATGAATGTTGGCCAAGGGCATGAAACCGGAGGAGAAGTATTGTGCCGTGGCGATGGTGCGCTGCATGCTGTTGGCATAGAAGTTCACATCATCGGCCGACGGTGTGGCGTTCTCCTTGAAGAGTCCTTCACAGACAAGCCATTTGCGGAAATACTGTCCCATCATCGTCTCCAGCACGCCGCCACGCAGTGTCAGTTCGCTGGCGGCAGAGGACCACTGTGTCCACTGATGAGGTGTGAGACGGCCCAGTGCGCTGCCATTGGTCGAGAGCGGTGAGCGGATGCTGTGGCGGCTCAGCACGACGACCTCGGTGAGCCGGTATTGCTGTCGGAAAGCCTCGCTGCGCTGTAGCTGAGCCCATGCCCACGACGGACAGAGCATCATCAGCAGCAGAAAGGCGGAAAATATCTTTCTCATAGTAGAATGAAGTTTTAGTCTGCATGATCCATGTCCTTTCACATGAATGATGCAGATAGGTTTGATTAGAACTTGATCTGCAAACGAGTCTCCAGTGCCGTGAAGTGGTCATCGCCGTATTCGGCGCGGTTGCTGACCTTGGTATAGGAGCCTCTGACACGCCAGATCATGTACTTGTTGATGTAATAGTTCATCGTAGCGGAGAAGTCGTTGCTGCGTCCGCCGCGGATGCCTGCGTCGGGATCCGACATGTCGAGATAGTCATAGGCCAGCACCAGCTCAAGGTTGCCGCGTGCGGGAGTGTCGATGCCGCCGTCCCAATAGTTGTATTTGTATTGGCGTCCGAGGATGAGACCGCGCAGGGCAGCGTAGCCGCCGGTGGCCTGGAAGCTGTGATAACCGTTGTCGCGGGTGACAGAGTTGTAGAAGTACTGTGCTTCCAAGCCCAGTCGGTTGTAGGCAGCGCAGACTTCGGGCGTGAACTTATACATGGCTTTGGCGTGGTCGACAGTAGCCTGCATCGAGGTGACCTGCGCGATACGTGTGGGCCATGTGGTGGAGAGAACGAACGACTTATGGTTGAGTTCGCTGTTGCTGTTGTAGCGCGGACTCTCATAAGCACCGGAAACGCCCACGTGGAAGATACGGCCCGGCTCGGTGAGCGGACGGTAGAGGGCGCGTGCCATGACGCCGATGCCCTGGTTGCCAGTCTTGTCGCTCGACATCTTCATGGCGTCAGTCTCAGAGAAGAAGCTGGCGGTGACGAGATAGCGGAGATCGGAGTGCTCGAACATCACGCCGAGCAGACGCGCGTTGTTTAGTGCTTGGTTGCTGCGAGGTTCCTCCATGGAAATCTTGAAAGAAGAGCTTGTTGCGCTCTGTAAACCGTACTGGTGAACGAAGTATCCGGCGCGGATGAGGCTTTTCTTGCCTAAGGAGTGCTCGATGAAGACATCTTTCATACCCACCTTGCCGTAGGCGTAGCCGATGTCGACCTTAGCGGTCCAATCCTCATAGGTAGCCTTGAATCCCACACGCATGTCGGGGATGCCCATACCGTCGTTGAGTTGGTTGTTGATCTCGTCGCTGGCGTTAAAGAGTCCGGCGTCCAGAAGAATACGGCCCGAAGGCTTGACGACGAGTTTGCTTTCTGTCTTTTCCTGGGCTTGCAGCGTCGTGGCGGCGAGCAGTGCAAGTCCGAAGAGTATTGTCTTTTTCATGGTGTTTACTGTATATAGGATAATTTGCGGTTGTCCGAAATGTTGTTTATTTTGCAGTCTTTTCTGTCTTGCGCTCTACTTTGGCGACTTTGCCTTCCTTGACGAGTTTGGCAAACTCCTTCTTAGCCTTACCGAGCTGCTTCATGAAGTTGTCGTTGGCGTGCAGACGGGCCACGACGGCACTGGCCACGAGGCGTGCGGCATCTACGTCGCTCTGGAAGTGATAGCCACAAATCACGCGGCTCTGTCCCATCTCATAGCCACGCTTGAGAATAGAGTCTTGGCGGTCGGGGTTCACCTCTGCGAGAACGAGGGCAGTGGCCCAGCCGATGGAGGTGTGACCAGAGGGGTAGCTGCCGTTGGTGGAGAGCTCTTTCTGCTGTTCGGGGTTGCAGGTCATCTCGTGATAATAGGCAAAAGGACGCACACGCATATAGTGGTTCTTGGCAGCACGTGTGGCCAGGTCACCGGCATCCTCGCGCATGTTGATGACGAGCTTATAGATTTCCGGTGTCTCTTCCTTGCTGATGCGTACACCGAAAGCGTCGGAGAAGGCGTTGGGCACACCGTCGCCGTTGACACGTGCGTCGGCAGCAGCCTGGTCACCACGTGGCGTGTCGCGCTGGAGCTTGCCCCACTGATATTGTGCCTCGTCGTTGAGCCACAGGATGGAACCTTGCTGGGGAGGAGGCGGCAACAGCGAGAGACTGTTGGCAACTTCGTCGGCACGCAGGAAATAGAGGTCGGGGTTGGTGCGGACATCCTTGATCTTTGACTGACCGAAAGAAGAAACGGCGATGAGTGTCAGCATGAAACTGACAACAAGAGACTTGACGTTGTTCATGATCTGTAATATGTTTAAGTCTTGAAAATGTTGATTTCCAGTTTTTGCGATTGCGCTGCAAAGTTATGATGAAAGGCGGAATAAAAAAAGTTGCATTTGATGTATTGTGCAATATCACCAAATGCAACTTTTTACAAAGTCCTGTTGTTAAGCGTGTTAAGGCAAAACGGTGGAAAGCAAAATAGTTTTTCTACCATCAGCGTTCAATGCTCTTGGATGCACAAACAAAGGTAGTAATAGCAAGGAAGTAAGCTACGGAATAGTCCTTCGTTAACCTGCATCGTTCATGAACGCTTATATGAAATGATAATCGCTGAGTTGTTACCATGGAAGACTGGATGCAAAAAAATCGCAAATATGCGAATATTCTCAATAAACTTTATTATCTTTGCAAGTGTGGGAATATCATATTATGAATATAGATTTTAAAGACAAGGCTCTGGAAGAACTCTACACAAGCGGACGGACAAAGGATCATAAGTACAGTAAGCTGGCACCAGACGTAATTAAGAGATATGCGAAGGTAGTCAACTTTTTAAGATCTGCAAGAAGGTTAGAGGATCTGTTCCTAATAAAGTCTCTCCATTACGAAAAGAAAGAAGGAGACCTCAACGGCGTGGACGCTGTTTGGATAACTCACAGTACAGGCTCCTCTTCTATAGCTCTCCAGATGAAAACGGAATAATCGTAAACGCATTAATTTTTGAAATATCCAAGCACTATGAATAATAAAGATTTAACTCCATTCGTAGCCACCCATCCCGGAGAAATGATTAGGGATGAACTTAAGGAGCGTGGCATGACGCAAAAACGGCTTGCAGAAGAGATGAGCGTCAAGCCATCTGTGCTGAGCGAAGCCATTAACGGCAAGCGACCCGTATCAAAGAATGTTGCCATCGCATTGGAAAAAGCACTTGGTATACCTGCTGAGATTTGGATGAATTTACAGAGTCAATACGAACTTGACAAAGCAAGAATTTCCGAGCGCGACTGTAGCCATGAGACTTTCTCTGTTACAATTCCTACGAAGGACAAAAGTCTCTTTCAGGACTTGGTTCGTAAATTCGGATGGGCATGCCTGTAAAAGATAAAAAGACATAGTAACAGCTTAAACATAGTAACAGAGTGCTTTTTATGTTCACTCTGTTACTATGTCTTTTTTTGTTTATTCTGTTACTCTGTCTTCTTTCACCCTGTTACTCTATCTTACTCCGTCAGCCTGAGAATATAGTCAGCGATGCTTGACGGATGCCGCTCGGCGTACTGGCGGATGTCCTCCTCAGCAGGCACGAGCTTACCTTTGACGAGTCGGCTGATGACGGGGTTGAGATTACTGGCCACGTTGAGCATACCCGGCAGGAGCAGACGCTTGACTTTCGGGTCGGCCAACAGAAGGGCAAGCACACGGGCAGGCTGGTTCTCTCCTGTGCTCCACTGGAGGATGGAGCCCGTCAGCCGCAGATCAGTGCGGAAAAGCGCGTCGTAGAAGCGGTCGATTGCCGACTTGATGGCGTGAACCGTGTCGTGGGTGTCGTCGCCACGGCGCTCCTCGCCGGTATATCGTGCGATAAGATGGCGCAGCTGCTGCAAGGCAAAGAGCTCGTGGTAGCGGTCGTCGAGGTGTTGGAGCCGTCGCAAGATGGCGATGCGGTCGACACTTCCTAAGGTGGGAAGCATGTCGGTCCACTGGTGGGAGAGCGTGTCGGTCACCTTGTCCTGCTGTTCCAGTGCGGCGATGTCCCGGAGCCGCTGCTCGACGAAGCGTTGCAGACGGTCCTGCACTTCCTTTGACATCAGCCTTTCCATGCGCTGGCGGATGATGATAAGCATCGGTGCCATGTCGTCAATCGTCTTGATGGCGAATCCCTTGCGGTAGCTGTCGATGAGCGCGGGCAAGTCGTCGCTGATGCCTTCGACGGGCAGCGTGCCGGAGAGCTGGTCCATGTCTTTGTTCAGTTCTTGGCGGATGGCACTGATCTGCCGGAGCCACGAGGCATTTCTCGTCGCCTGCTCGCCCAACTGCTCGGGCTGTCCCTCGGTCAGCGCGTGCTGGCTGTCGTCGATGAGCTTATGGGCATCGAAGAGCTCTGTCTGCTTGATGTCGTCGATCTGCCGCAATACGAGGCGCACGAAATAGAGCGCCGCCTGGCTGTTGAGACGCATGATACGCTCCGAGACAGCCGCGAAGTGTTGGTTCGATACCTTCCATGAGTGTTTCTTACGGGTGCCGAGGCGGTGGATCTCCGCTTCTATTTCCTTCAGTTCATGGTTTTCTTCCTCGCTGAGAATATCGTGATATTTCTCCACGGCTTCCAGCCTTCGCATGAGATCACGCTGCCGTGCTTTCAGTTCCAGCCGGTAGGACCGGCGCAGGCGCAGCAGGAAGAGATAGACGAGCAGCAAGGCACCCAGCACGATCGCGGTAGCTTCAAGGAGACTGCGGCGTGTGACTATACTCGTCTCCATGGCGATCCATTCAGCCTGCCCTTCGTTTCCGGCTCTGAAACAGAGCACGCCGAGGTCGCTGCCCAAGTAGAGCCGGCAGTTGCTGACCAGAGACGCTTGTGGGTGGAACTTGATGTCGCGGAAATAGATACCCTCTTTGTGTAGTCTCAGTCCTTCTACCTTGAGCCTCATGACGCCACGCTCCAGGAGAGCGTAGACGACGCTGTCGTTGGCAGGCAACAGAGCGGCTGTTCCCTCCACCCTGATCGTGTCGGGTCCGCCTTGCAGGTAGATACCGTCGTTGGTGGCCAGTAGTGTGGCAGGAGGGTAAGAGTTGATGATAGCGGTCAGCCGTGGATTGGAACTCTGGTGGGCGAAGACAGGCTGCGGTCCGTCGCCCAGGTCGGTCCACAGTCCGTCGTTGAGCGTGGCGATCATCATGCGCTGATTGTCGGGAGCCGTGTAGAACGAGGTGACATATTTGTCGCGGAACGATGCCACGCTGTGAGCCTGACGGCCGTCGAGCGGCAGTTTCATCATGCCGTCCTGCACACCTATATATAATATAGGGGTCTTTGTGGGCAGCAGTCCCATGGCGGTCACCTTTTTCTTTGTGGAGAAGATCTCATGGGGCACGTGAGAGAGATAGTTGCCCCAAAGGTGGTTGCCGAGGGTGAGACGGAATATCTGTTGCTGATTGTTGAGGTAATAGAGTGTGCCGTTGTCGGCGGTGCAGTCGATGATGGCGTCGGCGTGGATGAAGTCGAAGATCTTTCCTGCTTGCCTGCTGCCGTCGGGAAACGCAAAGACATTGCCGTGGTCATCGACAAAGCAAAGCCGGCCCTCGTCCTGGCAGGCGGCGACGAGAGGATAGGGAGCCGAGCTAGAGAGATGACGGGGCAACTGCCACACGGCGTGGTCGGTGACGAGCCATACGAAGTCGTCGCCAACGGACTGAGCGACCACGTGCGAGGACTTCATGGGCACCGGCCGTCGCAGCTGCAAGTGGGAGAAGTGGCGGAGGTCGTCGGTGAGTATCGCGTGTGTGCGGCTGATGAAGCAGTAGGTCTTGCCCGTACGGAAAAAGCTCGTAGCCACGTCGGGCAGGGTGTAAGTCTTCTCTTTGCCGTTCGGCTCACGCTCGTAGTATTGGTCACCGATGAGGTAGCAGAGGCGTTTGCCCTGACGTTCCACCCATGTCACCTTGCTTCCGGCATGGATCACCTGCGCCTTGCCGGAGTGAGCGTCTACGAGCGCCAGTCCGCTGTCGGTGGCGAGCGCCAGTCGTCGGGCGTCAAGGTTGGCGATGAGCGGTGTAGCGAATGACGCGCTGTTGTTGCGGTCGCGTGGGTAGACCTTTTCCAGTTGGTGATGTGCGGCATTCAGCACGAAGAGACCCTGACTGGTGGCCGCATAGAGCCGTCCGGCTTTCCACCGGATGTCGTAGACCGAGTAGTGGAGGCCTTTGATGGCGATGGAATAGTGAGCGACGGGGCTGAATGCGCTGCCGTCGAACCGATATTGCGCCAGTCCGCCGTTGCGGTGTCCGATCCAATACGTGCTGTCGTGTTTGACAACACAGTAGATGCGGTCGGAGCCGAGCTTATAGTGCTTCCGGCCCCGTGCTGTCATGCTCCACAGATCACCGTATTCTCCGCCGATCCAGTGCACGCTGTCGCCCTCAGCCGAGAGCGAGGCGAGGGGCTCGTCGAAGTAGGTCTCTATCTCGTCCCAGCCCGATTTCTCTTTCTCTTTGGTGCAGCCGGTGAGGAGCACGGCGCTGAGGACGACGATGAGAGTCAAGGCCCATAGACGTGACTGTCGTGACGGACCGGCGGGAGAAGGCTCCCGGTGGTACAGGCGGTCGATATGTTGTGACTTGGAGGTCATCATCCTTTCTCTCCTTTAATAAAGTCAGCGTGCTTGGTTGCTGATCACCTCGTCCATCACACGGTCGTTGTCGTCGACGGGCACCTGCTCCACGCGCTGGAAGTCGAAACACACGCCGATCTTGTAAGCCTGCGGCACTTGCGCCAGAAAGCGGTCGTAGTATCCGCGCCCGCGTCCGAGGCGGTGTCCTTCACTGTCGAAGCTCATGCCGGGCACGATGATCAGCTCGATGCTGTCGAGGTTGCGGTAAGGCCTGCCGACGGGCTCGAGCAGATGGTATATGCCTTCGGCGAGGTCGCCGGGCCCCGTATATTGTCGTGGCTCGATATGCTCCTTGTCGACGCATTTGGGCAGGATCACGGTCTTGCCCTCCTTGAGCAGCGTGTCGACGAGACGACGCGTGTCCACCTCATCGTCCAGGGCGTAGTAGAGCATCACCACGTGCGCGGATTGCAAGCGTGGGTGTTGCAGCAGCCTTTGCTCAATCTCTTTTGACCAAGCCTCGCGCTGTTCTGTTGGGTATTGTTGTTTCCGCTGCCGGATGACACGTCTGAGTTGTTGCTTTATGGTATGAAGGTCGCTCATATTTCAAAGTGATTACTTAATACTGACAAAGTTAGCAATAATTCTCTAAAAGACTATATTTAATTGGAGATTTTAACGTATCACGTCCTCGTTTCCCTTACGCCATAGATTTGTGTCCCAAGTATAAATTCACTGGAATCTTTAGCAAAAATAAAAAAATGACACGAATAGCCGCTCTCATTCCCCACTTTCTTACACGAAAGCTTGCTATACCATCCATACACTTTCTTACACGAAGACATAGTGATGCGCGACTTCCTGCCTATGCACTCCCTCTCGGTATTGCTTTGGTCGGCAAGCCTCTCCTTATGTTATTTCCTTACAAAATCACCGCCATGTGAACTTGCAATCCAGAGAGACCGAAAGCGAAAAAAGCAGGATGAATGCCACAAAACCATAGGGCGGACTGACCAAACAACTGAGATGACCCGACAAAACAACTGATATGACCCGACGAAACAACCGAGATGACCCGACAAAACAACCGAGATGACCCGACAAAACAACCGAGATGACAGCATCAAAAGCCCTGTTTTGCATCATTTTCTATAAGAAATCACGATTCCAACAACCCATTTCCTATCTTCAAAAGCAACAAAAGCAACGTATGTAATTAACCATCAATGCATTACAAAAACACCGCCATTTTTCGCGAAAATCGGCCCGACATAGCGTCTGGCCCAGAAAATCGCCGCCACGAGCCCGCAAAAATGTCAGTTTATCCAACAAAGCGAGAAAGTAATTCTTTTCATACCCACACGGAGACACTGAGCGCGCAAAGACGACTACGCTGTGAAGAGAGCAGAGAGCACGATGAGCATCGCCCTGACATACCTCTCGCAAAGACACAAAAAGGACACAAAGAACGATTGTTGTGTGTCCATTCTATAGAAGATAAGTGGCTGATCTTTTGGACAAACCATGAGAAAAACTTATCTTTGCAATGTAATAAAAAGAAAAAGATATGTCATGAATTTGTAACCATGAAAGACGCGATGATGAAAAAACTACAGAGCATGGCTGTCGCCATGACCGCCGTGCTGTGGCTCTGCGCTGTCGCCGTGACGGCGCAAAACACTGCCTTCCCCTACCCTGCTGTCCCCGACACACTGCGGCAGCCACAGGCCAGGGCCGACTATCTGCTGCTGCACTACTGGGACAACGTCGACTTTGCCGACACCACACTCCTCGACTCGCAGGACTACGGCGAGCAGGGCTTCGTCGACTACATCGATCTACTGGGACGCTTCGGCAAGAACGTGGGACCACAGAGCGCAAAGATCTTCATCGCCAAGGCGTGGAGCTATGCACCGGCACGACGGCGCTTTGACGGCCTCATCGACCAATACCTCGACGACAACGCCTCGCCGCTGCGCAACGACCGCATCTACTGCCTGCTGCTCAACGCCATCGTCAACGACTGCCATACCGACTCCACCGAGCGCAGCCGCTATCGCTTCCGGGCACGACTGGCCGCGGCTAACCTCCCCGGAGACACGGCGAGCGACTTTGCCTTCACTGCTGACGACGGCAGCCGACACAGCATTCGCGAATACAGCAACCAAAGGCTTTGCCTCTTCTTCTATGACCCCGACTGCGAAAACTGCCACACGGTGTGGACGTGGATGCAGGCCCACCCCCTGCCCGCCGACGTCAGGATCCTGCGCGTCAAGGTCAATGACAAACTCACCATGCAATACGCCATCAAAGCCACACCGACCATCTATCTCCTCGACAAAGACAATATCGTCACTCTCAAAGACTGCACACCCGAACAACTCGTCAAACAGTTCAAATAACATTAAAAAGATATCATACCCTTGGCGGTCTCAGACGAAATGCTTATTTTTGTCGCTGATAAAATGATTGTTCATTCTTTGATCGTTAGTACCATGAAAACAGAAAGAGAGAAACGGGCCACGCGCGTGACACTCTACGGTGCGGCCATCAACATCATACTGGTCATCTTCAAGCTCATCGCCGGCGTCGTCGGACAGTCTGCCGCCATGATTGCCGACGGCATACACTCGCTCAGCGACCTGCTCACCGACGCGGTGGTGATCATCTTCATGAAACTCAGCTCACGGCCACAAGACGAAGACCATGACTACGGCCACGGCAAATACGAGACGCTCGCCACAGCCATCATCGGCATGGCGCTCTTCGTCGTTGGCCTCGGCATCTGCTATGGTGGCGTGGTGAAGATTTGGGCAGCCCTGCAAGGCGGGCAGTTAGGACAGCCGGGATGGATCGCGCTCGCCGCAGCCCTCCTCAGCATCGCGCTCAAAGAGTGGTGCTTCCAGTTCACCGTGCGCACTGGGCGTGCCATACAAAGCGAGACGGTAGTGGCCAATGCCTGGCACCACCGCAGCGACGCCCTGTCGTCAGTGGGCACCGCCATCGGCATCGGCGGCGCCATCGCGCTGGGACCGTCGTGGGCTGTCCTCGACCCTATCGCCGCCGTGATCGTCAGCGTGCTCATCGTCATCACCGCATGGAAACTCATGGCCAATGCCTTAGGCGAACTCCTGGAGAAAAGTCTGCCCGAGGCCATGGAGAAAGACATCGAGCACTCGGTCACCGAAGACCCAAGGCTCAGCGACATCCATCATCTGCGTACGCGCCGCATCGGCAGCCATATCGCCATAGATATGCACGTGCGTATGCCCGGCAGCCTGACGCTCGTAGAAGCTCACCAGATTGTCTCCAGCGCGGAGAAGCGCCTGCGCGAGCGCTTCGGACAAGGCACGTTTATCAGTATACACATGGAACCGGTGAAAGAAAAGAGCCTCACCCCCTTACCCCTCTCCAAAGGAGAGGGGAGTGAAATGCTGGATAAACAGTAAGGGGATAGCTCGCAAAGCTATCATTAATATGATGCTGAGCTACAAGTAATAAGATATACATATATAATAATAATCAAAATCATAGCCATCAACACCACCCGTTTAACCCTGTAATCACTCCCCTCTCCTTTGGAGAGGGGCACGGGGGTGAGGCTGATATTATCATGCACACTTATATCACACGCACTGAGCGAGAGAGAAGAATATACAAAGGACTCTTCTCCCTGGCTCTCACCCTTATTCTTTTTGCTTCCTGCGGCGGCAAGAAAGACGATAATGCCAAGACGGCAACACAAGGGAAGGAAAACAACATCCCAGTGGACACGGCACTGCAGTCACGACTGAAGAAGTTCGCCGCCGCGCCCCGCTGCAAAGGACTCTTCGGCTTCTATGTCTATGACCTCACCGCCGACAAGCCCGTCTATGGCGAGGGACAAAAGGTGACCATGTCGTCGGCCTCCTGCCTGAAGCTGATCACCGGCGTGGCCGGACTGCATCTGCTCGGCACCAACTACCTCTACCCCACTTCTATCTGGACTACGGGCAGCATGAAGGGCGACACGCTGCAAGGCAATGTCATCTTCAAGGCACAACTCGACCCGCAACTCAACGAGCCTGACCTGAAGATGTTTCCACAGGCGCTGAAGAAGAAAGGCGTCAAACAGTTCAACGGCAAACTCGTCCTCGACCTCGTGCTCCACAAGCCCGTGACAAGCGAACAGCACTGGTATCCCTGGGACCTCTCGTTCTCGCGCTATGGCATCTTGTATAAGGGCGATCAGAAAGTGCGTAAGGCCGTGATGACGGCCTTCCGTCAGGCGGGCTATCAACTGGCAGACAGTCAGGTGGTCTATGGTGGACTGCCACGACGGGCCAAGCCTCAGTTCCGCTTCGGGCGCCCGGTAGACTATGTCATCAAGAAGATGTGGAAAAACAGCAGCAACACGCAGGCCACGTCACTGCTCTATACCATTGGCTACCATCTCGACAAGCGTGGCAACCTGCCTGCCGTCGGCGTGAACTATCTCCGCGGCTTTGTCCGTGACAGTCTGGGACTGAAGGACAAGCACATCGTCATCCACGACGGCTGCGGCCTGTGCACCCACAACCATCTGTCGCCCGAAGTGCTTGTCGCCGTACTGCGCTATGGCTATCAGCGTCCTGCCATCTATAAGAAGCTGCACACATGGCTGGCCATCTCCGGCATCGACGGCACGCTGCGCGCCGAACTCAGTGACCCGAAGCTCAGAGGCCTGATACGTGGCAAGACGGGCACGCTCTCCCATCCCTTTGGCATCAGCTCGCTGGCCGGATACTGTAAGGGAGCCGACGGCCACACGCTCGCCTTCGCCATCATGGACAACGACATGAGCGTCCTCGATGCCCGCGTGCTCCAAAAAAAACTCTGTCTAGCGATGACAGGGGTGACAAAGAAATAAAAGAGTAAGACTCACTAACCCTTAACTGGGACAACAAAGAAATACTTCCATAACCCCTTCCAAGAGAAGGGGAAAACAAAACCCATCAATACCCGCTCGGTATTGATGGTTTTTTTCGTAGGGGCGGCCTCAACGCATGCTGCGCCGTTAACAGGGTAATAACGCAGGACACTTTTACGACAAACACCACCATTGTTGACAGGGAACGTGCCTTGTACAACGGCGACATCGACAGAATGATGGGATTGCTGAAAATCAATACAAGGCAAGGCTGACAACGTTGGTCTTGCCTTGTTTCTGTGTACTCAGCGTGAAGGCATAGCGGCTGCCGTTTCCGAAGGCTTCCCCACCCTGGCAGGTCATCCAACCCTCACTCTCGGCGTTGTTGTCGAGCCAACCATATTCACGTCGCAGTTGCTGTTGCAACCCGACATTGAGGTCAAAAGCCTCCTGCGCGTTGCAGCAAGGCTCGGTCAAGGTAACGCTCTTCATCACCTTCAAGTTGCCCGCCTGCTGATAGGTGATGACGGCACGGTCCCAACGTGTTCCCTTATAGGAAATGTTGTGATACACCACCTCGTTGCCGTCGGACAGCACTTCAGCCGGTGTCCCCAGCATCTTCACCACGGTCTGTTCCGCACTGCCCATAGCCGGGATGACTGTGTTCTTCTCTGCACTCATCGTCAGGCAGACAACGGCTGCCATGACTGTCATCATAACTTTTTTCATACGCTTTACTCCTTATTTATCAAGGAACCCATGAGATGATCCTTTCAACCTCACGTGGTCATCGCCGCTCGAAAAAAGTCTTTGCTTTTTCTCAGAGACTGCATGACCAAGCCCCCTTTGTTTGCTTACAAAGTTATAGAAAAAAGTAATACCAAGAACACGTTCTTTCCCTCCCACCCTGCTTCTTCACGCCTTCTTCACGGGTTTGTAGCACGTTTGACAAAAGCCAGCGTTTCATAACACAGATGAAGCCTACACATGGACCAGCACGCTGAACTTCAAACATCAGTTCAGGACTGGCTGCACGCAGAATGTACTTGTCGGCTCGCCATACAGCCGCAGCACACATGAGCATCTCACCATTGCGGTCGGCAACTTCATACAAAGACACCGAGAAGAAGAATGCTCCGATTTATTGAGTACACAAAGCGGCAAGAATTAAGAGAGAGAGTATGGGCAAGACACAATGTCCCGAAGGGGTCACACAGCTGCGGACCGCTCTGCGCCACTATTTCACTCTGATGCTGAGCCCATTGCTCTTGTTGAGGATTTCAACGATCTGGCGGAGGGACAGTTTGCGGCTGGCACGCAAGCTGACATGAATGTCGTGAGATGCTTCACAGAGGAAATCGGCAGGCTGACAGTCGTAGTAGCGGCACAGATCCTCAATGACAAAAGAAAGCGGCGCGTCGTGGTAATAGAACTCGCCCTCCATCCAGCGAGTATAGGTCAGCGTATCGGCCTTGACAACATCCATGGCCTGATAGTCAAAGAAGCGGGCCTGCTCACTGGGTTGTAGGACGACACAGTGATAGGCATCACAGACCTGTACGCTGCCGCTGATGAGCGTCACACGCTTGGGAGCTCCTTCATAGGTGCTGACATTGAACACAGTGCCGAGCACCTTGGTCTCCACACCTGCCGCATCCACGAAGAAGGGATGACGGGCGTCGTGACGCACGCAGAACGTGGCCTTGCCGCTGAAGCTCACGCGACGCTCTTCGCCCTCAAAGCGCGAGGGAAAGCTCAAACTGCTTTGTGGATAGAGATACACGCGACTGCCATCGGGCAACGTCACGACACTGTTTTCGCCGGCTCCAGCCTTGGCGGTGATCGTTTTTGCGGGCACTTCCCCTGCTGCCTTCGGCGGTGCGGCGAGAACGACCGGCTTGAATGCCGACTCCATGCCTACGGGTGCCTCCCGCCCGCCGTCGGCCAGAAGTACAGGCTGGCGATAGAGCTGGGTAGCGGACTGCTCCGCAAGCGGCGACTGCCGCGACAACTGTGGGAGAAGCAATGCCGACACGCCGACAAGCACCAGTACGGCAGCGGCAACAGCCCACCAACGGTGATGCGACGACTGTGGCTTTAAAGCCACACGATGCGCGACGTGATGCTGATGGAAACGACGGAGAGCCGCTTCCACGTCGGGCTTCTCCTCTCTGCGGCGACAGCACGAGGTGAGCTCCAGCACGTCCATACACGCCCGACGCAACTGCTCGTCATCGCGCAGCGCGTCGAACGCTGCCTTGTCGGGCATTGACCCACGCTCCATGAGTTCGAGCACCCGGTCTTCTTCTGATAATATATGTTTCTGATTAGCTTCCATGATTGTTTTTCCGTCATTTAATAAACGATTGAAAAAAGAAAACGGTTATGGTTTCGTCTGCCTTTTAACACTTTTCAATGCTTTGACGATATGCTTTTTCACGGTGCTCACACTGATACCCATCTCCGCAGCCACCTCTTTATATTTCTTTCCCTCGACATAGCAGGCTTCAAAGATGCGGCGTGTCGTGACCGGCAAGGCATCGAGGCGACGGGCCACAATGCGCTCACGCTCCTGCTGCTCCAGCGGGTCGGTGTTCTCGGTCCACACCTTGTTGAGCAGCATCGCTGTCACTTCGTATTGCCGTGCCCGGTTTTGTCGCCGCAGATAGTCGATGCACTTATTGCGCAAGTCGACAAAGAGCCAGCTTTTCGCCGTCACGGCCTTCACGCCGTCGCGGTGCCGCCAGAGATCCTCAAAGACATCCATGACAAGGTCACGACACGTCTCCTCTTCGTCCACAAAATGGCGGGCGAAGAAATACATGGGCTCATAATACAACCTGAAGACTTTATCAAAATCACCTTGCCGGTTCATCTCTTTTTATGATGATGATACAAAACGACTACAAAGTTAGTGCTTTTTTCTGAAAGGCATACATTTCATCGCATTCTATCTTGAACCGAATGATTACAAATCCGACGATTCTAAGAAAGAAAAACGACGGAATTTAATAAAAAGTATGATTTGCCGTACCCAAAAATCCATCTGAAACGTTTTTTAATTAAAAGAAAGCAAAACGTAAGAGAGTAAAACATGAACCAGGCAAAACCTACGCTTATGAAAGAAAACATTCTGATCGCAGTGATGTGCCTGCTGTATCCCGTGATCCCCATACAAGGACAGCAGCGTGACAGCACCTTACAGACAAGGCCGTTCAAAACACACTTCAGCCGAGAGATCACCGGCATCGTTGTCGACGACACCGGGGAGCCGCTCGCCGGAGCCACCATCACCTCGGTGGGCGAAGACGGCAACCGGGCTACGACAATGATGGTCACCGATGTCAACGGCCACTTCATGATGTCGCTGGGCGAAGACACCCACGCCCTGGAGGTGTCGTATATCGGTTTCAAGGCACGTCGCGTGACACTGACACGCGAGAGCAGCTACAAGATTGTATTGCAGCCCGACAGCAAGTCTGTCGGCGAGGTCGTCGTCAACGGTGCCTTCACCCGCAAGGCCAACACCTTCACCGGTGCCGTCACCACGGTGAGCGGCGATGACCTGAGCCGCGTAGGCAACCAAAACGTACTGCAAAGCCTGAAAAACATCGACCCGTCGTTTATGCAGATCGAGAACCTCGGTGCCGGCAGCAACCCCAACGCCCTGCCCGACTTCCAGATGCGCGGCGCGTCGACAATCAGCAGCGTGCAAGGAGAATACGCCTCCAGCGCCAACCAACCGCTGTTTATCCTCGACGGCTTTGAGACGGAGCTCACCAAGATTCTCGACTTGGACATGGACCAGGTGCAAAGCGTCACCACGCTCAAAGACGCTACCGCCAAAGCTATCTATGGCTCGAAAGCCGCCAATGGCGTCATCGTCATCGAGACGAAGAAGCCCGACATAGGGCGTCTGCGCGTGACCTACACCGGCAGCGTGAGCATGGAAGTGCCCGACCTGAGTAGCTACGACCTCGCCGACGCACGCGAGAAACTGGAGATCGAGCGGCGCGCCGGACTGTTCTCCTCCGACAATTCCTTGACACAGATCGGCCTCGACGAGGTCTACACACGCAAGCTCCGGGAGATTGAGGCCGGCGTCAACACCGACTGGCTCGCCCAGCCCGTACGCACCGGATGGGGACAAAAGCACAGCCTCTACCTCGAAGGAGGCGACAAAGCATGGCAGTATGGCGTCAACCTGATGTACAACAGTATCGGCGGTGCCATGAAAGGCAGTAACCGCAATACCTTCTCCGGCGGCATCACGCTCGCTTACCGACTGGGACACCTGCAGTTCCGCAACAAACTTACTATCGACTACAACCGCAGCAACAACTCGCCCTACGGATCGTTTGAGCAATACGCACAGATGAATCCCTACAGCCGCCTCTACGACGCGCAGGGCAATCTCATCCAGAGCTACAGCTATACCGACAACAGCGGACAGAGCAACCAGTACTACAACCCGCTCTACAACACAACGCTCAACACCATCGACCGCACGGGCTACACCACCATCACCAACAACTTCTACCTCGAATGGATGATCACCGAGGGATTGAAGATGACCGGCCGCTTCGGCATCGTGGCAAAAAACAACACGGCAGACCAGTTCAAACCCGCCAACCACACCGACTTCCTCAACACCGCCGATGCCCTGCGCAAGGGCTCTTACTATCAGCTCAACGGCAAGAACACCGACATCAGTGCCGACCTGGGACTGCAATGGTCCAAGGAGATCGGCAAGCACCTGGTCTTCGTCAACGGGCAGCTCAACATGCAGGACAACAGTTACAACCAGACCGGCGTGACGGCAGAGGGCTTCCCCAATGACTTCATGGACGACATCAAGTTTGCCGTGCAGTATGCCAAGGACAGCAAGCCCACCGGTACGGAAGGCGTGTCGCGCAACTGTGGCGGACTGCTGTCCCTCAACTACAGCTATGACGAGCGCTACCTCTTCGATGCCAACTACCGCCTCATGGGATCTTCAGAAGCAGGAAACGACAACCGCTGGGGATCGTTCTGGTCGGTAGGAGGCGGATGGAATATCCACAACGAGCAATTTGTGAAGCGTCTCGGATGGATCAACCGGTTGAAATTGCGCGCCTCCTATGGCTTCACGGGCAACCAGGGCTTCAGCTCCTACGACGCCATGCCCACCTTCATGTATTACAGCGACCGCACCTACAACGGCGGCATCGGATCCTATGTCAAGGGACTTGCCAACGAGCAGCTCCACTGGCAGGAGAAATACGACACCAACATCGGTCTTGACCTCAGCCTCCTGCACAACCGGCTCTCTGGGCGATTTGACTATTACATCTCGCAGACCAAAGGCATGGTGACCAACATCTCCGTTCCCTACTCCACCGGTTTCTCCACGTTTGTCGACAACTTGGGCGAGACCGAGAACCGAGGCGTAGAGCTCTATCTCAACTATAAGGTCTATGACCACGGCCGCGACTATGTCAACGTCTTCGCCAGCGCCGCTCACAACAAAAACAGACTCAAGAAGATCTCTGACTCGCTCAGTGCCTGGAACGAGGAGCAGGATAAAACCAAGATGGACAACAAGGTGACCACTCCCAGCGTGAAATACTACGAGGGATGCTCCATGACGGCCATCTGGGCTGTGCCTTCGCTCGGCATCGACCCACAAACGGGTAAGGAGATCTACAGGAAGAAAGACGGTTCGGTCACCTACACCTACGACGTCAACGACCAGGTGGTATGCGGTGATACACAACCCAAATGGAACGGAAACTTCGGACTCAACGGCGAGATACACGGATGGGGCTGGAACATCACGATGAACTATCGGTGGGGCGGACAGATCTACAACCAGACACTCGTCGACAAGGTAGAGAACGCCGAACTGCAATACAACGTTGACCGACGCGTGCTCAGCGACCGCTGGCAGAAACCCGGCAACGCTGCACTCTACAAAGCCATCTCGGACCAGAGCATCACCTACCCCACGTCGCGCTTTGTGAGCGACTATTCCCTCTTCACGCTGTCGTCGCTCACGCTGAGCTACGACTTCCGCAACTGTCGCTTTGTGCGCAACTCGTTTCTGGAGCGCCTCAAGATAAGCGCATACACCAACGATCTCTTCATCATCTCTTCGGTGAAAACAGAGCGCGGTACCGACTATCCTTTCGCACGGACCTTCTCGCTCTCCGCACAAGTCACCTTCTAATCAATCCAACATTATCATTTATGATCATGAACACCAAACATATTTTTCTCACTCTTTGGGCAATCATCGGCACCATGGCTCTCGCCTCTTGCAACGACTGGCTCGACGTGGAACCCAAGTCCCAGATCAAAGAAGAAAAGCAGTTCTCGCGAGAAGGAGGATACAAAGACCAGCTTACCGGCGTGTACACCGCCATGGCCACGCCGCAAATGTACGGACTGAACATGGGCATCGGATTCGTGGAGGTCCTCTCCCACTCCTACAATGTCAGTGCCAACGGAAAATGGCGCTACGCCAACGACTTCAACTACACACAGTCAACGAGCAAGAGCACTATCAATGAGATCTGGCGCAACACCTACAACTGCATCGCCAACCTCAATATCCTCATCCGCAACATCGACAAGGCCGACTCCACGAGTTTCACGGCCAACCACTATCATCTCTATCGCGGCGAGGCCTACGGACTCCGTGCCTTCCTCCACCTCGACCTGATGCGGCTCTTCGCCGCCGCTCCTGGCACAGACGCGCAAGCCATGGGCGTGCCCTACGTCACGGAATACGCTACCAGC
The DNA here is from genome assembly GCA_002481295.1 of Prevotella sp. UBA7764. Taxonomy (GTDB): domain Bacteria; phylum Bacteroidota; class Bacteroidia; order Bacteroidales; family Bacteroidaceae; genus Prevotella; species Prevotella absiana. The sequence goes on along the minus strand of DLDU01000071.1, from coordinate 4,801 downwards.
GTCGTGCCGCAGAAGAGCGTCAAAGAGACCATGCAACTCATCATCAACGACCTGCTCACCGCCCATCAGGAACTCAGCCACGACTCGCTGCTGCTGTCCAAGGACAGGTACCAGTTCCGTGCCGACCGCACCTGCTACTTCAACTACTACGCCTGCGCGCTGACACTGGCACGCGCCTATCTCTGGGCAGGCGACAAGACCAACGCTCTGAAATATGCCAACGAGGTCATACATGCCCTCGACGAAAAAATGAACATCCCCTTTTCGTGGATCGACTATACCAACATGCAGCAAACGGGACTCAACGAACTCGACATGGCCTTCTCCTGCGAGCACATCTTCCATCTGACCGTCAACAACTGGGAGGACATTGCCAACTATTATTTTGCCAAGAAAGGCGGTGACGATGTGCTCAACCCCTCCGACGCCACACAGCAGGACATCTATGAGGTGAGCCGGGGATTCGGCAACGACTATCGCTATCTCAAAGGCTACACCATGGACGGCGACACGAAGTATCTGTGCAAGTTCTGGCATGTAGAAGGTGGAAAATACAACGATCTCTATCCCCTGCTGCGCATGAGCGAAGCATGGTATATCGCCGCCGAGTGCCTCGAGGACAGCGAGCCGGAAAAAGCCGTGGAACTGCTCAACGAGGTGCGCGAGAACCGCAATCTCAAGCTCTTTCCTCTCGACAGCAGTCTCACCCCGCAACAAATCCAGCAGGAGATCTACAAGGAATATCGCAAGGAGTTTGTCGGCGAGGGCGGACAACTCTTCTTCTACTACAAACGACGCAACGCCCAGCAGATCGCCGGCACGGCCGTCAAACCGGGAAAGAGCGTGTATGTGCTGCCCATACCCGAGAACGACGTGGAGTTCGGAGGATATGACAATTAAGCTAAACATCTAATCAACAAAGTATCATGAAAGTAATTGCAAGATATCTGCTGGGGGCTGTGCTGGCCATGACCATGGTCGCCTGCTCCAACGACCAGGACTTTTATTATCGCGACACGCCACGCGTGAGACTTGTCGGACCGGAGGCATGGACGGTGGGCAGCGACTCGCTGACCTTCTCCTTTGTCACCTATCCCACCGACACCACCGAAAAGGTGATGATGGTCAACGCCGTCATCATGGGCACGCCACAGGACCACGACCGCACCGCCAACATCGTGGTGGACAACGACCTTACGACAGCGTCGCCACAACAATACAGTCTGCCGGCCACAGTGACCATACCGGCGGGAAAGACCTCGGCAGCCTTCCCCGTGACGCTCCGTCGCGATGCCTCGCTGCAACAGCAGGCTGTCAGGCTCTACATCAAGGTGGCACCCTCTGACGACTTCCAGCCCGGCGTCAACGAAGAGAACCATCTGCTGCTCGTCTGGAACGACATTCTCTCTAAGCCCACCAACTGGGACGAGCTCAAAGAGTTCTTCGGAGAGTACAGCAACACGAAGTACCGCTTCATGATCGCCAATGCCGGCGGCATCACCGAGTTCGACACCGACAAACTCTCCTGGGGCGAGCTGATGAACCTGCGCATCAAGTTCCAAAATGCACTGCAAGACTACAACAACGCGCACCCGGGCAACCCTCTCAAAGACGAAAACGGCGTGCTCGTGGAGTTCTAACCTTATTAAGAAGCAACAAATATGAGAAAAACCATATTCTTCCTTTTCGCTGCACTGACCCTGCTCTGCTTGGGAGCCTGCTACAGCGACGACGGCAACTACAACTATTTGTCCGACGATCAAATCAGCAAGATTGTCTTCGACACCACAGGCATGACCGTCAACGAACGCATGGCCTTGGAATACAACATGAAACCCGGCGAGCGCATACAGTTCGCTCCCAAGATCAAATACGACCATCCCGAGCGGCTCCGCTACAGTTGGTTCTATCTCACATTGACCAACTATTCCTACCAGCCCGTGCAGGTCGGCAACAAACAGGTATACCCACCTGCCGACACCATCAGCCATGAGCTGGCTCTCGACTGGACGTGCAACTTGAAACCGGGACAATACAAGTTCTACTGCCTCGCTGAGGATACCGTCAGCGGCCAACGTGCTTACTACACCACAGTCAACAGATTCACCGTCGTGGAATCTACCAGTTCACTCGGCGGACTCTATCTGCTCACTGAGCGCAACGGCGGCACCGACATCGAGGTCTACCAGTCGCCGCTGATGCTGATCTATGGCGACACCTGTATCTACCGCTACTACAGCACGCTCCACGGCACCACCCTTAAAGGCACACCACGCTTTATCCGAGGCACCACCACGGGAAAGACTCCCAAGGACGGATACCTCGTAGCCACTTCGGAAAACCTCTACCGACTGAGCAAAGAAGGTCTGATGACGGTCAACGACTGGAACTCGATGTTCTACGCCACACCCGAGAAGTTTGACCCGCAAAACAGTTTCTTCACCAACAACTGTGACTTCCTCGTCAACGACGGCAAGCTGCACGTGCTCTATGCCAACAAAGCCAACGACCGCAAGTACTCCGCGCCCATCGCCGGCGACTACGAGGCTGCCCCATTTTTGATGAAGAACACACTCACCACATGGCGTCCCGTCGAAAATGCCATCAACGCCTGGCAGGTGCTCTACGACAGCAAGCACCATCGCTTCTGCCCTTACTACGCCAAAGGAACCCAGCTGAAGACCTTCAAGGCTACGGTCACCGACGCTACCGTCGATGCCAACAGCGTGCCCGGCGAGGTGAAGGCCGTCTTCCAGGGCGGAAGCAACCAGACCTATGTCGTCACGGATGTCGACGGCACGCCGATGCTCTATCGCTACCAGTTCTACAATGTTGTGGACAACGGAGACCTCAGTGCCGACGGTGCAAGGTCGGTGCTCAACCTCTCGGGATGCACCGACATCGACAAGGCGACCCGCTTCACGGCCAACACCGCCGGACAGGCTTTCTACTATGCTACCAAGAATGCTGTCTACTCCTTCTCCACGTCGAGCGGCGAGACGACGTCCCACACCGTCTATACCTGTCAGCCCGGCGAGGAGGTCACCGCCTTCTATATCTGGGGCAGCGCAGGCGGCGGTTGGCCCACAAGCAGCTGCATCCTCTGGATTGGCGTATGGGACAGCAACAAACAGGAAGGCAAACTCGTACAGTATGAGATGGACGTCAACTATGGCATCCCCACTTCGTCCTTCGGACCTATGTTCGGCTCGCCCGACAACCCGGTCGTCACCACAGGATGGGGAAAAATCGTAGACATGACTAACCTCGACGCAGAATAAACCGCCATCATCAACAAGTAAAATAAATATTAGCAAAATGAGAAGACAACTCTTAACGGCAATGATGACGTTGTTTGCCATCATCGCCAACGCACAAAGCTACACCGTCAAGGCTACCCTCAACGGACTAGCCGACGGCACCGTCATCGAGTTCGTGCCCATGAGCCACGACAACGAGAAGCCCGTTGCCACCGCCACCGTGAAAGGCGGGCAGTGCTCCATCACCGGACAGCAAAACGATCCGCGTCTCATCTGTATAAGGGTCAAGGACAGCTATGGTATGGGAAAATTTATGCTCGACAACTCCGACATCACCATCACCGCTGATGTCAAACAGAAAGGTACCAGCCAGGGACTCCCCATCTATGACTTCGCCAACATGAAAGTCACCGGCTCGCCCCTGACCGACGAGTATAGCAAGATGTACAGCGTACGCGACGAGCTCGACAAAATCTATCAGAGCAACGCCAAGAAGTTTGAAGCCGTACATCAGCAATTAAACAATGCCAAGACCGACGAAGAGCGCAAGGCCGTCAAGAACAGCAGCGAGTACAAGGCTATGTTGCAGGCCGACAGCATCTTCTTCAGCACAGTGGAATTCCGTCTCGACAGTACCATCAACGCCCATAAAGACTCGTTCTGGGGTCCGTTGCTGATGATGGACTTCATGAATTACTTCCGTCCGGCGGACAAGGCTGTCTTCGAGGCCATGTCGCCCGCTGCCAAGAACAGCTGGTATGGCAAGAAAGTCTACGCCGAGTTGTATCCCGGCGGTGGCGCGGGCGCAATGATCACGCCGTTCACCGTGAAGGACGAGGCCGGTAAGAGCCACACGCTGGCAAGCCTTGTCAAGGGCAAGAAGGTGGCACTCATCGACTTCTGGGCGAGCTGGTGCCATCCATGCCGCATGGAGATTCCAAATGTCAAGGCACTGTATGCCAAGTATAAGGACAAGGGCTTCCAGGTCATCAGCATCTCCACAGACCGTGACCGAAAAGCATGGAAGAAGGCTTGCGCCGACGAGAAACTCCAGTGGCCGAGCTTCCTCGATGCCGACAGCAAGCTCGCTGATCTCTATCACGTGCGCGCCATCCCGGCAATGTATCTCTTCGATGTAGCCACCGGCAAGATCATTGCCACGGACATGGACGCTCGCGGTGAGAAACTCGCCGGCAAGCTCGCTGAGCTGCTGAAATGATTTTTCAACCGCGGCTCTGCACGCTTTCCGGCAGACACCGCACCTCATCCATAACAGCAATCAAAAGAGGACACAAGACAACTTCATACAATCATGGGAAGAGGTTACAACCAGCACCTGTTTTCGTCATTGGGACACCCAAGTTCCAAGATTGGTGACTATATCGGCCCACTCATATGTTTTGCGGGGTTAGGGTGGGGATGAACCCCGCCCCTAGATGACATTAACATCGTTTTTATGGTATTGCCCTATTAACGGTGCGGTGGGGCCGTAGGGGCGGGGTTCATCCCCGCCCTAACCCTCTTGTCTGTAATATTCTCAC
>DLDU01000058.1 GCA_002481295.1 Prevotella sp. UBA7764 | reverse complement strand
GCAAGGGAAAGCCTTTTGGAGCCACTAATACGGCCTATTCCTGCCTACTTGTGGTCCTGACGACTCTAAAAACAGCGAAAAATGGAATTTTAACTAAAAAGTCGGCCTAATCCTAATTTTACGACTAACATTGTAAAAGAAAAGAGGATGCACCATAAAACTTAATTATGATACACCCTCTTTTTTTAGTGGTTATATCGGGGTTCCCAGTTTCGTTATTTCACGATCTTCTTACCACCTATTATATATATACCGTGTGGCAGTGCGTTGAAGTCCATGCCTACATAGCGGCCGTCAAGCGTATAGATGCGCTTTGTTGTCGTTTCATTATGCTCAATGCCCTTGATGCCTGTCGTGGTGTCGTGGACATACTCAAAGGATACGATACCGGTAGAGGTGTCGTAAGTAATGTTGCGGAGAGCCTTGCTGGTAGGCAACTTTTCGGTTTTATCGGAGTTGTACCAGCACCAGTTGGGTTGTACATTAGCGTCGCTGAGCTCCATAACATTCATATTTGTTCCATTGCCAGTTCCAGGGAAGAGATCACCATAAAGACTGCTGCAATATGTTTCTATGTTTGCGTCAAGGTACGAGGACTGGCAGGCTCCATCTGCCGGCACTACCGCCATGCCGGGATAGCCTTTTATGTTGTTATAAGTGTCGAAGATGTTGACCGTGCCATTGTTTGGCTTGTTGACGTGATAGACGAGCAGGCCGTTGCCGTATTGGTAACTGTTCCATCCTTTTCGTTGAATGCTTTCCAGTATAAAGTATTCGTTCTTGTTGTCGGGGTTGGTAATCTTATAGGCCGTACCGCCTTCTTCTGTGGAGTTGGCGATGGTTAAATGTTGATCGCTGCTTAGTTCCTGAATATCTACGGGCCATCCCATCTGCTGTTTCTCCCATGCTGTGTATGCGGTAGGGTAGAAGCCATTGGCACCGTATTCGCCTCCGTCCATGAGATCCCAATATTCCATCTCCTGGTTGTCGACTTGCGCAGAGGCTGATGTAGGGTAGAAGTCGGGTAAACCTAAGGCGTGACTCAGCTCGTGACAGGTGACGCCTACGCCTGCTATACAGGGGACTGTGCCATTTTCTGTATCAAACTCTTCGTTGCTATTCAGATATACTGGCGTAAGCTCACCGGCCATGCTATACCATCTCAGGCTTTTGTTGGCAAGCGATCCGCTGATGCTTCCTGTGTTTGCCCAAACAGCTGTGGCTACGTCGTCGGCTGCGTTGGGGTATGTGCTGTAGTTCTGTCCTACACCTGCATAGATGATGTACACACAGTCTACGCTGTTGCCGTCTGAGCAGAATGATTTCGCGTCATCAATCTTCTCGCTACTACTCTGGAGTTTGGCTATGGCGTCCTTCACTAAGTCTCTTGGATTCTCGTCGGAATTGTTTCCATGAGTATTTCCTCCATAGTAGGTCTCGTCCTGGTCTAACGTCACGGGACCATAAATCTTAAAGGTAGGAGTGAACGCTCTGGAACTCATATCCGAGAAATACTGGGCGACGGAGCCATGGTTCTTGGCGTTGCCATGGCCCATACTCTTTTGCTCCGTTCCGTTGAAAAACTGTTCAAAAGCTTCTCTCGGCTTGTTGATGCTGAAATGCACATCATTGAAGTTGACAAGGATGACGGGGATCGCAATGCTTCCTTTGTGGGGAACATAGCTGGGATATTGGCTTCCTATAGCTCTGCTGGCAATGCGGTTGGCGGCTCTCTCCCGCTCAATGATCATAGAGGTGCCGCATTTTCCGTGTGGCAGAATGATTTCGTTGCCTTCTTGTGCCGCTCCCTGCATTGCCCACAGACAAGCGGCTATTGTTGAAAGTAGAAGTTTTCGCATGGGTTCTCAATGTTTGCAATAGGTTGCAAAGGTAATGTTTTTCTTCTATTCTATTCTATCTTTTACTAAGTTTTTATGTATGAAACAGTTTCGACAATTATATGATACATATCATAAAGTCTGTTTGGACATTTCACCTTACCTTTGCAAAAATAAAAACTAAATCTATAATACACATGAACATCATTCCTTATTTCCGCCATCTTGGCTTGTTGCTGTTGGCACTGTGGCTCTTGCCCGGGAGCATGGAAGCGGCTCCTGATCCTAACTTCTATATCTTCCTCTGCTTCGGGCAAAGCAATATGGAGGGCAACGCCAAGATAGAACCGCAAGATCTCACGGGTGTGGATCCGCGATTCCAGATGATGGCTGCCGTCGACGACCACAAGTTGGGGCGTAAGATGGGGGAGTGGTATACTGCCACGCCGCCACTTTGCCGCGAGAATACAGGTCTTACTCCGGTGGATTATTTTGGTCGTGAGATGGTGGCACGGTTGCCGAAGGACGTGCGCGTGGGTGTGATCACCGTGGCTGTCGGTGGTTGTCATATCGAGACGTTTATGCGTGACTCGGTCGACAACTACGTCAAGACACGAGCACCTCAGTGGATGAAGGGTATGCTCGCCTGCTACGGCAACAATCCTTATAACCGTTTGGTGACCTTGGCACGTAAGGCTCAGCAGGTCGGCGTGATCAAAGGCATTCTGCTCCATCAGGGCGAGAGCAACACGGGTGACGTGCGCTGGCCCGAGAAGGTAGCGTGGGTCTATAACCAACTTATCGCTGACTTGCATCTGAAATCAGAAGACGTGCCCTTGCTCGCCGGTGAGGTGGTGCGTGCGGACGGCCACGGACGCTGTGTGGCAATGAATGCAATCATCGACAAACTGCCCGAGACGATCCACACGGCACACGTGATCTCTTCCGAGGGCTGCACCAACGGTCCCGACAATCTCCACTTCGATGCTGCCGGCTACAGAGAACTTGGGCGGCGGTATGCTTATAAGATGTTGTCACTGCTTGGCTATCCTGTATTCAAGAGTATCGCAGTTCCGGCTGATGCCGTGACGAGCGAGACGGCAGAACCCGGCAATGAGTACCCGAAGATCGACAGCAGCCGACGTGCCTATTTCCGTTTGCACGCTCCTGCCGCCCAGCATGTAGTGGCTGACATCTGCGGAAAGAAATACGATATGCAGCGTGACGAGACGGGTACATGGACGGGCGTCAGTGATCCGTTACCGGTGGGATTCCACTATTATTTCCTATGGGTCGACGGCGTGCAAGTGACAGATCCGGCTACTGACACGTATTTCGGATGTTGCCGCCAGGCCAGTGCCTTGGAAGTGCCGGAAGGATCTGAGGGCGTCTACTACCGTCCACAGCAGGGCGTGGCAAAGGGTCAGGTGCGCTCATTCCAGTATTATGCCAACTCTACGCACCAGTGGCGTCGGGCAATGGTCTACACGCCGGCAGAATATGAACAGGGAAAGAAACGCTATCCCGTGCTCTACCTTCAGCATGGTATGGGCGAGGACGAGACTGGCTGGAGCCATCAGGGCAAGATGCAAAACATCATGGACAACCTGATAGCCGCTGGTAAGGCAGTGCCGATGATCGTCGTGATGGAGAGCGGCGACGTGAAAGCACCTTACCGTCCCGATAAGGATGGAGGCAACCAAGCCGGTTTGAGCCAGTATGGCGCTACGTTCTATCAGGTGCTCATCAATGATCTGATTCCAACAATTGACAAAAACTTCCGTACAAAGACCGACCGGGACCACCGTGCAATGGCAGGACTGTCATGGGGTGGGCACCAAACCTTCGACATGGTATTCACACATCTCGACAAGTTCTCCTATTGCGGAGGCTTCAGCGGTGCCATCTTCGGGTTGGATGTCAACAAGACTTACGATGGCATCTTCTCACGTCCTGACGAGGTGAACAGCAAGTTGCATACCCTCTTCCTCGGTTGTGGCAGTGAGGAAAACATGGGCACGTCTAAGCTGATCAAGGACCTCAGAGGCGCAGGCGTGAAGGTAGAGGACTATGTCTCGCCCGGAACAGCCCATGAGTGGCTTACTTGGCGCCGATGCCTGAAGGAGTTTGTTGTGAAGCTCTTTAAGAAATAGCGCACTTATTCGTGGTGGTAAGGCTCACCTTTGATGATCGTACAAGCCCGATAAAGCTGTTCGACAAAGATGAGTCTTACCATCTGATGACTGAAAGTCAACCGCGAAAGCGATATCTTGTCATTGGCGCGTGCGTATACTTCCGGTGAGAATCCATACGGACCACCGATGATGAATACCAGCCGGCGGGCCGTGTTCTGCTTGTGCTGCAACCAGTCGGCGAGTTCTATGGAACGGAATTCCTTGCCATGCTCGTCAAGGAGCACCACCGTGTCGCTGTTTTGCAACTCTTGCAGGATCAGCTGACCTTCCTTTTCTTTTTGTTGGGCCTCGGTGAGACTCTTGGTATTTTTCAGTTCCGGAATGGTGCGGATCTCAAAAGGCATGTAGTGTGCGATGCGCTCAGTGTAGTCATTGATGCCCGCAATGAAATGTTTGTTCTGTGTCTTGCCGACGAGGATAAGGATGGTCTTCATGGTTATTCTCCTTTAGTGAGTGAAGCATCTTTGTCGCAGGAATCATTCTTTTCGAGGGTTGACTGATGCGCCTTGTCGTGCGTATCTTGCTCTTTGAGGCTTGAATATTGTGCCTTGCGCTTGGGATTCATGGGAAACCAGCCTTTCTCCACCCTTTTCTTTTGTTCAAAGAGTTCGCCAATCGACCACAGCAGACTGGCGCCAGTGACACCGACAATAGCTGAGAATATGGTGTCGGCAATGCACAATGACGCGCCAATACATGTCAAACCGGCAATAAGAAACAGCCACCAGGGACGTGTGCCCCAATGGTATTCAGTCTTGATGACAACAGGATGGAAGACACCTATTATAATAAAGGTGCTGATAGCGAGAAGTAGTCCAGTGAAATGCATTCCTTTTTGTTTTGGTACAAATTTACAAATTTTTATCTGTAACGTGGCGTGTTTATCGCAAATATTTGTTATCTTTGCCCATAGAACTAATTATTTCTAACAAAGATATCATATCATGGAAAACAACGCAGCGCTCATAGCCCAATGTGAGGCTAAGGCAAAGGCATGGCTCTCGCCTTCGTTTGACGAGCAGACACGCAATGAAGTTCAGGCAATGCTTGACAATCCTGACAAGACACAACTCATAGAAAGCTTCTATAAAGACCTGGAGTTTGGTACCGGCGGACTGCGTGGTATCATGGGACCTGGCACCAACCGCATGAACATCTATGTTGTCGGTATGGCCACCCAAGGCTTTGCCAACTATCTGAAAAAGAACTTCAAGGATCGTGAACAGATCTCTGTAGTGGTCTGCCACGACTGCCGCAACAACAGCCGTCTGTATGCCGAGACAGTAGCAAACATCTTCTCTGCCAATGGCATCAAGGCTTATATCTTCGATGACCTGCGCCCTACGCCTGAGTGTTCCTTCGCTATCCGCTATCTTAAGGCCCAGGCCGGTGTGAATATCACGGCCAGCCATAACCCACGAGAGTACAACGGCTACAAGGCTTATTGGGAGGACGGTGCTCAGGTGCTGGCTCCTCACGACAAAGGTATCATTGATGAGGTGAACAAAGTAACAATCGATGACGTGAAGTTCCAACCCAACAAAGATCTCATTCAGATCATTGGCGAAGACATCGACGAGCCTTATCTGCGTCAGATCCGCACGATCTCTATCGACCGTGAGGTGATCCGTCGTCAGCACGATCTGAAGATCGTCTACACTCCGCTCCACGGTGCCGGTCGCGTGATGATTCCGCGTTCGCTGGCTTATTGGGGCTTTGATAATGTGCATTGCGTTCCTGAGCAGATGATCAAGGACGGCAACTTCCCAACTGTCGACCGTCCAAACCCAGAGTTCGCCGAGGCGTTGACGCTCGGACTGCGTGACGCTAAAAAGCTCGATGCCGACATTCTCATGGCTTCTGACCCGGATGCAGACCGCGTGGGCATGGCTTGCAAGAACGATAAGGGTGAGTGGGTGCTGATCAACGGCAACCAGACCTGTCTGATCTTCTTGTGGTATATCATCACGAACCGTAAGGCTAAAGGTCTGCTCAAGCCGACGGACTTCATCGTGAAGACAATCGTTACGACAGAGGTGATTCGCAAGATCGCTGCAAAGCAAAACATCGAGATGCGTGACTGCTACACTGGCTTTAAGTGGATTGCCCGCGAGATTGCACTCTCAGAAGGCAAACAGCAGTATATCGGTGGTGGTGAGGAGAGCTACGGCTTCCTTGCTGAGGACTTCGTCCGCGATAAGGATGCTGTGTCTGCTTGCTCGCTGCTGGCAGAGATCTGCGCTTATGCTAAGGATCAGGGCAAGACGCTCTACGACATTCTCATGGGCATCTATCTCGAATATGGCTTCTCTAAGGAGTTCACCGTGAATGTTGAGCGTCCCGGAAAGAGCGGTGCTGAGGAGATCCAGAAGATGATGAGCGACTTCCGCGCTAACCCGCCGAAGGAGCTCGGTAGCTCTAAGGTAGTGCTGTGGAAGGACTATAAGACGTTGAAGGCTACTGCTGCTGATGGTAAGGTTACTGACCTTGTCATGCCGGAGACCAGCAACGTGCTGCAGTGGTTCTGCGACGATGACACCAAGGTGAGCGTGCGCCCATCTGGAACAGAGCCTAAGATCAAGTTCTACATCGAGGTGAAGGACACCATGACAGATGCTTCACAGTATGAGGAACTGGACAAGAAGGGCATGAAGAAGATCGAGGCTATCAAGAAGAGCCTTGGTCTTGAGAATGATTAAACATTCTGTTTAGATAACTTATTATCCCCTTGCTACCGTTGTGCGGCAAGGGGATTTTTTTATTCGTCCTTGCGCAAGTCTTTATTTTTCCTTACGCAAGTCTTTATTTGTCTTTCCGCAAGGCAAGTTGCAACATCTGTTGTTCTTTGTCGCTGGTCCAGGGTTCGTCACAAATCTCAAAGGCGAAGTTGTTGAGGGCAAGACATTGCTCGCGGGTGATCGTGCGCCGCTCTGTGTGGTAGGGCCAGGGCGCGAGCATGAGCAACAGGCCCTTGGCACAGGCATCGAAATACTTTCCGGGTGGTTTGTAAAGCGGAGGGAAACCATTTTCCAAGATGACGATGAGCGGATGCTGAGCATCCAGTGCTGCCCGGGCGATCTCTTTCTCACCGGGAGAGATACATGGGCTCACCACCACACCACCCTTGTCTCCTCGCAGCAGGAAGTATTCTTTTTGTTTGGCAATAAGCTTGAGGTTCGCCTCGGTGGTGTTGTTGTGGCAGCGGACCTGCATTCTCATAGGGTGCTCCAAGAGCCAGTGATTGCCGATGGCGGCAAAGGTGTGACCACCAAAGTGCAGCTCACGCACGATGCGAAACAGGTCGGGATGCTCTCGCTTGATCATGGCGCGCAGCGGGTTCTGCTGTACGTAGCGGATCATATTTGCAAGCTGTCCTTCACCCATGAGCACGGAGTCGTTGTAACCAGGGGCGAAGAGCGAGGGACCTTTTGCACCCTTGCTGTGAGGGAGAGGACGGGAATAGGGCGCAGCGGGCGCGGCTATGGCGGACGCAACGGGGGCGGCTGTTGTGCGCTCTGCGGGGACGGCTGTTGTGTGCGCCGAATTATAATTCGGCGAACAGAACGGAGCGGACGACAGAGCAGACGGAGCGGACGACGAAGCAGACGGAGCAGGGGACGAAGGGAACGGAGCGAACGACGAGGTGCCCGCCGTGGCATCTTGTGGGGCATCGAAGAGAAGGGAGGGGTTGAGTGCCCACCATGCTTTTGAGCAGCCGACCTTGAACCCTTTCACTATTTGTCCGAGATGGGCTTCCTGATCTTGCGTTACGAAGAGTACGCCATGCAGATGCTCGGGCATGATCTGTAGGATGATCGTCCGCACATCGGGGTAATGGGCGGGTATCTGCTCCCAACAATCGCGCACACGTTTCCCCAAAGGCGTGAGGTCGACAACGGCCTCACGTTCTTTAGCAGACTGTGGGAGCATGCCTTCCTCTCCTTCTTTTTGCTTCCATCTGAGCGTACCCAGGAGTGGTTTACTGCGATGCGCCAAGGTGAGGGTGAGCATGTAGATGCTTCGGCCCTTGTAGTCGTGGCTATTCATGCGGTGCGTCATGGAGTGGTCACAGTCGTAGCGCCATCCAACGCCTTCTATGTAATGAAGCAGCTTGTCCGTCATGGTTGAAAGGTTGAATAGAAAGATGATATGCAAAAATAAGGAGTTTCAAGGAGAAAAGCAAGGGTTTTAGGCTTCTTTTTTAAGCAGGGGTTGGAGCTTTCCAGCAACAGGGCAAAGAACAAAAGATGGGAGAATACCAAAAGCCGGCAGAATTTGCCGGCTTTTGTTGTTATAGCAAAGTGCACTGCACTTTTGGTTTTGAAGGGAGTGTTGCGGTTCTCAAGCATAGGTCAGCTTGGAAGGGCGAAATACTGATCCTTAGCTTTTACTTGTTCTCGATGTAGTTGACGATCCACTCGCCAACCTCTTTCGTGCCATATTGCTTGCCGCCTTCGACCTGAATCTCCGGTGTGCGGACGTTCTGCTCCAGACTCTGGTCGCATGCCTCTCGGATGAGTGCGCCCTCCTTGTTCAGTCCGAAGTGCTCGAGCATCATGGCTGCGGAGAGGATCTGCGCCAATGGGTTGGCGAGGTTCTTGCCTGCTGCCTGTGGCCATGAGCCATGAACAGGCTCGAAGAGTGGGGTGTGCTCGCCCAGGGAAGCAGAAGGCTGGAGACCCATGGAACCCGTGATGGCACTCGTTTCGTCGGTGAGGATGTCGCCGAAGGTGTTCTCCGTGACGATGACATCGAAAAAGCGGGGCTCAGTGAGCACGCGCATTGAGCAGTTGTCGATGAACATATAGTCGACATTGACATCGGGATATTTCGGCTCCATCTCCTTTGCCACCTGACGCCATAGACGTGAGCTGGCCAGCACATTAGCCTTGTCGACGACGGTGAGGTGGTGGTTGCGACGCTGAGCGAACTCAAAGGCCACCTTCAAGATGCGCTCAATCTCAGAACGATGGTAGATGTCGGTGTCGTATGCCTTCTCGTCGTCCTGGTATTTCTCACCGAAGTACATGCCACCGGTGAGCTCACGGATGACCACGAAGTCAGCGCCCTTGATGAGCTCTTCCTTCAGCGGGCTCTTGTGGAGCAGACAGTCGAAGGTAGCCACGGGACGTACGTTGGCGAAGAGTCCGAGCTTCTTGCGCATAGCCAGCAGACCGGTCTCTGGACGCACCTTCAGTGTCGGGTTGTTGTCAAAGCGCGGATCACCAACAGCGGCGAAGAGCACAGCGTCGGCGTCCATACATGTCTTGAACGTCTCATCGGGGAACGGATCACCGACGGCGTCAATGGCATGTGCACCGCAGATAGCCTCGTGATAGGTGAACTCATGGTTAAACTTCTTGGCCACGGCGTCGAGCACGTGAAGAGCCTGCGGCATGATCTCCGGTCCAATACCGTCACCGGGGAGAACAGCAATGTTCAGTTTCATAATATGCTATGTATTGTTTGTTATTTACTTCTTTTTGAAATTCTCTTCCTCAAAACTGTTGAGCATCTTGAAGGTGGCCTTGATAGCAGCCTCGGTCTGGTCGGCGTCGAGGCCGTGTGTGCGGATAACGCGTCCATTGTCGTCCTGCCATGTGATGATGGTCTGCACGAGAGCGTCGGTATGTCCGCCGGGCGGGATGGTGACACTATAGTTGGTCAGGCGTGGGAATGTACGGTTGAGGTTCTCACGATAGACCTTGCGGAGTGCCTTTACAAAGGCATCGTACTGACCGTCACCAGTAGCATCGGCAGTGTAGACCTTGCCGTTGATCTCCACCTTCAGGCTGGCGATAGGCTTCAGTCCATAGGATGTGGAGACCATATAGCTCAGGAGTTTCACGCGCTCCTCCATGGCATCATGCCGGTTGAGCACGTCGGAAACGATGTACGGCAGGTCGTCCTGAGTGACCACCTCCTTGCGGTCACCGAGTTCCGTGATGCGCTGCGTGACTTTGCGAACCTGCTCCGGCGTGAGCGTCATGCCGAGTTCTTCGAGGTTCTTCTCGATGTTGGCCTTACCGGAGTTCTTTCCGAGAGCGAACTCACGCTTACGTCCGAAGCGCTCAGGCTTCAATGCGTTGCTATAGAGATTGTCTTTCTTATCACCATCAGCGTGGACACCGGCCACCTGGGTAAAGACATTCTCACCGACAATCGGCTCGTTGGGCGATACGGCGATGCCGCTATATCCTTCCACGACACGGCTGATCATGTTGAGCTGGCTCTCGACGATGTTCGTCTCTACGCCACACATATCTTTCAACACAGCCTCCACGCTCGACAGCGGTGCATTGCCGCAACGCTCGCCGAGTCCGTTGACGGTGACGTGAATACCCGCAGCACCGCAACGCACAGCAGCCAGAGAGTCGGCCACAGCCATGTCGTAGTCGTTGTGGGCATGGAAGTCGAAGCGTTTGTCGGGGTACATGTTCACCATCTTCGTGATGAAGTCCTCGCATTGTGTCGGCGTGAGGATACCCAGTGTGTCGGGTAGCAGGAAGCGCTCGATGTTGGTGTCTTTCATCGCCTCCATCATCTGGTAGACATAATCCGGTGAGTTGATCATACCGGAACTCCAGTCCTCGAGGTATAGATTCACGCGGAAGTGCTTGCTTTCAGCGTAGTCGAGCACGTCGAGGATGTCCTCGATATGCTGTTCGGGCGTCTTATGGAGCTGCTGGGTGCAGTGCTTGTACGAGCCTTTTGCCAGCAGGTTGATGACGTGACAGCCCGTGTCTGCGATCCAGTCCACGCTTTTGTTGTGGTCAACGAAGCCCAGGACCTCGATGCGGTCGAGGTATCCGGCCTGCTCGGCGAAGCGGCAGATGCCAGAGACGGCCTCTTTTTCTCCTTCCGAGACACGTGCCGAGGCCACCTCGAGCCGGTCGACATTCACTTTCTCCAACAGCAGCCGTGCGATCATGAGCTTCTCATGAGGCAGGAAGCTCACGCCGTTGGTCTGTTCACCGTCGCGCAGGGTAGAGTCCATGATCTCGATGCGCGACTTCATCTTGTTTAGCGATTCCATGTCTTACGGTTCTTTTCAAAGGCCTCCACCTTGTCGCGATTCTGCACGAGGAAGTCAACATCGTCGAGGCCATTCATCAAGCAATGCTTCTTATAACCATTGATTTCGAAGTGCTCGCTCTTGCCGGTGGCCATATTTGTGACCGTCTGGTTGGGCAGGTCCACCTTCACCTGAGTCTTATGGTCTTTGGCGATGCTGTCAAAGAGTTCCTTGAGGAACGGCTCGGTGACGACGACGGGAAGCACAAAGTTGTTCAACTCATTGTTCTTGTGAATGTCAGCAAAGAACGAGCTGATGACTACTCGGAAGCCATAACCGGCTATTGCCCATGCGGCATGCTCGCGGCTGGAGCCAGAGCCAAAGTTCTTTCCTGCCACGAGGATACAGCCGGAGTAGCTGGGATCGTTGAGGACGAAGTCCTTCTTCAGGCTGCCGTCTTTGTTGTAGCGCCAGTCGCGGAAGAGGTTGTCGCCGAAGCCTTCCTTGTCAGTAGCCTTGAGGAAGCGGGCGGGAATGATTTGGTCTGTATCTACATTCTCCAAGGGAAGAGGAATGCAACTGGATGTAATGACATTGAATTTCTGTTTCATTGCGATAAAATACTGATGTGTTCAACCAAGAAGATTACATGAACTCGCGCGGGTCAGTGACTTTGCCGGTGATAGCGGCGGCTGCAGCGACCAGCGGACTGGCCAGAATGGTGCGCGAGCCGGGGCCCTGACGACCCTCAAAATTACGGTTGGAGGTAGACACGCTGTAGAGTCCTGCCGGTACCTTGTCATCGTTCATGGCCAGACAAGCCGAGCATCCGGGCTGACGGATCTCGAAGCCGGCCTCGCTCAGCACCTTGTCGAGCTTCTCGTTCTTGATCTGCTGTGCCACTGCCCAAGAGCCGGGAACGAGCCATGCCACCACGTTCGGTGCCTTGTGATGTCCCTTGACCAGAGAGGCGAAGGCGCGGAAGTCTTCGATGCGGCCGTTGGTGCAGGCACCGAGGAACACATAGTCGATAGGATGACCGAGCAGTTTCTCGCCCGGTTCAAAGCCCATATATTTCAGGCTCTTCTTGAATGAAGCCTGATCGCTCTCGGGAATCTCGTCGAGTGTGGAGATGGTGCCATTGATGGCAATGCCCATACCTGGGTTCGTGCCGTAAGTGATACGCGGCTCAATGTCGGCTGCGTCGTAGGTCACCTCGCGGTCGAAGACGGCGTCGTCGCCGGACTTCAGTGTCTTCCAATAAGCCACGGCGCGCTCCCAGTCATCACCCTTGGGCGCGTATTTCTTACCTTTGATATAGGCGAAAGTCTTCTCGTCCGGTGCTACGAAACCACCGCGGGCACCCATCTCGATGGACAGGTTGCAGAGGGTCAGACGACCTTCCATGCTCATGTTTCGCACCACGTCGCCGGCATACTCCACGAAGTAGCCCGTAGCGCCTGAGGTTGTCAGCTGTGACATCAGGTAAAGGGCGACATCCTTAGCGGTCACTCCCGGTTTGAGCGTACCGTTGATGCTGATGCGCATCGACTTGGGTTTCTGCTGCAAGATGCACTGCGAGGCGAGTACCATCTCCACCTCGGAGGTACCGATGCCAAAGGCGACAGCACCCATAGCCCCGTGAGTAGAAGTGTGAGAGTCGCCGCAGACGATGGTCATGCCCGGCAGCGAGAGTCCAGTCTCGGGACCCACGACATGGATGATACCGTTCTCGGGCGTGTTCATCTTGAACTCCGTGACGCCGAACTCCTTACAGTTCTTGTCGAGCGTGTCGATCTGTTTGCGTCCTACGGGGTCAGCGACGGGCTTGTCCTGGTCGTGGGTTTGTATGTTGTGGTCAGGCATGGCAAAGACCTGCTGGGGGCGGAACACCTTCAGTCCGCGCTGGCGCAAGCCTTGGAAAGCCTGTGGAGTAGTCACCTCGTGGCAGTAGAGACGGTCGATATACAATTGAGTGGGACCGTCCTTGACAATCTGAACGACGTGGCTGTCCCAAATCTTATCAAACAGGGTATTCATATATATAATATGTGTTATAGGATTCTGCTATGTTATTTCACTCTGAATTTATTGATGCAGTCGATATATGCCTCGACAGACGCGGTGACGATATCGGTGTTGGCACCGAATCCGTAGTAGATCTGACCGTCGTATTCCACCTGCATGTGCACCTTGCCAACGTCGTCGGAACCTTTGGAGATAGCCTGAATGGTGAACTCCTTGAGGGTCATCTGCTTGCGTACGATACGCTTGAGCGCTGAGATGGCCGCGTCGACAGGACCGTTGCCAGTGGAGCATTCCTCGAATTTCTGTCCGGCGATGTCCAGTCCGATGCTTGCCACAGAGCGTACGCCCTTGCCGGTGGTCACCTGCAGATAGTCGAGTTTCACGCTGTGGTTGGCGGTGCGGTCAGCGCCGGCAAGCATGAGCACGTCGTCGTCGGTGATCTCTTTTTTCTTGTCAGCGAGTACGAGGAACTGCTTGTAGATCTTGTCGAGCGTCTCCTCGTCTTTGATGTCCACGCCGTTGACTTCCAGACGATAACGGAGGGCAGCACGTCCGGAACGTGCGGTGAGCACGATTTCGTTGTTGTCGAGCCCGATGTCTTTCGGGTTGATGATCTCGTAGGTCTGCACGTTTTTCAGCACGCCGTCCTGATGAATGCCGCTGGAGTGAGCAAAGGCATTGCGTCCGACGATGGCTTTGTTGGGTTGTACAGGCATGTTCATCAAAGACGATACCATGCGTGAGATCGGATAGATCTTGCGTGTGTTGATGTTTGTGTCGATGCCGATGTTTTTATGGCATTTAAGGATCATGGCGATCTCCTCCAGGGAAGTGTTTCCTGCCCGCTCGCCGATGCCGTTGATGGTAACCTCTACCTGTCGTGCGCCGTTGAGCACACCTTCGAGCGTGTTGGCTGTTGCCATTCCCAGATCGTTGTGGCAGTGAGTGGAGATGATGGCCTTGTCGATGTTGTCGACATGCTCTTTGAGGTATTTGATCTTTGCGCCGTACTCGTTTGGCAGGCAATATCCGGTGGTGTCCGGGATGTTGACCACAGTGGCACCAGCCTTGATGACGGCCTCGACCACGCGTGCGAGGTACTCGTTGTCGGTGCGTCCGGCATCCTCAGCGTAGAACTCTACGTCGTCGACATACTTCTTGGCGTAAGCCACGGCGCGCACGGCACGCTCCAGGATGTCCTCGCGATTGGAGTTGAACTTATATTTGATATGAGAGTCACTTGTGCCGATACCCGTGTGGATACGTTTGTGCTTGGCATATTTCAGCGACTCGGCAGCCACGTCGATGTCCTTTTCTACGGCACGTGTGAGTGCGCAGATGGTCGGCCATGTCACCGCTTTTGAGATTTCCACCACAGAGTTGAAGTCCCCCGGCGAGGAGATGGGGAAGCCAGCCTCGATGACGTCCACGCCCAATAGCTCGAGTTGCTTGGCCACCTGAATCTTTTCCACTGTGTTCAACTGACAACCAGGCACCTGCTCGCCATCGCGGAGCGTCGTGTCGAAAATGTAAAGTCTGTCGCTCATATTCTTTAATGTATTAATGTTTTTGCTTTCTCTGTTGTTCCCTGAAACTTGTCCAAACAAAAAAGCCTTCCCACTTGTGGAAGTGGAAAGGCTCTGTATGGTTGTTGTCCGTCAGACATGCACGCACACCTTCTCACTTCCAACTGTGGGATACAGTCGAATGCTAATAATAATGCTTAGAAGGATGTACAAACTTGTCATAACCTTATGTATTGATTCGTATCTATTTCTGTTTACAGGTGCAAAGGTAAACATTTCAGCCGATACGAGCAAATAATCTGAAACTTTTTTGCTTGTTTTTCTAATAATTTATCAGAAAGGGACTGAGCCGCCGGTGTCTGGAGGCATGCTGCCCAGTGGATCGCCGGCGAAAGGATCCGTATCCGGAGCACCACCGTAGTCCTGATTCATCTTAGAACCAATAAACTCTCCACCGTTCATCTCGCCCGGCAGTGGAGCCAGTTGGGCATCCTCGGGGTTCATGAAGCGGGTGTACTGTCCCTGGAACGTGAGCAGCACGTCGCCCGTGGCACCTTTACGGTGCTTTGCGATGATGATTTGTGCCTTGCCGTGGAGGTCGTTGCCTTTCTCGTCCTGGTAGATGCGGTAGTATTCGGGGCGGTGGACGAAGAGCACCATATCGGCATCCTGCTCGATAGCACCGGACTCACGCAGGTCGCTCAGCTGTGGTCGCTTACCCTCGATGCCCTCGCGGTTTTCCACGGTACGGTTGAGCTGTGAGAGGGCGATGATGGGGATGTCGAGTTCCTTGGCCAGTCCTTTGAGTGAACGTGAGATGGTGGAGACCTCTTCCTGTCGGTTGCCGAAGCGCATGCCGTTGGCGTTCATCAGCTGGAGGTAGTCGATCATGATGATCTTCACACCTTTCTCACGCACGAGGCGGCGCGCTTTGGTGCGGAGCTCAAAGATGGAGAGCCCCGGCGTGTCGTCAACATAGATGGGTGCTCCCGTGAGTCGCGAGAGGTTCTTGTCGAGTCGTTCCCACTCGTCACGGGCGAGCTGACCGTTCATGATCTTCTTGCCCTCGATCTCGCAGACGTTGGAGATGAGACGGTCTACGAGTTGCTCGTTGTTCATCTCGAGCGAGAAGAAGGCGATGGGCGTCTGATAATCGACAGCAATGTTCTTAGCCACAGACAGCGCAAACGAGGTCTTACCCATGGCAGGACGTCCGGCGATGATGACGAGGTCACTCTTCTGCCATCCCGAGGTCATGTCGTCGAGTTTGGTATAGCCGGAGGGGATACCCGTCAGACCGCTGGTGTTGGCGGAAGCTTTTTGCAGGGTGTCGATGGCCTGGCGGATGACCGGGTCGATCTGTGTATAGTCCTGCTTCATGTTTTTCTGCGAGAGCTCGAAGAGGCTGCCTTCGGCTTCCTGCATGAGCTCGTCGACATCGACGGTGGTGTCAAAGGCCTTGGTCTCGATGTCGCTGGCGAAGGAGATGAGCTGGCGGGCGAGGAACTTCTGCTTGAGAATCTTGGCGTGCTGCTCGATGTGTGCCGATGAGGCTACGTGCGAGGAGAGCTCGATGATGTAGTTCGGGCCACCGACGTCGTCGATGGTGCCCTCGCGCTCCAGCTCGTTGGTGACGGTGAGGATGTCGACGGGCTTTTCCTCCATGTTCAGGGTCTGGATTGCCTTGAAGATCTTTTGGTGGCGCGGGTCGTAGAAGGTCTCGGGGCGGATGAGCTCAGAGACGACCGAGAAGGCGTCCTTGTCGATCATCAGGGCACCGAGCACCACCTTTTCCACGTCGATGGCCTGCGGCTGCAGGTGGCCGTAGGTGGGGTCGATGGGTGCGGAAGCCTTTTTGCGACGGGGCGCGGTATTTTTTTGTTCTGGCATATGCTTTAGTGTGTTTTGCGGGTTGATGGTTTTTGCAGTCATCGACAAGCCGGGGGAGAAGCAGAGTCTTTTGGACCGGGGAGAGGATGATAGATGCAAAGTTACGGTTTTTTCCTCGCAAAGCGGAGGAAGAAGGCGGAAATGTTGCGGAAAAACTGCGGAGAAGAGGGTAGGGAAGGGGACGCATGGCAACACACAAAAAGAAAAGCCGTCCAAAGCAAAGACTTGCTATGGACGGCTTGGTAGGGACAATGGGACTCGAACCCATGACCTCTGCAATGTGACTGCAGCGCTCTAAACCAGCTGGGCTATGCCCCTATGCCTGCGTTGATAGGCTCTGTGCGAACCTCTGTGTTACGGTGTGCAAAATTACGAAAACTTTGCGAGCCCACCAAATATTTGGGCAATAATTTGAGAGAAGAGCGCATTTTTCTTAAGAAAAGGACGGGGAGAGGAAGAATATTGCTAACTTTGAAAAGGGATTGACACCTTATTAATATATAGAGTATCGCCCCTTGTATAGAAAGAAACAGTTCCTGATATAAAAGAATATGAAACACATTGCAGCACTATTTGCCCTGTTGGGCATGTCTACCATGGGTTGGGCGCAGGTAGAGCCGGGTACGTTTTCCGTGATACCGCGTGTTGGCGTCAATCTCTCCACCATCAGCAACGAGAGTCTTGTCAATGAAGTGGGGGAGATGAAGAGCAAGTTTAAGGCGGGAGCAGCTGCCGGATTGGATCTCGAATACCGCATCAGCGCACCCTTCTCCGCCAGTATCGGTGCCTACTATTCACGCGAGGGTTGCAACTATAAAGATAATGTCTTGGATCAGCGTGAGCTGGGAACCTATAATGTCTTCAGCCGTTGCTATTTCACGATCGACTACCTCAAGATTCCCGTGATGGCGCGGTGGTATGCAACGGACAAGCTTTCCGTGGGCACCGGACTGCAGGCGGGCGTCGGACTTTGGAACCGCACACATACAGAGTCCCAGAAAGTCAAGGTCGGCGAAAGCGGCAGATACACTTACTCCACAGACATTGAGAAAGCCAATGTCAAGGGCAATGGTCTGCGCAATGTGCTGTGGAGCGTGCCTGTGAGTGTTGCTATGGAGTATGAGCGTGTCATCGTAGACCTTCGCTATAGCATTCCGCTGTCGAAGGTCTACCGGTCCAATGATAAGAATCCCGGCGGCGGCGAGCGTGTCCAGTGTTGGTCGATCAGCGTGGGATACCGGATTTAGACTTATCTAAAACAACAATACGGGGCGCGGCGCTATTGCCGCACCTTTTTTGTGCCTTTTACATACAAGCCACGGTCAGTCCTGCCATGACGATACTCACCATCGACATGAGTTTGATCAGGATGTTGAGCGAGGGACCAGAAGTGTCCTTGAACGGATCACCGACGGTATCGCCGACAATCGTAGCCTTGTGACAGGGTGATCCTTTACCGCCGAAGCGTCCTTCCTCGACGCTCTTCTTTGCGTTGTCCCAGGCACCGCCTCCGTTGGCCGTACGCCCACTGGCGTATGTAGCCGTCTTCATGCCGAAGAATCCGGCAAGTCCACTGAAGAAACCGCCCGTGAGGAAAGCAAACGGCACCCACGGGTTCTGGGCATTGAAGCCGTAGGCCATGATGGCGAAGATGATGGGCAGCACGACAAAGACGATGAGCACCACGCGGTATTGCTGTCGCAGATAGGCCATCGCACCCCGACGGATGTAGAGGGCGATTTCCTTCATGCGCGGCGTGCCCTCGTCTTCCTTCATCATGTCACGGAAGAACAGCCATGCCATCATCAGGGCACAGACAGAGGCCAACGGGATGTGCCAAAAGACAATAGGTAAGTTCATAAGGCAAGACGATTGAATGGTTAGACACGAGTACGGAGCGGTTCTCATCGCGTCCGTTTATAGTGGCAAATATAGGAAAGAAAGCAATAGTTTGCAACTTTTAAGCAGTTAAAAATCAGTATTTTTACATTATTTGAACAATTGTTTTCAAGCGTCGGTAAAAGCGAACAATAAAGTCGCCTTTAATGACAGCGAGCTATATATATAATAAGGTGTAGGGTGAGCATAGCAAGTCGGTTAGTTGCAAAGAATCTTACAAAAGTAGTTCACCGTGGGCTTTCATTCTATAGAAACGAAAAGGCACTCTGAGAGAGAATTCTGAGATGACGCGGCCAAAATGGCTTTTTGACCTTGTCATCTCGGTTAGATGACAAGGTCAGAAAGGCGAGATGACAAGGTCAGAAAGGCGAGATGAGCGCTTCAGAAAGGCTTTCTGAGACCTACTTTCAACGTTTTTCTTATGCAGAAAGGGCACTTCTGACTGCTAAAAAGCAAGGGCTAGCTTGTATGTACTTATCAATCAGTGACTTACGAAAAGTAGCTGAAATTCGCAAAAATCGGAGCAAAGGACACCTTGGTGCAAAAGAACGCCAGGAAAAGGGCGGAAAAATGTCAGTTATCCCAACAAAGTTATTTCAGGATAAACTTCTCGACCACGTGTGCTACGCCGTCCTCCTCGTTGCTGTAGGTGATGTAGTCGGCCGAGTCCTGTATGTCTTTGGGAGCGTTGGCCATGGCCACGCCGAGCCCCGCGAAGCGTATCATGCTCTGGTCGTTGTAGCCGTCGCCGCAGGCGATGACCTCCTCGCGACGGATGCCGGTCAGCTCAAAGAGGCGTTCCAACGAGTGAGCCTTGTCGATGCCGGGCGGCACGCACTCCAGGAAGAAACCGGCTGAGCGGTAGACATCCATCACGCCTTTGAACGTTTCGGCCAGTTGCAGCTCAAGCTCATGCAGCGGAGCAGGGTCGCCGACGACCAGACATTTGTTGATCGGGTAGCGGATCTGATGGATGAAATCGGTGTATTCCTCCACCGGCATCTTGTTGATGAATGCCTCGTGGAGGACATATTTGTTGGCCTTCTTTGTTGCCGCGATCTTCTCGTCCTGGTAGGTGAGCATCTCCATGCCGTGTTTCTTGACGGCTTCGTAGAGTGGTGGCACGACCTCTGGGTTCAAGGGTAGGTCAAAGACCACCTTGCCCGTAGCGCAGTCGGTGATGCGTCCGCCGTTGAAGGCAAGGATGAAACCTCGGTAAGTCTTCTGGTCCAGTTCCTCGGCGAGAGCCGTGATGCCATAGGTGGGACGTCCCGATGCGAGTACGATGCGCACGCCCTGCTGCTCAGCTTTCAGCAGCGTATCGCGTGTGCGAGACGTCATCTCTTTCTTACTATTTGTCAGCGTGCCGTCGAGATCGAGCACGATCATCTTGTAATCCATACTTGTATAAATCTGTGTTTTGGCGAAAACTGTTGTTCCGCCCGTTCTATTCTCTCACTTCGCAAAGTTACGCTTTTCTGCTGATACGGTGAAATGCAAGCGCGAAAATATTGGCGGCGACCCCACAATTATGCTATTCTTGCATCATATCAGCACTTCCATGGGCCTATAAATGCCAAATATGTAACATCTGTGTACCTTTTCTGTAACATGGTTGCAGGCTGTTTCGTTGGGAAAAAGTTAATTTTGCAGTGTCATTCCTAATAACGTTCGACACCAGGTAGTCATACCTACATCAATTATTATACATTTAAAACTAAACCAACCATGCGTAAATCTATCTTATGCAAAATTGCCCTAATAGCATGTTTGCTGTTTCCGGCGATCGGCGTATTGCAAGGCTCAGCCCTCTACGCCAAGATTGTGAAGGGCACGGTCAAGTCAGCCACTGACGGCGAGCCGCTCACGGGAGCGACGGTCAAGGTCGTCGGCGCGCAGACAGGTACTGTGACGGATCTCGACGGACATTTCTCCTTGGAGGCCAATGACGGTCAGACGCTTCTCGTCTCCTACATTGGTTTTGTGCAGCAAAAAGTGAAGGTGGCAGGCAACAATCTCACCATTCAACTTGCCGAAGAGGCCAACTCGCTCAACGATGTCGTGGTCATCGGCTACGGTGTACAGAAGAAAAAACTCGTCACCGGTGCCACCCTTCAGGTCAAGGGCGACGACGTGGCCAAGCTCAACACCACCAATCCTCTGCAGGCACTGCAAGGTCAGACCCCCGGCATGACCATCATCTCGCAGTCGGGACAGCCCGGTGAGGGACTCAAGGTCAACATCCGTGGTATCGGCACCACCGGTTCCTCTTCTCCTCTTTATATTATAGACGGCATCCGCGGTGACATCGCTACGCTCAATCCTGCCGACATCGAGAGCATCGACGTGTTGAAGGACGCTGCCTCTGCCGCCATCTATGGTTCGCAGTCGGCCAACGGCGTGGTGCTCGTCACCACGAAGAGCGGTAAGAACGGCCGCGCCGTGGTCAGCTTCGACGCTTACAAGGGTTGGCAGAAACCCATCCACAAGGTGAAGATGCTCAATGCCCAGCAGTATATGACCATCATGGACGAGCAGAATATCAACTCCGGCGGTCAGGCCTACGACTGGATGAGCTACTATACGCAGAAAGACGCCGACGGCAACGTCACCACGTGGGGCATCACAGACCCGACGACCGGACAGATCTACGACACCGACTGGGTGGACCAGATGTTCAAGGACAACGCACAAACCG
Source organism: Prevotella sp. UBA7764 (assembly GCA_002481295.1). Classification (GTDB taxonomy): domain Bacteria; phylum Bacteroidota; class Bacteroidia; order Bacteroidales; family Bacteroidaceae; genus Prevotella; species Prevotella absiana. The sequence continues at coordinate 17,320 of DLDU01000058.1, read as the reverse complement.
AGAGCTATACCCTCGGCATCACCGGCGGCAGTGGTCGTGGCAACTACGCCATGAGCCTGGGATATATGAACCAGGAAGGTATCGTCGGCGGCAAGGATGTCTCCTACTACGGCCGCTACAACTTCCGTGTCAACTCCGAGTACAACGTCATCGACAATTTCCTCAAGGTCGGCGAGCAGGTCTCCTTTATCTATTATAAGAAGCGCGGACTCAACGTCGGCAACCAATACAACAACTCATTGCGCGCCGCCTTCGGCACCTCGCCATTGGCACCGGTCTACAGCGACAACGGCGTGTATGGCAGTCCCTACAACGACACCACCAACAGCCCGTGGTACAATGCCGACGGCAACCCTTACGGCGTGATGATGGTCAGCAACATCAACAAGTCGCAAAACGCCACCTTTACGGGCAATGTCTTCGCTGAGTTCCAGTTCATCAAGAATCTGAAGTTCCGCTCTACGCTCGGCGTGAAGTACGACACCAACGACTACCGCGGTTTCAACCCGCTCTATCATTTCTCGGTCTACAGCTACAACGACACGCGCACGTCGGCCAGCCAGAGCAAGAGCGACGGCTTTGGCATCACTTGGACCAACACCCTGACCTACAACTGGACGCTTGGCAAGCATTTCTTCGACGCTATGCTCGGCACTGAGGCCTACCGCACCAATGGCAGCAGCCTCTATGCCGCCAACGGTTCCCTGCGTGAGGGCTTCGACACCTGGCCTTATGCCTGGGTGAGCAACGGCACCGCCAAGTCGCAGGAGGAAGGACTCAGCGCCAGCGGTTCGCCTTGGGACGAAGAGCGCATGGTGAGCTACTTCGGCCGTCTGTCGTGGAACTACAAAGAGACTTACATGGCTACGGCCACACTGCGCTGCGACGGTTCCAGCCGCTTTGCCCGCGGTCACCGCTTTGGCTGGTTCCCCTCGGTGAGTGCCGGATGGGTGATGAGCAACGAAAAGTTCTGGAAGCCGCTGGCAAAGGTCGTTGACTACTTCAAACTGCGCGGCAGCTGGGGACAGGTCGGTAACCAAAACATTGGTAACTACATGTATACCGCACCCGTATCCTTCAACAATATCTACTACAACTTTGGTACGACAAAGGGTTCAGCAGCCGACCAGTGGGGTGCCCGCGTGACGCGTCTGGCCAACGAAAACATCACTTGGGAGACCTCTGAACAGACCGACTTCGGCTTCGATGCCCGTGTGCTTGGTAAGCTCAACGTCAACTTTGACTGGTACTACAAAACCACGAAGAACTGGCTCGTGCAGCCACCTATCCTCGCCACGGCAGGAACAGGTGCACCATATATTAATGGTGGTGACGTGAAAAACATCGGCGTTGAGGTCGGTCTCGGTTGGAACGACCGCATCGGCCGCGACTTCAACTATTTCGTCAACGTCAATGGTGCCTACAACCACAACAAGGTCGGCAACATCCCCAACGAGGACGGCATCATCCACGGACAGACCAATCAGCTCTACGACAACTCCTCGGAGTTCTACCGCGCCAGCAACGGAGAGCCCATCGGATATTTCTGGGGCTACAAGACTGCCGGCATCTTCCAGAACGAGCAGGAGATCAAAGACTGGATTGCCAACGGCAATGGTGTGCTGCAGGCTGATCCCAAGCCTGGCGACGTGAAATACTACGACATCAACCACGACGGCAAGATCAACGATGCCGATAAGGTCAACCTCGGCAACGGCATGCCGGACTTCACCTTCGGCTTCTCGCTGGGCTTCGACTACAAAGGCTTCGACTTCTCCGTGACCGCCAACGGCGAGACCGGCAACAAGATCGTGCAGAGCTATCGCAATGTGGGGTCCACCACCGCCAACTACACTACAGAGATCCTCGACCGCTGGACCGGTGAGGGAACGAGCAACAAGATCCCACGCGTGACCAACACCAACATCAACTACCAGTTCTCTGATCTCTTCATCCACGACGGCAAGTTCCTACGCATCAGCAACATCACGCTGGGCTACGACTTTGCCAAACTCATCCATACGCCTTACATCTCGCAGGCGCGCCTCTATTTCCAGGTGCAGAACGCCTTCACCTTCACGCACTACAACGGCATGGATCCCGAGGTGGGCTACGGTATGGACGGATGGGTCAGCGGTGTGGATCTGGGCTACTACCCACGGCCACGCACCTGTCTGGTCGGCATCAATCTCAAGTTCTAATACCTTTAATCTCAGAAGACAATGAAAACCAAGATATTCACCATCGCCGCCACGGCACTGCTCTCCTTGGGCTTGACTGCCTGCGGCAATGATTTCCTCGATGTCTCGTCAAAGACAGAGACATCTACGGGCAACTATTATAAGAACCAGAGCGACGCCGACCGTGCCCTCATCGGTTGCTACGACGGCTGGCAGGGCACCGTGTCACTCGGTCCGACCTTTACTTTCCAGATGGCAGCAGAGTATATGAGCGACGAGTGCTTCGGCGGTACGGGTGCCAACGACGCCCGCAACTCCCAGGTCGTCGACCGTTTCGACATCAGCCAGGACGCTTCACAGACCAACATCTACAACGATCTGTGGGAATACTACTACAAGGCGATCTACAACTGCAACGAGCTCTTGCTCAAGACCGAGGGCACGCCGTGGAGCTCCGACGCCGTCAAGGGCCGCATCCTCGGCGAGACACGTGCCATCCGTGCATTGTGCTATTTCGATATGGTGCGCATGTTCGAGCATATCCCCTTGCTCACCACTCCTACCGACGAGAACGTTCCTCAGGCCGATCACGACAGCGTCTATGCGCTCATCGTCAACGATCTGACCTACGCCGCCGACAACATTCCGGCCAACGCTTACCCCAAGAGTCAGGCTGCTGCCAACGACGGACGCATCACCAAGTACGCTGCTGAGGCCATGCTCGCCCGTGTCTATCTCTTCTACGACGGTGTTTACAACAACAACGAGCGCAAGGAGATGCCTGGCGGACTGACTGCCTCCAAGGCTTTGGCCGGTTTGGAGGATGTCATCGGGAGCGGCGAGTACAGCCTCGTGCCGCAGTTCAAGAACCTCTGGCCCGCTGCCAGCGACAACTGGGTGCAGGACGCTGCCGGCAACTGGACCAACGACTCGACCTATGCCGGCGACGGCAACAGCGAGACCGTGCTGAGCATGAAGTTCAACTATACCGGTGACTACAACGGCAACAATGCCGGCAACCGCTCCATCGTGATGTTTGGCATGCGCACCGGCGGCACGATCTGTGTGCCCTACGGCCAGGGCTGGGGCGGCGCCACGGTGACCACCGCCACATGGAACGACTTCGCCACCGGCGACAGCCGGCAAAGTGCTTCCATCATCAACATGGCTCAGGAAGGCATCACGCAGCTCGATGCCTGGAAAAAGGTGGCCTCTGACCAGCGCGAATACACTGGTTTTACCATTAAGAAATACACGCCACGATCTAAGTGGACCAAGGGCACTGACGGCTCCTGGTCGATGACACACTACTATCAGGGCCTCATGGCGGGTGACTTCCAGATCTCCCAGCCCCAGGACTACGTGCTCATGCGCTACTCCGACGTGTTGCTGATGGCAGCAGAACTCGGCTCGCCGAAGGCTCAGACCTATTTCAATGAGGTGCGCAAACGTGCCTTCACGCAGAGCGACGGCACGCTCAGCAACGGCTACCGCGAGCTCCCTGCCACGGAGAGCAACATCCTCAGAGAGCGCAAACTCGAGTTCGTCGGTGAGGGCATCCGCTACTGGGATCTGCTCCGCCAGGGCATCGACGTGGCTGCCAACACCATTGCCGCCAGTGGAGAGAGAGTCATCTCCGGCGGCAGGGAAGAGACGGTGACCATCAAGGCCGAGAACATCAAGAGCAAACGAGGCTTCTGCCAGATCCCGCTCACGCAGATCCAACGCTCCAACAACCTGCTCAAACAGAATGCCGGATGGTAATCCTCGGGCAGCAACCATTTTCCTTTCACCATCAACAAAGAATGGACTAAACAGAAAACGCTTTATGAAAATCAATCATTATATCTATGCCTTAGCAGGGGCGGCTCTCATGCTCTTCGGCATGGCAGCGTGCTCGCCCGATGACTACGACCTCGGCGACAAGGATGTCACGCCGGCTGATCTCGTCGAAGGACAGGCCTATACCATCACCCACGACGGCCAGAACCCCAACATCGTGTATTTGAAGAGTCAGATGGCCGACCGCTATCAGGTCAACTGGATTGAGCCGCAAGGCCGGTCTCAGGAGAAAGAGGTCACGCTGAAGATTCCGTTTCCCGGCACCTACGACGTGCTCTTCGGTGTGAACACGCGCGGCGGCTATGTCTACGGCGACACCGCTCACTTCACCGTCAAAGAGTTCTGTGCCGACTTTGTCAACAACGAGCTCTACACCATGCTCACCGGTGGTGTCGGACAGAGCAAGACGTGGATTCCCGACAACGGAAACTATGGGCTCTGCTCGGGCGAAATATCCTATGGCGACCCCTCGGCCACCAATGCTGAGTGGAACAACTTCACGAGCAACTGGGATCCCGCTGCCAACCACGAGGATGAGTCGGGCAACTTCATGAAGAGTTCCATCACCTTCGACTTGAAGGATGGTGCCAACGTGCAGAGTGTGACTTACGATCCCAGTGGCGTTGCCAAGGCTCAGAAAGGCACTTATCTGCTCGATCTCGACAATCACAAGCTCAACCTGACCGACGTTCCTTTGCTTCACTCACCCGAATGGGATAACTGTCAGGACGCCGTCGGATGGCAAAAAGACATCCATATCGTCACGCTGACCAACAACCAGCTGCGTCTCGCCATCCTTCGCAATCCCGATACCTCCGGCGAGGGCAAGTGGTGGCTCTGCTTCAACTTCGTATCGAAAGACTATGCCGACCACTACGAGGCTCCTGAGGTGGAGGTCTTCCCAACCATGGAAGACGGTTGGATGGACTTCGTGGAACCGAAGAACGACCGCATCATCACCTACAAGCTCACTGGCTTTGACTGGTACACCAAGGACGGAAAGGCCAAGGGCGTGACGGCCTTCACACCTGTCGACAACCTTGAGGACGTCACCATCGTGATGAACAGCAGCAACCACAGCTATACCTTCACCACTCCCGACGGCAACGAGACCAAGGGCACCTATACGCTGAGCAAGGATGGCATCTACTCCTTCACGCCCGCGCTGCCCACCTTTGCCATCAGCAAGGACGGACGCGCCGTGATGACCACCAATGAAAGCAGTCTGCGTATCCTCGGATTCAGCCAGGAGACCAACTGCAATCCGCAGACCGGCGGACTGGACAATATCGTGTGGGGAGCACGGGAGTACGACGATCAGGGTAAGTTCTATCAGTACATGGGCTATCAGTGGACTGTCGTGCGCGCCGGTGTGGCCAAGACCTACAAAGGTGGTCTGCACCTCTTTGACGCGGGTTGGACCTTCCAGCAGAGCGACGACGTCTTTGTCAAAGACGGCTCTGATGGTACCTATACCTTCACCATCAACGGCAGTTGCAACAATGTCTATGGTGTCTATCTCGATATAGAGAAACTGCTCGGTGACCATCCTAACTGCGATGTCGTGGTGAAGAGCATTCAGGCCGACGGCAAGGACGTTGCCTTCGACGACGCTACCATTGACCGGGGAGTCGGTGACAAGGAATCTACTGCACGTCGCTATATAGTCAATCCTTGGGGAGCCTCGGCAGGACTTGCCGCTCAATGCAGCTTCTCCAAGACGTTCTCGGTGACAGTAGACGTGAAGATGGACACTGGCGCGCCGTTTGTCAAACCAGACACTGCCAAAGCGCATCATCGTGCTACACGTGGTTCACACAAATAAGGACCGCTCTGTTTTTTTATAGATATTGGATTTAGGCTTCATACATCAAGTTCGGGAGGACAAAGACGACGTGAGTCGTCGGTCCTCCACAGCTTGAGGAACAGCTGATGGTCCAGCATCAATTGTTAGTGTTACTATAAAGCAAGTTATCATGAAACTGAAATATTTTCCCGGACTGATGATGATGGCCACCTCACTGCTGGCCTCTTCGCTCATCATCACTTTCTGTTCCGACGATGACAACTACTCGGTGTCGACCACGCCGATCGTCACCTCCATCACCACGGGCGACGCCGCTGTGACGGCCGTCAGCGCTGCCATCGACGGCACCGTCGATGATCTCTCCTCTGCCGATCCGTCGAGTTATGAGGTCGGCGTGATGTATTCCACAGCCGACGATCCCACCGCCGGCGGCACCAAGGTGCGCGGCTCACTGTCGGCCGACACCATCCGAGCCAGTCTCAGTGGTCTCCACACCGGCACTACCTACCACTATGCCACCTATGTCTGCCTGCAGAACAAGGTATATAAATATGGTGAGGTGAAGACCTTTGTCGCCACGGATGCCAAAGCCGAGACACTCGACGCCACGGACATCAGCTACACCAAGGCTACCTTCTCAGCCTCTTTTTCCGGACTCGAAGGCCTCGGCACGGTGGAGAAAGGCATGAAGATAGGGATGAGCAAAGATCTGCTCTCCGATGCGCGCGACTTTGATCTTACCACAGTGGGCGGGCTGCTGCCCGGCACCACCTATTATTATAAGGCTTTCGTCAAAGTCGGCGACGGATATGTATATGGTCCCGTGAAGCAACTCACCACCAAGACGCAGACGATGGAATACGTAGATCTCGGACTCAGCGTCACGTGGGCGAAGTGCAACATCGGCGCGGAGAGCGAGGAAGGCGTGGGCGCTTACTTTGGATACGGCGACAAGACTGCCGAACAGTATTCCAAGGACAACGCTGACTATTCTACCGGTGACATCGCCAACACGGAACTTGACCTCACCAACAATCTCGACATCGACGGCTCGTTCCCGTTCTATTCCCAGATGCCGACACTCGATCAGGTCAAGGAGCTCATCGAGAAGACCAAGAAAACCTTCGACACCGTCAATGGCGTGAAAGGCATCCGCTTCACTGCCGGCAACGGAAACTCCATCTTCCTGCCTTATACCGGTTACCGCGACGGCAAGGAGATCATCAACGACGGCAAGGCTTTTTACTGGACCGGAACCGCAAGCAAGGTCGACGGCAACTATGCCAACACGCTGACCTTCGACGGTAATGGCATCGTGAAAAACGGCAACTCGCTGCGACACTATGGCGTCTGCCTGCGCACCGTACGCCCATATTCCGAGCTCAAGCCAAACGGATCGGGTAAGCTCGACATTGGCGACTTGGAGAAAAACGGGCGTATACGCATTGAGATCTACAGCGAGTACGGTACAACGAAAGGCAACGCTGTCATCGATCCCACCTCTATCCGTTTCAGCAACACCATGGCTGTGACCTTCAAGATCAGTGGACTCGACGGCAACTACAAGAGTGGAGCCGCTAAGGAAAACATTGCAGGACTGGAATATGCCGACGCTTCCTGGGATCCGTCTCACTGGTCCGGGCTCACTGGTGACAAGTATGATGCCCGCATCACGGGTGACGGTACCTACACCGTTTGGATGGAAACAGGTGGTGCGACCGCTGATGGTGCTGTCGTCTTCTGTATCGACATCAACAATCTCGACAACGACCTTGTCGATGCGTCGAAGGTGAAGGCTGAGATCGTGAACATTGCGCTCGACACCGACCCCACCGTGGGCATGGACTTCTCCAAGACTGAGTTTGTCAACAAAGACGGCAAGGACACCGACGGACGCATCGAGATCTACAGCGAGTATGGCAGTACCAAGCAGAATGGCGTGGACGCCTCTGGACTCCACTTCGCCGGCAATATGATTGTCAACTTCACGATCAAGGGCATTGACGGAAATCTCAAGGCCGGTGCCGCAAAGAGCTACAAGACAGAGCAGAGCTATGCCGACGCCGACTGGAGTCCCTCTTACTGGGGCGGCAGCAGTTTCGGACGCACAACGGTCACGGGCGACGGCTCCTACTCGGTATTTGCTACGCTGCCCGGTGAGTGCCAGGGTGCTGTGGTGTGGACCGTTGAGCTCTATAACCTGTGGAAGGATCTCGTCGATCCCACAAAGGTCAAGGTCACCATCAACAGCGTGGAGATTCCCGGGAAACTCCATTAATCTCAGAAAATGAATAATATGGAATGGACTGGCGCGTTATCAATAGTTGCCAGTCCATTCATATACTTGTAATAGGATAATTTGATATGATCTGTATGAAGAAACTCTATCTCGCCCTGCTCCTTGCTGGCTCTCTCACCACTGCCTTTGCCCAGGATCATCCCGGCATGAAGACGATGGATCTCATCGCCGCGCAGATGGCACACTATATGGCTCCCGGATGGAACCTCGGCAACACGCTGGAGGCCGGAAGCTATGACAACAATTTCACAGCCGTCGCCGGTATATCCTCCGAAACGGCGTGGCAACCGACCAAGACCACGCAGCAGATCCTTGATGCCGTCAAGGCGAATGGCTTCAACAGCGTGCGCATCCCCTGTGCGTGGGTGATGGGACATATTGCTGACAAGGCGGCGATGACCATCGATCCGGCGTGGATGAGCCGTGTCAAGGAGATCATCGACTACTGTATCAACGCCGGACTCTATGTCATCATCAACGACCACTGGGACGGCGGCTGGTTGGAGTACGACGGTTTCACCACGGGAGCTGATGTCAGCGCAAAGAAGGAACAGCTCCGAAAACTGTGGACCAACATCGCCAATGCGCTCAAGGACTATGACGAGCGGGTGATCTTTGCCGGACTCAACGAGCCGGGCGTGGGCGGTGCAAGCTCGGATGCCAAAGGCTCGCTGATGTTGGGAAACCCGTGGAGTCCGTCCGACGCTGATCTCAAGAAGTTCACAGATCGGCTGGTCGAATACGAGAATGTCTTTGTAGACGCCGTCCGTGCTACGGGCGGCAACAATGCCAAGCGTGTCCTCGTGGTGCAGGGACCGATGACAAATATCGGACACACGGTGAAGCACTTCGATGCCAGCCGCATCAACGACACGGCCAAGGACCGGCTGATGGTAGAGATCCACTGCTACGACCCGTATAACTTCTGTCAGAACACGGATGCGAAGACGGCCTATTACTATTGGGTGGGACATGCTCCGAAGCGAGCTACTAAGTTTTCTACCACGCAGGAGGAACAGTCGATCAAGAACAGTTTCGCCAGTCTCAACGCTGCCTTTGTCACCAAGGGCTATCCCGTCATCCTTGGGGAGTACGGTGCTGTCCGTCGCACCTTATCGGCTTCGGAAGGTGATCAGACCAAGCATGATGAGAGCCGCCAATATTGGTATCGGCTGATCACTGCTGAAGCCATGCAGGACGGTGTCATCCCCTTTGTGTGGGACACCAACGCCACGGGCTCCAACACGCTGACCGTTATCAATCGCCGCGACGGTTCGGTCTTCGATCAGTATGATTTAAGCGGCATCACAGCAGGCGTAGGTGAGGCGAAGAAAAACTATGAGAGCATTTTTCCGGCACCACCGACGGCGGATATCAGCCCCGTTTCCGCTGGGAAAAGCAGTGGGGGCAACGTCTATGACCTCTGTGGGCGTGTCGTCAAAAGCCATGTGAGCAATTTTCGGGAGACCAGTCTGCCGAAGGGCATCTACTTGTTTCAAGGTAAAAAATTTGTCAAGGACTGAGATGCTTGTCCTTGAGCAATAGCAATACAATCATCATCTAAATACCATTATGCACATTCATCACAAATATCTGATAGCCGCCTTGATGCTGCTCTCCAGCATGGGCTTGTCAGCGGCGTCGTTTACGCGCAGCGGCAACTTCGTCACTGTGGAGGTAGCCCATCCTGGTCCTAATGATCCGCACTGGGTGCGCCTGCAGGTCATCGGCAAGAAAATTATCCGTGTGGAAGCTACCCGCGAAAAGGCTTTCCCCGAGAAGCAGAGTCTCATCATCGTGAAACAGCCAACGCCTGCCTTCAGTTACTCGGTATCGGAGGACAGCCGCGACGTGAAGATCAACACGTCGGCAGCAGTGGCGAAAGTCGACAAGCAGACGGGACTGGTCCGCTTCTATGACGAGAACGGTAAGCAGATCCTCGCTGAGGACACCGGTGGCAAACAGCTTTTCCCCTATACGGTGCCTGAGCGCGAGATTGGGGTGGACAGCCATCTCACCGACGCGCAGAAGCATGGATGGACGTGGCTGTTGCGCTTCGCCGACAACAAAGGCGAAGCACTCTATGGACTGGGACAGCACCAGGCCAACGAGCTGAACATGAAGGGGCTGAACGAGGAACTCTACCAGTACAACACCAAGGTCAGCGTGCCCTTTGTGGTGAGCAACAAAGGCTATGGCATCCTGTGGGACAGTTACAGCTATTGCCGCTTCGGCAACCCCGGTGAGAACCTGCCGCTGAACCGCGCTTTCCGTCTCTATGACAAGAATGGTGTGGCAGGAAACCTTACCGGTACCTATACCGACCGCGACGGCAAGACCATCACACGCGCTGAGGACAGTATCTGCTACGAGGTGAGCCTGCCGGCATTGGCATTGAAGCGCAACAGCGACGGCGACGTGAGCCATCTGCCTGCCGGTTTCAAGCTCAATGGCGCCCATGTGACCTATGAAGGATACCTCGAGGCACCTGTTGATAACAACTATCATTTCAATCTCTACTACGCCGGATATACCAAAGTGTACGTCGACGGCAAGGAGGTAGTGCCCGAACATTGGCGTCAGGCATGGAACCCCAATGCGTGCCGGTTCAACGTTCCGATGAGAGCAGGACAAAAGGTGAAGCTGCTCATCGACTGGTTGCCCGACGGCGATGTGTCGTATTGCGCGCTGAGAGTAGCACCGCCACGTAGTGAGCAACGCCAGCAACAGTTGACCGTATGGAGTGAGATGGCCAAGGATCTCGACTATTACTTCATTGCCGGAAACACCGTCGACGAGGTCATCCACGGCTATCGCACGCTGACGGGTAAGGCGCAGGTGCTGCCCAAGTGGGCTTGGGGATTCTGGCAGAGCCGCGAGCGCTACAAGACCAGCGGCGACATTGAGCAGACGCTCGCGGAGTTCCGTCGCCGCCATATCCCTGTTGACAACATCGTGCAGGACTGGAACTACTGGGCCGACGACCAGTGGGGCAGTCACCAGTTCGAGGCTTCGCGCTATCCCAATCCGCAGGCGATGCTCGACAGCGTACATCAGATGCACGGACGCTTCATGATCTCGGTATGGCCAAAGTTCTACCCCAACACGAAGAACTACCAGGAACTCGATGCCAAAGGATGGATGTATCATCAGAGTATCGCCGATTCCATCCGCGACTGGGTGGGGCCCGGCTATATGAACTCGTTCTACGATGCCTATGCCGAAGGTGCCCGCAAGATGTTCTGGCGGCAGATGGATGAGAATCTCTATACCAAATATCACCATGGCATCGATGCTTGGTGGATGGACGCCTCGGAGCCTAACGTGCGCGACTGCACGCCGATGTGGTACCGCAAGGCTCTGAGCGGATCGACTGCTTTGGGCTCTACGACGGAATATTTCAACGCTTACTCGCTCGTCAACGCCGATGCCATCTACAACGGACAGCGCGAGGTGAACCCCAACCAGCGTGTCTTCCTGCTCACCCGTAGTGGCTTCGCCGGTGAACAGCGATTCTCCACAGCTACGTGGAGCGGCGACATCGGCACACGGTGGGAAGACATGCGCGCGCAGATGACAGCCGGACTGAACTACAACCTGGCCGGACTGCCCTTCTGGGGCATGGATCAGGGTGGCTTCTCGGTGGAGAACCGATATGTCAAAGCCCAACAGCTCTATGACAAAACCGGTGAGGAAAACGCTGACTTGAAGGAGTGGCGTGAGTTGCAGACCCGCTGGAATGAGTTTGGATGCTTCATTCCGCTCTACCGCACGCATGGCCAGTGGCCTTTGCGTGAGGTGTGGAACATAGCCCCGGAGTTACATCCTGCCTACAAGGCCATTGTATGGTACGACCGCCTGCGCTATCGTCTGATGCCCTATATCTATTCGCTTGCCGGTGCCGTGCACTTCAGTGACTACACGATGATGCGTGCGCTGGTGATGGACTTCAATGGTGACGATAAGGTCTACAATGTCAAGGACCAGTGGATGTTCGGTCCCTCGCTTATGGCTTGCCCCGTGGCAAAGTACCAGGCACGTAGCCGTGAGGTCTATCTGCCCGCTCAGCGTGGTTGGTATGACCTGCTCTCAGGCAAGCACTACGATGGCGGACAGACCATTACTGCCGACGCACCGCTGGAGCGTATACCGGTCTTTGTGCCCGAGGGAAGCCTGCTGCCACTGGGCCCGGAAATGGAATGGAGCGACGAGAAGCCTGCGGAGACCATCGATCTCTATGTCTTCGCCGGTCGTGACGGTAGCTTCACGCTCTATGAGGACGAGAATACTAACTACAACTACGAGAAAGGACGCTACGCCACCATCCCGATGACTTGGAATGAACACCAGCATACGCTGACCATCGGTGCCCGCAAAGGTACGTTCAATGGTATGCTGAAAAACCGTAAGTTCAACGTCATCCTTGTCAGTCCGACACATACGCAAGGCCTTGATATCGACCATGCGGTCAAAGGTAAACTGGTCAAGTACAATGGCAGCCGCGTTGTGGTGAAGCTATAAAGGGCAGAGGTTAGAATGAAGGGACCTCGATGTTGGACCTGTGTCTGCTTCGGCTGTGTCCCCGAAAGCTTACCTGCCGTATATAAATAAATGAGGGAGACGACATTCGTTTGTCGTCTCCCTCATTATTTATATAGTGGTGATGTACTCTGTTGAGTAGCTCTCCCTTCTTTTCGTTATGCTTTTGGAGTATCTTTCAGCGTCATGGTGCTGTCGCTTTTGATGTGCACATCGCGCTGCGGATACGGAATCTCGATCTGATGCTCGTTGAGTGTGTTGTACAGTGCCTCGTAGATCTCGCCCGTGGCGTAGATCTGTTTGCGCGAGTCGACCCATGCGAGCACCTTGAAGTCGATGGAGTTGTCGCCGAAGTTGACAAAGACCGTATTGATGTATTTGATGTAGTTCTTCCGCTCGATGCGCTTTACGGCGGCAGCGGCCAGCTCCTTCACCTCAGCGACGTTGCTGCCATATGCCACGCCGACGGGAATGATGGCAAGCTCGTAGCCGTGGTTCTTCGTCAGGTTCTTGTAGTTCTTGGTGAAGAGCTGCGAGTTTTGAAACGAGATGATACTGCCGTCGAGGGCTTCGATCATCGTCGAGGTATAGGAGATATTGCGTACCGTGCCGCGTGTGCCGTCGATGCTGACATAGTCGCCGACGCGGATGCGGCCTGCCATCAGCGAGATGCCGTAGTAGATATTCTCCAGAATGTCCTTCATAGCGAAACCGATACCTGTGGACAGACCGGCGGAGATAGCCACGATCCACGAGTTGTCGATGTTGAAGATCTTCATCGAGATCAATAGCCAGATGCCCCAGACAAACACCTGGATGACGTTGCGCCACATGGCCGTGCGGCTGATCACGGCCTGCGGATCCTCCCGGCGGCTCTCCTCTATGGCATGATCGTGCTCACTCTGTGCGAAGTGGTGATGGAGCAGGTTGAGCGACGTGTGGCAGAAATAGGAGAAGAGATAGAAGAGAATCACCACCTGCACGGCCTTGAAGATGGAGAAGGTGAAGTTCTTCGTGTCGATCAGACGCATGCTGAAGATTTGCAGCGTGGTGTCGCTGAGGTTGAACACGTCGGCGGCCCAGTAGATCGACAGAATGATGGACAGTGCTCCGGATATTGGAAGCAGGGCGTAGTAGAAGAAACGGAAGAGCCACGTACGCGTGATCGACGTGTCCTTGTCGAAGAAAAGACGGCGCGGATTGTTGCCATAGCCCTTGAGCAGCGACGACACGCAGGTGATCGTCAGGATACAGGTCAGCTGCATCGTCCACCATATCAAGGCTTCGACGGAGAGCAGTGTGTAGCCGACGAGGGAGGCCACCACGCTGAAGACAAACACGATAAGCGACATCGTGGTGTAGAACACGTCGCTCTTGGGCAACAGCTTCTGATAGTGCTTCACCACGAGCCATTGCCAGACGGCACAGATGAACAGCATTGGTGGGAAGATCAGGTTGACGAGCGTGTTCGGTATGAGGATGATGCGGAAGCCGATGACCAGAAAGCACACCGTCAGCACAGGGGCATAGATGCGCAGTCCGTTCTTGATCTGAGCACCGTCGAGGCGGATGAGCAGTGAGAGCAGGATGGCGGCCATCAGCCAGGCGAACTCCATGAGCAGCCCCGTAGCCATGACAAAGAAGTTCTGAGCTACGGCCTGACGCAGCAAGCCCAGCATCAGCGCAAAGGTGATCACCGTAGATGTGGCGATGATCGTGCGGCGCTTGGCATTGAACGAGGCCTTGGTGTGGATCATCTCAAGGTCGTCTGCGGCTTCTCCGGATGGCTCCATGGAATTGGGGAACGGTGACGGGGCTTGTATGCTTGCCTTGCGCTTGTCGAACCAGTGGAACAGGAAGTCGATCTTGCCGTGCTTGACAAGGTAGGTGAAGATGAAGCCGATGACGAGATAGTTCAGGCCAGCAGCAATGAGTACACCGATAAACAGCGCAATGAAGAAACCTAAGATGACCCTTCCGTCCCATTCCGAGAGTGCATGATGCACCGGCCGGTATTTCATCAGTACTGCGGTGAGCGTGAGGTTGTATTCCTTCCTGAGGTTATGAAGAACCATCAGATAGTTCTCGCCGCCATTGTTGAAGATGCTCCGCTGTATCTCGCCGTAGCGCATGTTGGCGTAGTCGTTGAGGTTCTTCAGTCCCTCTTCCGTACGGTTGTACAGCGTGATGTATTGCTTCATCTGGTCGTTATTGTCGGCCAGCGTGCGCCGGATGTTGATGGCGAGCGTCAGACAGACGTTGCGGTCGAGCTTGGCTTTGGGCGTGAGCGCGCCAATGTACATGTTGCTCAGGTCGTTGATCAGACTGTCGTAGCGGCTGACCTCAGTGTTGGTGTTGGTGATATAGTCGCGGAAGGGCGCCGCGTTGTTGCGGAACTGCTTGTACTGTTCCGTGGCGGCGTGACAGGCGTAGGTAAGGTCAAAGATATTGCCCTCCTTTTGGGAGTATAGCATCAGCGCGTTTTGCTGACTTTGGTTGCCCACCGTGATCAGCTCCTTGACGACCATCTGCTGCTGGAGCCGCAGGTCGTTTTGCTGTTTGTCGAGATCGTGACGGTAGTTGTTGAGTTCCTGACGCAGAATGGACAGAGAACTGCTGATGTCGCGCTCCTTGAGCACGGCATGGCTGGAAGTTGCCAGAAGCAATAACAGCGGGAGGATGATACAGCGGATATGTTTCAGCATAATTCGATTGTGTGTATTGTCGCACAAAGTTATAAAAACTCTATGTATAGAGTTATTATAGAGTGGTTAAAGATAGTTAACAGAGTAACAACATTGGAGTATTTTCCGTATTTTTTGTAAACGAAGGTTTATTGAAACTGTTGGGAACGAAGGATTATGGGAACTGTTGAGTTAACGGAGTTTACTGGATTTTTTGTATGTTGCTTTGATGTACCCTATTAGGAATTCCTATATGCCGGCGTAATTCTTCAATAGGAAACCAGATAACTCAATAGCCGGCAGGGGGGTGGCAGCTTTGTCCATCCCCCTTTTGTCGCCATAGTCTTCTTGGTGCATGAGACTCAGACGGTGGTGGAACTATCAATAAGGTGCATCGCAACTGTGGCGAATTGAACCAAAGTGTCAATTGTCCGCTAAACTGACAAAAAACGGGCGCTGAGAATCGTTTCTTTTCCGCCAAGCACCCTTCTGCCCGCAATTTCGCGAAAAATGAGCAAAATCGTATTTCTCTGATTGTCAGCGTGCTACAAAACAGCCGACTTTTTTGTGCCTCGGAAACGCCCGTTTCTTCTCCCCAGAGAGGCGCTTTGATGCTATGATCTCGCTGATTCCATCCGATGAAATCAGTGAGATGAGGCGATGAAACAAGCGAGAAGACAGTGTCAGAAACGCTTTCTGACAAGCAGGACTTCCTTTTCTGTGATTTTCACTACGGTTTTGCACTTTAGATTGAAAGTTCAGGACGACAGTAGTTTGTCAATTAATTTAGTGTATAGCCAACCATTGCATTAAATTAAATAAAATAAACAAGGGTAAGTATTCTGTAGAAAATCTCTATGACAACCTTTTTTATCTCAAGAATTCGAGAATGAGAGAATATTCTCCAAATCCTATCGATTCACAATAGTACGTTGCGACATTTGTTATCAACAATAGATAAAATTGCAAAAGAACTTGCAAGTGTGAGATAAAACGATTATATTTGCAACAAACATTTAATAAGGAACTGATCGCCATAAGAGTGAGTTGATGGACAATTGGCAGCGAATGCGTGAGGGAAAAAAGCCATTATTGCCCACGAAAATAAAGCTCGGGCTTTCTTTTCGTATTCCACTCGTTTTCACTATCTTTGCAAGTAGAAACAAAATGCAGTCACTATGAACGCAAATTACAAGCATGTACCTTATGGCATCGCAGACTTCGAGCAGGTGCGAAAAGAAGATCTTTACTTGGTCGACAAAACCATGTTTTTCGAGAAGATGGAGAGGGCAGGACACTTTCTTTTCCTGGTGCGCCCGCGCCGCTTCGGCAAGAGTCTCTTTCTCGATATGCTGGAATCGTATTACGACATCAACCAGAAGGACAACTTCCAAGAGCTGTTCAAAGGACTGTATGTCGCTGAACATCCGACAAAAGAGCAGGGAGAGTTTTTGGTACTACACCTTAACTTCTCAATGGTGGGCAGCAACTTGGACACCTTATATGAAGACTTCAACATCTACCTTAGTAGACGCTGTGAATTCTTCGCTAAGAAATATGCCGAATATTACCCCGAAGGATTTGTGGAGGATATGCTAAGAGAGAAGACGGGAATGGGTATGCTAAATCGCATCTATGACGCTTCACATGAATTGAGACTTAAGCTCTATCTCATCGTCGACGAATACGACAACTTCACCAACAACGTGCTCAACGTGAAGGGACAGCGGGCTTATCATGAGCTCACCCACGGCACCGGCTTCTACCGCGACATCTTCAAGCTCTTCAAGCCGATGTTCCACCGCATCATCATGCTTGGCGTCTCGCCCATTACGCTCGACGATCTCACCAGTGGCTACAACATCGCACTGAACATGAGTCTCGATGCCCGCTTCAATCAGATGCTCGGCTTCTCGGAAGAGGAAGTGCGCCAGATGATCCGCTACTATAAGGAGGTGGGAGCCATCAG
>DLDU01000035.1 GCA_002481295.1 Prevotella sp. UBA7764 | reverse complement strand
ACGAGACCGCCACTGCCGAACTGTTGCAGATCATCGACAAGCTCGACGCCCGCAGCCGGCAGGTGGTGCAGCGCTTCTACGGCATCGGCGCCGAGCACCGCACGCTCGCCGAGACGGCACAGGAGATGGGGCTGAAGCGTGAACGCGTCAGACAAATCCGCAACCAAGCCGTCAGAAAGCTCTGCAAACTCTCGAAAAGCAAAAACATCAAATCGTTTCTCCTTAAATAATACACCGCCGACATCACCATGCGCTATCTGATCATCTCCGACATCCACGGCAGTCTGCCCCGGCTGCAGCGTGCACTGGACTTTTACCGCCAACAGCAGTGCGACATGCTCCTCATCCTCGGCGACATCCTCAACTATGGGCCGCGCAACAGCATCCCCGAAGGCATCGACGCCAAGGGCATCGTCGCGGCACTGAACCCGCTGGCCGATGACATTGTCGCCGTACGCGGCAACTGTGATGCCGAGGTCGACCAGATGCTACTCCGTTTCCCGATGATGAGCGACTATGTGCTGCTTGTCGACGAGGGCCGCCGCATCCTGCTCACCCACGGCCACGTCTACAATCCCGACCATCTGCCCGCCGGACACTACGACGCCGTCTTTTTCGGCCACACTCATCTCTGGCAGCTCGAGCACACTGCCGACGGCATGCTCATCTGCAACACGGGTTCCATCACCTTTCCCAAGGGTGGCAACGAGCCCACCATGGCCGTGATGGACAAAGACCATGTCGCCATTTACAACCTCGACGGCAAGATGCTAAAAGAAGAAAGAATATAACCGAGAAAGAATATAGCCGAACATCAAGATAAGATATTCTCGATATTCGGTTATATTCTTTATTCCGCAGAGCGGAGCGTTAACTAAAAAACAGTTGTAATCAGGAGTTGAAACAACTTGGCATAAGGAATTAAATTCTCACTATTAATGTTCCCCTGGGGGGACATAAGCAAGCCCAAACGATTTTGCTTTCAGTTCAACGCAAGGATAAGCCTTTTCTTACTGCGCAAGTTTCAATGAAGTAAGCTTCACTTGCGGTTTAAGTACGTTGTGGACCGTCTTTATTTGTTTCTTAACGGCCAACGTGGCATTTCCCTTTATATCACGACTTGACGAACCCACTCGGAAAGTGTAAACACCCGGATCAACGACCCAAGCGCTCTTGCTCTCATAGAAGCTGGCCAAATCAATCTTGTCGATATTCATCACCAGCGTCTGGCTCTCGCCGGGCTGCAAGGTACGTGTCTTTGCAAAAGCCTTGAGTTCCTGTGCGGGCTTGTCTTCCTTACCCTTTGGTGCTGTCACATAGACTTGCGCCACTTCCTTACCCGGGCGCTTACCCGTATTGGTAATCGTCACAGATAGGCTGATGCTCTTTCCCTGATCCTTTACATACGGTTTGCCAAACGAGAAAGTCGTATAGCTTAAGCCAAAGCCGAAAGGATAGGACACCTCTTTCTTGAACGTATCGTAATAGCGATAGCCCACGTAGATACCTTCTTCATAGTTGGTGTAACCGACGTTTTTCACCTGTGCCATCTTAGAGGCATCCTTAAACATACTCGACAGATCAAGAGACTCATCCTTCACATCAGACGGGAAATTCTTTGTTGAAGGATCATCATTGATACTCACCGGCCATGTCATTGGCAGTTTACCAGATGGTGTAGACTTACCCATGAGCAGGTCAGCGATGGAGTTGCCGATCTCCTGCCCACACTGCCATGGTAACAGAATGGCATCAGGCAGATCCTTCCAAGAGGCAGTCTCCATGACGCCGCCCACATTGAGCACCACCACCACTTTCTTTCCAGCCTGGTGATAAGCCGAGCAGACGCGATGCAGCAGCTCCTTTTCCTGAGTACTGAGGTTATAGTTCTCTGCCGTGCGGTCTTGTCCTTCTCCCGAAATACGACTCAAGGTGATGATTGCCACATCATTGTTGCTCACCTCCTCACTGGTGACCTCAGCCTCCAACTCATCAGGAAGTTTTGGAACCTCAAGTACGTTGGCGTTGAGCTTACCGTGCTTGCGTGTCCACTCTTCCAAATAGGCAGCATAGCGGTTGGTCAGGGTTTCATCGACATGACAACCAGCATTACGCAAGCCCTCAACAAGAGAAATTGTATAAGCCCGATTGACATTGCCAGAACCTGTACCGCCTGCTATCAGACTGTAGCTGGCATTGCCATAGAGTGCAACATTGCGCACGGATGTCAACGGCAATGTGCCATTGTTCTTCAACAGAACAGTTCCTTCCGCAGCAGCCTGACGGGTTACTTGGGCATGAGCTTCAAGATCAGGATGATTGCTATAGTGATAACCGACAAAGCGCTTGGTACGCACCACCAGGTCGAGCACATTACGCACACACTGATTGAGATACTTCACATCGAGTTTACCACTCTTCACCGCATCCACAATCTCCTTGACATCCTTGTCCATCCCCGGTTCAATAAGGTCGTTGCCAGCCCAGATGTTAGCACCACGATCGGTATGTCCACCGCGCCACACGGGATCGGTGCCACCAAACCAATCTGTCATCACAAGGCCTTTGTATCCCCACTCATCACGCAGGATGGTTGTCAGCAAATCGTGACTTTCAGAGGTCATGACACCATTGACACGGTTATAGCTCGACATGATAGTCCAAGGATGGGACTTCTCAATGCATATCTGGAAGTTCTTAAGATAGAGTTCACGAGCCGCACGCTGACTGACACGGGCATCGTTGCCCATACGCATTGTCTCTTGATTGTTGAAAGCAAAGTGCTTCACAGACGTGCCGACGCCCTGACTCTGAATGCCATTGACATAGGCAGCAGCTATATAGCCCGAGAGCACCGGGTCCTCGGAGTAATACTCAAAGTTGCGGCCACACAGCGGATTGCGTTGCAGACAAAGAGCAGGAGCTAACAACACCTCCACACCATACTCTCTCACTTCTTGTCCCATAGCTTTAGTGACATCTTCGACGAGTGCCGTATTCCAAGAGCTGGCCAAAGACGTGCCAATAGGGAAATGAGTAGCATAGTATTTATTGTGATCAAACGGTCTGTCGACATTGATGCGCAATCCCGCAGGGCCGTCGCTGAGCACCACAGAAGGGATACCAAGACGTGGAATAGCCTTTGTCGTACCGGCCGCTCCAGGCACGATACTTGAAGAAGAGCCTATTACAGGTCGTGCAGAAAATCCCCCCATACCATCACCGACTACAAGATTAGCTTTCTCTTCCAAAGTCATAGCAGCAATGACAGCATCTATATTATCGGCACGCAATTGAGGCGCAGGCTGTGCGGCCGCCGGCAGTGAGGCGAACGCCGTGAGCGCAGAAAATAACAACGCTTTGATTTTCATAGAACCGTAATTATTCATGAAAAAACCTTTCCCTCCTATTTAAACAGTTTCTGAGCAAACTCGGTGAGATAGATGCGCCAATTGCGCCAGATGTGTCCGCCCTCTGTTTCCATATAGGTGAAAGGATACCCTTTGGCTTTGAGCTTCGCACGGAAGTCTGCATTGTCCTTATAGAGGAAATCGGTTTTGCCGATGCCGATCCAGTACAGCTTAGGTTTAGCAGCAAACAGTTTGGCGAGTTTCCCGTAAAGATCATCATAAACGCGTTCGCTTTCCACACCACTTTTCTGCTGCTTGTTGATTGCGGCAGAGAAAAGACCGACATAGCCAAAAGTATCAGGATAGTTGGCAGAGATATACAGCGAATGGCAACCGCCCATGGACAGACCGGCTATGGCACGGTCGTTTTTGTCGGCCTTGACACGATAGTTGCTTTCTATAAACTTGATCACATCAGGGAAAGCCAACTCAAAGTTACCGTCCATAGTCTTAGGAAGCATCAGTGTTGGCACGGTGAAGCCATTAGGAGTTTCACCCGGTGCGGCCTCTTGCGATATGTTGCCATTGGTCATCACCACGATCATTGGTTTCGCCTTACCGGCGGCGATCAAATTATCAAGGATCTGAGCCGCCCTTCCCAGTTCCGACCAAGCATTCTCATCACCACCAATGCCATGAAGCAGATAGAGCACAGGATACTTTTCCTTGCTGGTCTCGTAGCCGGCAGGCGTATACACCGTGAGGCGACGCTTCAGGCCTGCAGTAGGACTGTTGTACCAGATCTTTGACACGGTACCATGAGGCACTTCCTTCACACGGTACCAGTCTCCCTGCCCGCCACCGATGAGCAGCATGCTGAAGAGGTTGGTCACGTCGCGTACACAATACACATTGCTTGGGTCAAGTGTACGTACGCCATCGACCACCACATTATATGTATAGAGTTCCGAGGGGAGTTTACCCGTCTTGAACGACCACACACCCTTGTCGTCCTTCACGAGATCTGCCACACCCGGTGCATCGTACTTACCCATCGGCGTGTCGATCTTACGGGTAGGAAGCATATCGCCGGTAATCTGTACTTTCTGAGCCTGAGGCGCTAACACGCGGAAGGTGACACTGTTGTCGGCATTGACTTCGGGCGACACCACTGGCATCTGAGCCCAAGAGAGATTTTGCTGTGCATAAAGGCCCATTGCCATGAGAGTGCCAAGAGCCAAAGTTGAAATACGTTTAAGATTCATAGTTTAGGAATATTTCTTGATGATTATATGTTATAAATTCTACCAATTGACGTTTTGCTTGATATTCGGATTCAGTTCTTTCTCCTTTAAAGGAATAGGCAGAAGCATGTTTTTCTCCTTGAAGCCATAGTCTGTGTTCTTGAAGTCCCAGCTGACTCCCTTAGCCGTCAAAGAAGGAATCTGCTCACCTTGTTTGCCCAATACCTTCATTGCATCGCCCCATCTGACAAGATCTTGATAGCGTGTGCATTCAAGCCAAAGCTCCAGCCGCTTCTCCGTTTTGATGTTGTCGAGTGTGACAGTAGTCAGCGGAGCGAGACGGGCACGTGAGCGAATCAAATTGATGTCTTTAAGAGCCTCCTCTGCATTTCCATTCTGCAGATTAGCCTCAGCAGCCAGCAAGAGCACCTCGGCATAGCGCATGATGCGCAAGTCGATGTATTGCAAAGCCTGGAAGTAGGAAGCATCAGTGATGCAGTCCTCTTTGAGCGCTCGGTTCTTCCAGTTGAAATAGCCCTCATTGCCATAATAAGAAGCACCGGCCTGCAATGTCACGCCATAATCCTGCATCTGCTGATAGGTACGGATGGTGTTGTTGAGTCGGTATCCGTCCTTACCCTCGTCAGCGACAAAGGCATCATAGACCTCTTTGCGAGGATTCATAAAGCCGTAGGTACCAGTAGCAATCTCAGAGGCGGCCTTACCGGTAAGAATAAGATGATCGGTACGCCAGCCAATCATCAGGAACTGCATGGTCAGTTGCGACCATTGCTGGCTGGGGTCATTGCGCATCTGAATCTCAAGCATCGACTCACAGCAGTTGTTGGTAGCCACATGCACGATCTTGCCATAGTCACCCTGATAGAGTTGATACTTTCCACTGTTCACCACCCTATTGAGCATATCAGCAGCCTCGGCATATTTCTTTTGGAAGAGATAAGCCTTACCCAGCATTGCCTCAGCGACTTCCTTCGTGACACGGATGGTGGTTGCCTGGTCATTCGCGTCAGTCTTCGACGGTAGCGCATCACTGCTGATGGCCTCACTCAGATCCTTTTCCACGCATGCCCACAACTGTTCCGGTGTGCTGTTGCCCGGGCGGTATTCGTTGGGTTGCAGCAGATGATCGACAACGGGTGCCGTACCCCACAGTGTGACGAGCTCGAAATGGCAGAAAGCTCTCCAGAACTTAGCCTCAGCCACGCAGCGTTTCTTTTCGTTGGTATTAGGATCCGTCTTGTCGATGATGAGGTTGGCATTATAGATGTTGGTATAGAGCCCGCTATACAAAGCTTGGATCATACTTTCATCGGCACCGAAACGATACTCGTTGAGCTTTTCCATCTCACCATTGTCACCACGTGACCCACCACCAGCCCAAGCATCATCGGAGAGAGAGTTCTTGACAAACCACCAGTTATAGTAGTTGGACTTCAGGCCCACATAGAGCGTGGCCAAGGCCTCGTCGACTTCCTGGTCGGTCTGATAGAAATCGTCTATACCACCCATGTTGCCGTTCTTGGGAATATCGAGACGGTCAGAGCATCCGCTCACAAAGGCCACGAGCAGGAGCATCAGGCTATAGAATATATTCTTTTTCATTGTTGTGTTCTTTTTAGTTAGAAGGTTTATTCATGCATATTCACGTAGGGTTAGAACTCGATGGTAGCACCGACAACGACCTTCTTCGATGTGGGATATGCACCTTTGTCCACACCCATGCCGGAAGTAGCACTGGTCGAAGCCTCCGGGTCAAAGCCTTTATAAGAGGTGAAGGTGAAGAAGTCATCAAGAGAAGCGTAGATCCTCAAGTTACTGATGAAAGTCTTATTCAGCAAAGTCTTTGGCAGGGTGTAGCCGAGCTGTATTTGCTTGATCTTAAAATAAGAGCCATCTTTGACCATGGCATCCGAAACGGAATACTTGTCCATGTTGTTGGCTCCAGCCCGCGGCACAGAGGCATTGGTATGATCGGGAGTCCAGCGGTCGTCATAGAGATAATCCTTCATCTTGTTCCAAGCGAGCATGTCGGGACGGTTGATGCAGCAGAACACGTCATTACCCTGTGCACCTGTACCAAAGAGCGTGAAGTCAAAACCCTTGTAGGCAGCGGTGAGCGTGATGCCATAGGTGATCGACGGAATGCCGTCACCGATATTGGTCAGGTCATTCTCCGTGATCTGATTGTCGCCGTCGAGATCATAGAATTGTGGATCACCGGTCTGGGGGTCAACACCTTTGAACTTATAGCCACGGAAGTAGTAGACAGGATATCCCTGCTCAAAGAAGGTGATGTCATAGGTATGGAACTTCGCGCCGGTGAGTCGGGTGATTGACGGATCGATGTAGGTCACCTTGTTGCTCAGCGTAGAGAGGTTGCCACGCACGCTATATTGGAAATCACGTATATGGTCTCTCCATCCCAGTTCAAATTCAAATCCTCGGTTGCGCACTTTACCTGCATTGATTGGTGAGGTAGCACCGCCGATCTCCAGAGAAGGCGTAGTGTTCCAGATCAGGAGGTCCTTAGTATTCTTATTGAAATAGTCAACGCTGAAATTCAGTCGGGAGTTAAACGCGTAGAGGTCAAGGCCTAAGTCAAATTGTTCAGAGGTTTCCCACTTCAGGTCGTCATTGCCCATTGTAGAGGGAGCCACAGCCTTGGTGTAGACCAATCCCGGCACAAAAGCATAGATACCGCTTTGTGCCATGTCGGTGCCATAGCTATAGTTGCCAAGAGCGGAAAGTGAGCCGTTCTGTCCCCAGCTGGCACGCAGCTTGGCACTGTCAATGACCTTGCGCAACGGCTGGAAGAAGTTCTCTTCCGACACTGTCCATCCCAAGGAAACTGCGGGGAAGTAACCCCATCGTTTGTTCTTTGGCAATTTGCTCAGGTCAGCGGCATCGGCACGCAAGGAGAACTGAGCATAGTAACGATTGCGATAATTATAGCCCACACGTCCGAAATATGAAAGTTTGGAACCACGTGTCGTCTCACCGTCGACGACCTGCGTAGCCGATGCTGTTTTGTAGTGGAGATAGTAGAAGAGCGGATCGTTTTTCGACACAGAATGCTCTCCATTGGCATTAAGCGTACCACTCACGTAGTCATATGAAGACTCCTGATAGCTCATACCCAGCATCGCCGTAAGGGTGTGTCCGCCGAACGTCCTCATATAGTTGGCGAAGTTCTCCCATTGGTAATAGATACTGGTCGAGGACGTGCTGCCCATGTCCACAAAATCGCGGTTTTGCGTAGCATTGCCGTAGAAAGGTAGTGAGACCGTGCGATTGCGCGTGCCAGCGAGACGGTAGCCAAAGCGCGAGGTGAGCGTCAGACCTTTGAGCGGAGTGAAGTCGGCATAGATCGATCCATTGACATTGTAGCCCGAAGCCTTGTTGGCATTGTTCTGGCTCATGATCAGCGGATTGTATTGCTCACCATTGGAGAAGCGCGACACACCATAATAGTCACCGTTCTTGGCGCGCAGCAGTGTACGTCCGTTGGCTTGTGCCTGCGCAAGGAAATCAGGTAAGTTGTCGGGACTGTAATAGACAGGGGTCAGCGGATCCATGGTCATCACTGCTGTCAGCACAGAACCATACTCACTGCCCTCAGAAACAGAGCGAGTATTGTATTTCTCGATTTGGTTGGTCGTGCCCACCTTGAGCCACTTCTTGATTCTGTATTCCGCATTGATCGTCGCCGTCAGTCGGGTATAGCTGTCACGGTCGTCCTTGACAATACCGTCGTTATTGAGATAGGACAGTGAGAGATAGTAGTTGCCGTCATTGTTTCCGCCTTGGAATGCCAGATTGTGCTTCATCATCTCGCCGTTCTCAAAAGCTTCCTTGGCCCAGTCCGTGTCGGTCACGCCGTCCCAGTTCTTGAGCATGTAGTCTTTGGTGAAGGCACCGGCCTCACTCATATAGTTGATATATTCCTCGGCATTGAGCACCTTCGGCACATGGTTGACCGACTGCGATGCGTACTGAAAGTCGTAGGAGATCTTACCGCTGCCCGTAGTACCTTTCTTCGTTGTGATCAGCACGACACCATTTCCAGCCTCAGCACCGTAGATAGCAGCCGAGGCGGCATCTTTGAGGATCTCCATGGAGGCAATGTCGTTAGGATCAATACCACTGATATTGGTCGTGCGCACGCCATCAACGACGTAGAGCGGACTTGAACTGACATTAGAAGAGTAGCCACGGATGCGCACTGTGGGCGTGCTGCCCGGCGCTGCAGAAGTGGTGATGACCTGCACACCGGAAGTCTTGCCTTGCAAGGCCTGATTGGCATCGGTGATCGTGCGGTGCTCCATATCCTCTGCCTTGACTTGCGAGATGGCTCCGGTGACAGAGCTTTTGCGCTGCACGCCATAGCCGACGACAACTACATCATCGAGTACCTTACTGTCTTCCTGCATCAGCACCTTCATATTCGACGTTGCTGTGGCGACAGCACTGCGATAGCCTAAATAAGAAAAGGAGAGTTTGGCACCACGCTTGACTTGAATGGAGAAGTGACCATCAAGATCAGTGACCGTACCGGTAGAGGTTCCTTCCGGACGAACCGTGACGCCAATCATGGGGTTAGCATCTTTGTCGACCACTACACCATTGAC
The DNA here is from genome assembly GCA_002481295.1 of Prevotella sp. UBA7764. GTDB lineage: Bacteria > Bacteroidota > Bacteroidia > Bacteroidales > Bacteroidaceae > Prevotella > Prevotella absiana. The sequence continues at coordinate 8,815 of DLDU01000035.1, read as the reverse complement.
ACGCAACAGTTCCTGTGCCAACGACGGAAGCCCACAGGATGCCAGCAAGATGGCCATTGCCAAGATGCGTTTTTTCTGTAAGTTGATTCTCATAAGATTTTAGTTATAGGGTTTAAAAACTGTCGCAAAATTAGTGAAAAGAGCAATATTTCTTTTTCTAATAGGTTTTAAAGATTTACACGTTTGTTCAAAAGAGATATTTGCCAGTCCTAAAGTTTATTTATATGTTCAAATAGCTATCCCAAACATAATGAATAGAGCCGACGCAACTGTTTTTCAGTTGCGTCGGCTCTCTTTTTAGGTTCATATCCAGCTGCTATCGGTGCAGCAGATCCAGTTTTACCTTTGGTTTCAACACATTGTGAACCTTAGCCACATATTTATCTACACGTACATTTGCCTGGGCCTCTACCTTCTCCGCGGAAGAGCAAACGAGAAAACGATATACCCCAGCATCTGTCACCCACGCACTCTTTTTCTCATTGAAAGAGGCAAGATCAGCTGCCGTGACGGTCATTTCCACCGTCTGTCTCTCTCCGGGAGCAAGCAGCCGTGTCTTGGCGAAGGCACGTAATTCTTTCTCAGGTTTGTTGAGTCTTCGGCTGTCAGGAGCAGCAACGAAGAGCTCCACCACATTGCGTCCGGAGCGCTTGCCCATGTTCTCTACGGTCACAGCCACACTGTAGTTTCCTCCCTCTTTTTTCACCTTCATGTCGCTGTAGTCAAAGGTCGTGTAGCTGAGTCCATAGCCAAAAGGATAGGCCACCGGCTTGCCGAAAGAGTCGAAATAGCGATAGCCCACATAGATGTCTTCATCATAGTTGGTGAAGTCGATATCCTTCTGTAGCTCACGCGGCTGAGCCTGCTGATCATTGTTTCCCCACATAAACATGCTGCCGAGTGTCTTGTCGTCAACCTCTGAGGGGAAGTTTCGGTCGGCATAAGCATCTCCATAGCTACGTTCAAAAGTCATGGACAGTTTTCCCGACGGGTTGACCTTGCCCGAAAGGACATCTGCCACGGCAAAGCCCATCTCCTGACCGCCTTGCCAGGTGCAAAGGATGGCATCGGCATCGTCCTGCCAAGACGTCACATCCACAGGACTACAGATGTCAAGCAGTACCACCACCTTCTTGCCAGCTTTGTGGAAGCTCTGTGACAGCAGATGCAGACTCTCCTTTTCTGCCGCAGTGAGATAGAAGTCGGTCTTAGGCCGGTCGGTAGCTTCGCCGCTCTTACGTCCGATAGTGAACACGGCGACATCGGCATCCCGAGCCGACTGAGTGAGCAACGAGTCGCTGAGCTTCATCTCTTCGGGGCGCGCCGGCGGTGCAAGGGTAAAGGCGGGCTTGCCATGGGGAAAGAGTTGGGCATTGGCCTGACGCAGATACTGGCTATAGGTTTTGAGCAATTGTTCATTGACCGTGAACCCTGCAGCGCGCAAACCTTCGACTAGTGATACGGTATAGTGGCCGGTAGACATGCCTCCAAAGCCTGAGCCTCCGGAGATCAGCTCGTAGCTGGTATTGCCAAAGAGGGCTATCCTGCCTTGAGAGAGCGGCAAAGTCTCATGGTTGTTTTTCAACAGCACCATGCCGTCGGCGGCCACGCGTCGCACCACATCAGCATGCTGCTGCAAGTCGGGCTGGCTCTGATAGGGATATTGTGCAAAGCTGTGTGTCTTCACAATAAGCCGGAGCACGCGACGCACGTTGGCATCAAGCATCGCCATCGGCAGCCGTCCACTCTCCACAGCCTCGTGAATAGCCTTGTATTGCCGGTCCTGTCCGGGCTGAAGCATGTCATTGCCTGCCAGCATGGAGAGCACCGGATTCTGACCAGCATTCCAGTCAGAGACAAACATGCCCTTCCATCCCCACTCCTTACGCACCACCGTATTCAGCAGCTCGCTGTTCTCAAGGGTATAGGTACCATTGAGCTTATTGTAGGATGTCATGATCGTCCAGGGCTGTCCTTTCTTCACCACCACCTCGAAAGCCCGAAGATAGAGCTCGCGCAAAGCACGCTGAGAGACACGGGCATCGTTATTGTTGCGGTTGGTCTCCTGGTTGTTGGCTACAAAATGCTTAGGTGTGGCAGCCACGCCCTCGCTCTGCACACCTTGTACATATCCCGCGGCAATCATTCCGGAGAGCAGTGGATCCTCGGAATAATACTCATGGTTGCGGCCACACAGCGGCGAGCGCATCAGATTCATGGAAGGAGCAAGTATCCAGTCCAGTCCATACTCCTTCACCTCGTTGCCGATGGCTTTACCCACAGCGTAGGCGGCCTCACAATCCCACGTGGAGGCCACGGTCATGGAAGCCGGGAAATCAGTAGTCAAATAGTCACGGTGATCCCATGGGCGCGTGGCGCTCATACGCAATCCTTGCTGGCCGTCGGCACAGTAGATCGAGGGGATACCCAGTCTGGGGACGGCATAGCTACTGCCCGCCGTTCCAGGGAACTTCGCGTCATCATTGAAATGCATTCCGCAGCCGAGCAGCAAATGGCATTTCTCATCCAGTGTCATGGCCTGCAACACTTCGTCGACATTGTCGGCACGAAGCCGTGGCTGTGACATGACACAGAGCACGTTGATAGCTGCTACGGCCAAGGTAAATAGTTTTTTGGCTGTCATTAATTTGGGGTTTAGAAAGTGAATAAAATGTTTTATGCACAAAGTTATGAAAATCATCGTGAAAATACTTCCTCTTATGTACTAAAGTATTTCTCAATGGTTTAAAATAGGTTCCCTGTCAGCCCATCCCACTTGATTTTCCATCGCGTCATTTGCTTATTTGTTTAAATCGTTACATTTGTGTTCAAAAATGCTGTCAATCCATTGGCATTCATAGGAAAAAAACGTATCTTTGTCTATAGAACACAATCTTAAAATATGAAAACAACACATGTCTTGCTATCGCTGATACTGTCACTGGCCTTGCTCGCGTGTTCCCACAACCCAGACAATGTCAGTGAAAACCATAAGGAGCAACCCTTATTGCTTTCCAACCATATCTCCAACGAGCAGATCAACGGATTCATGGAAGACCGCTTCGGGCAGATGTGGATCAGCACTTTCCGTGGACTCAACAAATATGATGGCAACACCTTTCACCAATATTATTGCATCGACGACAGCATCGGACTGCCCGACAACAACGTGAAATGTTGCTACCGTGACTCGCGCGGACAGCTGTGGGTGGCCACCGTCAACGGCCCATGCCGATACAATGGCAATGACGGATTCACACGGGTCAAAATGAATGTCAAAAACAAAAATGTGCTCTACATGTTGGAAAGCCGGGATCACCGCATGTTCTTTGTCACCATGGACCAAGTCTATGAATACAACGACAAAGACAACAGCGTTGATGTCAGGCTGCGCAATATCGACCATGACAGCCCTTTCAACGTCACCTGTCACCTCGATAACCACAACCTGCTATGGATTCGTAAGGCCAAGACGCTCACGGCATACGCTCTCAGCACATTCCGCCCCGTCGCCACCATTGCCATCGACAACAGCAAGGGCAGTTTTCTGCTCAATGGGCATCAGTTATGGATCAGCGGTCCTGAAGGCCTACGACTCTTCGACACTACCCTGCGCCGCTTCATGCCCTTGCCGCCGGTGCTTGAGCATCCGGCAATCAGCAATGATGTTGTGTCGCTGATCCTTCCTTACGGCAAAGGCGACTTGCTGCTCAACACCTACCGACACGGGCTCTGGTTCTATGATCATCGACAGCAGAAACTCGTCAACCAATCGGAAGAAGAGTTTCCATTCGAGGCTCCGGACTTCAATGTCACGCAGATCTATACCGACTCTCACGGCAACCTTTGGTTGGGTTCTGAAGGCCAAGGATTCAAGGTGGTGTATAGATATAAGGACATGTTCAATGCCGACACCCATCTCATTCGGGCTCTCAACCGACAAGACGTGAAATCAGTAGCCGCTGACAACCAGCATCGGCTCTGGATAGCAAGCAAGCAAAAAGGACTCTGCGTCTACGACACGCAGACGCGACAACTGACCAACCTGCAGATGGGCTACTCGCCGACCAACAGCGACAAATACGATATCTACAAAGTGTTTGTCGATCACAAACAGAGACTGTGGCTACTGACCATGAGCGGAATCAGTAAATGCCAGTACGACGGAAACCGCCTCCGTGTGCTCAAAACCTATCCAGTCTACATGCCCATGGAAATCACTGAAGACCACCGTGGCACGATATGGGTTTCGACGGCAGGATATTATGTTTGTACCATCAATCCAGAGAACGACCATTATACATTGAAACAAGTATTCCCGAAGACTTTCACCTTCATCCCCGGGCTGCTCACGCTCCGCAATGGCGACATTCTCCTTTCTGCCTTTGCCCAATCACCCATGCTCATCGACAGACAAAGCCAGGAGTTGCGACGCTTCACAATCAGGCAGGAAGATATCCAAGCCTGCATACGACGCAGCGTCTACATCCCGACGAAGAGCTTCCAAGACAGCAAAGGAAACATCTGGTTCGGCACGGTGACCAACGGACTGCTGCGCTACGACGCCCGCACCCACCGCATGACTGCAATCCAAGGATTGTCATGCGCTGACGTGTCGAGTATTGAGGAGGATCAGAGAGGCAACATCTGGGTGAGCACCATGGACGGACTCAACAAGGTGGATCCACGCAACTACAGCATCACCATCTATCACGAGGCAGACGGCATCGGAGGCTTCCAATTCAACGACAGAGCCTCCTGTCGTATGGCCGACGGCACGCTCGTCTTCGGTGGCACGCATGGACTGACGGTCTTCAACCCAATGAAGATAGTAGCCACAGGCTCGCCACGGCTGATGTTTGAAAACCTGAAAGTGCACAACAACATCGTCATCCCCGACAAAGGACAGCCTATCAGCGAGAGCATGGAGACGGCGAAAGAGATCAACCTTGGCTATCGCCAAAACAGCTTCTCCATATCTTTTGCCGCCATCGACTACAGCGACTTCAAACGCATACACTATTACTACCGTCTGGAAGGACACGACAACATATGGACAGACGCCGACGGCAACAACGAGGCGCACTACTCCAATCTGCCATCAGGCAACTACATCTTCCGCGTAAAAATCGTAGGCAACGACTCTGATCGGCCGTTAGCCGAAAACGCCATTAAGGTAAGCATAGCTCCGGAACCTTGGAATACATGGTGGGCATGGTGCTTCTATCTTTTAGCAGCGGTTGCCATCTTCTGGTATGTCCGAAAAGCAAGAAAGCGCATCGAGGAAGAGAAGCGACTCGCCCTAAAAGCGGAAGAAGAGCGAGAGCAGGAGCAGCGCATCAACAAGATGAACATGAGCTTCTTCGCAAATGTCTCACACGAGTTCCGGACACCACTCACCATGATCGCCGGACCCGTGGATCAACTGCGCAACAGCGGCGATATCCGACCACAAGACCATCGGCTGCTCGACATCGTGGCCAGAAGCGTCAACCGCATGCTACGTTTGGTCAACCAAATGCTCGACTTCAACAAGCTCGAGAACGACACGCTACGACTGCATGTGGAACAAAAAGATATCATCGCAGAACTGCGCCGATACCTTACCCTCTTCGCCATGAATGCTGAAGAGAAGGGCATCACGATCCGTACGCAAGGACTGGAAGGAAGCCTGACGATGTGGCTCGATGCCGACAAACTGGAGAAGATCTTCAACAACCTCATGTCCAACGCCATGAAGTTTACGCCACGTGGCGGTGCCATCGATGTCATCTTCGACACGCTGGACAATGGGCGCCGCATTTCACTCAGCATTGCTGACACAGGCAAAGGCATACCACAAAGCGAATTGGAGAATATCTTCAGGCGCTATTATCAGCTCGACAACCAGTCGAAAGGCACCATCAACTGGGGGTCAGGCATCGGACTCTACTATGCCCGGGAACTGGCCCGGCTACATCATGGCACGCTGTCGGCCGGCAATCGCACGGACTGCACAGGCGCTCTCTTCACTCTGGTGTTGCCGACCGACGAAGGCGCTTACACCGAGGAGGAAAAAAGATCTTTGGAACCGGCTTTCGCCGACATTCCCGCAAAGGCGCCGGCAAGCGACGTGGACGATGTCGCTGACGAGCAAGACGGTGAGGACAAACGGCCAAAGATCCTCGTCGTGGATGACGATACCGAGGTAGTACACTATCTGCGCACGCTGCTTGCCCCCGAATATAAAATGATCTATTGCTTCGACGCTGAAAGTGCATTGAAGGCAGCACACGAAGAGAGACCCCAGCTTATCCTCAGCGACGTGGTCATGCCGGGCATGAGTGGTTATGAACTCTGCCACATGATCAAGGACGACTTGCAGACCAGCCACATCCCCGTGATACTGGTTACAGCAAAGATAACGGACGAAAACAAAGTGGAAGGCCTCAACAGTGGTGCTGACGCCTACGTCACCAAGCCCTTTGCGCCCAAAGTGTTGATGGCAATGATCAAGTCGCTGCTCACCAATCGCGAACGGGTACGCACGATTCTCACCTCCACGACAGAAACTGACAAAGACGTGGAGGATGTGCTCTCGGCACAAGACAAGCACTTCATGGACGAACTTTATCAGATGATGGAAAAGGAAATGGCCAATGCTGAGCTCGACGTGAACAAGGCTACAGAAATGATGCATGTTTCGCGCACCAAACTTTACTACAAGGTGAAAGGACTCACAGGTGAGAGTCCCAGCACATTCTTCAAAACCTATAAGCTCAATAAAGCTGCGGAACTGATCAAGGCCGGTGAGCACACCATATCGGAGATAGCCTTCATGACAGGCTTCAACACGCTCTCGCACTTCTCCACTTCCTTCAAGAAGCAGTTTGGCTGCACGCCGAGCGAATATGGCAAAAAGAAATATTGAGTACTCATTTATAAATGCAATTACTACTCAACAGACATTAGTTGCTGCCCTATCTTATGAAGTCCGGCAACGATACGCTTACGCTGCTGTGCCCGTGGTTTTTTCAGGCCATTGGCATAGTGGCTAAGCTGACGTTGGTTAACGCCTGAAGCCCGTGAAATAGCTGCCATGGTAGTATAGTCCTCACTGCAACGAAGCAAAGCTGCGGTACTTACTGGATGATAGACGAACTCATAATCACCCTCGCGCAACCAAGCTGGTACTTCGTCACCGTCATTTAACATGCCTGCTACATGGAAATCAAGAGTATCCTTCGCTTCTTTCTGAACCTCGCTCCACGTACGAGCCGTAAATACTACACCGCCTGGAATCATATCGCCAAATGATGCAGCAAAATTCTTGTTGCACCAATCTACATAAACATCTACCTTTACCATAGTATACACTCCTTTCCTAATTTCTATTTAAATCCAGCCTGTTTCCAAATGCTATTCAACAAGAACTGGCTTAATACTTCACTATTTTTGCCTCTGACCGTCACCTTCCCTTTCTTTTGGGGGTGCTTGAATTGTCGATGGTCACCCTTACAATAGCATTGGATCCAACCATCACTTTCCAAAAGACGAATAACTTCTATTACTTTATATCTTTTCATCTTTGGCAGTATCTTTACTCAATGTTACAAAGGTAGTAAAAATTATATTCTTATCCAAACTTTTTAAAGGAAATCTGTTTAAAGGAAATCTGTATTCAGCGAAACAAAACTAATCAAATTCTATATGTAGTACTCCGCCGCATCGACGAGGCCGGCACGAAGGGCATACTTCGTGGCCTCATGGACGTTGTTCACGCCGAGTTTGCGGAAGATGTTCTTGCGATGGGTGTTGACAGTGTGGAAACTGGAGAAGCGCTTGGCAGCAATCTCCTTGGTGGTCATGCCAAGGGCAATGTCTTTGAGGATCTCCTGCTCGGTCTTGGTGAGGTTGACCGTCTCGGGATGACTGTCAGTGGACTGCTCCTCGATGAGCAGCTCCATGGCATGCTGACAGATGAACCGCTTGCCGTGCATCATAAAGCGAAGTGCCTCGCGGATCTCAGACAATGTCGGTCAGCTTGAGGTTGTCGTCGTATTTGTTCTTGCAGTTCACGTCGACGATCTGTCCCAGTACAGAGGAGCCGTTGGCCAGGTCGTCAGCTGTCTTGGGCGGTCCCTGCACGGTGGCACCGATGACATACGCGGCGCCCATCGCGCGTGCCAGGTCGGCGGGATAGTTGTTGCGCAGTCCGCCGTCGACCAGCACACAGTTGCCCTTTCTCACGGGGGTGAACACGCCGGGGATGGACATGCTCGTGCGCATCGCCTCGGCCAGCACGCCGCTGTGGAAGTCGTACTCCGTATTGTCGACGATGTTGGTCGCCACACAGGCAAAGCGACGCGGCAAGCTGTCGAAGCTCATCGAGTCGGTGTATCCGACCGTGAGATGCCGGAAGAGGCGCATCAGGTTCTTGCCCTCGATGACTCCTGTCGCACCGGTCAGATGGCGCTTATGCAATCGCAACGTCTTGGAGAAAAACGATGATGCCGTCGTCGAGGTTGAAAGCAGCCTTGATCAGTTCCTCGCCATAGCCCGTAGAGCAGGAGCCCACGATGTCGAGCGTGGTTCCGCTCTCTTCTGCCTTTTGCTTCAAGCGTTTCAGAGCTTGCTCCACGGCATGGATCGGATTGCCGAGATTCATGCTGTAGTCGCTGAAGATGATCTCTCCCTGATGGTCTTTGTCAGCCCGCACGACAATGAGTTTTGTCGTCGTGGAACCCGAGTCGATGCCGATAACCACCTCTTCACGCCCGCTGTGCATGGGATAGAGAGGAGCAGGCCAGAGAACTCTCGGAGGAACTCTCCGACG
>DLDU01000013.1:5054-6217 GCA_002481295.1 Prevotella sp. UBA7764 | reverse complement strand
CTCTTCGCTAAGCCTGACATCGACGGCGGTCTGATCGGTGGCGCTTCTCTGAAGTGCGCTGACTTCAAGGCTATCATCGACGCCTGGAAGTAATTATCCATCATCTATCAGGAAAGAGAGAGTCGGAGCGAAAATGGCGCCACTGCTCTGTGACGCCATCGCTCCGCTTCTCTTTTTCCTGACTTTTACAATAACCATTATGAAGAGACTGATCTTGGGGATTATCGGCATGCTGACATTGGGCTTCGTCCCGATGCACGCACAGACCTTCCTTGGACATCTGCAACAGCAGAAGCAAGGCGAGGGTAAGATCACGGTGACGCAGAGCAAGGCGATCACGGATCTCGTCAACGGCAGCGCTGTGGTATCTCCGGAAAAGAACACGACCACACAAAACAACAATACGCCGGACACGAAGACGGTAGCCGCACGGCAGCAGAGCTCCATCGACAAAGCCAGAGAAGCTGAGCGAAAAGCCGACATGGCACTGGGCAAGAAGGCTTCCACCCAGACCAACAAAAACGCTGAGGCTGCCCGCCGTGCTGCCACAGCAGCAGAACAGAAAAAGGCTGAAGCAGAAGCTGAGAAAAAAGAAGAGCAACTCGCCGAGATGCGCCGTCAGGAAGCTGCTGCCAAGGCGAAGCAAGAGGCAGAGGCGCTGGCACGCCAACAGGCTGCCGAGGAGGCAAGGGGCAAAGCCGAGACTGCTGAGGCTGAGAAAAGGGCACAATGGGCCCGCGAAGCCGAGGCCTATAAAAAGAAATTAGAGAGCGAGCGCAAGAGCCAGATACGCTATCAGGACGACGACGAGATGTCGATCCCAACGATCGACATGCGCAAGAAGGTGATGCGTGGCAGCCGTAAGGTCACCGGCTATCGTGTACAGGCCTTCGCCGGCGGCAACACGCGCGCTGATAAGATGAAAGCTCAACAGGCAGGCAACGCGATCAAGATGCGTTTCCCTGACCAACCGATATATGTTCACTTCTACTCTCCCCGCTGGATCTGCCGTGTGGGCAACTACCGCTCGCTCGGTGAGGCCGAGAAGATGCTGCGTGCCGTCAGAAAGATGGGCTATAAAGCAGCAACCATCGTCAAGGGAAAGATCACAGTGAACTAAATAATGTATAATGTATAGTGTATAATGAATAATGAATAAATAA
>DLDU01000013.1:4233-4946 GCA_002481295.1 Prevotella sp. UBA7764 | reverse complement strand
ACTTTCAACTCTCAACTTTTATGAATCCAGAAACAGAATTCCGGCCGGGACTCGAAAAGCTGGCCGACCACTATAAAGACATACTGACTTTGCTGGGCGAAGACCCAGAACGTGAGGGACTCGTCAAGACTCCGATGCGCGTGGCAAAGGCGATGCAGACGCTTACCCGCGGCTACACACAGGACCCGAAGAAGGTGCTCACCGACGCGCTCTTTGAGGAGAAATACAATCAGATGGTCATCGTCAAGGACATCGACTTCTTCTCGATGTGCGAGCACCACATGCTGCCGTTCTTCGGCAAGGCTCACGTGGCCTATATCCCCAATGGCTATATCACCGGACTGAGCAAGATAGCCCGTGTCGTCGACATCTTCTCCCACCGACTGCAAGTGCAGGAGCGGTTGACAGAGCAGATCGAGCAGTGCATCCGCGAAACGCTCAAGCCGCAAGGCGTAATGGTCGTGCTCGAGGCCCGCCACCTTTGTATGCAGATGCGAGGCGTGGAGAAGCAAAACTCCATGACGACGACAAGTGCCTACAGCGGTGTCTTCGAGTCGGCAAAGACGAGAATGGAGTTCCTCAGCCTGCTGAAAGTGAAATAGCAGAATACTGATTTCATTATTCACCTCACCACTCTCAACTCTCAACTCACTCTCAACTCTCATGAAATTCATTTCCTGGAATGTCAACGGCCTTCGCGCATGCATGAAGCC
>DLDU01000013.1:3049-4135 GCA_002481295.1 Prevotella sp. UBA7764 | reverse complement strand
CCCGGATATACGTCGTACTGGAACTATGCCGACAAGAAAGGCTACAGCGGTACGGCTATCTTCGCACGGCAGGAGCCGCTGAGCGTCGCCTATGGCATGGGCATCGACGAACACGACCACGAGGGGCGCGTCATCACGCTCGAATACGCTGACTTCTATCTTGTCTGTGTCTACACGCCGAACTCGCAGGACGGGCTGCGCCGTCTCGACTACCGCATGAAGTGGGAAGACGACTTCCGCAACTTCCTGCTGGCGCTCAACGACAAGAAGCCGGTCATCGTCTGCGGAGATATGAACGTGGCGCACGAGGAGATTGATATCAAAAATCCTAAGACCAACCGCCACAACGCAGGCTTCACCGACGAGGAGCGCGAGAAGATGACGGTGCTGCTCAACAGCGGTTTCACAGATACTTTCCGTCTGCTGCACCCCGAAGAGGTGAAGTATTCGTGGTGGAGCTACCGCTTCCGTGCCAGAGAGAAAAACGCGGGCTGGCGCATCGACTACTTCCTTACGTCCAACAGCTTGCAACCACGTATCACCGCGGCCGAAATCCACAACGAGGTCTTCGGCAGTGACCACTGTCCCGTGGAGCTGCAACTGAAATAACATTATGCACGCAGGAACAGACAACTACACCTATCTCACCACCGCACCGATCCGTCGTGTCATACCGACGATGGCCATCCCGACGATCATCAGTATGCTCGTCACCGCCCTATACAATATGGCGGACACCTTTTTCGTGGGCAAGCTCGACACGCAGTCTACAGCTGCCGTGGGCGTGGTGTTCTCGATGATGTTCTTTGTGCAGGCCATCGGATTCTTCTTTGGTCACGGTTCCGGAAACTATATCTCACGCGAGCTGGGTGCGCGCCGCCACGACAATGCGGCCCGCATGGCAGCGACGGGCTTTTGCTTCTCTGTCATCGCAGGAACGCTGATCGCAGTGCTGGGCTGGATTTTTCTCAACCCCTTGTCACTGCTCTTGGGTGCCACGCCGACGATCCTGCCCCACACACGGCAGTATCTTGGCATCGTGCTCTTGGGCACTCCTTTCCTGACCGGCTCGCTGACGCTCAACAA
>DLDU01000013.1:404-2908 GCA_002481295.1 Prevotella sp. UBA7764 | reverse complement strand
TTCTTTTCTTCATGACGCACCGTGGAGAGAACATCGCCATCCGTTTCCGGCTCTTCTCCCCCACGTGGTCCGCTTTCAAGGAAATCTTCTTTGGCGGCAGTCCGTCGCTGTGCCGTCAAGGACTGCTCTGCCTGGCCACGACCATGCTCAACCATGCCGCGGGTAACTACGGCGATGCGGCCATTGCCGCCATGAGCATTGTCAACCGCATCACGATGATGGTCATGGCCGTCGTCATCGGCTTGGGACAAGGCTTCCAACCGCTTTGTGGTTTCTGCTTCGGCGCCCGTCTGTTTACCCGGTTGAAGCGTGCCTACTGGTTCACGATCGCTGTGGGCACGACCTTTCTCATCGTTTGCATGGTCGTCGGCTGGCTGCTCAGCGATCATCTCATCGGCATCTTCCGCAACGACACGGCAGTGATTGCCGTGGGCATCGTCGCCTTGCGCTGGCAGATCAGCACGTTGCCACTCAACAGCTTCATCATGACGAGCAACATGCTTACGCAGACGTGCCGCATGCCGGTGGCCGCGAATCTGCTCGCTTCGGCACGCAGTGGCCTTTTCTTCGTCCCGCTCATCCTCGTCCTGTCGCATTTCTTCGGACTGATGGGCGTGGAGATGTGCCAGGCCGTCAGCGATATTTGTTCCTTTTCGCTGACCGTACCTGTTATGGCGCATACCCTCAAGCGTCTCAAACAATAGTTCTCCCACACAGTCCGTAAAGGCAAATCATGGTCAGACACAGGACAGACGCCAGTGTCAATACGAGCGTAGCAGGATTATAGCCAACGGGCAAAAGGTGTTAAGAAAACTGATAAAAAACAGCCTTCGTAGCGGCGATTTTCCGCACGAAGGTTAGGGGTGCGCCCAATTTCACGATTCTCACGGCATTTCTGCAAATCACTGATAGCAAACGACTTACCAGCAACACAGCTATCAACAAACTAAAAACAGTCACGCAAAAGCAGCAAAACAACCACTTTTCGCCTCCAAAACAGGCAAAAAAGCCGTCCCATCTCGGTGGATTGACCTTGTCATCTCACCACGATGCTCTCATCATTCCACCGATCTGGCCTCATCATCATGTAGAGATGACAAGTTCAAACCGCCGCAGTGTGCATTTCCCGGCTCCTTTTCACCCCATCGTTTTCTATTTCACTGATTATTCCGAAAGCATTTTTGTAAAGAAAGAGGACCATTCTGCGTCATCTCTCACACAGGGACACAGAGGCACAGTGAAGGCTTCGCCCTGCAGAGTATACAGAGTTTCAAGACTCGTCTAAGTAGCGTGCCCAAGTATCCGCAAAAGGAAAATGAGGAAACGTTGGCTTGAGCTTTTAATACGTCCCACATGCAACACTGCGCAAAGTATTGGTTACATAGGATAAGACCCGTTCCGTATAAAATCGCTATCTTTGCAGAAACAATTAGCAAAGACAACCATAACAACTAAAAACATGACTCTAAAACACATCCTGCTGGGAGTTCTCTGCCTCTGCGCCACTGGCGTAAGCGCCCAAAAACTCCCTTATCAAGACCCCACCCTCTCTGCCCACCAGCGTGCCGTGGATCTCTGCGGCCGTCTGACCCTTGAGGAGAAAGCCTCGCTGATGCTCGACGAGAGTCCCGCCATTCCACGGCTGGGCATCAAGAAGTTTTATTGGTGGAGCGAGGCGCTCCATGGCGTGGCCAACCTCGGCGGCGTGACGGTCTATCCCGAACCGGTCGCCATGGCCTCATCGTTCAATCCCGACCTGCTCTACCGCGTCTTCTCGGCCACGAGCGACGAGATGCGTGCTCAATATCATCACCGGCTGGCCATGGGCGGCGACGTGGAGAAGTTCCACAGCCTCTCGGTCTGGACACCGAATGTCAACATCTTCCGCGACCCGCGATGGGGCCGTGGTCAGGAGACCTACGGCGAGGATCCGTGGCTGACAAGTGTGATGGGCTGCGCTGTCGTGCGCGGTCTGCAAGGTCCCGACTCTGCGCGCTACCGCAAACTCTGGGCCTGCGCCAAACACTATGCCGTGCATAGCGGACCCGAAAGCACGCGCCACACGGCCAACATCAACGACGTCTCGCCACGTGACCTGTGGGAGACCTATCTGCCCGCGTTTAAGTCNNNCTCGTCCAGGATGCCGACGTGCGCGAGGTGATGTGCGCTTATCAGAGCCTCGACGACGAGCCCTGCTGCTCCAACAACCGCCTGCTGCAACAGATCCTGCGCGACGAGTGGGGTTTCAAGCATCTCGTGGTGAGCGACTGCGGTGCCGTCAGCGACATCTGGACAAGCCATAAGGTGTCGAGCGATGCCACCCATGCCTCGGCACGCGCCACGCTCGCCGGCACCGACGTAGAGTGCGGTTTCAACTATTCCTACAAGAGTCTGCCCGATGCCGTGCGCCGTGGTCTGATCAGCGAAAAGGAGGTTGACAAGCATGTGACGCGTCTGCTCGAAGGCCGTTTCGACCTTGGCGAGATGGACGATCAGAAGCTCGT
>DLDU01000013.1:0-272 GCA_002481295.1 Prevotella sp. UBA7764 | reverse complement strand
GTCGGGCCCAATGCCGACAACCGCCCGATGATGTGGGGCAACTACAACGGCACGCCGACTCACACCATCGACATCCTCGACGGACTGCGCAGTCACTATAAAAATCTGGTCTATATCAAAGGCTGCGACCTCACTGCCGACAAGGTCATCGACCCGCTGTTCTCTCAGTGCCGCGCCGGAAAGACGACAGGACTCAAGGGTGAGTTCTGGAACAACACTGAGCGCAAGGGCAAACCTGTCACCACTCAGTACTATACGCTGCCCATCGCCGT
>DLDU01000019.1 GCA_002481295.1 Prevotella sp. UBA7764 | reverse complement strand
TAATATGAATAATTCAGGTTAAGGCTACTTTTTCTGCCACATCGCTCACAGGAACTTCTATAACAGGTGCATAAGCTTAATACCTTTTGTTGATTTGTTTCGTTGCTCTCGCCAAGCTGGCATCTGGTATGGTTTTTGCTTTTAATTTCTTGGATAAAAAGATAAGAAAGGATCATAATAGTCATGAGACAGTTAAAGATTGAACGTAGCATCACCAACCGGCAGAACGAGTCACTCGACAAATACCTCTTGGAGATAGGCCGCATACCAATGGCCGACATCGACGAGGAGGAAGAGCTGGCTATGAAGATACAGAAAGGAGGCCGCGAGGGTGAGCGTGCCAAGGACAAGCTCATCCGTGCCAACCTGCGCTTCGTCGTGTCCGTTGCCAAGCAATATCAGCACAAGGGGCTCTCACTGCCCGACCTCATCGACGAGGGCAACATTGGACTGGTCAAGGCGGCTGAGAAGTTCGATCCTACACGAGGCTTCAAATTCATATCCTACGCGGTGTGGTGGATCCGTCAGAGCATTTTGCAGGCCATCGCCGAACAGAGCAGAATGATCAGACTGCCACTCAACCAAGTGGGAGCCATCTCGAAGATCAACCAAGAGATAGAGAAGTTTGAGCAAACCAATCACCGCAAGCCGTCCACAGAAGAGCTGTCTGCCCTCACCAACATCGACAGCAATAAGATACAAGACGCCCTGACTGCTGACACACGGCACATGAGCATCGACGCACCATTCAACGAAGACGATAGCAACAGCCTGGCTGATCTGTTGCCTTCATCCGACCATACGGTGTCGAATATCACCAACCGCGAATCTATGCGCATCGACTTAGAGAGCATCTTTAAGAAAGTATTGAAGCCACGTGAGCAAGAGGTGATTACACGCAGTTTCGGCATTGGATGTCAAGAGGAAGGGCTCGAGGAAACCGGTGAGCGCTTGGGACTCACCCGCGAGCGGGTGCGCCAGATACGCGAAAAGGCTATTGAGAAGATCAGACGTAGTCCTTACGCCAAAATTCTCACCCAATATCTTGGATGAGAGGCTTAGGGTCTCTGTCTTTCATAAGTATATCCCCGACTTGAGCAAACGGCTCAAGCCGGGGATATTTCATTTTATATCAGAATGTGTTATCGCTCAGTCTCCACTCATCATTGGTCAGCAACCGACCGGAGTAACTGGCGTTGGCACACGAACCAACATCAGAGAAGAAAGCGCCGGTGTACTTCGTAATCATATTGCACTGGATCTCCACGCCATTAAAAATGTGTTGGATAAGTTGATTGTCACTTGCGTCCAAGGCTGTCACTGTGACCTTCAATGTCTGACTGTCTGGTTTGGGAAAGGTGTATATATCAAAGTCATTGGCCTTGCCGACCATATCCGACGTGATCGCAAACTCCACGCTCTGCCGGGAGTTGACGCACCCTAAGCCTGTCACACCATTGAGCGTTGAGCTGCCGCCCGTGTAGGCGAACTTCAAAGTCTTGACATTTTTTGGCATGGCATCGGTCAGTGACAAGCGGAACATCGCCACGATACGCTTCATCGTGATGTCTTCTGACGTGTCGGACTCCAAGTCTATGTCCTTGCAATACCAGAAGGTGTCACTCATTCCGCCACTGAAACAGACCTTCTCCGCGTCGGTCATCGTCGCACTCTTCGATCCACTGTAGGCCAAAATCAAGATCTTGTACTTTCCGGCAGGCAGTGTCAGCTGTATCTTTCCGAAGTCTTGGTCCGATGTCGTTTGGTTAACTTGCTTCACTCTTGTACCATCTCGATAAACAGCGACGCTCACCCTATTGCACAAGGTGGTGACATCCGCACTGCGCAACACTTCATAGGACTTCTCAAAATCGGCATCGCCAAGCCTGACAATGCTAAGCCGTAGATTCACACCGCTTTCTTTGCGGACTTCTTCTGAGTCGTCGTCGCCTACATAAGCCTTCTGACAGGAGAACAGCAACAGACAGCAACACAATAGTATCAGAGAATATAACTGCTTTCTCATAGCAACAGGTTAAAAGATTAAACTTTCTGCAAAAGTAAGAAAAACACCAGCAAAGTGTTGACAAAAAAAGAGAAAAACTGAGAGTAAGACACAAAAAAATAGGAGAAGCAACGGAATTTTGTCGTTTCCATCGCTTCTCCTATGCGTTTTAAGCCCTCACTTCGATAGAATTATACGCGATAGAGCAAACCATTGCGCAGGTCTTCAGCGGCGATCGCCTTGATCTTGGCATGGAGTTTCTTACCCGTGGCATTGAGTGGAACACTCGACACGAAGCGATAGTAACGCGGCCGCTTGAAGTTGGCAATCTCGGGGCTTTCCTTGCAGAACTCGTCCAACTCCTCGGCTGTGAGGCTCTCGTCAGCCTTGACGACGTATGCCGTGACGAGTTGTCCGCGCATCTTGTCAGGCACAGAAGTGACGATGCAGTCCTTCACCTTAGAATTGAGGTTGAGTACTTCCTCAATCTCCACGGGATAGATATTCTCGCCCGAAGAGATGATCATGTCGTCCTTACGCCCAACGATGGTGACAAACTGATGCTCGTCCCACGTAGCCAGATCGTTGGTATAGAGGAATCCTTTGTAGTATTTCTGCTCGGTCTCCTCGGGATTGTTGACATATTTGAATGGCGACTTTGCCGGCGACGAGATGATCACCTCGCCGATCTCCGTGCCGTCGTCCTTGGCCAGGTCATCGGGCTCGGCGCGACGGTCCTCATAGACTTTCACCACACGCACGTCATCATCGACGCAAGAGGCACCGGCCGTACCGGCATTCTCCGGCAGATCGAAAGGCCGGAGGAAGGTATTCCAGAAGGTCTCGGTCGTGCCATAGCCGTTGAAGATATTTGGCGTGAGCACTTTCTGATAGCGGATGCAGGCCGAACGCTCAAGCGGACTGCCCATCGTCACGATGCCGTGCAGCGTGCTGATGTCGTAGCCCTTGTCTTCCTGCTCGTCGGCAAGACGCTCCAAGACGGTAGGCACGCCGATGACAAACGTGATCTTATAGCGGTCGACATATTTCAGCGTCAGTCCGGCATCGAACTTGCGCATCACCACCAAGGCTGCTCCAGCATAGAAAGTAGGGCAAGGACCGGCACAGTGCAGTCCGCCACGATGGAACCAAGGAGTGGTGTTCATCGTCACGTCCTTATAGCTCATCGGGAAATGGATCATCACGTCGTGGCTGGAGAGCACCTCGTTGATGCTCGTCAGTGGCACAGCCTTAGCGTGTCCCGTCGTACCGGAGGTGAAGAGGCGCGTCGTCTCGTCGTAGATGTTATACTCGCAAGTGAACGCTGGCTCCTCGGCTGTGCTGCCATCGACATAGTCGACAAACGAGATGACCGTGCCGTCGCTGGCCCCGTCGACGACCACAAGACGCTGAGGATGCCATCCGCTCATCTTCACGGCAGCGAGGACATCGCCCTTGCGTGCCTCGTCAAAGAAGAGTATCTTCGGCTTGTTTGTTTTCAGCAGGTCAGCCAACTCTCCCGACGAAAGTCGATAGCTCACAGGACTGTTGACAAAATGGCCTTTGTGGGCTGCAATATAAATAAAGGCAAACTCCGGACAATTGAGCATCATCATCATCATCACGTCACCCTTTTTCAGTCCGTCGGTCATCAGACGGTTGGTAAGCCGGTTGACATCAGCGTTGAGTTCACGGTAAGTCCATGTTTTCTTCTGAATGGGATCTATCATTGCCGTGCGCCATCCATAGCGGCGCACGTTGCGCATAAATCCCTCTATCCATGTGTAGCGACTCTCAAATATCTCTTTAAAATCTGTCATCATTAATTGACTTTAACACTTTCAAAACTTTAAGTTTATAACAAAGTTATCCATTTTCCGCTTTATACTATTAAGTCTAAGGGTACAATTAAACTAATTTAAAACATACTCAACGCTTTCTGCACAACACCCCCAAGCGGTGTGCAACGAATCAGCGTTTTGCCTTGTTCTTTTCATTCACCGGTATGAAGCCCGCCGGGACATTGTATTGCTGTCCCTCTTCTAAGATGAAACGAAGGAAAGCCTTGACGATGGCATCCTGAGGTTTGCCTTTGCTCACCACGTAGAGTTGGCGAGCCGGTGGACAAGGATACCGTCCGTCTTGAATAGCCTTAATCAGCATTTGCTTGGAAGCATAGAACTGCTCTTCCTTGCTGATACGTCCGTCACCATTCGCGTCAATGGGAAAGAGTGCAATGCCTTCGTTGGGACGCCCGGTCTGATCGTCGAAAGCATAGCTGATATTGCACATGCCGAGCCCATAAGGATCGTTAGCCACCTGACGCACGATGCCCGGATCGCCGTAGACACCCGTGCCGCGCAAGTCCTCCTGATGCGACTTCAGCCAGGCGGCAAAGGTCTCCGCAGCCCCACAAGCATCGCTGCGAGTGTAGACATTGATAAGCACATGACTGTTCACGCCCGCTGCCTGCCCCCAGGTCTTGATGGTTCCGGTGACCCAAATACCACATGCCACCTTCTGAGAGAGTCCCCGTCGAAGCAAGTGACGATAGAGTGGATGACGGATATTGCTGATAGGCACGACAGCATCTTGGGCTACCGCCACCGCCATTGCACCGCGCTGACACTCCGGAGCTTTCAACTCCCGCGATACCATGCCCAAGTCTACTTGTCCTGCCAACACGTCGGTGACACCCTTACCCGAGCCACCGGCCGATACGTCGATGGTCACTCCAGGATGTCTCTGACTGAAAGCGTCGGCCCAACGAAGCATCAGCGGATAGAACGCAAACGCACCCGACACGGTAATGTTGCCCTGCAGGTCTTCTGCTTTTCCAGCCGGTTTCCTTCCACAACCACTGAAAAGCAAAGGAAATAAAAGAAGTGCAATAGTGAGTTTCGCCATTCTACACCTTATTATATATGGTATGTATCGAGTTGTCTGCTCTTTGCACGGGTTATTCATCATCGCATATTACTTGTTTATCTTCATGCAAAGATAGAATGAATCCACAAAATAGACAATCACCCTATAAGGGTATTTGACTCTACCATCTTTGTGGTATGAAAATACTATCAGCATGGTATTCCCCGGCATCGATGTTTTCCGTAACTTTGCAACTGTAAAATCAGAGACGCTTATGAACGCAATAGCAAGTACACTCCACCACTTTGGCAACGATTTCTTTCCGTTTGCTTTCAGTAGCCTCAACAGAGGGGACGAATCCTTTTCCGTAACCAACAAGTTTGCTCACGCCACGGGTGCACGTCTTCAAGCCCGTCATCTCAATGTCTATATCAATGGCGCTCATATCCTGAAAGACATCAATGTGGAGATTCCCCGCAACAAGATCACTTGCATCATCGGTCCCTCGGGGTGCGGTAAGAGCACGTTGCTTTGCACGTTCAACCGTCTCAACGACAACATCGAAGGTCTGCGCATGACAGGCGAGGTCACCTTCGATGGTGACAATATCCTCAAAGCGGGCAGCAGTCGCCTTTCGGAACTGCGGCGCAACATTGGATTGGTGCCCCAGCGTCCCTGCCCTCTGCCTATGAGCATCTACGACAATGTGGCTTACGGTTGCCGCATCCACGGCATCCATAACCGTCATCAGCAAAACAAGATCGTGCGCCACTATCTCCGCGCCGTGGGATTGTGGGACGAGGTCAAGGACAGACTCAACTCTCTGGCATCCCGCTTGAGCGGCGGACAGCAGCAGCCACAAGATTGAGGAGCTCTTTACTGAATTGAAAGTCAACAACTCCATCGTGATGGTCACACACACATTGAGTCAAGCGCTACGCATTGCCGATCACGTCATCTTTATGTACATGGGCAAAGTCGTGGAAGAAGGCGATGCCGAGCAGGTCTTCCGTCATCCAAAGAACGAACTGACACGAAAGTACCTCAACGGCGCATTCAGTTAAAAGGCGATAGGTTTAGACTGCCTCTGATAAAGATTAGAATAACGAGAAAGTCATGAGCTACCCACCCCATTAAGACAATATGAAAAGAATCCATTTTTTGATTGACAGATATTTATTGAGAAGAGAGATGAAGAAGGGCATGGCCATAGTGCTGTGCCTTCTTTTGTTTTCTGCCTGCCGACCGGGCACGCTCAGCCATCGGGGGCAGAAAGCCGACGTGAGCGAGATTCTCTCAGACAGTGCCCACGTCACGCTTCGTTATGCAAAGAACTTCACCGTACGCTATCTCTCCGACGGAACACGTCTTGTCGACATCAGTGTGGCAGGACATAAGAGCCGGAGCACTTATCGTCTGGCGCTGATTCCCCGTGGTGTCAACGCTTCCGGCATTCCTAAGGAATACAATCATCGGGTGGAAGTACCGGTGGAGCATTGCATTCCTATGGGCACGGAGCAGTTGGCTGCGTTCATCCAACTGCATGCACTCGACCAGGTTTCGGCCATCACCAGCGTGCGCCATCTGCAAGACAAAGACGTGAGGCACCGCATCGCTGAGGGTAAGATCGCCAAGATTGGCTATGAAGGAAACTTCGACACCGAGACGGTCATGGCGCTCCAACCCGATGCCATCCTCGTCTCTCCTTTTAAGAAAGCTAACCTGAATTATTCATATTAA
>DLDU01000037.1:33752-127096 GCA_002481295.1 Prevotella sp. UBA7764 | reverse complement strand
GGATATCCTCCGTTTTCACCAAACTGTTAAAGTATTAAATATAGATATTCTGAACATTACTCGTCAGGAACTCTTGGAGAACCTGAAGGAGGGTGTTCTTGTGACTCCTAATCTTGATCATCTGATAAAGCTTCAGAAGGACAAGGAGTTTTATGGCGTGTATCAAAATTCTGAATGGGTAGTGTGTGACAGTAAGATCCTCTACCTGTTCGGTAAGCTGTTGAAGACTCCAATCAAGGAAGCGATTCCGGGTTCCAGTTTCTTTACTTCTTACTATATGTATCATAAGGATGATGCTGACTGCAAAATTTTCCTGCTTGGTGCTAAGGAGGGTATTGCTGCCAAGGCTATGGAACGTATCAATGAGAAGGTGGGGCGCCAGATGGTGGTTGGTGCCCATTCTCCTTCCTTTGGCTTCGAGAAGCATGAGGATGAATGTGAGAAGCTGGTTCGCATCGTGAACGAGAGTGGTGCTAATGTACTGCTCGTTGGTGTGGGTGCTCCAAAGCAAGAAAAGTGGATTATGAAGTATCGTGATAAGATGCCTGGAGTAAAGGTATTCATGGCTCTGGGTGCTACCATTGACTTCGAAGCTGGAACATTGAAACGTGCGCCTAAGATTTGGCAGAAAATCGGCATGGAATGGTTGTATCGTTGCATGAAGGAGCCAAAGCGCCTCTTCAAGCGTTATTTCCTGGATGATATGAAGTTCTTCTGGTATTTCGGGAAACAACTGTTAGGTGTTTACAAAGATCCATTCGCAAAATAACATTCCTCCATTATTTATCTGATGCTTTCTACAATTCTCCAAAAGGAATTCTTACTGTTCTTGAGTTATTGCCTCTCGCCAGACTCACAGGCACTACCGGAGTGTGCGGCTCGCATCAGTTGGGCAGATCTGCTACAGTTTGCCAAGAAGCAGTCGGTCGTCGGCGTCTATTGGCAAGGCGTGAAGCGGATGAGCGGTCTTGAGACGAACCGGCCATCTGAGGACGACGTGATGGACTGGATGGTGGAGGTCAGTAAGATTGCCAAACGGAATAGAAAGGTGAATGCCGTGGCGGTCAAGGTGATTAAAGGCTTTCGGCAGAAGGGCTTCGAAGCGTGTGTGCTGAAAGGACAAGGTAATGCGTTGCTCTATCCAGACCCTTCGTCACGGACTTCTGGTGACATTGACGTGTATGTGCATCCGCAGCAGCAAGGAGGCAGATGGAGGAATGACGAAGCTGCCATCCGAAAAATCATCACCTTCTGCAAAGGGCTGGACAAGTTGGCAAGGGCTGTATACCATCATATCGACATCCCTGCTGTCGACAAGGTGCCTGTGGAGGTGCACTATCGGGCTACGTGGCTCAACGCACCTGTCAACAACCGCAGACTTCAGAATCTGTTGTCCACGCTTCTGTCGCGTAAGGACGGTACGAAACATGTGGCGTTGCCCGAAGAAGCCGGAGATATAACCATCCCCGGCTTTTCTTTTAATGTGGTTTTTCAATTGAGCCATATCCTCAACCATCTGTTGCATGAGGGTGTTGGACTCAGGCAGTTGGTTGATTATTACTACCTGCTTCGTTCGCATGCATGCAGTAAAGAAGACCAAGCTTGGCTTGACACGAGCCTGAAAAGGTGTGGACTGCATCAGATCAGTTCTGCTGTGTCGTGGGTGTTGGCTAACGTGCTTGGGCTGCCAGAAAGGTATCTGATCACCAAGCCAAACGAACGATATGGTCAGCAGCTTATGCGAGAGATGATAGCCGGCGGAAACTTCGGAAAGTATGATGAGCGATTACTCAGTGGGACATCGCATTCTAAATTAGTGGCAAATATCCAACGCTTGGTACGCGATGTCCGTATGTTAGCCTATTATCCCAGTGAATGTCTGTGGGAACCATGGTTCAGAGTGTGGCATTGGGTATGGAGGAAGAAGCATAATTCATTTTATAATGTGTTGAATAGTATATGAAGTACGACAAGTTGACGATAATAGGGTGGCCGACAGATGGCGATGAGGGTGAGGATGCAATGGTGGCGTATGAATACAATAAGTCTGCTACAGGCGTATATGTAGCTTATAAAGAGACAGTGCATGCGCTGTCATTTGAGTTGTCACCCTGGGCATCTGATGCAGATGTGAAGTTATATGTGAATCTTGTCAATATGGTGCTGAAGAAGCATCCTCGTACCAAGCTCTATGCGCAATATGATATTCTCAAGGGACTGACAGAGGAGGATGAGAGGAAGAATAGCTTCACTGTTTAGTAGATTCTCCTAAATATTTGATGATTAATAGAACATCATACATGTTACATAGGTTAGTATGCAAATCGGATTTATCAACTTCAATACAGACGAGAAAAAACGTGTGGCTAAGCTGATGCAATTATTACAGGAGTCAGAGGCTATCGAAGAACTGGGTATAGGAAGAGTTCGGGACCATTTCTCAAACACATTATTTCCTGGAACATCCACATTACAACATCATGCTAAATATTTTGCTGTTCTACCCTCGTTATATTATCATGCTGCGTATAAGGATCGAAGATTCAATTCCCTTGCAGAGGTGGACCGCTATATCAAGAAAGCAGAGGTTCAGATAACCCGTCAATTGGCGGAAGATTCAGATGGCAATCCCAAGACGGATGTTAAGGGAATTACAGGTATCGATACCTATAAAGAGGCTTTGAAGGATTATCGTAAGTTCGTGAAATATGATCCTATGTATATCTATGGAAGTGGTCTGGCAAGATATGATATTATTCCTGATACAGCTATTGAAAGACTGATTCTGGAATTAAACAACAAATATTTTGCTGATCCCCACAACAAGATGATGAAATCGGACAATGACCAGACTGATGATACCAACGATCTGACAGGTAATAGGCAGTTGATCAGAACTTGTGGTGAGTCTTATCATTTTTTTGACGGAAAGACC
Source organism: Prevotella sp. UBA7764 (assembly GCA_002481295.1). Taxonomy (GTDB): domain Bacteria; phylum Bacteroidota; class Bacteroidia; order Bacteroidales; family Bacteroidaceae; genus Prevotella; species Prevotella absiana. The sequence goes on along the minus strand of DLDU01000037.1, from coordinate 124,161 downwards.
ATGAGTTTAGCTTTGTCGGAGAAAGAGGCAAATTTTCTTCGCGACAGGATCTATGCTACTTGTCAAGAATCTATGTTATCCTTCCTCATTGAAAGGAAGGATGATATTCCGGAGCGGACAGACTATTATGATGTAGATGGACTATTACAGAATGAGACACAGGATTTCGTTGACATCTATCAAAAATCTGTATTATTTTCCAAGCTGATTTACCTTATTGACTGGCGGTACAACTATTGTTACTATAATAGCTTCCAGAGGACAGAAGAGGCAACCACTTGTGACAACTCGTACAAAGCTCAATTAGAGCAATTCAATAAGACTATAGCAGACGAGGATGCTTATCGGTCATTGTTTGATTATACCCGTCCGATAGATAGGATGCTTACAACTTTCTGCGAGTCGTGTTATCAAGCAATTCGCGGAGGCATGACACAGATAGTTGACCAAAAAGTGAAGGAACGTGAGCATACTGTCAAGCGAGACAGAAGCAAAATAGGGAACAAGGCATATAAAGACATCCGGCGTGGGAATCCTGTGCCCAACACATTTCGTTGGGAAACTGTGAGAACGATGGTTAACGAGATAAGAAATCCCCAATAAACTATGGCAGAAAAGTTAATGAAGGATCATTTGTATGGTGATTTGCTTGCACCGGCATCGGGCTATTCCACAGACTTTGCCATGGGTATGACTTATTCTCTGAGCTTTGATGCTCTATTGACGACCTATTTGGCTTTCGGGATGCTTGGAGAAATGGATGAGAACATCATTCAGTCTTCACATATTTTGCTTGAGGCCATCAACAAAAGCAGCGAAAAGGTTGTAGTGTTCTGCAACAAGGGAGGAATAGCAGTTCCGTCGAAGATACGAAAGGTATATTCATTGCTGGAGCAAAATATCTTTGAGGTTTTTAACAAGAAGGACCATAGAGCCAATTTTCATCCAAAGTTATGGCTGATTAGAGAAGTCAGCAAAGACAACAAGGATGATGTTCAACTCAAATTAATAGTCACAAGCAGAAATCTGGCATACACTGACACTATTGACTGCGTGGCATGTTTGACAGGAAAAGTTGGGACACAAGCCATCAATACTAAGAAACATCAGCCCCTCATTTCGTTTATTAAATCAATAGTCGGAGAATCGAACATTAGTGGTGAACAAAAGAAATCCGTTCTCCAATTGTGTGAAGATTTAAAACACGTGAAGCGATTTAATGTAGAAGCTCCATTCGAAGACTACGATTTCTTCCCTTATGTGTTTAAAAAGAATGGGGAGCAGCGTAAGTTGGATAAATCTCTCATTGGTACAGAAAGCATTATCGTATCCCCCTTTATTGACAAGAGTATGATAGCCAGACTCAATTCTGAAAATAAAAGTCGATGCATATTAATCACAAGGAAAGAGTATGTTGACCAAAAAATTTTCGACCAATTCAACAATAGAGGCGGAATATACGTTGCACTTGATGATTTGGTAAGCCGTGGTATGGATCTTCATGCTAAAATGTACCATGTATGGAATGGACGCAATGCGCAATATCTGTTTCTCGGTTCAGCTAATGCGACGACTTCGGCATTTGAGAGAAATGTAGAATTCTTGCTACGACTTAAATATAAAAGTGGAAATGCTCGGATCAATCAGTTCCTCTCGAATTTCTATGAGAAAGGTAATATCGTATGAAGCATAAAGACGATTGTTGTTATCACGGAAGAAAAATACCTATCACGGAAATGATGCGCAACTGCTGAGAGATAGTAATAAAACGAAGTCTCTCTCAGTCATGTTTACGGTGTCTACATATCTTGCTGATCTTTATAAACCGGAAGATTTTTATGGAAAACCGCTTGGGTTAATTAAGGATTTTATCGTTAAGAAAGTAAGAATCAAACTCTGTAATTTTAGAATCAATCGCGTCAGCCGTGTAAGTTCTTTGGACATCTATCAATTGATTCTTGCTCTTGATGACCCAAACGTCCAACCAAGAAACATCCCCCAAAATGCAGAAGAAATATTGGCAGATATGGCAATTGGGTCTCCGGCTATCTGCATTTACCGTATATTCCGCAGATTAAGTAATGATGATAAGCAAACGAGACAATATGCAGAAGAAGTCGCAAGAGAAATAGCGTCACTTTTCAATTCTCGTACTGGTATAGCGGCAGTGCATAATAATTGTAAAAGTTACAACAACTATTTTCAGAATGTAATTGATTACTGCATCAAGGGCAATCTGCAAGCAGTTCTTGATGAGTTTGTTCACATGATTGGTGAGAACAAAAGCATAGATAAGATTGCTGGGAGAATGAAAGAATCATTTATCCCGGCCAACATCCAGCAGGTAAATACAATCCAGACTTTCGGCACAGAGATGAAGTATAAAATGCGCAAACACTTTGCTATGGATTTCGGAAGTGGAAAACAGACCGAGAAGGATGTCAAACATACCAGTAATCTTCGTTCTGCTTTTAATAGCCCATTCCGTCCGTTTGTCCTTGCCTCCACCTCTATTGGTCAGGAGGGGCTTGACTTTCATTGGTATTGCCGAAAAATAATTCATTGGAATCTTCCTTCCAATCCTCAGGATCTTGAACAGCGAGAAGGCAGAATCAACCGTTACAAATGTTTGTCAGTCCGAAGAAATATTGCCAAACTATATAATACAATCTTTAGTTGGAATGAAATGTTTAAAAATGCTTCTGAAGAATTAAAGGGCAACAATTCTGAAATGGTACCATTTTGGTTTTTGCCGCTTGATGATAAGCACTTTAAAGAAATAGCAACAGAGAAGATAGAGCGTATAGTGCCGATGTATCCGTTAAGTGAAGACATATCAAAGTATCATAGACTTATCAAGGTGCTCTCGTTGTACCGTCTCACTATGGGACAATCGAGACAAGAGGAATTATTACAAATGTTAGAAGATAAGGTTGCCCCAGAACAGTTAAAACAACTTCTGTTTGATCTCTGCCCGTTCAGCAGGATACAAAAAAACTCTGCCGATAAAAGTTCCTCTTCAATTGATCGGTAAAACATCCGTATAAAAAACATCCGTATAAAATGTGTATAGTGTCATAATTCAGTGACTGTCTCATTTGTATATTCCTATTTGAATCAAGAACTTACAACTGGTGACTACCGCAGCTAAAATGAATATGACACAAAAAGCAAGCGTCTCGTAATGTTCAACTGGTGGAAGAATTTTTCTTTCACCAAAACATTACGGACTATGGGTAAAAGCAGAAAGAAGGTCGCTGGGGAATTAAGAGTTAACTGACCAGTCAACTAACTGAAATAGTAATTTTAGGAATAAAAAGATCCCTATTTGTGCTTTTTCTATTCAAATAATTACTATATTTGCAAAAAGTTAGTGGGAGAATATACCTTGCAATGACAAATGAATTGAGGCAATTCGGTAACATACCCGTCACAGCCGCCACAATTGGATCGTTGTTTCCATCTCTCACAGAGAAGAACAAAAGGTGAGATGGTTGGAGAAGCATGATGAAATCATCAGGCTCAAGCGGGGATTGTATGTTGTCAATCCCGAAATTACTGGCAAGACCTTGTCGACAGAACTTATGGTCAACCATATCTATGCTCCGTCATACGTCTCCATGTCCACCGCCTTACGTTACTATGGACTGATACCGGAGACCGTCTATGAGACGCAGTCTGTGACCATAAAACATGCAAGGGCTTTCGATACCCCTTATGGACGCTTCTCTTATACGTCAATATCCCGCGAGGCCTTTCATATAGGGGTGCGCAGCATCAGTAATGGAGAGCTTGCCTTCATGATAGTCACGCCAGAAAAAACGCTGTGCGACTTGGTTGCCAATACACCACACGTTAATCTGCGGTTTGTGAAGGAAGCCAGCATCTATCTGGAGGAAGATCTACGTCTTGACATGGATCGATTTGCCAAGATGGATCCTGATATTTTCAAAGCTTATACAGCCGTTGGAAAGAAATGTGATTCCATACGCACCTTATTAAAGTTATTAAAGCATGAGCAACGAAATTTATAACAGTATGCTGCAAGGAATAGAGGCAGCAACTTACTAGCTGTGCTTATTGTTGCTATTTTCCGATGCACTATATGTTTTAGTCCTAAAAGTGAATTAGCATTTGTTCACAAGTCGTTAACACTCAATAGCCTCAAATATCTGCAGAAGGAAAGGCTTTCGGTAACGGGGGACAAACGGGGGACAAAAGTTCATTGAGCATTTGACAAAACCTGCCAATATCATCGTGAGGACAAACCGTACCATGTTAATGACGGTTATCAGTGGTTTAATTTGGTTTAGCTTATATATTGCTAAGAAATAAACTAAACCACTGCGCCATGATTAAGAATGATAATTCAGCCGAAGAATACAATAAACTGCTGTCCTATTTCTAATGTTAGACTATTTAACGCTGAAAGAGAAAATAAAATATAAGTTTCAATCTATTTTATTTGGAGAATAGCTGCAATATCATTATCTTTGCAACAAATCAGGGAGGAGCCGATTATGATACAGGAATTCAAGATAAAGAACTATAAGTCCTTCAGAGATGAGGTCACGTTGAGCTTTGAGGCGACGAAGGATACAACTTTTGAGAACACACAAGTGGTGGAAGTTGCCAATGGCGTGCGATTGTTACGTTTAGCACTTATCTATGGTGCTAACGCAAGTGGAAAGTCGAACCTGCTCGAAGCATTCGAGTATCTCCGCAGGTTCTGGTTCAGGCGCCATGACGACATGGACGAGCCGACCGGAACAGTCCCGTTCCTTTTAGACAGCGAGACACCAAGCCTGCCTTCAGAATTCAGTTTGAAATTCTACATCGGAAGCACACGCTACTGGTATGTCCTTTCTTTGGATATCCACCATGTAGTGTCGGAGAAACTGTATTATTACAAGAGTGTGCAGCCGACAATGCTGTTTACGCGAGTGTACAAGAACGGCCAGTCCGTCGTCAAGTTCAACCCTGCTGTGCTGAAAGTGAGCAGCACTGTCGTTGACGAGATCACGATCAAGTGTCTGCCGAATATGTCTTTTTTCGCAGCCAGAAACATGGTGAACTGCTCGTTGGGACCAATCGACGAAGCACGTGACTGGATGCGCCGCCACACGATGCCCTTGATAGACCCGAGGACATTGATGTCCAACTATGCTGGTCGCAAGATGATGGAAGATGCCCGAATGAAGAAATACATCCTTGACTTCATCCATCGTGCTGACTACAATATTACCGATGTGAGCGTTGAGAAAAAGGTTGAGCCTATTCCAGCCGACTTCAGGGACTTCCTTTTGAACGAGGGTGACCTGTCGAAAGAGGACAAGAAGAAGTTGCAGGGCAAGCCGGTCTATGTCAGGGTGGACACGAACTTCGAGCATACGGTAAAAAATGCAAGAGGTGTGGAAAAGTACACCCTTTCCAACGAGATGCAAAGCCAGGGAACAAGGAGGACATTCGGCATTGAGGCTGCCATCTACCAGGCCTTGGTCAATGACGAATTCCTGGCCATCGACGAGATTGAGGCATCACTCCATCCAGAGCTCATCGAGTTTATCTTGGAGCAGTTTCTGAAGGAGCAAAGCCGCAGCCAGCTGCTTGTCACTACTCACTACGACCCTTTACTCAACACCATCGATGACCTCATCCGCAAGGACTCCGTATGGTTCACCGAGAAAGGAGAGAATGGCAGTTCGGAACTCTATTCCCTCTCAGACTTCAAAGGCTTGAACAAGATACATTCCTTCCAAAAGTCTTACCGTAACGGGCGCTTCGGTGCGCTCCCAAACATCCAAGTATAATGGCACGCAGAAGACCTACCAAGAATATCAAGGAAGTCCGTCCCACCATCATTGGCGCAGGGATAACGGAGCAGTGGTATTTCACCCACCTACAGTCACTTTTTGGATTAAAGATAAAGATCCGTCCTCGCTACTTTGGTCACGAGACGATGAACCTTCTGGCAAAACGCATAGAACAGGTTCTTTCGGATGAAGGCAAGGCCGTTGTGGTGTTCGATACCGATGTCACTACATGGGATGACATGGAGAAGAAACGATTTGAGCAGTTGAAGAAGAAGTACGCAAAGAACAGTAACGTTGTGATTTGTGACAGCATGCCATCCATCGAGTTCTGGTTCCTTCTGCATTATGTCGACACTTCAAGGAGTTTCCCAACCTCAAAGTCAGTCATCACCCAGCTGGTAAAATATATTCCGAATTTCGACAAGACTGATTCCTTTCTCCGTAATAAGAAGTGGGTGGAAAGCATGTCGTCAGACGGCAAGTTGCGCAAGGCTTATGAAAGAGCCAAGGCCAGTGTTACACGGGAGGGATCTTACAGCAATGTATGGAAAGCCATTGATGAGATTGGGCTTATGTCCAACCAATAATTCTTTTTTCGTATCAAGGCGGCAATCATGTTGCCGATACGGATCGGGTTGGGAAGGAAGCGTAGAAAAAACAACCGAACTCATCAGTTCTCTTCGGGGGCAAATTTTGATTGGGCAATCAAACTCTATTATTTCGACTTCGATTTGAGGAACATCCTGCTCCGATACATAAGCCGGATCGAAGTAAACTTTAGAACATCTGTTTTTGCAAATTATATTAATACTGTACGGAAGTTAAGAAATAATTGTGCTCATGAAAAAGTTCTTTTTGATATGACTTTGCCACAGGCCATAGGAGATGGTTCATGTGGGAATTTAGACAACAGGAGAACTATGCTATTTGGCGCATACAAAGTGTTCAAATACTTATTGGGTAGAATATCAGAAAATAGAGTTAAAGAAATGCAGGCCGAGCTTGTCGATGCGTTCGATAGGGTTTCATATTCAACTGTTAAGAATGTAATTTTCAACAATAGTGGGTTTAGAATGAACGAAATTTAATAATAATGCTTAAGAATTTGGAAGATTAAGAACAAATCACTAAATTTGCAGTCGGTTAAACCAGTGCACCTGTTAATTGCGATTTTCAGCCTGCACTATAAAAGGAACTGATAGGGATTGCCTAAGCGACAATCCCTTTTTTCGTTATACAAAGTCTAGGTGAAAGATACTTTCCGTTTTGAAAGTCAAATTGCACTATTGAGTATATCCCCAAACTGCGGATGCCTCTCATACCAGACGGAAGCGAATGAGCAGACAGGTTTTACCCTAAGTCCCTTGCTGACGGCATAGTCGTTGGCGGCACTGACAAGCAGACTCCCCACACCCATCCCTTCCTTGTAGGCATACGTGTGGTCAATGCTCAATACATTTCCCTTGAAGGAAAAATCCAGTCGGCCAACAAGTTCGTCACCATCATAGGCAAGCACCTTGCCGCCAGTATTCGTTGTCTCAATCTCTGTCTCCATATCGGGCACAAAGGTACTTTCCATATCCGACGCTATTTTCCGATGCAGAAGTGCTGGAAGATGTTGCCAAGCGTCTCTTCGGTTGTTATTTTTCCGCCCGTGATTTCAGCGAGGTTGTCAAGACATTGGCGGAGATCTTCGGCGACGAGATCAGAGCTGAGGCCAGCGGACATCCCTTCTATGACACGAGTGATATCGGCGTGAGCGCGGAGCAGGGCTTCATAGTGCCGGGTGTTGGAGACAATAACCGTATCTTCGGAAATGTCGGGAATCTTCGCTTTTTCAAAGATAACCTCTTTGAGAAGGCTGATATGGGAGCCTTTCTTTGCGCTAATAGCGACCTCACCTTCGAAGAGTGGAGTAGGAGAGAGATCGGCTTTGTTGTGGACCACGATGAGGGCTTTGTCTGAAGCATTCTCAGCAGAGTGCAGACGGACATCATAACCAAGATGTAAAGATAAGTCTTTTATTTCATCCTCAGATGGCCGTGAGTCTATCACCCAAAGGATGACAGTGGCCTTGTTGATCTGCTCATACGCCCGTTTGATTCCTATTTTTTCGACTTTATCATCAGTCTGCCGGATTCCAGCTGTATCAATGAATCGGAAGGTAACGCCGTTGATGTCTATGGTGCCATCAATTGTGTCGCGTGTAGTGCCATCAATATCACTGACAATCGCTTTGTCTTCATTCAGCAGTTGATTGAGCAATGTGGACTTACCGACGTTTGTCTTTCCAACAATAGCCACGGGAATACCCTTTTTCAAGGTTTGTCCCGTCTCAAAACTTTTGGCCAGCGTCGCGATTTTATTGTTAATTTTTTGCGCAAGGTCATAAAGTTTCTTCCGGTCAGCAAATTCGAGATCTTCATGGTCCGAGAAGTCGAGTTCCAGTTCCAGCAAGGAAGTGAGTTTCAGGAGCTGTTCGCGAAGTCTTGCGAGTTCAGAACTGAAATGTCCTTTCAACTGGCTCATGGCCATATCGTGGGATGCTTTGTTGTCAGCGGCTATAAGGTCAGCGACAGCCTCAGCCTGGCTCAAATCCATCTTTCCATTGAGAAAAGCGCGTAATGTAAACTCTCCTCTTCGAGCCTGGCGGCATCCTGAACGGATGAGTTCCTGTAGGATATTCCGTACAATATATGCGCTGCCGTGGCAGCTGATTTCTACGGCATCCTCTCCGGTATAAGAATGCGGAGCCCTCCAGACGGAGACAACCACATCGTCGATAACGTCCTGATTTTTCTCGTCCAGATTGCTTTTCTCAGAATCAGGATGAGCGTCAAACAAGGGCAGGATTGTGCCATAATGGAGGCTGTTGGCTTTAGCGTCCAAGAAGGGGCCGTGTGACGCCGGATGAAAAATCTTTGCGGTGATGGTCAAAGCCTGTGGTCCGCTGACACGAACCACCGCAATAGCCCCACCGGTAGGAGTTGCAAGTGCGCAAATAGTATCTGAATAGGAATTCTGCATATATTTGTTAAATTCTATCGAGGACCAAAGTGATGAGTCCATCAATATCGCCCTTATAGTTTGTCTCCATCTTCTTAGCCCTTCGGTTGGCTATCACCATACAGCAGGTCATCGCCTTGTGCCCCATGAGGGTAGCGAGTCCGGCGAGGGCAGAGGATTCCATTTCGAAGTTATTAACTTTCAAGCCATTATATTCAAAACTCTCAATTTTCTCATTAAGGTCTGGTACCATCAGAGGCAAGCGAAGGCGTCGTCCCTGTGGGCCAAAGAAGCCACCACATGCGATGGTGATGCCTTTCACCATGTCGTTGGCGGCGATAGTATTGATTAGCTGCGGATCAGCAGTAGCCACATATGGGTTTCCCATTTTCAGGTCCCATCCGACATGCTCTTTGAAAGCCTTTTCGAGTTGTAGGTCAGAAGCCTCGTCGCGACCGGCATAGAAGTTGAGCAATCCGTCGAATCCGATGCTTTTCACGCTGGCGATGTAGGTTCCCGTCGGAGTGTTTGGCTGCAAGCCACCGCATGTTCCCACTCTGACGAGTGTCAGCGTTCGGTGTGCGGATTTTTCTGTACGTGAAGAGAAGTCAATGTTTGCGAGCGCATCCAGTTCATTCATGACAATGTCAATGTTGTCACATCCGATGCCGGTGCTCAGTGCAGTGATTCGTTTTCCTTTGTAGTTGCCAGTGATGGTGTGGAATTCACGATTGCTGGTCTCACACTCTTTTGTATCGAAATGAGAGGCGACGAGATTGACACGTCCCGGATCGCCCACGAGGATCACTTTATCGGCGAGCTGCTCGGGTTTGAGATGGAGATGAAAGATAGAGCCGTCGGAGTTGATGACGAGCTCAGAATCAGGAAATATTGTCTTTGTCATGGTTGTTAAGGGTTTAAAGATACAGTAACGACTGTCTACTAACTGCTGCCAGTTTACATTTACAGTTTAGCAGTAACGTTTACTGTTATCAGTTTGTATTTTTTTATCATGAACTGTTTGTAGCTATTGTTTGTTTTTCATTTCTGCCATTCTGATTTTTTTAGCCACGTTGTGCAGGTCAGTCAACTGCTGTCTCAAGCTGTTTTCCTTTTCGAGGATATTCTGTTTGAGCTCGCGTTGTCCTTGTGCGTAGAGGTTGCGTTTCTCGTCGAGGCTTTTTCGTGTGTTGTCGATCATGCTGCTGAGCTCCACCCATTGCCGGAAGAGGTTGCGTGCCAAAGGAGAGTTGAGTTGTTTTTCATCGGTGATAACCGTGTTGTCGTTGAGGACAAACGCGGTTCGGCTTTGTTTTGTGATGGTTGTCGCGCGTGCCATCATCGCGTCGCGCCTTCTCAGTGCAGCTTTCCGGTCGCCGAAGGCCCATGTATCGGCGATGCTGTGTATTTGTGCGAAGTGCTCCAGTTGTGTTGCAGAGAGGTTGTCAGCGGTGAAGTTTTTTCTCACCTGAGTGGGTACAAAGGTGTAGATACACACGCTGTCGGCGTGCTGATGTCTGTCGGTGACAAGCCATCCGAGCGTGTCGAGGTCATCGATAGCCAAGAGATAGTCGTTGGCCGTGGAGTTGAAGGGCAGTCCGTAGTTTTGCGGTTGTAGCCACTCATCCTTGTCGCTGTCGTATGAAGTCATGAAGATGTCTCTTCCACCTATGGTGTTTGGTCCTGTTGCCGAGAAGAAGAGCGTGACACCGTCGGCGCAGAGGAAGGGAAAGTTTTGGTAGTGATAGTCCTTGTCGCTGATGTCGGCAAGAGACGACTGCTGGCTCCATTCTCCGCCTACCTTGGTCTGCATGTATAGCGCAGTGGAAGTGCTGTCGCCCACGGCATAGAATCGTCGGTCGCCCAGTTCCGTCTCGTACTGAGCCAAGAAGTCTTTGCCCTTTCTGTTTTTCACAGAGAGTTTTCCCGACTCAGCGTTGAGTGGAATATGTCTGAGGAAGTCGTTTTTACCAACGACCACGCTGTCGATGACCATCACTTTCGCCGTGGCGGGGAGCAACGTGTTGAAGAGTAGCCTTCCGCCATTTCCGTTGTTCCTCATCGCAGCGACAGCCTTTCCTTTCACTGCAGCGTTTCGTTTCTGAGCCCCCGCAGGTACAGCTGCGAAGAGCAGTGCCGCGAGAATCCATGCCTGTATTTTCTTCATGTTAAAACAAATATGACTATTTAGCCTCTTTCAGATGCTTGTCCATATTGGCAGCGGCACGACGTCCGTCGCCCATGGCCAGGATGACCGTAGCTCCGCCGCGTACGATGTCTCCTCCGGCGTAGATGTCGGGTTGACTCGATCTCATTTCGTCGTTGACCACGATCGTATTCTTGCGTCCGAGTTCCAATCCTTGGATGCTCTTGGGCACCAATGGGTTGGGCGACACACCGATGGCCACGATGACCTGGTCGCATTCGAGCGTCTCAGTCCTACCCGTAGCTACCGGGCGACGGCGGCCACTGGCATCGGGCTCTCCGAGCTCCATGACGTCGAGCACAGCGGCGCGCACACGTCCGTTGTCGTCGGCGAGATACTCCTTAGGGTTGTGTAGGGTGAGGAAGTGTATGCCCTCTTCCTTCGCGTGCTTCACCTCTTCGAGTCGTGCGGGCATCTCAGTTTCAGAACGACGGTAGACGAGGGTCACGTCAGCCCCCAGGCGCTTAGCCGTGCGGCAGGAGTCCATAGCCGTGTTGCCGCCACCGACAACAATCACCTTCTTACCAATATTAATAGGAGTATCAGTATCGGGGTTGGCCGCATCCATGAGGTTGACGCGGGTGAGGTATTCGTTGCTCGACATCACGTTGATGTAGTTCTCACCGGGGATGTCCATAAAGTTGGGCAGTCCGGCACCTGATCCGACGAATATGCCACGGAAGCCCTTGTCCTCCAAGTCCTTCACGGTGATTGTCTTGCCCACGATGCAGTCGGTTTGGAAATGAACTCCCATCTTGCGCAGGTTGTCGATTTCCACGTCTACGATGCGGTTGGGCAGTCGGAATTCGGGAATACCATATTTCAGCACACCGCCGATTTCGTGGAGCGCCTCGAAGACATAGACCTCGTAGCCTTTCTTCACCATATCGCCGGCAAAGCTCAGTCCCGACGGTCCCGAGCCAACGACGGCCACCTTGATGCCATTCGACGGAGCCACCTCGGGCAGCACACCGCGTCCACTCTCGCGCTCATAGTCCGCAGCGAAGCGCTCAAGGTAGCCGATGGCCACGGCAGGCTCTTTCATCTTCAAGTGGATGCACTGACTCTCGCACTGCTTTTCCTGAGGGCACACGCGGCCGCAGACAGCGGGCAGGGCAGAGGTCATCTTCAGCACGCGGGCAGCGTCGAGGACATGTCCGCGCTCGATGTTCTTGATAAATGACGGAATGTTGATGTTCACCGGACAACCCTCGACGCAACTGGGCTTACCGCAGTCGAGACAGCGGCGGGCTTCGCCCATGGCCATGTCGAGTGTCAGTCCTTTGTTGACCTCCTCGGTGCGAGTGGTGGCGCGGTAGGCGGGGTCGAGTTCGGGCATCTTCACGCGTACGATTTGCTTGCGCTCCTTAGCCGTTATCTTCTTGCGGAGTTCCTCGCGCCAGGGTGCGCTGCGGTCTATGAGACTCTCCACGTGCTCCTTGCCGTCGTCGGGCGAGACCGCAGCCGTCTCAGTAGTGTCGCAAGCCCCACAGGGTTTCGTTTCATCGCCGTGGTGGAGGTGTTGCTCATAGTGTTCCATCTCCTCTTTTTCCACGCCTTTGAATGTCCCCATTCGCTTCATCATCTCATCCCAGTCGACGAGATCTCCGTCGAACTCTGGGCCGTCGATACACACAAACTTCGTCTTTCCGCCGATTGTCAGACGACAGGCTCCGCACATACCGGTTCCGTCGACCATGATGGTGTTGAGCGATACATCGTTGGGAATGCCATATTTATGAGCCAGCAGCGAGGTGAATTTCATCATCACCGGAGGACCAATGGCGAGCACCTTGTCGACATGCTCGCGCTTGATGACCTCTTCCACGCCGACGGTGACCACGCCTTTCTCGCCGTAGGAGCCGTCGTCGGTCATGATGATGACCTCATCACTGTATTTCTTGACGTCATCGACCATGATGACAAGATTCTTCGTACGTCCGGCGAGCACCGAGATGACGCGGTTGCCGGCTTGCTTGAGCGCGGTGAGGATCGGGAGGATGGCTGCGATGCCAATGCCGCCTCCGGCGCAAACCACGGTGCCGTATTTCTCTATCTTTGACGCATTGCCCAAGGGTCCTACGATGTCCTGCACCTCATCGCCTACATTGAGCTGACAGAGCTTGGTAGAGGACAGCCCCACCTCTTGCACCACGAGAGTGAGCGTGCCCTTGAGAGGGTCGGACTTTGCGATGGTGTAGGGCACACGTTCGCTGTCCTTATCCACGCGCACGATGATGAAGTGCCCGGGGCGGCAGCTGCGCGCGATGAGCGGTGCCTCTACCTCCAGGCAGAACACCTTTTCCGAGAATTGTGTTTTCTTTAGAATCTTGTTCATTTCAGTCTTTGTCTTTGGTCTTTACATTAGCACAAAGATAGCAATAAAATTCGAGTTTCTCAATGAATATTCGTTAAATTAGCACTAATTCGAGAAAAAAAGAATGAAAAGAAACTATGAGATGATCAGGGAGAGCCGCTATGAGGATTATAGTTGCAAACAAAATACTATTATTTGCAAAGATAGTGCAACGAACTTTCAATGTTTTGCAGTATCTTTGCAATATAGATAATAAAATCAGACCTGATAACAACATCATGAAATCAACATTACGACATCTATTCTCAGCACTCATCATGCTATTGTTCTTACCCCTTGCGGCTCAAGCCCAATATGTGCAGTGCCACGACGGCAAGTTTTGGCGTGGCGGCAAACCTTATTATTATGTAGGTACCAATCTATGGTATGGAGCCATTCTTGGTTCTACGGGGCAGGGCGGTGACCGTGCGCGCCTCTGTCGTGAGCTCGACCGGTTGAAGGCTGCGGGCATCGACAATCTGCGCATCCTCGTGGGGTCTGACGGGCACCGTGGCGTGAAGACCAAGGTGGAGCCGACGCTGCAGGAAGCACCGGGCGTGTACAACGACACCATCCTCGCCGGGCTCGACTATCTGCTTCAGCAGATGGGCAAGCGCAAGATGGTGGCTGTGCTCTATCTCAACAACTCGTGGGAATGGAGTGGTGGCTACGGTTACTATCTCGAACAGGCCGGACTCGGCAAGGTGCCGCGGCCCGACGAAGCCGGCTATCCCGCATTTATGAATTTTGTGGAGCAGTTTGCTGCCAACGAGAAAGCCCATCAGCTCTTCTACGACTATGTGCGCTTCATCCTCGGCCGCACCAACCGCTACACCCATAAACGCTATGTCGATGACCCTGCCATCATGTCGTGGCAGATTGGCAACGAGCCGCGTGCCTTCTCCAAGGAGGCTCTCCCTGCCTTTGAGCGGTGGCTCAGCGAGACCTCAGCCCTCATCCGCAGCATCGACAAGCATCATCTTATCTCCATTGGCAGTGAGGGTGCATGGGGGTGCGAGGGCGACTACGGCTGCTATGAGCGCATCTGTGCCGACAAGAATGTCGACTACTGCAATGTCCATCTATGGCCCTACAACTGGGGTTGGTCTAAAGCCGACTCGCTGGTGGAGAATCTGCCGCGCGCATGCGCCAACACCAAGGACTATATCTCTCGCCATCTTGCCATCTGTCAGCGCCTGGGCAAGCCCCTCGTCATGGAGGAGTTTGGCTATCCCCGCGACGGCATGAGCTTCCGTCCGGGCTCTCCCACGGTGGGTCGTGACACCTATTATAAATATGTCTTCCAGCTTGTGGCCGACAACGCGCGCCAAGGCGGACGCTTCGCTGGCTGCAACTTCTGGGGATGGGGTGGGGAGGCCCGTCCGCGCCATGAGCAGTGGCAGGTCGGTGATCCCTATACCAACGATCCGGCACAGGAGCAACAGGGACTCAACTCGGTCTTCGACTGCGACAGCTCCACGCTCAGCGTCATCAGCGGCGTGATCCGTCAGTTCAAGAAATTGCATTAATCAACACACATTATATTATTATACATCATTATTAATACATTATGAATAAAAAACTATCTACAATGGTGTTGTCGCTTTGCATGGCGGGTGCGGCATCGGCTCAGGCCCCGCAACTCAATGCTCACAACATCGACCAGGTACTCCAGGCGATGACCCTGGAAGAGAAGGCACAGATGCTTGTCGGTGGTGGCAACGACGGTTTTGTCGGTTCGGGCTCCATGCTCGGCCATCAAAAGAAATTAGTAGCCGGAGCAGCCGGTATCACCGTGGCCATCCCGCGGCTGGGCATACCCGCCACAGTGGTCTGCGACGGTCCTGCGGGCGTGCACATCGATGCTCACCGTCAGGGCACCACACAGACTTTCTTTGCTACCGGCTTCCCCGTGGGCACCTGTCTGGCTTGTACGTGGAATACCGACCTCGTGGAGCAGGTGGGGCGCTGTGAGGGCAACGAAACCCTGGAGTATGGCTGCGACGTCATCCTCGGTCCGGGCATGAACCTCCACCGCAATCCGCTCTGTGGCCGCAACTTCGAATACTACAGCGAGGACCCCATAGTCACGGGAATGATCGGCACCGCCATGGTTCGTGGCATACAGAGTCAGGGCGTCGGTGTGTCGATGAAGCACTTCGCCGTCAACTCGCAGGAGAGTGACCGCACGCGTGTCGACGAGCGTGTCTCACAACGGGCCCTGCGCGAGCTCTATCTCCGTGGCTTTGAGATGGCCGTGCGCGAGGCAAAGCCGTGGACGATCATGTCGTCCTACAACAAGATCAACGGCGTCTATGCCCAGGGCAACCACGACCTGCTCACCAAGGTGCTCCGCGATGACTGGGGCTTCAACGGCATCGTCATGACCGACTGGATCGGCAAGCGCGCTGACCTGCCCGTTGCCGAGGAAGTGCATGCAGGCAACGATCTGCTCATGCCGGGGTATCCTGCTCAAGCCGAGGACATCGTCAAGGCTGTCAAGGAGGGCAAGCTCGACATCAAGGATGTGGACCGCAACGTGCGCCGTATGCTGGAATATATCGTCAAGACGCCACGCTTCCGCAAATACGCTTTCAGCAACAAACCCGATCTCAAGGCGCATGCTCAGGTGACCCGGCAGACGAGCACCGAGGGCATGGTGCTGCTCAAGAACGGTGACATTAATGGAAAAGCCGTGTTGCCCATGGAGGGCATCAAGCGGGTGGCGCTCTTCGGTGTCAACAGCTACGACTTCATGAGCGGCGGTCTCGGCTCGGGCTGCGTCAATGTGCCCTACGTCGTGGATATGGTCGACGGACTGAAAAACGCCGGTGTCTCCACCACACCACAGCTCACCGACATCTATACTAAATATGTGGCTTATGCCAAATCCAAGCTCAAGGCCGACAAGAATCCGTGGATGTGGTTCCTCGACCAGGGTCAGCCCAAGCTCGACGAGATCGACATCACCCAGCGCTGTGTGGAGCATGAGGCTCCGGAGGCCGATGCTGCCATCATCACCATTGGCCGTCAGGCCGGTGAGGGCATGGACCGCAACATCGAGGGCGAGTTCAACCTCACCGGGCAGGAGAAGCAGATGATCAGCCGCGTGAGCAGCGTCTTCCATCAGCAGGGCAAGCCCGTCATTGTCGTCATCAACTCCGGATCGGTGATGGAGACGGCGTCCTGGCGCAGTCTTGTCGACGGCATCCTCGTGGCCTGGCAGCCGGGTGAGGAAGGTGGCAACGCTGTCGCCGACGTGCTCACGGGCAAGGCTAATCCCTCCGGTCATCTGACGATGACCTGGCCGATAGCTGCCACCGATGTGCCCTCAACGGCCAACTTCCCCAGCCAGCCCGACTACTACGGTCTGACCGACGCGCTCTATGACCATCGTGTCAAGGGTGTCAACTACACCGACCACGACGAGGACATCTATGTCGGCTACCGCTATTTCGACTCCTTCGGCAAGCCCGTGGCCTATCCCTTCGGCTATGGCCTGAGCTATACCACCTTCTCTATGTCGGGATTCTCAGCCAAAGCCGACAAGCAGGGTGTCACGGTGAAAGTGACCGTGAAGAACACCGGTTCGCGTGCCGGCAAGCAGGTGGCCCAAGTATATGTCGCAGCCCCCAAGGGTGGTGAGGAGATGCCGGTGAAGGAGCTCAAGACCTTTGCCAAGACGCGTATGCTCAAGCCCGGTGAGAGTCAGACGCTGACGATGAGCGTGCCGCGTCGTCTGCTGACGAGTTTCGACGAGGCTGGCAGCCAGTGGAAGGGCGAGGCCGGTGACTACACCTTCATGGTGGGCGACAACGTGGAGCGTATCCTCGGCAAGGCCACCGTTAAGTTGGGAGCCTACACCGAGAAGGTTTCCGAGGCCCTCAAGCCGCAGGTCAAGCTTAGTCTGCTAAGAAAGTAACAACAGCATCCCCCGCCCCCCCCCTCTACATAGGGGGATGCTGGATAAGCAATTTCTATGCGCTCCAAACAGTTGGGGATAAGAATGCCTAATGGGGAACAGAAGGATGACAATAGATGGGATTTTTATCTCATACGTGAGTGCTAAGCAAAAAATGATCTTTTGCTACGATGCGTTTCAGCAAACGGCACGTGGCAAAAATACCTTGCGCAAGACTTAAGGGTGATAGACGCGGGGAGCCATATCGGTGACACCTATGGCACTATATCAGACAACTTCGGGTAAGGTTATGCAAACCACACGAAAGTATATATAAACAGAAAGAAAGCCGCTGAATTTCAGCGGCTTTCGTCGTATATGATAATTTGGTTTTGTGATGTTTGCATAGATACATAGACGTTATTTCTGAAATTGATAATGCATTACTTTATGAGTTCTGTAGAGAACAACGCCTCGTATCAACAGATAGAGGATGAAGGCCAGCCACAACAGATGATTGGTCCAAGCCCGAGCGGGAAGGGTGAGGGAAAATGATACCCATGCCACGACAAAAAACAGCAGAGAGGCGACAAAACTGGCCAAGAGCATCGGACGTGTTAGTGTAAGTCCAATGCAGATTCCATCCAAAACAAATGCCAAAGTGCCCGCAAGTGGTATCATGCAAGCCCAGGGCAGGAAGTGGTCAGCCACAGATACCACCGTAGGGTCGCTGCTCAGTAAGCCTACCAACAGTTTACCACCGAGCACATAGAGCAGAGTGGCGGTGAAGGATAGTCCCGTGCCCCATTGGATCAGCCGTCGGGTGACGGCGTTCAGTCCCTGACGGTCATTGGCGCCCAAAGCATGTCCCGAGAGTGCTTCCCCGGCAAAGGCAAAGCCGTCCATGACATAGCTGAACAGCGTGAAGAAGGTCATCAGCAAAGTGTTGGCTGCCAGCACTGTGTCGCCTTGACGGGCGCCGAAGGCTGTGAAGCCAAAGTTGACAGCAACGAGGCAGACTGTTCTAAGGAAGATGTCGCGGTTGAGCGAAAAGAAATGAGCCAATTCGGTGCGCTGCAAAAGTTCCATCCATGAGATATGTATGCTACCCAAGCGAACCACATGGCGGCGGAGCATATAGACTGAGGCGAAGAGTCCTGTCCATTGGGCAACAAGCGTTCCAAAGGCCACTCCCTGCATTTTCATGTCAAGTCCAATGGCTAAGGACAATGATACGCTGACGTTGACAACATTCTGAAAGATTGCCACATACATCGGCGTGCGCGTGTCTTGCATGCCTATGAACCAGCCATTGAGACACATCAATGCCAGGGTAGGGGGCGCACCCCAAATGACGATGTGGAAATAGACATTGGCGATGGCTCCCACACCAGCAGAAGGAGAAATAAGCCATAGTGCCAACTTCCAAAGCGGATATTGCAGCAGCAGGATGAGGGTCGCCACGCTGAAGGCCACACCGAGAGCCCTAAGCAACGATGCGTAAATTGCTTTGCGGTCGCCAGCACCATGTGCTTGTGCTGTAAGGCCACTCGATCCCATGCGCAGAAAGCCGAAGAGCCAATAGGTGACATTGAAAAAAGTTGTGGCTACTGACATTGCTGCAAGATAAATACCAGAGCCAATGTGCCCAACGATGGCAAGGTCACAGAGACCAAGGAGTGGGATAGTGATGTTGTTGATGACCGAGGGCAAAGCCAGTTGCAGGATTCGGCGGTCGAGTGTGGACAGCGTTATGGACATGAGAACGAGTATATTAAAGAAGCGGAGCCTCTTTGGCCCCGCTTCTTCGTGATAAGTTAAATCGCATCGAAGAATCTTCGGATTTCTATCTCTTCTTATTCTTCAATCATTGTATTTGATTATCGTCGGGGAGTAGACATCCCCCCCCCCTTCGGAGTTGCTTATGCATTCTTGGCAGCAAGCGGAGCAGCCTGGGTGTAGACACGTGTGGAAAGATCTTTGTCGAGCGTATAAATGCCGTAGCCGTTGTCACCGATCATCTTCAAGCTATCGATGATGTTCTTGGCATTTTCCTCTTCCTCGACCTGCTCGTCGATGAACCATTTGAGCATGCTCTGTGTAGCGAAGTCGTTGTCCTCAAGTGAGGTGGAGTAGAGTTTGTTGATGAGTCCTGTCACCGTCTGCTCATGCTTGAGGGTGTTTTGGAAGAGGTCGAGAGGACTTGTCCATTCTGTGGGTACGCCCTGGATAGGGTCGAGCATCACGCGGCCATCACGCTGCAGGATGTAGTCGAAGAAGATCTTCACATGGTCCAGCTCCTCCTGATACTGCACCTCGAACCAGTGTGCCATGCCGGGGTAGCCCTGTGCGTTAGCAAAAGCTGACATAGACAGATAGAGATAAGCTGACCAGAACTCAGCATTGATTTGCGCATTGAGCGCGTCTTGCATTTTTTGACTTAACATAATAAAAGCTGTTTATTAAATGATGAGGTCAGTCATATTCATGCCTGTATGACTCAGACTTGAACATTCAGATCTGCTGATTCAAATCTGCATAAGATATTTCTTAAATGCTTCGAAATTGTTAGGCATCTCCACACTCTGTTTCTTTCCGCGCATGAAAGCCTGGAGTCGCTCAGGAATGGCAATGTCGGCATTGTCGATTGCGTCAACCTTCTCCTTGAATTTAGCAGGGTGAGCAGTCTCGAGGAAGATACCAACCTGTCCGGGCTGCAACTGCTCGGAAAGCGCTTGATAGCCACAGGCACCGTGAGGATCAAGAACATAACCAGTTTCGTCGTAGCACTGTTTCATAGTTTTGCGAATGGCGTCGTCGCTATAGGTAGCACCCGAAATGTCATTGCGGATAGCTTTCCAGTCGTTGTTGTAGAGATCGAGAATTCGTGCAAAGTTGCTTGGATCACCGACGTCCATTGCATTGGCAAGCGTCTGCTTGCTCGGCTGCGGTGAGTAGACACCCGTCTGCAGATAGTTATAGAAGATGTCGTTGGCGTTGTTGGCGGCGATGAAGTGCTTCACGGGCAGTCCCATGCGGGCACCGAAAAGTCCTGCGGTGATGTTGCCGAAGTTACCACTTGGAACGCAGACAACCATATCCTTACGTCCTGGTCCAACAAGTCCCATGCGCTTGAGCTGTGCATAGGCATTGAAGTAATAGAAAGCTTGGGGCAGAAAGCGTGCCACGTTGATGGAGTTGGCAGAAGTCAGCTTCATGTGATCGTTGAGTTCCTTGTCCATGAACGCATTCTTTACCAGTGCCTGACAATCGTCGAAGACACCGTCGACCTCCAGTGCAGTGATGTTGCGCCCGAGGGTAGTGAACTGGCTCTCTTGTATTTTGCTGACTTTTCCCTTGGGATAGAGAACATAGACGTGGATGCCGTCGATGCCGAGGAAGCCGTTGGCCACTGCCGATCCTGTGTCGCCAGAGGTAGCCACGAGCACGTTGACCTCATGATGAACGCCTGTAGCCTTCTCGTCTTTCTTGATAAAATATTGCAACAGACGGGCCATGAAGCGGGCACCCACATCCTTAAAAGCCAAAGTGGGGCCGTGGAAGAGCTCAAGGCTGTAGATGTCGTCTTTGACCTGATGCACTGGAGTATCGAAGGCCAAGGTGTCGAAGACAATCTGTCGCAGCGAGTCTTCGTCTACGTCGTCACCAAAGAAGCAGCGGGCTACCTCCAAGGCAATCTCTTGAAACGAGAGCTTGTCGATGTTCTCAAAAAATGACTCGGGCAAGTGCTTGATGGTCTCGGGCATATACAGTCCGCGGTCGGGAGCCAGTCCGTGCTCCACAGCCTCACGGAGTGTGGCCATGGGAGCTTTATGATTGGTTGAATAGTATTTCATAATTTGATTGATTTCAAATGTTTATCTATATTTTATTCGATACTCATAAATGTTTCCATGAACTCGTTGAGGTGGAGCATGCCGTAGGCACCTTCCACACACGACACCTCATCGTAGGTTTGTACGTTGTCGGGCTCAATACCACGATACCAAATGAGGAAAGGTACTGGCTCCTTGACGTGAGTACGGATCTCAACGGGCGTTGGATGGTCGGGGAGCACCGCAATGCACACGGGTTCATTCCATGTGCTCACCTCTTCGAAGATGGGTTTCACGATGCGTCGGTCGAGATAGTCGATGGTGCGCAATTTCAGTTCCAGATCACCATCATGCCCAGCCTCATCACTGGCTTCGAGATGTAGAAAAACGAAGTCCTGATGACGCAGCGCGTCGATAGCAGCCTGAGCCTTACCTTCATAGTTCGTATCGGAGAGTCCGGTGGCTCCCGGCACTTTCACCACGTCGAGTCCGGCATAGTGTCCGATGCCTCGGATGAGGTCGACAGCAGAGATGCAGGAACCGGAGTGGATCTGTGGGAAGAGTTCTTGTAGTGTCTTCATCGAAGGGCGGTATCCACCGCTCCACGGCCAGATGCTGTTGGCTTTCTCTGCTCTGCCCTGGTTGAAGGGATGCTCCATGAGCAACTGCTGAGAGTGGAGAATAAGGTCATTGATCAGATCAGCGGTTTCTTGCGCCGTCATTCGGTCGCCATCGTGTCGATCGGTCCAACCCTCCTCAGGCTTGACGAGCAATGGACGCCACTCCTCGTTGGGGTGATCGTGCGGTGGAGCGCAGACGATGTGCTTGTTGCCGCCTTTGATGATAAGCAGATGACGATATTGTATACCGGTGATGAAACGTATGCGGTCATTGCCGAGTTTATCATTGAGATATTTGATGAGCACGTCGCCCTCCTCAGTCTTGAGATGTCCGCCGTGGTGGTTTTTGATGCGTCCATTCTCGAGCTCTATGATGTTGCATCGTAAGGCAAGGTCGTCGGGCTGCATGTCGTAGCCAATGCTGGCAGCTTCAAGTGGTCCTCGGCCCTCATAGACCTTGTTGAGGTCATAGCCGAGGATAGCAGTATTGGCGACCTCAGAGCCCGGCAGAAAGCCGTCGGGGATGGTCATCAGTCTACCGGTGCGCCCTTCGCATGCCAGCCTGTTCATATACGGAGTGTCAGCATATTGCAGCAGGGTCTTGCCCCCCAATCGCGCGACGGCGTGGTCAGCCATACCGTCGCCCAGGATAATAATGTGTTTCATGGTTATTCCGAATTAACAATCTTTTGTTTTAAATGTTGGCGATACTCATAATGTTGGCAAAGACACCGGCGGCTGTCACGCTGGCACCTGCACCATAGCCCTGAATGAGCATAGGATACTCTTTGTAGCGCTCGGTTGTGAGCAGCACAATATTGTTGCTGCCTTCGAGGCTGTAGAATGGATGATCCTTGCCGACAGCCTTCAATGCTACGCTGGCCTTGCCCTGATCCATTGTAGCCACGAAGCGCCACCGTTTGTCCTCTTTTTCGAGTTGCTCGCGTTTCTGTTCAAAATCAGCGTCGAGCTTTGGCAGTTTTTTCCAGAAGTCCTCCACTGATCCCTGGAAATACTCGTCGGGTACAAAGAGATGCTTCTCCACGTCGTCTTGCTCAATGCGGTATCCGGCCTCGCGTGTGAGAATGACGAGCTTGCGGATAACGTCAGTGCCGCTGAGGTCGATGCGTGGGTCGGGTTCTGAATAGCCCTGCTCTTTGGCGCGTCTGACAGTCTCGGAAAAGGGCACGTCGGCCGCAATCTCGTTGAAGATGAAGTTGAGGGTTCCGCTAAGCACAGCTTCTATGCGCAGAATACGGTCACCAGAGTTGCGCAAGTCGTTGATGGTGCCGATAATCGGCAGACCGGCTCCTACGTTGGTTTCGAAGAGAAACTTCACGCCACGGAGCAGTGCTGTGTCCTTAAGCAGTCGATAGTTATCGTAGGACGAACTGGCAGCAATCTTATTTGCGGCCACCACATTGATATTGTGGTTGAGCAGCGCAGGATAGAGTGCGGCAATGTCGGCCGATGCCGTGCAGTCTACAAACACTGAGTTGAAGATGTTCATCTTCAGAATATTCTCACAGAGCGACTGTGGTGTGCTGGGCTCAGAGTTGTGGAGTTGCTCGCGATAGTTGTTCAGATCGATGCCGTCGCGGTCGAAGATGGCGTTTTTAGAGCTGGCGATGCCAACGACGTTGAGTTTCAGTCGTGAATGTTCCTTGAGTTCATCGTATTGGTTGCGGATCTGCTCGAGCAGTTTACCTCCTACGGTACCCACGCCACATACAAAGAGATTGAGAACCTTGTATTCAGAGAGGAAGAAGGAGTCGTGTAGGACGTTGAGTGACTTACGCAGAGAGCGAGAGTCCACGACAAAAGAAATGTTGGTCTCGGAGCCACCTTGTGCGCAAGCGATGACCGAGATGCCGCTGCGTCCGAGCGTGCCAAAGAGTTTTCCGGCGATGCCCGGTGTATGTTTCATGTTTTCACCGACGATGGCGATGGTTGCCAAGTTGCTTTCGAGATGCATGGGGAACATGGCACCGTTGGCGATTTCTGATGCAAACTCATGGTTAAGCACCTCCACAGCTTCCTCTGCATCCTCGTTGCGGACACCGATAGACGTGGAGTTTTCGGAGGAGGCCTGTGAAACGAGGAACACGCTAATGCCGTTGTCGGCCAATGCCGTGAAGATGCGTCGGTTGACACCGATGACACCGACCATAGACAGACCTGAGACGGTGATGAGCGAAGTGCCGTTGATGCTGGAAATGCCCTTGATGGGCTTAGCGTCGTTGGCAATCTTATCCTTGATAATAGTTCCAGGGGCTGATGGGTTGAAAGTATTTTTGACCCTGATGGGAATATTCTTCACACAGACAGGGTAAATGGTTGGCGGATAGATGACCTTTGCACCGAAGTTACAAAGCTCCATGGCCTCGACATAGGAGAGCTGGTCGATGGTGTAGGCCGACTTGATGACTCGCGGATCAGCCGTCATGAAGCCGTCGACATCAGTCCAAATCTCGAGCACCTCAGCATCGAGGGCTGCGGCGATGATGGCTGCGGTGTAGTCCGAGCCGCCTCGTCCGAGGTTGGTGATTTCACCTGTGTCGCGGTCGGTGGAGATGAAGCCGGGGACAAGAGTCACCCGTGGCATGTCCTTGAAAGCTTCCACGACGAGCTGGTTGGTCAGTGCGCTGTCGAGCGTGTTTTTCCCGGCAATGTCATAGGTCTTGATAAACGATCGGGAGTCCATCCATTTAGAGCCTCTGACGAGTGTAGCGACGATGTTGGAACTGAGTCTTTCACCGTAGCTGACGATGGCATCTTGTGTTTTCTTGCTCAGATCACGGATGAGGAACACACCGAAGTAGATGGAATGGAGTTGCTCGAAGAGTGCATCGACAGTGTTGAAAAGTGTTTCTCTGTCATTGGGATCGGTGATGATAGTGTCGATCATCTTATGATGACGGTCCACCATCTGCTCGAAGCTTGTGCGCCACTCATCCTTGCCGCTGACGGCGAGTCGTGATGTGGCAATAAGTTGATCGGTGATGCCCCCAAGAGCGCTGACGACAACGACAATGGGTTGCCGGCGGGCTTCGTTTTCTACGATGCGCTTCAGACTAAGAATACTTTTCACGGAACCTACCGATGTTCCGCCGAATTTTAATACTTTCATAATAATAAAATGTTTATAGAATGAATTGACATCCCTCATACAAAGAGGTAATGCCAAGACTTAGTTTTCTAATCTGCCGTCCGCTCTGCCGCTAATGTGCAGGGCGGACGGTGGGAGGATGCTACTGTCGGCTTTAACCGAAGCAAAAGTCAGACAGTTGCTGTAGGGAGGAGGATTCTCAATAGCAGCCTTGGGCTAACTACAGAAGAACAGCACGATGATCTGGGCAGCGAAGATTCTGAGGAACATGCTCAGCGGGTATACGGTGGAGTAGCCCACAGCCGGAGCTTCCTTGGAGCATGAGGCGTTGGCGTAGGCCAGTGCTGGTGGATCGGTATAAGTACCGGCGATCATACCCATGATCGTGAAATAGTTGAACTTATATTTCAGTCGTGCAATAGTACCGATGATGAGGATAGGCACCACGGTGATGATAAATCCTGTATAGACATATTTCAGTCCGTCTCCGGCTACTACCGTCTCCCAGAATCCGGCACCGGCTTTGATACCCACGCTGGCAAGGAAGAGTACGAGGCCGATCTCTCGCAACATCATGTTGGCCGAGGTGGTGGTGTAGGTCACAAGCTTGATGCGATAGCCGAAGCGACCGATGAGAATGGCGATGATCAGCGGGCCGCCGGCGATACCGAGTTTCAGAGGCACGGGCATGCCGGGGATAGCCAAAGGGATGCTACCAAAGAGGATACCGATGATGATACCGATGAAGATGGTGGCGATGTTTGGTGCGTTGAGGCTCTTGACCGAGTTACCCATGAGGTCAGCCACACGGTTGACATTGTCCTCGGGACCGACGACAAGAACGCGGTCACCGATGTGGAAGTGGTGGTCGCGGCTGGCAAAGAGATCCATACCCTGACGCGAGATGCGGGTGACGTTCACGCCGTAGACGCTTGAGAAGTGCATCTTGCCGAGCGTCTTACCGTTCATCTTGGGATTGGTGACAATGATGCGCTTCGACACCAGTGGAGACTTGCTCTTCTCGTCAGCCTCTTTCCAGCTGGCCTCTACCTCCGGACCGATGAAAGCCTTGATGGCCTCGGCATCGGCTTCAGCGCAGACGATGTGGGCTTCATCGCCCATCTCAAAGACAGTATCCTTAAGAGGTGTGGTCAGCTCACCGTTGTGGAAGAGATGGGTGCAGACTATATCGCGGTTGAGGAAGTCTGAAATCTCCTGCAGGGTACGTCCGGCGATGTAGGCGTTGGTCACCTTCAGCGTCATGGCGTGTGGCTTGGCGTGTGGGTTTTCTTCCTCGGCCTCGTTGAGTTTTTCCTCCTCTTCCTTGAGGTTGGTGCGAGTGATGTAGCGGATGGCAATGGTGGCACCGATGATGCCGAGTACGCCGAGAGGATAAGCACAAGCGTAGCCGTTGGCGATCTGAGGTGCTTTACCGGCTCCAAACACCGAGGTGAGTGCTTCGTTCGCAGCACCGAGTCCCGGCGTGTTGGTCACGGCACCGTAGAGGGTACCCACCATCATCGGCAGGTTGACGCGGTTGCTCGTGTCGAAGAAGATGTAGTAGCATGCAAACATCACCAGCACGTTGAGCAGTACCGTGGCCGTGGCCAGCAAGTTGAGCGTTACGCCACCTTTCTTAAAGCTCTCGAAGAATCCCGGACCCACTTGTAAACCGATGCAGAACACAAAGAGGATCAGTCCGAAATCCTGCAAGAAGGAAAGAATCGGGGTGGGGGCCGTGAAGCCGACGTGACCGGCTACGATGCCAGCGAACAAAACAAAGGTGACACCCAAGGAGATGCCGCCAATCTTGATTTTTCCCAGCAACACGCCCACGGCGATCACCAAGGAATAGAGCAGCGCGATATGAGCCACGCTGTCTTGGGTTGTGAATAGATTGATTAACCAGTCCATATATGATTTTTACATTTTTTTTGCAAAAGTACGATAATTTATGCAATGCGCAAAAGAAAAGACAGAAAAACTAAGAAATAGTAAAGCGCAATTCCTATTTTACTGCCTTTTCCGCCATTCATCTGCCTTTTTGGGGTACTTTTCTGTTCTTTTTCATTTCCAAAGATGAAGATGTGAGGAAGGCGGAGATGGCTGAGCGATGCGTTTACTCCTGCTCCGAGACGATGCCATAGCCCTTGAGCCAATCGTCGAGGATCATGCGGGCGATGGACAACCGCTGTGGGATACGGGGGAGGGCATCGTAGCGGAACCAACTGCCACGCGAAAGCTCCGACCGCTGGAGATGGACCTCACCCTCGACATAATCGGCATTGAAGCCCACCATCAGTCCGCACGGGTAGGGCCATGGCTGCGAGCCGAAGTAGCGGAGGTTGTTGATTGTTAGTCCTGTTTCCTCCATCACCTCGCGGTGCACAGCCTGCTCAAGGGTCTCGCCGGTCTCGACGAAGCCTGCCACGAGGCCGTAGAAGTCGCCCTTGAAGTTCTTGGCATGAACAAGTAGTACCTCGTCACCTCGATGGATGAGCACGATGATTGCCGTGGCCAGCTGAGGCCACACTTCCTTGCCGCATTGTGTGCATCGCTTCGAGATGATTGTGTGCATTTTCATAGGAGCACCGCAGACGCCACAGAACTGGGTGTTGTGGTCCCAGTAGAGAAGCTCTTGGCATTTGCCGGCCTTGAGATAAAGCTCGGTGGAGAGATGATAAAACGAAGCCCGGAGCCCAATAAAGTCGAAGCCTGAAGTGCGCAGCTCGGGATCGATGATCTCTACATGTTGCGGATCTTCGAGCATCATAGTTTTCACGAGCGTTCCGTTTTCCATGGGGCTGACCTCCATGATATGAGTCCAGGCATGCGTCTTCACCGGTGTTTCCTCTGTGCAGGGAATCGTATATTTTCCGTCGGGCAAGCGTTGCAGAAGCAGGTCGGTCTTGCTGAATATAAAAAAGTAATAGGTCTTCATCTGCAATTATTTATTTTCCTCTGTTATTGTTACTTACTTCACGTAGAAGTCGATGAGCTGCTGTATAGCCTGTCGGCATGCGGGGCAGAAGTCAGGATTCTGATTGGTGCGCATACGGCAGTCGTAATAGGCGCGGTAGACACCCTTAGGCTTGTAACCGGCTCCCTCGTAGAATCCGGCTTTCTTATCCTTGCCGATGAGGTTTTCCCATTTCCCACGGAAGTCCACCTTGGTGGTGATATTCTTCTCCCAAGGCTCCACGTCGAGAGGATAGATGTCTACAGTCTCGTCGTCATAGGCATATTCGTCGGCAAGTCCGGCGAAACTGTGCCCGAACTCATGTACGACGACGGGCTTAGCGTATTGGTTGTGGATGGATGCGAGCAGATACCCGTTGTAGAATCCGCCACCACCATATCGTGTGGAGTTGACCAGTGCGATGATATGCTCATAGGGAGTACCAGCGAGCCAGTCGTGCATATCCTTAAGGTGCCCCGTGGTGAGGTACCGTTCGCTGTAGTTGGTGTCCCAGTGGGAGTGCAGGGCCGTGTTTTTCCATATACCTTTACCTGGCTCGCTGGCTCCGCTCTCCTCGGATGGCGACTCCACGGCGACGACGTTGAAGTATCGACGGTTGCTTTTGAAGGGCTCATAAGAGAAAAGCGTCTCCATAGACATGCGTGCGTCATCGACAAAGGTCTTCATCTCTTCGGGACGGTAGCCTTCGGCAAGGTAGGCCAGGTGGATGCAGTGAGTGATGTCCAGAGCTTGTTGCAGTACGACGTATGGCGTGACATTTTTCTCACCGAGATGTGCGATGAGAATGTCGGTAGGTGCTACGGTATGGGTGAGGTGACTGCTGACTTGGCGTCGGTTGTTGCGCAGGTCTACGGTGATGTCGACGGTATCCTTGGGCATGGGCACGAGATATACGTTTTCAAACGACTTCTCGATGTGCTGAGCCTCGGGTGCTTCTTGCCATTCCTGGAAGAGGGTGGAGAAGGAGTTGCAATAGATGACGCGTTGCGTCTTATGGTCGCGCACTGTGATTTGTCCGTTGCCCTCCACGGGGACCTCGGCGAGTCGCTGGCGCTTGCCGTACCATCGGGGCTCCACATACATCTGCTCAAGGGCAATGTGCTGGGTTGTGGCAGTGCCGGAGAAGATGTAGTCGATGCGCAGGGTCTTGTCCTGAAAATAATCTTCGAAACGCTGGGCGGCAGCGCTCATGCTCATCATGGCGGCCACAGCCAGCAAAATGTAGTGTTTGTTCTTCATCCTATTAACTATTCAAGATTAATGATTTATGTGTGTTGATCTCTCTTTCGATACTTTTAGTAAACCTTTAGCTCGTCTCCGATATGTATCTGATAATCAGGTGTCAGGTGGTTTTTCTTGTAGAGACTCTTTAAGCGTATGCCATAGTACTGTGCAATGGAGTACATGCTCTCGCCAGGCTTCACCACGTGGGGGCGGTGCTTGTAGGCTTTGATGGCTTTCTTCTGCTTTTTCTTCAAGTAGATGATGTCTCCGGCATGGAGCACATCGTGCTTGTCGCGCTCATTATATTTAGCCAGCTTGCGCCACGGCAGGTCAGTCTCCTTGCCGATGGACTTGAAGGTGTCGCCCTCGCGAGCCACAAGATAATAGTTTTTGTTGTAGATACGGATGGGGTGGAGGTGTTGTCCGGCTATCACGGCGTGGTCGCGTGCTCCCCGCTCAGCCATGAATTTATCGTAGTGGCGTGCGTGGTCGTATTGGTTGAGTTTATAAAGCTCGATGATGTCAATGAGTTTTTGAGCATAGGCGGGATTGGTGGCGTAGCCGCACGATTTCAGTCCCCGGGCCCATCCCCGGTAGTCGGTACGGTCGAGCCGGAAGAGCTGGGCATAGCGTTGGTTGCCCGTGAGGAAGCGGCTGTGATCCTCATAGCTTTGTTTGGCGTTGTCGTAGGCACGGAAACACTCACCGATGTCGTCGTCGTCCTGGCTCATTGTGCGTCCCGTCCATCCGTGGCATTTAATGCCGAAGTGGTTGTTGCCCTGCGTTGCGAGCGGACTGAGTCCTGCACGGCTCTCAAAGGCACCTTGTGCCAGCGTAATGCTTGCCGGGATACCGTAGCGAAGCATCTCTTCGATGGCCAGATCCTTGTATTGGTCGAAATATTGTTGATAAGCCTGGTTCCACCTCATCTGCCCCTTCAGCGGCAACACGATAAGGAGACACATTATGGAGGCAAAGAACTTATTTCTGATGCTCATAATAGAAAGAATGACTATTAATTATATTTGCAAAGTTACAAAAAAACAGATAGAAAGATGCAGTTCGTTACATTTTTAACGATTAACGGCGCAGCGGATATTCTCTGTGGGTTGGTAACATACCTGATGCTGTCTGTCGATATCATGGTGAAACGATAGTAAAGGCATAGTAACAAAGTAGACATAATAAAGCAGGAATAGGTCGTTTCCCGTTCTGTATAGTGATGTCACAGGCAGAAAATGTAGTTGTTGAATAAACTGACATTTTATAGGCCTTATTTTCGCGTTATTTGCCAGCGGAGTGGTTCTTCCCCGATTTATGCGTTTTTCGTGGATTTTATTAAGTTGTTGAATAACAGAAAGATATGGAGACATATGTTTTCTGATGTCCGTAAAATGACCGAGATTGCCGGCAAAAACAACTGAAATGACCGGCAAACTTCACAGAAATGACCGACAAACTTCACTGAAATGACTGGCAAACCCAACCGAGATGATGACGAAATCCCCCTGTTTTGACATTCTTATCCCGTTCTCCTCTCATTCAGACCTTTGTGACTTCTCTAGAATGAAACTGTGGGCGGATAATCTTTTGTTGGGTATTTTAGTAATTTAGAAAAGATTTTCAAGCATGTATATTGACGTGCCACGAGATTTTCTATTTTTTCATCCCATAGGAAATATCCACGGCACTGTTATTTTCCTATAGGGGGGGTGACATCGAAAACACCGTGATGGAAACATCGCGACTTCATCGCCTATCCCCTTTGAAAACTGTGACAAGTTACCGGAGAAAGTGCTTATTCAAATTAGGAAGGCTTCCGCTGAAGACAAAAAATCCCATGACTTTAATAGGTATCGCCTAAGAAAGTCATGGGAATTGACAGAATAGGAAGGGAAGACGGCGGAATGACTATTTCCAATCCATCTCTCTTATTTCTTTAAGAGCTTCGACCCAGTCAGTGTCTAACGAAAATTGGGTGATAAATTTGGGATTGTCGTAATAGGCTAAGGCGAGGTCTTTATCTTCATCGTGAAAGAGACTGTGGTTAATGCTGGCATTCTTGAAGCGAAGAGCCACGGCCTCGCGTTTGCTCTTGTTCTTGCTGTTGCCTGCCTCAACCAGTCGCTTGATGAAGAGGTTGACAAAGTCAACCATAGCGTTGGTTTGTTTGCCCAGTTGCAGTTCTGTGAAGGTGCTGTCCTGCTTTGCTTTGTAGAGCATATACTCGATGGCATCCCATTTGAAGGATGCAATCTTGCGCTCATCCATTTTCTTGGTCTTGTCCAGTTTGACAGTCTCAAACTGTTTTTGCATACGCTTTACCTCGTTATAGATCTCCTGAGCATTTACCTCAACAGACGCTAAGGTCAAAGCAAGCGTAAGGAGAATCATTTTCATTGTTTTCATTGTCTATTTTTTTATGTTCTACATTCTTATATAGAAATAGGGTAGGACCCTACACATTATTATATATAGTTCATCATACTCAAGCACTCTTCCCCTCCAGCCTCACCCCCGTGCCCCTCTCCCAAGGATGGGGGGAGAATGCTTTGCGGGTGTTTTGGTAGGCGCAGTGATGGTTGATGCTATGGTTTCTTGAAGCATATCACTCCCCTCTCCTTGGGAGAGGGGCACGGGGGTGAGGCTGCTATTTTATATATGTCTCATGAGCCTGATATGGTGGTCGATGCATGCGGGAAGCTCCTCTTCGTAGTGCGTGACCATGATCAGCGTCTTGTTGGGTCGCTTGCAGAAAGTCTCGATGACATCTTTCACCAGGCGTCGGTTGCTGTTGTCGAGACCATGCAGCGGCTCGTCGAGGATCAGCAGTTGCGGGTCTTTGACGAAGGCCCGCGCCAGGAGCACGAGACGCTGTTGGCCGCTGGAGAGCTTCAAGAATGTCCGCTCTTCCAAGCCCTCAAGTCCGAACACCGACATCCAGAAGCGGCAGGTGTCGTATTCGCTCTCGTCAGGTTTGACATAGAGTCCCACGCTGTCTTTCAGTCCGCTTGCCACGATTCTGATGGCAGGGAGGTCACGCTGATAAGCGCGGTGCATTTCCGGCGACACGTAGCCGATATGCTTTTTGATGTCCCAAATGCTCTCTCCGCTTCCACGGTTCTGATCGAAGAGACAGATGTCGCAGGCATAGCTCTGTGGGTTATCAGCGCAGACGAGGCTCAGCAGTGTAGACTTACCGGCACCATTTTGTCCGCTGAGCGCCCAGTGCTCACCATTGTGCACTGTCCAGTCGAGATCCTTGAGGATGACGCGCTGACCATATTGGATGCGTACATTGTGCATCTTCACCACGTCGTGAGCATGATAATCCTTCAGTCGCTCCGGCAGGTTAAGGATAGCTTGTGCCTTGCTCTCGGATAAGACATGTGGCGGGATGGGCTGACGATGAGCCTGATATTCCGCAAGCGTCACCTTGGGCCTCACCTTCATGTCTCTGACCTCAACGACATGGGTGATGAAGTCGGGGATGTCGTCGCTCTTTGACAGTACAAGGATAATCTGAAGATTCTGCTGTCCGACGAGCATCTTCAAGAGCTCTTTGAGCTGGTCTCTCGCCTCGGCATCAAGTCCGATGAAGGGATTGTCCATAATCAGCACTCTCGGAGCGGAGAGAAGTGCCTCGGTCAATTTCAGTTTGCGGAGCTCACCGCTCGACAGCAGAATGATGTATTTGTCGAGCAGTTTGTCGATGTTGAACATCTTGTAGAGCCGGTCGCGCAATTCACGATGGCGCGGTGAGTCTTCACCCGATCTCAAATAAGCCTCCTCCAGTTTAGAGCCGACGGTAGGTGTCTCCTCGTTGATCTCCATTTGGTTCCACCGCTGCTGAAGGTAATAGCTCTTATCGTTGTCGCCGCCATAAGCGTCGCGGAAAGTGATATATTTAATATTGTCAGAGACCAGCGGGCTGGTGCTTGGCGAGAAGTCGTATTGCACATCGCGCATCAGCAGCGGATGGCGGCCGACGAGAATGTCGATGAGCATTGACTTACCGCCACCGTTAGGTCCCACGATCGCCTGTTGCTCATCGCCTTTAAGGGTGTAGTTGACGGGTTCTGCCATACGCCACGCTGGCATACGGGTCACGCCATTTTCAATCATTATAATCTCTTGCATCACAATATTTTTATGATTTATTTTATGTTGTCGTCTATAATCCACTGACCTTCGCGCGGTTCTTGTTGACGAAGTCCTTCCAGCTGCCATAGTGCCGGTCCTGCGACTGCGGTGTGGAACTCTGGAGGAAATGACAATAAGCTGCACCGAGCGCATCGGTGGCATCCAAGAACTTTGGCATGTCGCTTTGCTCGATCTTTAGCAACCGCTGCAACATGCCCGCTACCTGCTCCTTCGAGGCGTCCCCCTGTCCGGTGATTGCCATCTTTATCTTCAGTGGCGCATACTCATGGATAGGGATGTCGTGGTGGATGGCAGCGGCAATGGCAACGCCCTGAGCACGTCCCAACTTCAGCATTGACTGCACATTCTTCCCAAAGAATGGTGCTTCGATAGCCATCTCGTCGGGGAGATACTCCTCGATGACGCCCGTCACCCGGTCGAAGATGCGTCCCAACTTTAGATAAGGATCCGTCATCTTGCGCATGTCGATGACCCCCATCGCGATCAGCCCCGCTTTGTTGCCGTTGACTCTGATGACACCATAGCCCATGACGTTAGTACCGGGGTCGATGCCGAGGATAATCTTTTCTGCATTCACTCTCTTGCTCATCTGCTCGTCGTGCTGATGGTTAGCGGTCGAGATAGGGATTGGTGGTTTCCTCGTAGCCAATCGTTGTCATCTCGCCGTGTCCCGGCAATATCTGTGTAGCGTCGGGCAGTTGGCTGATGTGGCGCAGACTCTGAATGATCATGAACATGGATCCGCCCTGAAAGTCAGTGCGTCCGATGCTGCCCTTGAAGAGCGTGTCACCGGAAAAGGCAATATTCTCTTCCTCGCAATAGAAGAAGACGCTGCCCGGTGAATGTCCCGGAGTCTCGATGATGGTGAAAGTATGATCGCCGAACGAGATGGTGTCATTGACGGCAAGATAGCGTCCCACGGGAGCAAAGTCGTCTTGGGTCAGTCTCAGTCCCATGATGGCGGCCGCCTGCTCGGGAAGCTGCTGCATGAGAGTCTCATCAGAAGCGGGCACCTCCGGTTTCAAGCCCCAAGTGTCGAAGACAAAGCGGTCGCCAAGATGATGATCCACATGACCGTGAGTCGCGATGAGATGGGTGGGAGTGAGGCCGTTGCCTTCGATATATTTTTTCAGCGCCTGCTTTTCAGCCTCGTAGTAAGCGCCGCAGTCTACAATCACACACTCCTTGCTGCTGTCGGATACCACGTAGCAGTTTTCCCGGATGTCGTTGCAGACAAAACGTTCTATATTTATCATGATCTTTTTATTTTTCTATATACAGAGGGCAGCCCGAAAGAGCAAGTGAAGTTCATCGGACCTCCATAAAAATCTATAATGGCAAGTAGATGACCTGCTTGTCAGCGAACCACTCTTCGGTGAAATAGTCAGAGACAGACGTGACCATGACCTTTTTGCCAAAGGGCTTCAGCTCTTCGCTGAGATCACCACCCTTCAAGGCTATGACACCATTGGGGAGTGCATTGTGCTGCGTCTTGGATACATTCTTCCTGACAATTTTCACCATGTCGGGCAGAGGCATGACAGCGCGGGAGACAACAAAGTCGAAGCGATCTTTTTCTTCTTCTCCTCTGCGATGGACAGCCTCCACATTGTGAAGATTCAATGCTGTGGCAACCTCGTTGACGACTTTGATCTTTTTTCCCGTGCCGTCGATCATCCGGAACTGACAATCGGGAAACATGATAGCCAGTGGAATGCCGGGGAAGCCACCACCTGTGCCAAAGTCAAGGATGTGGGTTCCGGACTTAAATCGGATCAACTTGGCAATAGCCAGCGAGTGGAGCACATGATGGAGATAGAGGTTGTCGATGTCCTTGCGCGAGATGACATTGATCTTCGTGTTCCAATCGTGGTAAAGCTCATCCAAGGCGGCAAACTGCGATTGCTGCTCTGTGGAAAGATGAGGGAAATATTTGACTATTGTTTGCATGTGCTGTTGGTTTTCCTTATAATATTGCAAAGTTACGAGATTATTTCGTAACTTTGCAACGAATTTAATAAAATGTAATGATTAAAGCAGCATTATTTGATTTAGACGGGGTAGTGGTGGATTCTGAAAGCCAGTACACAAAGTTTTGGGGCAGCCAGTTCCGACTCTACTATCCTCAGGAGAAAAGATTGGAGCAGCGGATCAAAGGAATGACTTTGGTAGAAATCTTTTCCAACTATTTCAATGGACAAGTTGAGACCCAGCAAGCCATCACGGACAGACTCAATGAGTTTGAGCGAAAGATGTCCTATGATTATATTTTAGGATTCCAAGACTTCATTAAGAGAGTGAAGAAGGCTTCTTTAGCGACAGCTATCGTGACGAGCAGCAATCAGCAGAAGATGACCAACGTCTTCCGCTGTCATCCCGAGCTGAATGACTACTTCGATGCCGTGTTGACGAGTGAGGATTTTGACAAGAGTAAGCCCGATCCCGACGGCTATCTCAAGGCAGCACAACGTCTTCATTGTCAATCCAGTGAATGCATAGGCTTCGAGGATAGCATCAATGGAGTGAAAGCACTGAATGCAGCAAAGATGTTTGTTGTGGGATTGGCTACTACCAACCAGCCTGACGCCTTGAAGCCTTGGTGCAACCTCATTGTCGACGATTTCACGCATCTCGATTTAAACGTCTTGCTCGCAGAACAAGGAAAGTAAAAGAATTGATCGATTCACAAGATGGACACACAAAATACTCCCATACACTTCAAGCTGTGGCATCGTTCGTTTTGGTATTTGGCCATTGCTAATTTCTTTCTGACGGCTTCAGTATATGCGCTGCTCCCGGTACTGCCCTTCACTCTCCATGCCCATCATGGCGGGTTGATGACAGTGGTGTATGCGTTTTTGGCTTATTGTCTGGGCATCTATCTGCCGGGGCCGTGTATCTCTTGGCTGGTGCAGCGCTTCCGTCGCAATCATGTGTGTCTGTTTGGCATCTTGCTTCTTGCCGGTGTCATTGGCTTCTTTTCTCTGACACACAATCGTTTACCTATATTTCTGATCATTGGCGCACTGCTGTTGGGAGTAGCTTATGGACTGGCCAAGATGACAATCGTCAGCACGCTGATCATCGACACTTGCGAGTCGTTTCAGCGCACGGAGGCTAACCATTCCTCCGATTGGTTGGGCCGCTTGGCGTTGGCAGTGGGACCCTTTGCCGGTTTTTGGACTTTCTATAAGTTTGGCTTTGGCTATGTTGAGTTTGTCTCGCTGGCTTTTGCCGCTCTGTCCTTTCTTTTCTTGTCCCGCGTCCATTTCCCCTTCAAGGCTCCGGGCGAGGATCTTCATCACATGTGCTTGGACAGATTCTTTCTTCCACAAGGCACCATGCTCTTTTTCAACTTCATGATGGCTACCCTGGCTATGGGACTCATCATCAGCACCCAACAGTCTTGTCATTTCTTTCTCTATATGCTGGCCGGCTTTCTGTTAGCCATCATCTCGGAAAAATATGTTTTTGCCAATGCCAATCTGAAGAGCGAGACCTTTGTCGGTTGCTTTGTGCTTGCTGCTGCCTTGTTGCTGATGCTCTTTCGTCAGGAGCGGGCGGCAACGATGATCGCGGACGCTTTCTGTGGTTTCGGCATCGGCATTCTTGGCTCCCGCTTTCTGCTGTTCTTCATCAAACTGGCTCATCATTGTGAGCGTGGCACCTCCCAAAGCACTTTCTTCCTTTCATGGGAGACGGGAATGGCACTTGGCATGGCACTCGGATGGCATTTGGCAAGCCGAGAGGCGTTGGTAGTGGCGCTATGTCTGATTGTGGCTGCGCTTGTCATCTACAATTTTCTTGTCCATCCTTGGTATTTGGCGCATAAAAACAGATAACTCCTAAGAAAGAAACTTCCTTAGGAGTTAGTACATCGCGGGATAAGGGATGACAGGCTTTTCCTTTATTGTCGCGGGATAACGGATGGCAGTTTTGCCCATCATCATAAACATCCGTTTATAAATTTCCTGCCAAAGACCTATTTCTTTACCTTCTTGATCGTAGCGTAGTCTTTCTTATGGAATACGACATCGAGCAGCACTTTCTTTGTTGAGGCCGAACGGAAGACATAGTGGAAAGAGTAGCCCTTGTCCTTGAAAGCCTTGTTGCGGGTATCCTCCTTCAGTCCGCTGAGCAGGATCGTGCGAAGTGTGTCGTGGCGCGCGGTAAAGATTCTTGCGTCATCGAGTTTGCCATTGACAAGATAGTAATAATTGAAAGTGCGTGTGATGCGGTTGAAACCGATGCTGTCCGTGCGCGTATTGCCCTGATAAGGGGTTGGACAGTACTGTGCAGTGTAGTCCTTGCATTCTTTCTCTGCGCGATCCTCCAGTGTCTGATGATGGCAAGCGGTTAACATCAAGCTTGCTGATAACAGTGGAGCTAAAAACCTAAAACCAATCTTCTTCATATAGCGTGAAATTCCTTTTTTGTGCAAAGTTAATAAAAATAATGATAGATAGCCACCCAAATTTGCTTAGTTTTTCGTAACTTTGCGTAAAAGATAAAGAAGAAGATGGAACATATAAGGAATTTCTGCATCATCGCACACATTGATCACGGCAAATCAACGCTTGCTGATCGTATGCTGGAATACACCAATACGATTAAAATCACCGAGAACCAGATGCTTGACGACATGGATCTGGAAAGAGAGCGTGGCATCACCATCAAGAGCCATGCCATACAGATGGAATACAAGCATAACGGTGAAAATTATATACTCAATCTCATCGATACTCCGGGACACGTGGACTTCAGCTATGAGGTATCGCGCAGTATCGCTGCTTGCGAGGGTGCCCTCTTGGTGGTGGACGCTACTCAGGGCGTACAGGCTCAGACGATTTCCAATCTCTATATGGCCATTGATCATGACTTGGAGATTATCCCGGTCATCAACAAGATCGATATGCCCAACGCTATGCCCGATGAGGTGGAGGATGAGATTGTGGACCTGATTGGTTGTGATCCCTCCGAGATCATCCGTGCAAGCGGTAAGACGGGCGAAGGTGTTCCCGACATTCTCGATGCTGTGGTTGAGCGAATCCCGTCACCTAAAGGCGACAAGACAAAGCCTTTGCAGGCACTGATCTTTGACTCGATCTTCAACTCTTTCCGTGGCATCATCGTGCTCTGCAAAGTAGAGAATGGCGTAATCCGCACCGGAGATAAACTGAAATTCGTTCAGACGGGAATGGAATATACCGCTGACGAAGTGGGTGTGCTCAAGATGGACATGGAGCCACGCAAGCAACTCTCAACGGGTGAGGTCGGCTATATCATCTCGGGCATCAAAAACGCTACCGAAGTGAAGGTCGGTGAAACCATCACCCACGTCGATGAGCCCTGCGACAAGGCTATTGAGGGATTCCAAGAGGTGAAGCCGATGGTGTTTGCCGGTGTTTATCCGATTGACCCCAATGAATATGAGAATCTCAGAGCGTCGCTTGAGAAGCTGCAGCTCAACGATGCCGCATTGACATTTATGCCAGAGTCTTCTCAGGCTTTGGGCTTTGGCTTCCGCTGTGGCTTCCTCGGCTTGCTCCACATGGAAATCGTGCAGGAGAGACTCGACCGAGAATTCAACATGGAGGTGATCACCACGGTGCCCAACGTCTCGTATATGGTCTACGACAAGCAGGGCCACGCGATGGAGGTGCACAACCCCAGCGGACTCCCGGATCCGACGCTCATCGACCACATCGAGGAGCCTTATATCCGGGCGAGCATCATCACAGCGGCTGAATATATCGGTCCTATCATGCGGCTCTGTCTCGACAAGCGTGGTGAGTTGCTCGACCAGCAATACGTCTCGGGCAACCGCGTGGAACTGCATTTTATGCTGCCGTTGGGTGAGATTGTCATCGACTTCTACGATAAGTTGAAGTCAATCTCCAAAGGCTATGCGTCGTTTGACTATCACATCGACTCCTATCGTCCATCGAAGTTGGCCAAGCTCGACATACTGCTTAATGGCGAGCCTGTTGACGCACTCTCCACGCTGACCCATCAGGACAATGCCGTGACCTTGGGCCGTAGGATGTGCGAGAAGCTCAAGGACTTGATCCCACGTCAGCAGTTCGACATTGCGATCCAAGCTGCTATCGGAGCAAAGATCGTAGCGCGCGAGACGGTGAAACAAGTCAGAAAAGATGTCCTCGCCAAGTGCTATGGTGGTGATGTCAGCCGCAAGCGTAAGCTCTTGGAGAAGCAGAAGAAAGGCAAGAAGCGCATGAAACAGATTGGCAACGTGCAGGTACCACAGAAGGCTTTCCTGGCTGTGCTGAAGTTGGATTAGAGAAGTGAGAGAAAAATTGTCTAAGAGAGGAAATGCTCCTATGTTTAAGAAAATAATAGAGGAGGAATAGAAATGAAAGATTATCATAACACAACGCGGGATATTGCCCGTGAGTTGGCAAGAAAATACAGTACCATGACGCACGATGAGCTCGATATCTTGGAGAGCATCATCGTGCCGAAGAAATACGCAAAAGGTGAGACGATCCTTCGCGAGGGAGAGACTTGCGAGGACATCAGCTACATCGACCGTGGACTGATCCGTCAGTTCTATTTCAAGAACGACAAAGAGCTCACGGAGCACATCGGCTCGGATGGCGAGATTTTCATGTGCATTGAGAGTCTGTTCCGTGAAGAGCCCACACATCTGCAGGTGGAAGCTTTGGAGCCTTGCATGATCTATTGTCTGCCGAAGCGCAGACTGGAGCAGGTGGCCCTTCACAATGTCAACATTCAGATTCTCTACCGTAAGATTTTGGAAGAGAGCTTGATCATCTCGCAGATTCATGCCGACTTGGTGCGCTTTGAGTCAGCTCAGAGCCGCTATCAGAAGCTTTGCAAGCTGAAGCCTCAGGTGGTGTTGCGTGCACCGTTGGTGTATATCGCCAGTTATCTGCAGATGACACCGGAGACGCTCAGCCGTGTCAGAGCTCAGAAAGGTGACGGATAAATAATTTATGAACTATAGAAAAAGC
Organism: Prevotella sp. UBA7764; assembly: GCA_002481295.1. Taxonomy (GTDB): domain Bacteria; phylum Bacteroidota; class Bacteroidia; order Bacteroidales; family Bacteroidaceae; genus Prevotella; species Prevotella absiana. The sequence continues at coordinate 83,951 of DLDU01000037.1, read as the reverse complement.
CATGAATGACTCATATATATAATATGGTGTGTCATTCATGGCTTTTCATATCTATCTTGTGTAACTACATAACTGTGTAGGCTAATCTTCTGTTTCGATTTTCTTCCTCCGCTTGATCAGACTCTTTGCGAGGAAATAGAGGAGGGCTATGGCAGCAAGGGAGCAGATGACCACTTTGATGTATTCGCCGTATTCCATGATCTTATCGTTGAGCATCTCTTCCGGAACCATCGTGTGGAGATACCATCCGAGCGCAGCGAGGATACAATTCCAGCTACCGGCACCTAACGTTGTGTAGAGTAGGAATTTCCAAAACGTCATTTTGGAGAGTCCGGCAGGGATTGAGATGAGATGGCGGATGCCGGGAATGAGTCGGCCGGTGATAGTTGCCACCATGCCATGATCATTGAAATAGTTCTCACTCTTCTCCACTTTTTTCTGATTCAGCATACAGAAGTGGCCCCAACGGCTGTTGGCGAAGCGATAGATGATAGGGCGGCCGAGATAGTAGCCTGCCAGATAGTTGATCGTAGCACCGCAGTCGGCTCCTAATGTCGCAAAGAGAATGACCAGCCAAATGTCGAGATTACCGGCGGCAGAGTGGTAGGCCGCGGGAGCAACCACCAACTCAGATGGTACCGGGATGACTGTACTCTCAAGCAACATCAGCAGGAAAACCGTCCCATAGTTGAGGTTTCCAAGAAGCGAAGATAAAAAATTCATAATGGTGTTTCTTGCGTTATGTATTTGTCAATCGTTATTTCATTCAATCCTTCAGCTCTTCATACGGCACAGCGCCCATCCGTGGATGCTGTAGCGCATAAGCGTAATAGTCAGCAGCACTCAACTCCTGCGGAAACATCGTAGCGAGAAATGAGGTAGCAGCCTCGGGATCAAGCTCCACGGTTCGTTTCAGATCAGCAAGAAAAGCCTGGCGGTCGCCAAGCTCATGGTCGCACAGCGTGATAAACGCCCAACCGCCCGACCACGATCCTTTGTCGACATGTTCCACAATCTTGAGATATTGCTCACGGGCATAGCGGATGTATCCGCACTCATAGGCAGCGTAGGCCACAAGCATGGTGACTTGGTCGAGGTTGTCACCGGCAGAAGACAGTGCCTGACCGAAGCACCGCATGGCAGCACTCACCTGGTTTTGTTTCAGAAAGAGAAAGCCGCGCATGACATCCAGTTCGGCTTGAGTGGCTCCTTGGCTGTCTTTGATCTTTTCAAGGCATTGCAGCGCCTCGGCATATTTACCTTCGCTGGAGAGCAGGTTGAATTTCTGGCGTAGGATTTCTATGCGGTTGATGCTCTGCGGCGGGCACAGCTGCTCGGCCTTGCTAAGGGCTTCAATCGCTTTCTTGCGGTCGTTCTGTGCCATGTAGACCGTGGCCATACCCATGTCACCGGCTTCATTTTGTGGCTGCAAAGTCTTGAAACGCTGATAGTATTTCAGCGCTTCGTCGTAGTTGCCCAGCTGCACGAGTCCGTTGGCTTTGTTGAGCACAGCGTCAAAGTCATCAGGGTCGATGGCCAGTGAGAAGTCGCTGCTCTCGATGCTGGCTTGCAGATGGTGCTGGGCAAACTGCAAGGAGGCGAGTTGGTTCCAATAGCCGTTGGCATAGGGATCCTCATCGATCAGATGGTTGAAGATGTGCTCGCTGCGCCGGAAGTCGCCTTGCTCCATGGCAATGCGCCCCTGCAACTCTTTATAGTCTCTCGAATCGGTGTCGGAGCTTTTACTCAGCCAGTATTTGGTCTGCTTAATGCAGGAATAGTCGGCAAAGAGCGTGGCGACATCGAGATAGTAGTCCTCAAGATCGTCTTCGTCGACCTCAGCCTCTTTCTCCTCCAAATATTTCTCGGCTTCCAGCACTTTGCCATCAGCGATGAAAATCTCTGCGATGGTGTAGAAATAGTCCAGATCTTCCTTGTCGCTGATCTGATGGGCATAGTCAAAAGCTTCCTGCGCATTGCCGTTGACAAGAATGGCATAGCGGGCGCGGAAAGCTAAAGGATGCAAGGATCCCGGAAACATATCGATGGTTTTATCGATTGTCTCCAAAGACTCTTGCGTCCTTCCGTGATAAAAATAATATTCAGCAATATCGGTCAAGTCGTCTGCGTCCATGAAAGGGAAGCTGCCCTTGCTGCGGACAGCCTCATACTGTTGGAGCATCTCCTTGAACTCTTTGCTTCGATAGAAATTATCGCTCAATCGTGTATTTTCCTTCTTTGGTTATTTCTTACTCTGCTTGGCCCATGTATCCTTGAGTCCCACAGTCTTGTTGTAGACCGGTGCAGCCTCAGTGCCGTCGGGGTCAGCCATGAAGTATCCGATGCGCTGGAACTGGAGATACTGTCCCGGCTTCATCTTGGCGGCGTAGTCCTCGACATAGCAGTTGTCGTGAACGTGCAGAGAGTTGGGATTCAGCAGCTCATGGAAGTCGCGCTCATCGGCGGATGGATTCTCCACGCTGAAGAGTCGGTCATACTCTCTGACCTCAGCCTTGACACAATGGTCAGCGCTCACCCAGTGAAGCGTGCCCTTGACCTTGCGGTTGGCACCCGGCATACCGCTCTTGCTGTCGGGATCATAAGTAGCCTCGATCTCGACGATGTTGCCATCAGCGTCTTTCTTGCAACCGGTGCACATCACGATGTAGGCATTCTTCAGTCGCACCTCTTTGCCCGGTGTCATGCGGAAGAACTTCTTCGGAGCATTCTCCATGAAGTCTCCACGCTCGATCCACAGGTTGCGGGTGAAGGTGATGGCGTGTGTGCCGGACTGCTCGTCCTCGGGATTGTTGACAGCCTCCATCTCCTCGCTTTGTCCTTCGGGATAGTTGGTGATGACCAGCTTCACGGGATCGAGGACGGCCGAGACACGTGTGGCACGCTTGTTGAGATCCTCACGAACGGCAGCCTCCAAGAGAGCCATGTCGTTGAGCGCGTCGAACTTGGTGTAGCCGATCGACTTGATGAAGTTCTTGACCGACTCAGGCGAATAGCCACGACGACGCATGCCACAGAGAGTCGGCATACGGGGATCGTCCCAGCCGTTGACGAGATGCTCATCGACAAGGGTGTGGAGCTTACGCTTCGACATCACGGTATAGGTGAGGTTGAGCCGGTTGAACTCGATCTGCCGTGGGCGGAAGTCGTTGAGTCCCTTGGCAGCTGTGCCGTCGTACTCTTTGAGGAAGTCGATGAACTTGTCGTAGAGTGGGCGGTGGGGCACAAACTCCAGCGTACAGATGGAGTGGGTGACACCCTCGAAATAGTCGCTCTGTCCGTGAGCGAAGTCATACATCGGATAGCAGTGCCACTTGGTACCGGTGCGGTGATGTGGAATCTGAATGATACGGTACATGATCGGATCACGGAAGTGCATGTTGGGGTTAGCCATGTCGAGCTTGGCTCTGAGCACCATAGATCCCTCGACGGCCTCGGGGGTATTCATCTGCTGGAACAGACGCAGGTTTTCTTCCACGGGGCGGTCGCGATAAGGACTGGCAACGCCTGGGGTGGTCGGCGTACCCTTCTGCTCAGCGATCTGCTCAGCGGTCTGCTCGTCGACATAGGCATTGCCCTGCTTGATCATCCAAATGGCGAAATCCCACAGCTTTTGGAAGTAGTCCGAGGCATAGTAGATATGTCCCCACTGGAAGCCGAGCCACTTGATGTCGTTGAGGATGTTCTCGACATACTCGGTGTTTTCCTTCGAGGGGTTGGTGTCGTCGAACCGCAGGTTGCAGACGCCATTGAACTCCTCAGCCACACCGAAGTCCATGCAGATGGCTTTGGCGTGTCCGATATGCAGATAGCCGTTGGGCTCTGGAGGGAAGCGTGTCTGAATGCGTCCTCCGTTTTTACCATTGGCCAAATCCTCCTTGACAAATTGCTCCACGAAACTCAAGCTATGCTTCTCTTCGCTGTTCTCAGTCTTGCTATTTTCCATATTTACAGTGATTCTTTTTCTTGGTGCAAAGATAATCATTTTCTATAGATTTTCATTACTCGAAATAAAATTTATCGAGATAAAAACAAAAAAACATTTGCAAATATCAATAAAAAGGATTAACTTTGCACTCGTTATCCTGAATACAATCTTTTTACCTTAGAGAAAGACTAATACCTATTGAGGATTGATGGCACTCGCTGTGAAGCGGGTGCCATTGTTTATTTTTGCCCTTTTCATCGTTCTTTTACCACATTCTCCTCGTCCCATCATTGCTACGGCAGCATAAAAAAAAGACGGCTCTTGCGAGTCGTCTTCTATTGACATGTTTTTATGTGCTGCTTATTTGATGCCTCGGCTGTTGAGGGCAGCGGCATAGCGCCTTGCGTTGGCAAGATGCTCCTCATAGGTTCTTGCAAAGCGGTGGGTGCCGCTGAAATCCTCGTTGGCGCACATGTAGAGATAGTCGTGATGCTTCATGTTCAGCACGGCGTCGATGCCGGCCACCGACGGGATGCGGATAGGCCCTGGGGGCAGTCCGGGATTGCGGTAGGTGTTGTAGGGGCTGTTGATCGAGAGTAGGTTGTTGTAGATGCGCTTGAGTCCGAATTGTTTCCAGGCGAACTTTATCGTCGGGTCAGCCTGCAGCGGCATACCCTCGGGATATTTTGCATCGCGCAGCATCAGCCGGTTGTAGTACATACCGGCGATCATTGGCTTCTCACCATTGTTGGCGGTCTCCTCGTCGACGATGCTGGCCAACGTTGTCACCTGAATCGGGTCGAGACGCAGAGCGTTGGCTTTGGCCATGCGGTCATCATCCCAGAAGAGGCGGTTCTCTTTCTGCATACGTTTCATCAGTCCGTCGACCGAGATATTCCAGTAGATGTCATAGGTGTTGGGGATGAACAGCGCGGCGATGGTGGCTGTGTCATAGCCGTATTGCTTGCAAAAGGCCTCGTCGGTGAAGTCCTTGACCAGCGTGGCGCTGTCGACCATGAGTTTCTCTCCGAGCTCTCCTGCCAAGTCCTGCATGGTTCTGACGCTGGGCACTGTGAGGCTCAAAGGCTCCTGCATACCATTTTTGAAATGGCGGAAGACGACCAGTGCGCCCATACCCGGCTTGATGGCGTAGCGGCCCGTACGCACATGAGTGGTGAGCTTGCTGTGGCGAGCCAGTGCGCAGAAGGCATGATAGCAATGCCGCTGCGAGATGGGCTCCACCTTATTTAATAAGGAGTCGAAGTTGTCGTCCTGGTCGATGTAGACATACTTGGTGCTGTTTTGGCCGGTGAACGACGTGAAGAAATAATAATATCCGATTCCGAACAGCACGACCAGACAGGCCACGGCCGGAAGGATGTATTTTCTCAATTCTCTTGTCATAGTAACTAATCTGTTAAAAAGACGGTGCAAAGATACTGCAAAACACTGAATTGGCAAAACTTTTAAGATATAACATCATGGTGGAGAAAAATTTTTGATTAATTTCACGCTGCAATGAGATGTGTTATCACTAAAATGATTATCTTTGCAAACATGAAGATGTCATTCCAAATCGAATACCGGGCTCTGTTCGGGCAGTCCATGCACCTCTGTGTGACTTACTACAATACAGAGATGCACCACCGTGTCCACAACCTGATCATGCACACCGACGACGGCAACATGTGGACGGTGGAGACCAGCAGCATGGTGCTTTCGCATTTTCCGATCTCCTACGTGGAATATCACTATCAGGTCGAGGATGATCACGGCAAATGCATCCGGAAGGAATGGTGTGGCGTACCGCGCGTCTACGCCATCGACGATTCAAAGAACTACATCTTCCAGGACCAGTGGCGCGATCTCTCGCTGCAGCACTATCTGTTTCGCTGGACCAAGCGGCCGCTGGCTTATCTCAAAAACATTCCCTTCTTCGACCGCTCCATCGTGTTCCGCGTCTCGGCTCCGCATATCAAGAGCTCTCAGCATGTAGCTCTGCTCGGAAGTGAAGGCCCCCTGGGAGCATGGAACGTGAAGCATCCGCTGCCCATGCATTATATCGGTGACGGCGACTGGATGCTCTCGATCAACGCCTACGCCATCAGACTGCCGTTGGAATATAAGTATGTGGTGGGCAGCGACGAGACTCACGATGTCGTGGAGTGGGAGAAGGGCGAGAACCGACGGACGAAGATCAAACGGCTGGAGTGGGGCGAGCAGCTCGTCCTGTATGGCGGCAATCTGCGGACGGATTGCGAACTCGTCTGCCATGACGATTTTTTCAACAAGGATAACACTATTGCACATGAAATTCGAGAGTTATATATTTGATTTAGACGGAACATTGATAGAATCATTACGGGACTTAAAGGAAAGCTGCAACTATGCGCTCCAAAGCTGTGATATGCCTGTCCGTACACTTGAGGACGTGAGGATGTTTGTAGGCAACGGAGTGAAGAAGCTCATGGAGCGCGCTGTGCCCGACGGACTCGCCAATCCCCGCTTCGAAGAGGCTTACGCCATCTTCCGTCAGCACTATCTTCACCACAATCTCGACCACACGGCTCCATATCCCGGTATCATGGAGATGCTCGCCACCCTGCAGGCCAATGGTAAGGCTGTGGCTGTGGTCAGCAACAAGTTCTACGCTGCCACGCAGCAGTTGGTTCGTCACTTCTTCTCCGACTATGTCTCTGTGGCCATCGGCGAGCGCGAGGACATCAAGAAGAAACCGGCTCCCGACACCGTGATGGAGGCGCTTCGCCAGCTCCATAAGCCCGTCTCCACAGCAGTTTACATCGGTGACAGCGACGTCGACATCGACACGGCAAAGAACTGCGGCATGCCCTGCATCAGCGTCCTGTGGGGGTTCCGCGATAAGCCCTTTCTCATCGATCACGGTGCCACTACCTTTGCCGCCACTCCGGCTGACATCCTGAAAATATGATGAGTACATGATGAGTATATGATTGAGTATATGATTGAGTATATGATTTGCGCCGTTTTTTATTCTCGGTGCAAAGTTACGGCACAATCTTTCCGTATCCAAATCTTTGCGTTCTATTGCGGTTAAAATCCGTTAGCAACAGAGCGCAAACATCATTTTTCTATATTCATGGTCTGTGAGGGGCGTAATTATTGTATGCCCAAAGCATACATGTTGTTTGACGTGACGAGACTACTATGCTCCAAGCGTCGCACCGTCGCATAAGGCCGATTCTGACATGCGGTGGGATAATCTGCGGAAAATGAGACTATAGAGTAAAAAGATATTGTATTATTAAATAATATAATATTAATTATATTGTTGATAATCTATATTTTACGTTGATAGTATGTTTTGAATATTATGTTTACATTTGTTCGTTTTCCAATATGCGATAGCTATAAATGCGACGGTGCGACGGTGCGACACTGCGACGGATGATAATCTTAGTCCAATTAACTGTCAAGACCAGAGTTTAGGGTAAGCTTAATGATTTTTATGAAAGAGAGATGATCGTAGCAAGAGATTTTTTCGTATTTTTGTAGTTGAAGAAAGAATCCAAAATCAATTCATCAACCAGTAATTCTTACACAATCATGATCATAGACAATTTGGAGAATCTGATGCAGTATGCACCACTGAATCCGCTTATCGAAGAAGTGTGGAAATTCATGCAAACTCATGACTGGAAAAATATGGCCAACGGGCATTATGAAATCATTCCTAACCGACTGTTTGTCAACATAGAAGACGATCAAGGCAAACAAAAGGATGAAGCCGTCGTTGAGTATCATCGCAAGATGATAGACATTCAGGTGCCAATGAACTTCTACGAGACTTATGGCTACATTCCCGTTGGCGACCTGCCTAATGTTCCCTTTGATACTGAGAAAGATATTGCCAAAGTGCCCAATGTCCGTCCACGTTGCTATGTAAAGTTGCTGCCTGGTGAGTTTGCTATATTCTTCCCTCAGGATGGTCATGCACCATGCATCTCCGAGGGAAGTCTTCACAAAGCAGTTTTCAAACTATTGGTTATAGACTAAGTTTTTTTTTTCTTGATAAAAAAGGCGTATGGAACAAAGTCCATACGCCTCTTAAATATTAAAGTTTCCCACCCTCAAAAAGTAGGCTTAAAATAACAGTTTCTCAATAATTATTGGTAACTTTGTAGTGTCCAAATACAATGATTATCAATAAATTAAAGAGAAACTGTTATGAATGCAAAATTAGGCAAATTTTAGTGAGATATCCAAACTATTGAGTGTTAAAAGCAAGATGAGCGGCGATATTCTGTCAGTATTCTCAAAATTCGGTCTTGGACATCTGCTTTGCAGGCTGTCGTTGGAGAAGCATGATGGCATCTCAGCTGTTCAATTAATCCTTTCCCTTTGTCTTTTCCGCATTAACGGCGAAACAATACACTCCATATACAAGAAGAACTTCTATCATCTTCTCGAAACTGGAAAGAACTGTTATTACCGTATGATGGTCCGTCAGGAAATGGACTGGCGCCGTCTGCTCAATTATACAGTTCTTCGCTTTGAGAGTCTTCTTCGAAAGAATGGCATCAAGACAGAGAGCGAGGATTCCTGTGTCATATGGTCAACAAGGAAACAAAAGGATACCTCGGACTCGGTTCGTGTATGGACAGGGACTTTGACGGTCAGATTGCCGATGCAACGCTTTGTTACATTACATACATTGTGATGTAGCTGGAAAAGCAAATGTCTGACTATGAGACCATGGGCGAGTTGTTTGCCAACATGGAGGAGGATGTCATGGCACTTACGTTATGGAGACGTGTACTGAAATGTGTCGAAAGACTGCTCGCTTCACTTTGTGAGGTACTTGGATACTCCATTGGCGAGATAGAGCAGTTGATTGTTACCGACACAGAAATGCGAAAGAACTTTGAAATTATCGCCAAAGCATTAGAAGACAGGCAACAAGAAGAACATGTAGTCGCAAACACATTTTAAGTAAGTGTTAATTTCCAGTATTTATGGGCACTCACAAAGCATTTTAAGCCGAGAGTGCCCATAAAATAGGGGTGGGAAACTTTAGTTAAATAGTGTTTTGCTTGGATGATGAATACTATTTGTCGGTACCGATATTCACAGCCTTGTAGTCTGTCTTGCCCGATGGCCATTCACCAGTGATGAACAGCACAGGATTTTTGCTGGTAGAAGCATCTTTGACAGCATCCTGAAGATCAGAGATGGTCTTCATCGGCTTGTCGTTGACAGTCAGAATGATGAAGCCATTGCTGATGCCACCATCTTTGAAGGCACCGTTCTTCACATCCTTGACCTGTAGACCATAGCTGATGCCCAATTGCTTCTTCAACTCAGCACTGACAGGGATGACCTTGGCACCAAGAACATCCAAGTCGGCGGTCTTGATCACCTTGGTATTGCCTTGCATATTCTTGACAGTGACCGTCTTGCTCATCTTCTTCTTGTTGTGAAGCCAAGTGATGGTGATCTTGTCGCCCGGGTGCTTGCTGTTGATGACCTCTTGTAGTTCAGCCATCTTAGTGATATTCTTGCCGTCAACGCCAACGATGACATCGCCCTTCTCGATACCGGCTGCTGAGGCTGCGCTGTTGTCCTCTACCTTAGCGACATAAACACCGTCTACTGTGCCGAGGTCAGGAATATCCTTGTTCTGATCCTTCAGATTGTTGACATAGTTGAGTACATCCTGGCCTTGAATGCCCAGATAAGCACGCTGCACGGTGCCGTATTTCTTCAGGTCGTCAATGACCTTTGTCATGATGGCTGTAGGAATGGCAAAACCATATCCGGCGTAGGAGCCGGTTTCAGAGAACAGCATGGCATTGATGCCGACGAGCTCGCCTTTGGTGTTGACAAGAGCGCCACCCGAGTTGCCTTTGTTGATGGCGGCATCGGTCTGAATGAAACTCTCAACGCCATTGGCACCGAGTGTGCGGGCTTTGGCGCTGATGATGCCGGCTGTCACCGTGTTGTTGAGTCCGAAAGGATTACCCACGGCGATGACCCATTCTCCCACCTTGAGATTGTCGGAGTTGCCAATTGGCAGAGTAGGGAGATTCTTGCCATCGATCTTGATCAGGGCAAGGTCGGTGGTTGGATCTGTGCCGATGATGCGGGCGTTGAACTCTCTGTTGTCTTCGAGAGTAACGGTCAGTTCGTCAGCACCATTGACGACATGGTTGTTGGTGACGATATATCCGTCGGGGCTGATGATGACTCCCGATCCGGCAGCCTCCTGCTTGGGAGTTCTGATCTGACGCTTTTGTACGCCGCCATTACCGCCACTGGGATTACCGAAGAATCCGAAGGGATCAAAGAAATCGGAGAAAGGATCACTCTGTACCTCCACGGTCTTTGTCTTGGAGTTTTGTACGTATTTAATATAGACGACGGCAGGCAGTGCCTTCTCGGCAGCGTAAGTCAAATCAACCGGCTGTCCTGCCACTTCCACCTTGTTGGTGGCTGCAGAAGCATTGGCATACTTGCCGACGGGTAGGGTCAGTGCCATGGTGCAAAGTCCTACGAGCAAATAACTGGAATACTTTTTCATTCTTTCTATAGTTTATGTTTATATGGTCTTTATTTCCACTTTGTATCTTTGTTTCACTTTGTTATCAGTTTCCTTATATCTTTGACAGAGAACTGACAATCTTTGTTGAAACACTTGCAAATATAGCATCAAAAGATGAATGACTGTCATTTTGTTCTATTACTTTATCTGACTTTAACACATTCTTTTTTGCACTTAACTGCTATTAAGTAGAATAAAAGTTGATTTTACATTCCTTTAAAAACTTACAAAATATTAATCAGCCGGTTGGCAGTTTGGAGATTATTTATTACTTTTGCAAGATGTAAGGCAGTGCTCCGGCTCGTCGCTGGCATCGCTACAGATGCGAGAGGAAAGTCCGGGCAGCATAGGACACCTCACTTCCGAAAATAGAAGCTATTGGCAACAGTAGGTGTAGGCAGAAGAAAATAACCGCCGCTCCTTGTGGGCGGTAAGGGTGAGAAGGTGGTGTAAGAGACTACCAGCCGGCGGGTGATCGTCGGGCTGTGCCGTCTGAGGGCTGCAAGTTCATGTAAACTATCGTCATGTCAGGGTTGTCCGCCCGATGCCACTTCGATGGCAACGATAGAGGGTAGAACGCTTGAGTGATGGGGTGACTCATTATCTAGATAAATGACAGAGCGCCGCCTCTTCCTGAGAAGTGGCGGTTACGGAACCCGGCTTATCAGAGCACTGTCTTACTTTTTTGTTATCGCGATACAATATAAGGAGGGAAAAAGGGTTATCTCACTTGGGGATAGTACCTTGGACAGAGGCAGTAAATTCCAGACAACGACTTAATTAAAGATTCTCATCTATGAAGGATTTAGAGCCTAATATACTTAACGATTATGAGCATCGCATCGCTCGAATCATTGAACACTACGGCGACGAGGAAACGTTTCCCCGGATGAAGCAGTATGGCGTGGCGCGTGAAGAGTTGGACAGGTTTCTGTCGGCTTATCAGGATATTCTTGACAGTGAGGGTACCCAACGGCAGCAGCTGACGGTCTATGGAATCATTGCCGTATTACCTGTGCTTGTACTGAGTGCCTTTCCTGAGGAGAGTTTACCTTGGGGCAACAAGTCGCTGTTCGTTGGTATTGGTATTGGACTGTTATTGGCGCTCATGGCCAAAGGAGTGCGGATGTTGGTGACGCGCTATCGACTGTCGCAGTTGAGAAGAGAGCAGAAAGCTTACGCACAATATGCAGACGCAGTAGACCAATATTTGATGGACAAAACCATGTGAGTATGTGATGCCTAAACAGAATGAATACTTAAACTTAACGACTAAAACTATATGAAAGACTTACAGTTACCGGATTTTATGAAGTACAGCGACAAATACACTGCTTCAGGGTTTGTCGAGAAGATTTCTCATATCGCCAAGCGGGCAGGAGCCAAACTTGTATATGCTGCGCTCATTCTTTACTACACGCTTCAGAGCAAGGATGTACCATTGAAGGACAAAGCGATTATCATTGGCGCTTTGGGCTATCTGATCAGTCCTTTGGATGTTATCCCCGACGCAATACCTATCGCTGGATTGGGCGATGATGTGGCAGTATTGTTGTATGTGTTACGCAAAATCAAGGGTGACCTTACCGACGATGTGAAGAAGCGTGCTTACGACAAACTGTCGAAATGGTTTGATGAGGACGAGATTGAAGAGGCCAATCATCTCTGGGACGATGCCGACCAATAAAAAATACTCTTCCGTTTGCAAAGGATTCTCATTTATGTTTAGTAACTTTGCACTCGTATTTAGGAGTATAGAATTGGAGGATTGAGATCAGAGTGATGCTGAGAAGAAAGATCATACCATTCATTGTGAGACGGAGAGTCTATATTGCGGTGATTCTCCCCTTGATGTTGTTGTTTTGGCTTACTTGTATGGCTTTGCCTGCAACGGAAAACGACATGCGAAAGTCTGTCTGTATGTTGGATGGAACAGCTACGATTTGCTTGAGCGATGGCCGCCATGTCGTTGACTTACAAGTGTATCCTGTCCATCAGCAAGGAGTATGGATCAACCGCCATTGGTGGTGGCCGAGTTGTGATGGTCGTGTGTTGACATTGCTTTCTTTTCCTTCTTCTCATTTTGCAAAAATACAGCCTGATACAGCTTTGAAACGTCAGCGTGACTCTTTGTCTGTGGCGCTGCATCGCTCTACAATGGTCAGAAAGGAGTTGGAATACTATCTGCGCTGTCATAATGTCCAGGACGAAGGATACAACCGTATCGCCGCTTACAGCGCAAGGCAGAAACAGCAACTCGACTCTTTGAAGCGTTTAAGCGCGGCGACCAGCAAGTTGGGTCAGCGTCATTTGACTTTGCTTTATAAGTGTCGTTTCACGGTGTCGTGGTATGATGATAAGGGACAGCTGCATCGTCGCTCTTGTCGCTTACTGCGCATTCCGTCTGACAGCATCAGCCTTCCTGTCATTGTGCATACCGATAAAACTGTCATTCCTTGGGGATGCCGGGCGGTGAAGAATGTGCCTTGGGGAGTGTCTCGTCACAAAGAGGTGATCACCGTCACGTTGTCACCTGCCGACATCCGGCGGAAAGACCATACAATTCTTACCCGCGGTGATTATGATCGTGGGCAGAAAATTGGGGTGGCTCATGCCTTTGCCCAGCCGGGAACAGCAGTCTTCACGCTTCATGGCCGTTTTGTGGGATTAGTAGATAAGGAGGGGGCGTTATGAAATCAGGCTTGAGACATATTCTCTCTACTTTCCTTTTCCTGCCGTTCTTGGCTCTTCTGTTCAACGGCTGTACGGTGAAGACCAAAGATGTAGCTAAAATGTCGTGGCAGGGTAAGACTTACCAGGGACAGACACTCCATGGCAAGCCTGACGGATTGGGTACGCTCTCGAATGGCGACTCCATTATATATAGTGGTATATGGAAGAATGGATTGCGCCAGGGCAAAGGCTGGACATTGGACTCATTAGGAAACCGAATAGACGGTGTTTGGAACCATGACACACTGACGAGTGGTGTGCGTAGGGATTCTGCCGGACTTTATAAGGGTGACTTTAACCGTCAGCTGCAGGCCAATGGCTATGGCACACTGATCGATAACCAGGGCACGCTTTATGAGGGCTTTTGGCAAAAGGGAAGTCGCAGAGGCTTTGGCTTTTCCAGTCAGCATCGTTTTTTCAGAGTAGGAGAGTGGAAGGATGATGTGTATAAAGGAGAGCGGTTGAACTATAATTCTTCACGGCTCTATGGAATCGACTTGTCGAAATATCAGCATGTGAAAGGAAAGCATCGTTATAGTATCGACTGGTCACGACTGCGAATTATCCATTTGGGTACTCTGTCTAAGAAAAATGTGAGTGGACATGTGAACTATAAGATCTCGTTTATCTTCATCAAGTCCACCGAAGGCAGCTCTATGCTGAATCCTTACTACCTTTCGGATTATGCCGCTTCACGTAAGCATGGCTATCCTACGGGTACCTACCACTATTTTACGCATCGCTCGTCCGGCAGTCAGCAGGCCGCCTTTTTCTTGTCTAAAAGCCGCGTGGCGCAGAACGACTTGCCGCCGGTGCTGGACTTGGAACTGCTGCCCAGTCAAATACGCAAGATGGGTGGTGTGACAGTAATGTGGCAAAATGTGAGGGCGTGGCTTCGTATGGTAGAGCGCCGCACGGGCAAACGGCCGATTCTTTACATCAGTCAGACGTTTGTCAACCGCTATCTCGACTCGGCTCCGGACATTAAGCACAGTTATCCCGTTTGGATCGCTCGCTATGGTGAATATAAGCCGGACATTAAGTTGAAGATTTGGCAGTTGGCACCCGACGGGAGGGTCGACGGTATTCACGGTGCGGTAGATATTAACGTGTTTAACGGCTATAAAATCGAATTTTAATAGAATTTCCTTTCATTTTGATTAATTTTTATTCAAATATAGTATCAATTCAAAGAAAAATTACTATATTTGCAACAAGTTTAATCAATAAAGGGAATTATATGTTGGATATCGAAATGATGAAGCAGTTCTACGCTGCTTATTCTTCCAAGATTTCAACGGTAAGAGGGACATTGAAGAGACCGTTGACCTATGCCGAAAAAATACTCTTTACTCATCTTTATGATGAAGCATCGTTGAAGCCATTGAAGCGTGGTGTCGATTATGCCGATTTCCGTCCTAATCGTGTGGCGATGCAAGATGCTACGGCTCAAATGGCCTTGCTGCAATTTATGAATGCGGGAAGAGAGCATGTCGCTGTGCCCGCCTCGGTTCATTGCGACCACCTCATCCGTGCTGACGAAGGTGCTAAGGCCGATCTTGGAGTAGCTTGTAAAGAGAACCACGAGGTATATGATTTCCTTCGGTCTGCATCCAAGAAATATGGCATTGGCTTTTGGGGACCTGGTGCAGGTATCATCCATCAAGTGGTGTTGGAAAACTATGCATTCCCCGGTGGTATGATGATCGGTACCGATTCTCATACGCCCAATGCGGGAGGTTTGGGCATGGCTGCTATCGGCGTAGGTGGCGCGGATGCCGTAGATGTTCTCACCGGACAGCCTTGGGAGTTGCGTATGCCTCGTATCATAGGCGTTCATCTTCATGGACAGCTTCAAGGATGGGCAGCACCCAAAGATGTCATACTGACGATCCTCGGACTGTTGACGACCAAAGGCGGTACCAATGCAATTATGGAGTATTTCGGTGAAGGCACCAAGAGCTTGTCTACCACAGGTAAGGCCACCATCTGCAACATGGGAGCAGAATTGGGCGCAACCTGTTCTTTATTCCCTTACGACGATAACGCCGATGAGTATCTCTGTCAGACCGGTCGCGAACAGGTGGCTGCGATGGCACGTCAGCATGCTGCGGATCTTAGAGCCGACGCTGATGTGGAGCTTCAGCCTGAGATGTATTACGATCAGGTCATCGACCTCGATCTTTCCAAGATAGAACCACACCTTAATGGTCCTTTTACGCCAGACGCTGCCACGTCGATCTCTCAGATGCGTGAGAAAGGTCCGGCCAACGATTATCCGATGAACGTAGAGGTTGCGCTGATTGGCTCCTGCACCAACTCTTCTTATCAAGACTTGTTGCGCGCCGCTTCTGTTGCCCGTCAGGCTTTGGCATTGCATCTGAAGGTGAAGGCGCAACTTATTGTTTGCCCTGGTTCGGAGCAGATCCGCTGTACGGCAGAACGTGATGGCATCTTGGATGATTTCCATGCTATTGGTGCCGTGGTCATGGCCAACGCCTGTGGCCCGTGTATCGGTCAGTGGAAACGACATACCGACGACAACACCCGAAAGAATGCCATCGTCACCTCTTTCAATCGTAATTTCCGTCGCCGTGCTGATGGCAATCCCAATACTTATGCTTTTATAGGCTCGCCTGAAATGACGGTGGCCTTGGCCTTAGCCGGAAAGCTGGATTTCAATCCTGCAGCAGACAAACTGACTAATGAAGAAGGTAAGGAGGTGATGCTCAAGGAGCCTCAGGGCTTTGTCTTCCCACCCCAGGGCTTCACCTGTGGAAAAGAAGGAGATGCCATCACTACATTGGAGCAGGAGGGCCTCTTCGTTCCTCCTACGGATCAGCATACCGATGCGCCAGTCGTCATCGCTCCCGGTTCCAAGCGTCTGCAACGGTTGGAGCCTTTCGCTGCTTGGGATGGAAATGACTTGGTGGATATGCCGTTGTTGATCAAGGTCAAAGGCAAGTGCACGACTGACCACATCTCTATGGCTGGTCCTTGGCTTCGCTTCCGTGGTCATCTCCAAAACATCTCCGACAATCTGCTGATGGGAGCAGTGAATGCCTTCAACGATGAGAGTAACAACGTGAAGGATCAGATCGACGGCCAGTATAAAGCTGTTTCCGCAGCAGCGAAAGATTATAAAGTTCACAACATGGGCAGCATCATCGTGGCTGAGGACAACTATGGCGAGGGCTCTTCGCGTGAGCATGCAGCTATGGAGCCCCGTTTTCTCAATGTCAAGGTGGTGTTGGCAAAGAGCTTCGCCCGCATCCATGAGACTAACTTGAAGAAGCAGGGCATGCTTGCGCTGACATTTGCGAATAAAGATGACTATGACAAGGTGCAGGAGGATGACCGCATCTCAGTGACCGGTCTGAAGGCGTTCGCCCCCGGCAAGCCGTTGACTGTTACTTTAAAGCATAAGGATGGGTCGATCGACAGCTTTGAGGCTCTCCACACTTATAATCAAATGCAAATCGAGTGGTTCAAGGCTGGCTCGGCTCTGAACAACCTTTTAAGATCATAAACAGGATACCATTATGAATATCAGCAAACAAAACGGGGCACTCGTAGTACCCGATCAGCCGACTATTCCTTTCATCGAAGGAGATGGCGTTGGCAAAGAGATAACACCCATCATGCGCGCAACCGTGGATGCCGCAGTGGAGAAATGCTATGGCGGTAAGCGCAAGATCGAATGGAGAGAGGTACTCGCCGGTGGCAAAGCCCACGAGCGGACCGGTGAATGGCTGCCGCAGGCCACGATGGAGGCCTTCCGTGAGTGTCTTGTGGGTGTCAAAGGGCCTCTGATGACTCCAGTCGGAGGCGGTATTCGTAGTTTGAACGTAGCACTCCGTCAAGGTCTTGACCTTTATGTCTGCCAGCGTCCTGTCCATTGGTTTGAAGGTATAGAGAGCCCGGTGAAGCATCCCGAGAAGGTGGATATGTGCATCTTCCGTGAGAACACGGAGGACATCTATGCAGGTATCGAGTGGGAAGCTGGATCGGATGATGCTCGCAAGTTCTACCGCTTCCTTCATGATGAGATGGGCGTCACGAAAGTTCGTTTTCCTGAGACTTCTGGCTTTGGCGTTAAGCCCGTCAGCCGTGAGGGGTCGGAGCGTCTTGTCCGTGCGGCCATAGAATACGCCCTGTCCCACAATCTTCCGTCAGTGACATTGGTTCACAAGGGCAATATCATGAAGTTCACCGAAGGCGGATTCAAGAAATGGGCTTACGAGTTGGCAGAGCGCGAGTACGGCGATGCACTGAAGTCCGGTCGCTTGGTGATGAAAGACTGCATCTGTGATGCTTTCTTGCAAAACGCTCTGTTGAAGCCGCAAGACTACAGTGTCATCGCCACGATGAATCTCAATGGTGACTATGTCTCTGATATGTTGGCGGCTCAGGTGGGTGGCATTGGCATTGCTCCCGGTGGCAATATCAATTACCAGACGGGGCATGCTATCTTTGAGGCTACTCATGGCATCGCTCCCGACATAGCAGAAAAGAATATTGTCAATCCGTCGAGCATCCTGCTTTCTGCCGTGATGATGCTTGACTACATTGGATGGAAAGAGGCAGGACAGGCCATTGAGCAGAGTTTGGCCGAGCTTTACCGCCACCATACGGCCACGGCTGACCTTGCGCGGATGATGACCGACGGAAAGTCGTTGGGTACGAGAGAATTTGGTGACGCTGTCATCAAAGGTATTTTGAAGTAAGCAAAAGTTACGGTGTTATGAGAAAGGAATATCTGATATACAAGTTGAGCGATGAGGTGAAGAACTCTTGCAAGATTCCTCGCGAGGCTTTTACTAAATATGGAGTGAAGCGCGGATTGCGCAATGAGGATGGCACAGGTGTGCTTGTCGGTCTGACCAATATCGGTAATGTCGTTGGCTACGAGCGCAATGACGACGGTTCGCTGCGCCCTTGTCCGGGCCGCCTCTATTATCGCGGCTATGAGCTCGACGACCTTGTCACTCCATTGCTGAAAGAGAAACGCTTTGGCTTTGAGGAAATTGCTTATCTGCTCCTCTCCGGCAATTTGCCCGACGAGGAGGAACTGACGGCTTTCCGTGAGCTGATCAATGAGAATATGCCGCTCGACCATCGTACGATTGTGCACATCATCGACTTGGAGGGCAGCAACATCATGAACATCCTGGCCCGTTGCGTGCTGGAGATGTACACCTTCGATCCCAATCCCGATGACATCTCACGCGACAATCTTATGCGGCAGTCCATCGAGCTCATTGCCAAGTTCCCGACGATCATCGCCTACGCTTACAACATCTATCGCCACTCCATGCAGGGCAGTAGCCTCAACATCCGCCATCCGCGTGAGAATATGACAATTGCTGAGAACTTCCTTTATATGCTTAAGGACGAGGACTTCACCGAGCTCGACGCGCGTATGCTCGATTTGCTGCTTATCATCCAGGCTGAGCACGGCGGTGGTAACAACTCCACGTTTACGGTGCGTGTGACCTCTTCAACACGCACCGACACCTATTCCAGCATTGCCGCGGGAATAGGTTCTCTTAAGGGGCCTCTGCATGGTGGCGCCAATATCAAGGCGATCAATATGTTCCACCATCTCAAGGAGCAAATCTCTGACTGGACCAACATCGACGAGATCGATACCTATCTCAATCGTATGCTCAACAAGGAGGCTTACGACAAGACCGGTCTGGTCTATGGCATTGGTCATGCCGTGTACACCATGAGCGACCCGAGAGCAGTGGAGCTCAAGAAGTTGGCCGGTGAGTTAGCCAGGGAGAAGGGAATGGTCAAGGAGTACAACTTCCTGAAGCTCATCGAGCAGGAGGGCGTGAAGTGTGTCTCTGCTTTCCGCAAGACTACAAAGCCAATCTGTGCCAACCTCGACTTCTACAGTGGCTTCATCTATGAGATGATAGGTCTTCCACAGGAGATTTATACGCCTATTTTTGCTATGGCACGTATTGTCGGCTGGACAGCCCATCGTATCGAGGAACTGAACTTTGAAGGCCGTCGCATCATCCGTCCTGCTTACAAGAACATCTTGGAGCAGAAAAGTTATGTGCCCATTAAAGACAGATAACCGTTGTAGCTTAATAATTCTTAAATGTTTAGAGGTAGAAAGCCGTAGACATACAGCTTCTTAGAAAAATGTAGTAACTTTGCATCTACTTCTACGAGTTAGGAGCATGATACAAACAATTAATAGTTTATACAAAACAAAATGGCAACAAAAATCAGATTACAGCGCGGTGGTCGCAAGGGCTATGCTTTCTATAGCATTGTGATTGCTGATGTAAGAGCACCACGTGATGGTAAGTTTACAGAGAAGATCGGTACTTTCAACCCGAACACCAATCCTGCAACCGTAGATTTGAAATTCGACCGTGCTTTGTACTGGGTAGAGACCGGTGCACAGCCAACAGACACAGTCCGCAACATCCTTAAGGGTGAGGGCGTCTACATGATGAAGCACCTGCGCGGTGGCGTAAAGAAGGGCGCTTTCGACGAGGCTACATGCCAGCAGAAGTTCGACGCTTGGAAAGCAGCCAAGGAGCAGAAGCTGAACGCTGTTCGCAGTGCTGAGACCAAGAGCCGTGAGGACGCAGCTGCCAAGGAGTTGGAGGCTGAGAAGAAGGTGAATGAGGCTATTGCCAAGAAAGTGGCTGACAAGAAGGCTGCTGAGGCTGCTGCTAAGGCAGAGGCTGAGGCCGCAAAGGCTGCTGAGGCTGCTCAGGCTGAGGCTCCCGCAGAGGAGGCTCCTGCTGAGGCTTAATCCTCACTTTTCTTTCAAAGAAATAATCAAAGGATGTATTGCTTATTGCAGTGCATCCTTTTTTTACGCTCTCTTAGCGCTGTATGGCATATTTTTTGTAGCTATGCTAATTAAAAACAGGAGGATTAGATTATGGCATTTATTGATTATTACAAGATTCTTGGCGTCGACAAGGACATCCCTCAGAAGGATGTCCGTCGGGCATATTTGAAGCGTGCAAAACAGTTTCATCCGGATTTGCATCCCGATGATCCAAAGGCAAAAGCAAAGTTCCAGGCACTCAACGAAGCTTACGAGGTGATCAATGATCCTGAGAAGCGTAGGAAATACGATCAGTTTGGCGAGCACTGGAAAGAGGCCGATGCCTTCAATGGAGCCGGTGGCGCAGGAGGTAATGGCGGCAGCTCGTTCCATTGGAGTTCAGGTGGAGGATCGCCTTTCGACAATTTCGACTTCTCGCAATTTGGTGGTGGTGGAGGTTTCTCCAGCTTCTTCGAAGATCTTTTTGGCAATATGGGCGGTTCTCGTTCGTCAGCGGGTGGTAGTAGGATGCGGACAAGCAATGGCGAGATGAATGCCAATGTCTATATCGATCTCTATACGGCGTTGCTCGGTGGAGAGATCGTCATTCAGCTCAATAATGGCAAGAAAATCAAACTGAGAGTAAAGCCAGAAACGCAAAACGATACGAAGGTGCGCGTACGTAACCAGGGTTATGACAGAGGTGACGGCACATACGGCGACCTGATTATCACCTACAAAGTGAAGTTGCCGACAAATCTCAACGATAAGCAAAAGGATCTGCTCCGTCAGATGCAGATGGCGCAATAAACAAAGAATGCCGTTGTGCTCCTCTCTTTCATAGAATAAACATTTCATTCAAGCAGTTTCTATCTAATGGTAGGAACTGCTTTTTTTGTTTTCAAATCATGGCTGACCGTTGAGAGTGAGAGAAATAGAGTCGTTTTACGCCATTCTCTTTGTGTTGAAGGCTTGATAAGACAGAATGATTCTCAGGCATTTCGATTTTTTCTAAAGTAACTTTTGAGGGCTCGTTTTTTTTTAGTAACTTTGCATCATATTATCAATACACGGAAACATAAAATCATTATATAATGAAGATTTCTTATAAATGGCTCAAGGAATACGTTGATTTCGACCTCACACCACAGGAGACAGCGGACGCGCTTACCTCTACAGGTTTGGAAGTTGACGCCTTGGAGGAAGTTCAGGCAATCAAAGGAGGATTGAAAGGTCTTTATGTTGGTAAGGTGCTGACTTGTGAGATGCATCCCAATAGTGACCATTTGCATATCACTACGGTGGATCTTGGCAAGGGCGAGCCTCAGCAGATCGTCTGTGGAGCTCCCAATGTGGCAGCCGGACAGAAAGTCATCGTGGCTGACCTTGGCTGCGTGCTCTATGACGGCGACAAGGAGTTCACTATCAAGAAATCAAAGCTTCGTGGTGTGGAAAGCTACGGCATGATTTGCGCCGAGGATGAGATCGGAGTGGGTACAGACCACGCTGGCATCATCGTGCTCCCTGACGACGCTGTCGTCGGCACGCCCGCAGCAGAATACTATCATCTTGAGAGCGATTGGGTGATTGATATTGACATCACTGCTAACCGCGCCGATGCTCTCAGCCATTATGGCGTTGCCCGTGACTTATATGCCTGGCTCATCCAGCGTGGCTACAAGTCCAGTTTGCATCGTCCCGATTGTTCTCGTTTTCATGTCGACAACAACGACCTGCCTATTGAGGTGGATATTGAGAACCATGAGGCCTGCAAGCGTTATGCCTGCTTGAGCATTACAGACTGTGATGTCAAGGAGAGTCCTAAATGGCTTCAGGACAAGCTGACGGTTATCGGTCTCCGTCCAATCAACAACATCGTGGATATCACCAATTATATTATGATGGCTTATGGTCAGCCGATGCACTGCTTTGATGCCGACATGGTCAAGGGCCATAAGATTGTGGTACGTACGCAGCCCGAGGGCACAGAGTTCATCACGCTCGACGGTCAGAAACATATCTTGGGCGAACACGACCTCAGCATCTGCAATGCCGAAGAGCCGATGTGCATCGCCGGTGTCTTTGGCGGCAAGGGAAGCGGTACCTATGAGACGACGAAGAATGTGGTTTTAGAGAGTGCTTATTTCCATCCCACATGGATCCGCAAGAGTGCCCGCCGTCATGGATTGAGCACAGATGCCAGCTTCCGTTTCGAGCGTGGCATCGATCCCAACGGCACCATCTACGCTTTGAAGCAGGCCGCCATCCTCTGTCAGGAATTGGCTGGCGGCAAGGTGTCGATGCAGATCAACGATGTCTATCCGGAGCCGTTACCCGACTTTAAAGTAAATCTGAAATATGAATATTGCGACAGACTGATTGGTAAGCAATTAGGTCACGATACAATCAAGAGTATCGTCAAGAGCTTGGAGATGCGCATCGACCATGAGGACGAAGAGGGACTCGAACTCACAGTACCTGCTTATCGTGTGGACGTGCAGCGTCCCTGCGATGTCGTTGAGGACATCCTTCGCATCTATGGTTACAACAACGTGGAGATTCCTACTCAGTTGAAATCTTCGCTGACTGTTGCCGGTGAGGAGGATAAGGATCATCGTCTGGAGAATATTGTCAGCGAACAACTCGTGGGCTGTGGTTTCAACGAGATTCTGAACAACTCTCTGACGAAGACTTCCTACTATCAGCCCAATGAGCTCAATGCTTATCCTTGGGAAAAGACGGTGAAGATTATGAATCCGCTCAGCACTGACTTGGGTGTGATGCGTCAGACGTTGCTCTTTGGCGGCTTGGAGTCGCTGGCTCGCAATGTCAACCGCAAAGCCAAGAATCTCCGCTTCTTCGAGGTTGGCAATGTCTACAGCTATGCTGCTGAGAAGAATACGCCCGAGGCTCCTATCAAGGCCTATTCCCAGGACTATCATCTCGCCCTTTGGCTGACTGGTAAATTTGTTGAGGGCTCTTGGGCACATGCCGATGAGGATACCTCTGTCTTCCAGTTGAAGGCTTATGTCTACAATATTCTGAAGCGTGCTGGTGTAGCTCCGCACATGCTTGTCGAGGCTCACAGCGAGAACAACATTTTCTCTGAAGGTATCGCACTTAACAATCGTGCCGGCAAGACACTCGTCAACTATGGCAAACTTTCCCACAAGGTGCTGGCACCGCAGGGCATCGACCAGGATGTCTTCTACGCAGAGTTTGATTGGACCGGCATCTTGAAGGCTATCAAGAAGAATAAGGTGGAGTTTAAGGAACTCAGCAAGTATCCTTCTGTCAGCCGTGACCTGGCTCTGTTGGTCGACGATAATGTGGAGTTTGCACAAATCGAGCAGATCGCTTACCAGAGTGAGAAGAAGCTTCTGAAGCGTGTTGAGCTCTTCGATGTTTATCAGGGCAAGAACCTGCCTAACGGCAAGAAGAGCTATGCCGTCAACTTCATCCTTGAGGACGAGGAGAAGACTTTGAACGACAAGCAGATCGATGCGATCATGAAGAAGCTGATCCACAACCTCACCACAAAGTTCGGTGCTGAGCTGCGATAGGGCAGGTCTGCCATGCAAAGCGTAAAGCAAAATAGAGAATCAAAAATAATATAGTTAAAGATTTAAGCTACGAGATTAGCTACATTACTTTTCAATTATGGGAAGAGCATTTGAATACCGTAAAGCTACAAAGCTGAAAAGATGGGGCCACATGGCCCGTACGTTTACCAAGTTGGGCAAGCAGATTGCCATTGCTGTCAAGGCTGGCGGCCCTGAGCCGGAGAACAACCCGACATTGCGTGCCATCATTGCCACTTGCAAGCGTGAGAACATGCCTAAGGACAATATCGAGCGTGCCATCAAAAATGCAATGGGCAAGGACCAGAGCGACTACAAGGAGGTCTCCTACGAAGGATATGGCCCTCACGGAATCGCTGTCTTTGTAGATACTCTGACGGACAACACGACCCGTACGGTTGCTGACGTGCGTTCTGTATTCAATAAGTTCAATGGTAACTTGGGTACTCAGGGCTCCTTGAGCTTCTTGTTTGACCACAAATGTGTGTTCTCTTTCAAGAAGAAGGACGATACCAATATGGATGATCTGATTCTGGAATTGATCGACTTCGGAGTGGACGACGACTACGACGAGGATGAGGAGTCTGGCGAGATCACTATCTATGGCGAGCCGACAAGCTTTGGCGACATCCAGAAGTATTTGGAGGAGAACGGCTTCGAGATTACCAGCGCTGAGTTTACCCGCATTCCTAACGATCTGAAGGATGTCACTCCTGAGCAGCGTGAGACGATCGACAAGATGGTTGAGCGTCTTGAGGAATTTGACGACGTACAGAATGTCTATACAAATATGAAGCCTGAGGAGACTACAGAGGAGGCTGAATAATTAAAAAGCAGACATAGTATAATCGTATATAAAGAAGACCGCATTTTGCATCGATATTGATGCTAAAATGCGGTCTTCTTTTGTTATTCCTGTTATATTAACATAAGTTTTGCAGGCGGAACATTCTGCATTTTGTCTCTGTCGCTGGCAGCTTGAAGCAAGACTTCGTTGAGGGTAGGATGAATGTGGATGATGTCTCTCAGTTGCTCAAGAGTAACGTCAAAATTCATCAGCGCAGCCACTTCTTGTACGATAGCCGCGGCATTGGCTCCCATGACATGACATCCGACAATCTTTGAATCAGGTTGCTTGCCGTCGCAGATGATCTTGACGAGCCCTTCGGTAGCCTCTATAGCTTGTGCTTTGCCATTGCTACGGTAGAAGCCTTTGTGGGTGGTATAGTCGGGGAACTGAGATCTAACCAACTCCTCTGTCAGTCCCACGGAAGCTACCTCAGGACGGGTGAAGACTGCAGCGGGCATGATGTCGAAGCGGATGCGGTCTTCAAGGCCAAGAATGCGGTTGACCGCATGGCGTCCTTGCGCTGTTGCTGCATGAGCCAACATCTGTCGGCCATTGACATCGCCAATGGCGTAGATGTCAGGCACGGTGGTGGTAAAATCATCGTCGACGAGAATGCCGTGGCCATTGTACTGTATGCCGGCTGTCTCAAGCTCTAGTCCCTCCACTTGTGGTGCCCGTCCAGTAGCCACCAGTATGCAGTCGGAAACGATATGTTCCTCGGTTTTCTTTTTTGTATTGAGATAGATGACTTCATTGCCATTGACTTCACAAACTTGACAAGCAAGATGGAATTTAATACCGGACTTCTCCAGTGTCTTGCGCAGTCGTCGGGCGATTTCACCATCTACGGTGGGCAGACATTCGCTAAGAAACTCCACGACATCTACCTTACAGCCAAAGTTCCGGAACATCGTTGCCATCTCTAAGCCGATGACACCAGCTCCGATGACGCACACATTCGGGGGCAGAATTGGAGAGGAAAGCAAGTCGTCTGACGTGAAGACGTAGGGGCTGCGCGGCTCCTTAATCCCTGGTAACGGTGGCATCTTGACCTTTGATCCTGTCGCGATGATCACATGCTGAGGTTTTACTATTTCTTCACCGACAGTGACTGTCTTTGCATCTACAAAGGTTGCATGCTCCTGCAACAGTGTGATGGCAGGATTAGAAAGCAAAGTGGAGATGCCCTGACGAAGCCCCGCTACCACCTGTTCTTTTCTCTCCATGGCTCGCTTGAAAGCTTCAGCTTGGAGCTCTGTATTACCCGAAGCCGCCTTTGTAGCATCATGGAGCAAAGATTTGGTGGGAATACAGCCGCGGTTGAGACATGTCCCCCCAACCTCTCTCTCCTCGGCTAACACCACTTTCAATCCCTTATTGACAGCATAAAGAGCGGTTTCGTAACCGCCCGGTCCGCTGCCGATGATCATTAAATCTGTTTCAATCATACTTACTAATGTATGTCTTTCTTAGTTGTTTTCCTTAAATGTCAATACAGGATGACGGGCTGCCAACACATCGTCGGCACGCGAGATGGGTGTATTGTGTGGTGCAGTCTTCACCAAATCAGGTGTTTCCTTGGCCTCACGTGCAATCTGATGCATCACATCGATGAACCGATCGAGAGTCTCTTTGCTCTCATTTTCCGTTGGCTCGATCATCATGGCCTCATGGAAAAGCAGTGGAAAGTAGATGGTGGGTGCATGGAAACCAAAGTCAAGCAGCCGTTTGGCAACGTCAAGTGTGGTGACTCCCGTAGATTTATCTTTCAGTCCGTTGAAAACAAACTCATGTTTGGAAAGCCCCTCAATCGGCAACTCGTAGTCGTCTTTCAACTGATGGCGGATGTAGGTGGCATTGAGCGTTGAAAGCGGTCCTACATGTTTAATGTTTTCTTTACCCAAAGAAAGAATATATGTCAGGGCGCGCAATTCGACGAGGAAGTTGCCGTGATAAGGATTGACCATAGGAAAGAACTGCTCCAGTCCCTGGCGCACACCCACCGGGCCGCTGCCGGGTCCACCACCGCCGTGAGGCGTGGAGAAGGTCTTGTGGAGGTTGAGGTGCATCACGTCAAAGCCCATGTCACCCGGGCGACAGATACCCAATAGAGGATTGAGATTGGCTCCATCGTAGTACATCAGTCCGCCGCAGTCATGTACGAGCTTAACGATTTCCACAATGTTGTGCTCAAAGAGTCCGAGTGTATTGGGATTGGTCATCATCATGGCTGCTACGGTGTCATCGAGTTTTGAGCGCAGGTCATCGATGTCGACGGTGCCGTCGGCAAGACTCTTGACCTCCACGACCTGCAGGCCACACACAGCAGCAGATGCAGGATTGGTGCCGTGGGCGGAGTCGGGTACGATGACCTTGACGCGCTTCATGTCTCCACGGCTCTCGTGATAAGCCCTGATGATCATCAGTCCCGTGAGCTCTCCGTGAGCACCAGCGCAAGGTTTGAGCGTGAAGTCGTGCATTCCCGTAAGTGCTGCGAGCTGACGACGCAGGGCTGTGGCCACCTCCTCACATCCCTTGACAGTCTGCTCAGGCTGTAGAGGATGAATATGAGTGAAAGCGGGTAGGGCGGCAATCTCCTCATTGATCTTGGGATTGTATTTCATCGTGCAGGATCCTAATGGGTAGAATCCGTTGTCGACACCGAAGTTGTTGCCGCTATGGTTGGTATAGTGCCGCACAACTGTCATCTCGTCGCACTCGGGAAGCTCTGCCGGTTTGTCGCGGCAGACATCCGAGGGGAGGGCATGATGAGGAAAAGCATTATGTGGCAGGCTGTAGCCAACGCGTCCGGGATGGCTCAGCTCGAAAATCAGATGATGATATAACTTGTTGTTCATAACCTTCTCTTTTAAGAATTAACCAGTGCTAATGGGGAGTCAAGCATTTAAGAATTAACAAGTGCTACCAGTGCGTCAATCTCTTCCTTGCATCTTTGCTCGGTGACCGCCAGCATAAGGGTGTGGTCATCGATCTTAACACCACCGAGGAAGCCAGCCTCCAGCCATTTAGCCTGCAGAGCGTCGAGGTCACCGTCGTATCTGACACAGAATTCATTAAGATATTCCTTGCCCTTGAATGTATCGGTGAAATGTCCGGTTTCCAATAGTTGATCGTGAAGGTAGTGTGCTCCATCACAGCCCGTTTGTGCAGCCTCTCTGAGTCCCAACTTGCCCATAAGTGCCATATAGATAGTCACCCACAGTGCCATCAGACTCTCATTGGAGCAGATGTTGGAGGTGGCTCTCTGTCGACGGATATGCTGTTCGCGGGCCTGCAGAGTCAGCACAAAGACGCGTTGCCCATTGCCGTCGACTGTCTGTCCGACGATTCTTCCCGGCATCTTGCGCATATATTTTTCCGTGGTACACATGTATCCGAGGTAAGGTCCTCCCCAGGCCATGGGCAAGCCCAAACTCTGTGCCTCACCGACAGCAATGTCAGCTCCCCATTCTCCGGGAGTCTTCAGCAGAGCCAAGTCGGCGGCAATGCTGTTGATGATCAGCAGTGCTTTGTTGGCATGGCAAGTATCAGCCACACCACTCAGATCCTCAACAATACCATAATAGTTAGGTTGCTGCACGATCACGCCGGCAACACCACCCTGATAGAGAGCATCCTCCATCTGACTAAAGTCGGTGACGCCCTCGTTTTGCGGGATTTCTTTCACAACCATGCCATGGAAATGAGCATAGGTATCAAGCACTTTTCTTACTTTCGGGTCGATAGTTGCCGACACCAGTATGGTCTCGGCATGGTGACCGATAGCACAGGCCATCATCGCAGCTTCAGCCGTAGCTGTGGCACCGTCGTACATCGACGCATTGCTCACCTCCATGTCAGTCAGTCGAGCCATCATTGTCTGATATTCAAAGATATAGTGGAGGGTGCCTTGCGAGATCTCGGCCTGATAGGGCGTGTAGCTCGTCAGATATTCCGAACGCTCTACGATTTGCGGGATGACAGAGGGAATATAATGGTCATAGACACCTGCACCGGCGAAGCACGTCAACTCCCGGTTGTCCTTGGCAAGGTGACCGAAATATTTGCGCACTTCCACCTCGCTCATTGCTTCCGGCATGTCGTAGTCGCCCTTGAGCCGAACGGAATCAGGGACATCCGCGTAGAGGTCTTCAATGGAACTGACCCCTATGACCTGCAACATTTCTTGGATGTCTTCAGTCGTTTGTGGAAAATATTTAAACATAGCTTAGATTTACTGAAATATCAGAAATAGAATGTCATATCCGTTATGACTTGTCTTATCCTCATACTTGAAGGATGAGACGATAATTATAGCGGACTGCCATTCTATTTCCGTACACGAGGTTATTGGTTTTTCTTGTTGTAGTCTTCTTCTGTCATGAGCTTTTGAAGCTCATCAGTGTCTGCGATGCTCACCTTGATGATCCAATTATCATTGGCATCCTGGTTGATGAGCTCAGGATGATCTTCCAGAGCCTCGTTTACCTCTACGACGGTGCCGCTGATAGGGGCAATTAAGTCGCTGGCAGCCTTAACGCTTTCCACGGCACCGAAGACTTCACCGGCGGTGATCTCATCGTCTACTTCCGGCATATCGACGTAGACGATATTACCCAATTGTTTCTGAGCGTAGTCGGTGATGCCGATATAGCCGAACTCTCCTTCTACTCTTACATATTCGTGTGATTCACTGAAATAAGTCATAATAGGTGCGGAATTAATGGTTAATGAGTATATTATTTGTGATAATGCTTATCATAGAATTTCTTCTTGACAATAGTTCCGTGGAACGTCTTACGCCGGATCTGAACCTCCACGCGGTCGCCCAACTTGAGCGAAGCGTCTACCAAAGCCACGGCACAACTCTTATCCACAGAAATGAGACGATAGCCCGTAGTGACCACACCGACAGGCTTGCCATCCTTGAGCACTGTGTAGCCATGACGGGGCACAGCTTTGTCGTCAAGCTCTATGCCGCGCAACCGTTGTGTCACGCCATTAGTCTTTTGCTCGACAAGTGCCTCTTTGCCGATGAATTCTGGCTTATCCAATTTGCAAAACATGCTCAGGCCCGCCATAATTGGTGAGATGTCCTTTGACAGCTCATCGCCATAGAGAGGCAGCCCTACCTCAAAGCGCAGCGTATCGCGACAGCCGAGTCCGCAGGGTACGCAACGATGGCTAGCCATCAGCAGGTCCCATTGCTTGACTATGAAGCCTGTGGAACCGTAGATCTCAAAGCCGTCCTCACCAGTGTAGCCGGTGCGGCTGATGATCACCTCCTCACCATCGATTTCCAATGTTTTGCAAGTGTAGAAAACAAGTTCACTGCAAGGTATCTTCAACACTTCTTCCATAACGCTTGGCGATTCGGGGCCTTGCACAGCAAGCTGACCATAATAATCAGACTTGTTGTCGAGTGTGACATCAAATCCCTGGGCTTGCTCCCGCATCCATGCGTCGTCTTTGTCGATGTTGGCAGCGTTAATAACGATAAAGAAGTGGTTGGGCGCCATCTTGTAGACAAGCAGATCGTCAACGGTTCCTCCATCAGGGTAAAGCATCATACCATAGTAGATCTTGTGGATAGGGGCATTGGTGATGTCGTTAGTGAAAATGTGGTTGACATACTTTTCTGCGTCAGGACCCGTTACGATAATCTCGCCCATGTGCGAGACATCAAAAACGCCACAATGCTGCCGCACAGCATTGTGCTCATCTATAATAGATGTGTATTGGATGGGCATATCGAAGCCCCCAAATGGCTGAATGAGGGCTCCTGCCTGACAGTGCCGCTCGTAGAGACATGTTCTCTTATTCATAGACATTTATGTAACAAGGTATATTTGTTGCAAAAATAAAGGTTTAAACAATACACTGCAAGGAAAAGGCTACTAAAGTAAGTTAAAATCGAAATAATAGCTTTCAAGAGAGATGCCTGCCATCGTATGGGGCAAGGGTAAAGTAGGAAATAAAAACGGATTGCAAAGAAGATAGCTTCTTTACAATCCGTTATGTGTGTGTGCAGAAAGGAGAAGGGTTACTTCTTCTCTTTCTTGACCTTATCTACATAGGCATCAATGACTGCTACAGCAGTAACGTTGACGACGTCGCGGACGCTTGCCTCGAAATCGGTGAAATGGATAGGCTTGTTCAGACCCATCTGGATAGGGCCGATGATTTCCACGTCGGGATCCAGCGACTGCATCAACTTGTAGCTACTGTTGGCCGAGCTCATGTTGGGGAATACCAGTGTGTTGACATCTTTGCCCTTGAGACGGGTGAAAGGATACTTGGCATCGCGAAGCTCTTTGTCGAGAGCGAAGTTGACTTGCATCTCACCGTCGATGGCGAGGTCGGGATAGTCATGTTGCATCATCTCTACAGTCTGATGCACCTTCTGCGGTGAGCCGATCTCGTCGGTACCGAAGTTGGAGTAGCTGATCATAGCGATCACAGGCTCATCGTTGAAGAATCGGACGGTATGGGCTGAGAGACGAGCTACGTCATAGAGCACATTCTGATCAGGATGACGGTTGATGAGCGTGTCAGCGAGGTAGTAGACACCCTTCTTGGTGTTGAGGATGTGCATGGTGGCGAAAGTATTATAGTCTTTGCGCACGCCGACCACTTCCTTGGCAACCTTGATAGTGTTGCTGTATTTGGTATAGAGACCAGTGATGAAAGCGTCGGCGTCGCCCTGCTCAACCATGGACATACCAAAGTAGTTGCGCTCATACATCTTGTCGTAGGCCTCTTCAAAGGTGTAGCCTTGTCTTGCGCGCTTCTCTGCGAGGTGCTTAGCGTAAGTAGCGCGGCGGCCTTGCTCCTTGTCAGCGCGCATGTCGATGATCTCCACACCCGAGAGGTCGAGTTTCAGACGATTGGCGATACGAGCCAAGCGATCGGGATTACCAAGAAGAATAGGATGGCAAATACCTTCTTGCTGGGCTTGTACGGCAGCTTTCATCATTGTCGGATGACCACCCTCGGCGAAGACCACACGCTGCGGATGCAGTGCTGCTGTGGCGTGCAGAGTGCGTGTGAGTTTGGTCTCCTGACCCAGCATCTGACGCAGATGATCCTTGTAAGCTGTCCAATCCTTGATAGGCGTACGGGCGACACCGCTTTCCATGGCAGCTTTTGCCACGGCGGCACTGACCTCTGTGATCAGACGGGGATCCACAGGCTTCGGGATGAAATACTTGGGGCCGAACGTCAGATCATTGACATGGTAAACCTCGTTGACGATGTCGGGAATAGGCTGCTTGGCCAAGTCGGCAATGGCATTGACAGCCGCCATCTTCATCTCTTCGTTGATGGCTTTGGCGTGGACGTCGAGAGCACCGCGGAAGATATAGGGGAAGCCGATAACATTGTTGATCTGGTTAGGATAGTCAGAGCGGCCGGTAGACATTAATACGTCCGGACGACTTGCCATGGCATCCTCGTAGCTGATCTCCGGCACAGGGTTGGCCAAAGCAAATACGATAGGCTCCTCAGCCATCGAGCGTATCATGTCCTGAGTCAGAATGTTACCCTTAGACAGTCCGACGAAGACGTCAGCGCCCTTGATAGCTTCCGCAAGATTGTGAACATCACGACGGTCGGTAGCAAAGAGCTTCTTCTGTGGTGTCAGATTAGGACGGTCAGAAGTAATGACACCCTTGGAGTCAAGCATGACGATATTTTCTTTCTTCACACCCAGTGCTACATAGAGTTTTGTACAGCTGATAGCAGCAGCACCGGCTCCGTTGACAACAAGGCGCACCTTGGTGATGTCCTTGCCGGCAACTTCCAATGCATTTTTCAGTCCGGCAGCGGAGATGATGGCAGTACCATGCTGATCGTCGTGCATCACAGGGATGTCGAGGTTCTTTTTCAGACGTTCTTCAATGTAGAAGCACTCAGGAGCCTTGATGTCCTCAAGGTTGATGCCGCCGAAGGTAGGAGCGATGCGCTCTACGGTCTCGCAGAACTTCTCGGGATCCTTCTCATTGAGTTCGATGTCGAACACATCGATGCCTCCGTAGATCTTGAAGAGCAATCCTTTACCCTCCATCACAGGCTTTCCGCTCATGGCGCCGATGTCTCCCAGTCCAAGTACGGCAGTACCATTGGAGATGACAGCTACAAGATTGCCCTTGTCGGTGTATTTATAGACATCGTCAGGATTCTTCTGTATCTGAAGGCACGGATAGGCGACCCCCGGTGAATAGGCCAGACTCAGATCGGTTTGTGTACGATAAGGCTTCGTCGGCTTCACTTCTATTTTGCCCGGTCGTCCATTGGCATGGTAGGCGAGGGCAGCTTCCTCTGTAATCTTTACCATAAAAATGTTATCTATTTGATTTAAAAACTTTCTATCTCTTTTTATTTTAGTGCAAAGATAATAAAATCTGTTGAATCCAAAGAAGTTTTTCTTTTTTTTGTGTAGCCTTCTGCTTTCCGTCTAATAATTTGTAGGTTTGGGAGAAAGTGATGGAAATCTTAAAGTGTTCTCGGTATTGAATAGATATGATGGAAAGGTCTTTGTAGCATGAAAGACTTTAGATAAAAGTTGATTAATATAATTTTAAGGAAAAGACGATGCAGTATCATAGAAAATATGTAAATTTGTAGATTGTAAAACATATAAGGAGATAAATGATATGTCAGAGCCTTTAGCGGAACGTATGCGGCCACAGACCCTTGATGACTACGTAGGTCAGGATCATCTTGTAGGGGCAAATGGTGTGTTGCGGCGGATGATAGAGTCGGGGCGTATTTCGTCCTTTATTCTATGGGGCCCCCCGGGAGTGGGGAAGACGACACTGGCTCAGATCATCGCCCACACGCTCAAGGTGCCGTTTTATACACTCAGTGCTGTGACCAGTGGCGTGAAGGAGGTGAGAGATGTCATAGCGCGTGCCAAGCAGGGCCGTTTCTTTCAGGAGCAGTCGCCCATTCTGTTTATCGATGAGATCCACCGCTTCTCCAAGTCTCAGCAAGATTCCTTGTTAGGCGCCGTGGAGCAGGGAGTGGTGACCTTGATAGGTGCCACGACGGAGAATCCGTCTTTTGAGGTGATTCGCCCTTTGCTTTCGCGTTGCCAACTCTATGTGCTGAAATCCTTGGAAAAGGAGGATCTCTTGAAGATACTTCACCGGGCTGTTGACAAAGATCCTGAACTCTGTAAGCGGCATATAGAGTTGAGGGAGTATGGCGCCATGCTAAGATACAGTGGCGGAGATGCCCGTAAACTTCTTAATATCCTCGACTTGATTGTCAAGAGCACAGAGGCCAACGAGGTGGTTATCACAGACCAGCTGACGGAGTCGCTTCTCCAGACTAATCCTTTGGCCTACGACAAAGATGGGGAAATGCACTACGACATCATTTCGGCTTTTATCAAGAGCATCCGTGGCTCTGACCCTGATGCGGCCCTCTATTGGATGGCGAGAATGATAGAGGGCGGGGAAGACCCGCAGTTCATAGCGCGTCGGCTGGTCATCTCTGCCGCGGAAGACATAGGACTGGCCAACCCCAATGCGCTGCTTTTGGCCAATGCGGCCTTTGATGCCGTGATGAAAATTGGCTGGCCGGAGGGACGTATTCCTCTTGCTGAGGCTACCGTCTATTTGGCGACGAGTCCTAAGAGCAATTCTGCTTATCTGGGCATTGACGCGGCACTCTCAGAAGTCAGGAAGTCTGGCAATCAGCCCGTGCCCTTGCCATTGCGCAATGCACCCACCAAGCTGATGGCCGAGCTCGGATACCACGATGGCTATAAATATCCTCATGACTATCCGGGCAACTTCACGCCACAGCAGTATCTTCCCGATCAGCTGAAGAGTCTGCGCTTGTGGCATGCCCAGCACTCGCCGTCGGAGGAAAGACTCTATCAGCGCATGCTGAACTGTTGGGGTGATCGATATAAGGAATAGGCGACGCGGATTAAAACTCATTTTTCAGTATTCGATGCCTATATATAATTAAGGTGTCGTACTGTATTTAACAAGGTAATCACATCAAAGAAAAGACTTTTGAACATGAACATTGTAGAACTCGACGGCTTTGCCGCCAATCCCGGAGATCTGTCTTGGGATGCACTCAAGGCGTTTGGTAATCTCACTGTTTATCCTCGGACGGCTCCTGAAGACGTGGTAGAGCGTGCCAAGTATGCCGACGCTGTGCTGATCAATAAGGTGAATATCACTGATGAGGTGATGGCCCAGCTCCCAAAGTTGAAATATATAGGCGTGCTGGCCACCGGCTATAATGTGGTGGACGTGGATGCTGCTCATCGTCGAGGCATCGTGGTGACAAATATTCCCTCATACAGCACAGACAGCGTGGTGCAGATGACGTTCGCTCATATCCTGAACATCACTAATCAAGTGGCTCACTATGCTGAGGAGAATCGCCAAGGCAAGTGGAGCCGCAATCCAGACTTCTGCTATTGGGATACGCCACTGCCCGAATTGGCCGGGAAGACGATGGGCATCGTAGGGCTTGGGCATATCGGCATGAGAGTGGCGCGCGTCGCCTGTGAACTGGGTATGGACGTGTTTGCCTTGACCTCAAAAAACGCTACCGATCTTCCCGAAGGCATACAGAAGACCACGCTTGAGGGAGTGTTGGCCGTGTCTGACATTCTCTCGCTCCATTGTCCGTTGAGCAAGGATACCTATCACCTCATAGATGCCCGACGATTGAAGTTGATGCGTCCGTCTGCAATACTGATCAACACCGGACGCGGACCTCTCGTGGACGAAGAGGCTGTGGCCTGTGCCTTGGCAAATGGTGAGTTGGCAGCCTACGGCGCTGACGTGATGACGGAAGAGCCGCCACGCGCAGACAATCCCCTTTTCGCCCAGCCTCATGCCTATATCACTCCGCATATCGCATGGGCAACAAAGGAAGCAAGAGAACGTTTGATGGAGATTTGTGTTGAGAATATAAAGGCATTTGTTGAAGGCCGAGACTTAAATCATGTCTGAAACTGGTTCTGTGCCCAGAACTCGTGTCTGAAGGGTTATGGGCGCAAAGGCTTTTATATGTGAAATAATAGAAAAAGAATGTTTTATCACGATCCTGTTTTTATTCATTCTGTTCAGCAGACAATAGAGATCTTGGGTACACTGGCCTTTGCCATCTCAGGCATACGTCATGCGGCAGCAAGGCATTACGATTGGTTTGGAGGCTTTGTATGTGGCTTTGTCGTGGCTATCGGCGGAGGTACTTTGCGCGATGTCATGCTCGGAGTGACCCCTTTCTGGATGACATCGCCGATGTATATCGTCTGCACTTTTCTCGCCCAAGCGATGGTGATACTCTTCGCGCGTTTGCTCCGTCATTTAAACAATGCCTGGTTTTTCTTTGACACGCTTGGCTTGGCATTGTTCACAATAGCAGGTATACAAAAGACACTGGTCTGTGGACATCCTTTTTGGGTGGCTATTGCCATGGGATGTATAACGGGATCGGCCGGAGGTGTCCTCCGTGATTTGTTGCTCAATCGGCCGCCCGTAATTTTCCGTAAGGAAATCTATGCGATGGCGAGCATACTTGGCGGTCTGGTCTATTGGCTGATGATTTCGTTGCATGTCAATGTGGCTGTTACCGTGGTAGTGGCATTTGTCGTTATTGTAGCAATCAGGATATTAGCAGTGAAGTATCATATCTCATTGCCTCTGCTGAAAGACGAGTCACATTGAGCATGTGCGTCGAAGAATAGTAGTTGTTAGAAAAACTGACAAAAAAGCGGGCATGAGAATGCGATTCTTGCGAGCAAGTATGATCTTAAGTGTGAATTCTCGACTTTTGGCAATATTACATAAGTTGCTAATTGTCAATGATTTGTGTGATACTTGCGTCGTTTCGATTTGCAAAATCACCTTCTTCTTGTGAAATTCTTTAGAGAATATTCAATCATCTCAGTGGTTTTAGCTCATNNATGAGCTAAAACCACTGAGATGACATAAAGAAATCACTGATTTCTCACTTTTAAAGCTCTTTTGGGGCGTTTTGCTGCTTGCTTTTTTTTATTTTCCTTTCTCTGGAATACAAGTTGTCGCGGAAGTGTTTTTGTAGAAATTATTTCTGTTGTTAGTGATAGGATATAGGTGTGTAAAGAATAGCTTTTTGTTGCAGTGAAAGGGTTAAAATGATATAATTATTCGGTGTATTCGCTTTTTTCTTGTTATAAATTTATATTTTTGCACACGACTAAAAGCAAAGGGGGCAAAAAATGTCTCTGATGCATACTGAAAGATGACGGGCAGAAATGCTCGTCAGAGGGGTGCGGAGCCGTGTCACCTGTGGCGACAAGGCAAAGCTGAGATGATACCCGTGAACCTGATGCAGGTAATGCTGCCGTAGGAAGTTGCCAGTATTTTCCATTGGTCACAGCTTGGCTGTGCACCTCTCTGATCGTATAGTTAGATAGAAGAAAATCAGAGTGAGGTACAGTTAAGATGTGCAGTAAATACGTTTCTACATTAACGATAGCAGGCTCTGACAGCTGTGGAGGAGCCGGGCTGCAAGCTGATATCAAGACGATGTCGGCCTTAGGGTGCTATGCTTGTAGCGTAGTCACCGCCGTCACCGCCCAAGACACTACAGGGGTGCGCAGTGTGGAGGATATGTCCGCAGATTTGGTGGCGCGACAATTGCGCGCCGTCATGTGCGACATACGTCCTTCTGCCATCAAGACGGGTATGCTCGGCAATGCCGAAGTGGTCGCTGCCATTGCGGACATCCTCGCGTCCTATCCCCGCGTGCCTCTTGTCGTGGACCCTATCATCGTGGCCACCTCTGGCGACTCACTCATGCGGCAAGGTACGCTGCAGATGCTTGTCGACCGGCTCATCCCGCTTGCCAGCCTGCTCACCCCTAATCTTCCTGAAGCAGAAACTTTGGCTAGCATGAACATCCGGTCTACCGGCGACATCCACATGGCGGCACGCCACATCCTTGACATGGGCTGCCAAGCTGTTCTCATCAAGGGCGGACATGCCGACGGCAAGACAAAGACAGACTGGCTCTTCACACAGACAGGCATGGTCAAGTCCTTTAGTGCTCAGACCATTACCACGTCCAACACGCATGGTACAGGATGTACGCTCTCCGCCGCCATCACGGCTTATCTCGCAAGGGGACTGGACCTTGTCTGCGCTGTGGACAAGGGTAAACGATACCTGAGCCAAGCGATCAAGGCCGGGGCTGAGGTGACGACAGGCCATGGCCACGGCCCGCTCAACCATTTTTTTCACCCACAAAAACTTATCATCCAGCCATGAAGCATCTGCAATTTATCACACATGCCACCGACCGCTACACCGACCTTGATGAGGTGAGGATGGCACTCCTGGGTGGTTGCCGCTGGATACAGCTGCGTATGAAGGGAGCCACTGACGACGAGGTGTTGAGCGTCGGCAGGGAAGCCGTACGCCTTTGTCACCATCAACATGCCACTCTCATCCTCGACGACCGTGTGGCTCTCTGCCCGCTCATCGGTGCCGACGGAGTGCATCTTGGTCGCCGTGACATGCCCGTGGCCGAAGCTCGGAAGATCCTTGGGCCACACGCCATCATCGGAGCTACTGTCAACACGGTGGAGGATCTGTGCAGGGCTGTTGACGAGGGAGCTGACTATGCAGGATGCGGCCCGTTTCGCTTCACCACCACCAAGGAACATCTCGCGCCCCTGCTTGGTCTCGACGGCTATCGGCATCTCGTGGCTGCACGGAAAAAGTTGTCAGTCCGGCTGCCTCTCATAGCTATCGGTGGCATCACGCGTGACGATATCCCCGTTATCCTGTCTACGGGCGTTGACGGCGTGGCAATGAGCGGATGCATTGTCCGAGCCGCCAACCCCGTAGAAGAGATGCACAAGATTTGCAAAACGATTAACCCAACACTATGAACCAGAATATCAAAATTCATTATCCACATTCCGAGAAAATTTATCTTCAAGGCAAGCGCTATCCCTTCCTTCGGGTAGGCATGCGACGCGTTAGCCTCATGCCAACCGTAACTGTGACCGACGGCAAGGAAACGCGTCACGACAATGCTCCTGTATTCATCTACGATACCAGCGGCCCTTACAGTGATCCTGACGTCGACATCGATTTGGAGCGAGGTCTGCCCAGACTGCGCGAGACGTGGATGCCCGAGCGCAAAGGCACTCAGCGCTACTATGCCCGCCATGGCATTGTCACTCCCGAGATGGAGTATGTAGCCATTCGTGAGAACATGAACAACGAGGCGCTGGGCATAAGCTCCTATATCACCCCGGAGTTTGTGCGCGAGGAGGTGGCTGCCGGCAGGGCGGTCATTCCCTGTAATCACCGTCATCCCGAGGCGGAACCAATGATTATCGGTGACCGTTTCCTGGTAAAAATCAACACCAACATCGGCAACTCGGCACTTTCGTCCAACCTCGAAGAAGAGGTGGAGAAAGCTGTGTGGAGCTGTAAATGGGGTGGCGATACGCTGATGGATCTCTCCACAGGTAGCCATATCCACGAAACGCGTGAGCATATCCTGCGCAACTGTCCGGTGCCGGTGGGCACTGTGCCGCTCTATCAGGCTTTCGAAAAGGTGAACGAGAAGATTGCCGACCTCTCTTGGGATGTCTACCGCGATACGCTCATCGAGCAGTGTGAGCAGGGCGTAGACTATTTCACCATCCATTGCGGCATACGCTTGAAAAACGTGCACTATGCGCTCGACAGGCTCACGGGCATGGTCAGCCGAGGAGGCAGCATCATCTCGTCGTGGTGCGCCATGCATCAGCAGGAGAGTTTTCTCTATACCCATTTCGACGACATCTGCGACATCTGCCGACGGTACGATGTCGCCATCTCCCTCGGCGATGGTTTGCGGCCGGGCTCCATCCACGATGCCAATGACCGGGCGCAGTTTGCGGAACTCGACACCATGGGTGAACTGGTGCAGCGGGCATGGGACAAGGATGTGCAGGTGTTTATCGAGGGGCCGGGACATGTACCTCTTCAAAAGATTCGGGAAAACGTGGAGCGTGAACAGGAGAAGTGTCACCATGCTCCTTTCTACACCCTTGGCCCTCTGGTGACCGACATTGCGCCGGGCTACGACCATATCACCAGTGCCATTGGTGCCGCTCTCATCGGTTGGGCTGGCACATCGATGCTCTGCTATGTCACGCCCAAGGAGCATCTCGCATTGCCTGACTTGCAGGATGTGCGCGACGGCATCATCGCTTACAAGATTGCAGCCCACGCTGCCGACATTGCCAAAGGTCACCCCGGAGCCATGGTACGCGACAATGCGCTGTCCAAGGCTCGCTACGATTTCCGCTGGATCGACCAGTTCTGTCTGAGCCTCGACCCCGAACGATCACAGGCTATTTACCAGGCTGCCAACCCGCAGCAGGGACGCTTCTGCACCATGTGCGGTCCCAACTTTTGTGCGGCTCGCATCAGCCACACACTTTGCGAAGAAACATTCACTAAATAACCAAAAAACATCAACCATTATGATTGAGACAGAAATTTCAAAAGGTATCATTCAGACCTATTTCAACAAACTGGAAAAGAATCTTCAACTCGATGTAGCCATCGTGGGTGGTGGTCCTTCCGGCATTGTCGCCGCTTACTATCTTGCCAAGGCAGGACTGCGTGTGGCACTCTTCGACCGCAAGCTCTCGCCGGGCGGTGGCATGTGGGGTGGTGCTATGATGTTCAACCAAGTGGTCATCCAGCAAGAGGCCATGGACATCATCCGCGAGTTCGATATACGCTACGAGCCGTTTGAAGAGAATCTGTTCACAGTCGACTCCATCGAGAGCACCTCATCACTGCTCTATCATGCTGTCCATGCCGGAGCAACCCTCTTCAACTGCTATTCTGTGGAGGATGTCATCTTCAAGGACAATCGCGTCAGCGGCGTGGTGGTTAACTGGACACCAGTGCTGCGCGAAGGACTGCACGTAGACCCGCTCAATGTATTGGCGAAATATGTCATCGACGGCACGGGACACGACAGCGAGATCAGCAAAGTGGTAGCCCGTAAGAACGGCATTCGACTCGACACTCCCACGGGTGCAGTCGCCGGCGAGCGCTCACTGGATGTGATCGAGGGTGAGCGTGAGGTGGTAGCCGGTACCAAAGAAATCTATCCGGGATTGTATGTCTGTGGCATGGCTTCCTCAGCCGTGTCGGGTACACCACGCATGGGACCTATCTTCGGTGGCATGCTCATGTCGGGTAAGAAGGTAGCCGAACAGCTCATTGCCTGTCTGAAAGGATGACGACCCCTCTACGCCTTATTGCCATCACCTCGCCCCGTTTCTTGCCTGGCGAGGGTGAGCGCATTGCCGCCCTGCTCTCTGAGGGTGGCTTTTGGCGGGTGCATGTGCGCAAGCCAGAGGCTTCGGCCGACGACTTGTGCCGTCTTCTCAACACGATACCAACCTGGTGCTATCCTCGTCTCGTCCTCCACGACCATCATGAGCTGTGTGAGGAGTATCGTGTGGGAGGGCTGCATCTCAACCACCGTAATCCCACGGTCCCGGACTGCGCCACGAGTGCCGGGCTGAGTTTGTCGTGCTCATGTCATTCGCTCAATGAAGTGGAGCTGCGCAAGCCGAAGGTGGACTATGTGTTTCTGAGTCCAGTCTTCGACAGTATTTCTAAACAGGGCTATCGCTCTCAGTTCTCGCTTGCGGAACTTCAGAAGGCTGCTGCAGAAGACATCATCGACTCAAAGGTGGTGGCTCTCGGAGGTGTCACAAAGGATCGTCTGCCCCTACTGCAAAGCCTCCACTTCGGAGGAGCGGCCATGCTTGGAGCTGTATGGAAGCGTTGATGATGTGTATAAGAAATTAATATTTTCTACAATATTAGCTCTGTTTATGTTTAATTGGAAAAAAAGTGGTTGATAATTTTGTGCTTTTCAAGGAATTCACTAATTTTGTGACCTGTTAATTCATTAACTAATATATTATGAAGGTACACGAATATCAGGCAAAGGAGTTCTTTGCTCAGTATGGTTTGCCCGTAGACAGTCCTATTTTGTGCCGTAGCGTTGATGAATGTGTTGACGCTTATCATCAATTAGGCTCCGGGAGAGTTGTAGTCAAGGCGCAAGTACACACTGGTGGGCGCGGAAAGGCCGGCGGCGTGAAGCTCGCAGCTTCGGAAGAAGAGGTGCGCAAGGTGTCATCCGACATCCTTGGGATGACCATCAAGGGATACGTTGTTGACCGTGTGCTCGTCACAGAGGCTGTGAACATAGACAAAGAGTATTACGTCAGCATTCTGATCGACCGTAAGAGCAAGTCTCCTTTGATGATGCTGTCTCGTGCCGGAGGTATGGATATCGAGCAGGTTGCCAAGGAAACACCAGAGAAGATCGAGAAGATAGTGATCGACCCGCTTATCGGCATGGCTGATTTCCAGGCTCGTGCTGCTGCTTACAAGTTGTTTGATGATAAAGCAGTGGTAAAGCAGGCTATTCCACTTTTCAAGAATCTCTATCGCCTCTTTATTGAGAAAGACGCTTCTTTGGCAGAGATCAATCCGCTCGTATTGACAAAGGAGGGACAACTGAAAGCTATCGATGCCAAGATGACTTTCGACAATAATGCGCTTTACCGTCATTCTGATGTGGCTGAACTTAATGAGCCTACGGAAGATGAGAAGAAAGAGCTCTATGCTAAGTCCAAGGGTTTCAGCTATGTCAACTTGGGAGGTAATATCGGTTGCATGGTCAACGGTGCCGGATTGGCTATGGCTACTATGGACATGATCAAGCTCTATGGCGGCAATCCTGCCAACTTTCTGGACATCGGTGGCAGTTCTAACCCTGAGAAGATTGTAGATGCTATGAATCTGTTGATGAGCGATCAGCACGTAAAAGTGATTCTGATCAACATCTTCGGAGGCATCACCCGATGCGACGATGTGGCGAAAGGACTCTTAGAGGCTTTCAAGAGTATCAAAACCGACATGCCGATCGTCATCCGTCTGACAGGTACCAATGCCGAGGAGGGACGTCGTCTGTTGCAGAATTCCCATTTCATTGTGGCAACGACCATGGCCGATGCAGGCCACAAGGCTGTGGAGGCAATGAACAATCTTTAATCTTTTAAAAGCTATTACCATGAGTATTTTGATCAATAAAGATACGCGCCTGATTGTTCAGGGCATCACAGGCCGCGACGGCAGTTTCCATGCTGCCAAGATGAAAGAATACGGAACAAACGTTGTAGGCGGCACGTC
Organism: Prevotella sp. UBA7764; assembly: GCA_002481295.1. GTDB lineage: Bacteria > Bacteroidota > Bacteroidia > Bacteroidales > Bacteroidaceae > Prevotella > Prevotella absiana. The sequence continues at coordinate 41,205 of DLDU01000037.1, read as the reverse complement.
ACCCGGAAAGGGTGGACAGGAGGTGGATGGCATTCCTGTGTTCAACACAGTTCGTGAGGCCGTAGAGGCAACGAAGGCCAACACGTCGATCATCTTTGTTCCGGCTCCCTTTGCCAAGGATGCTATGCTGGAGGCAGCTGATGCCGGCATCAAACTCATCATTTGCATTACGGAGGGTATCCCCGTAGTGGATGCTGTCATTGCCCAGCGCTATATCCAGGTGAAAGGTGCTCATCTGATCGGCCCGAACTGCCCGGGATTGATTTCTCCAGAACTGAGCATGGTGGGTATTATGCCATCCAATATCTTCAAGAAAGGACATACGGGTGTTATCAGCCGTTCGGGTACGCTGACCTATGAAGTCGTTGATAACCTCACAAAGGCTGGTATGGGACAGAGTACTGCAATAGGCGTCGGCGGTGATCCTGTGGTAGGTCTTTACTTCGAGGATTTGTTGCAGATGTTCCAAGATGATCCTGATACCGACTCCATTGCCTTGATAGGCGAAATTGGTGGTGATGCTGAGGAGCATGCTGCTGCCTATATCAAGGAGCATATCACCAAGCCTGTCGTTGCTTTCATCGATGGCCGCACAGCTCCTCCGGGCAAGCAGATGGGGCATGCCGGAGCTATCATCTCCAGCAGTTCAGGTTCTGCCGCTGACAAGATTGCGGCTTTCGAGGCTGCCGGCGTGCCGGTGGCTATGGAGAGCTGCGAGATTCCCGGCCTCTTGAAAAAGCTGATGGAGAAAGTAAAGTAAAGTAAAGTAGAAAGGCTGCTGTTGAAGATGGAAGTCTGAGTCGTAACGATATGACTTGGTATCTATTCAACAGTGTAAAGCAGAAATGGGCTTCAAGCCAGATCCTTGGTCCTCTATATATAAAATAAGGAGAGCAGAACAATTCCTGCTCTCCTTATTTGATTTATAAACGTGTTATAGTGTGCCTTTTGTAGAAGGCAGCACCAAGTGGTGTATATCTCTTCTTACCGCCATTTTCAAGCTACGCGCCAGTGCTTTAAAAATACCTTCTATCTTATGGTGCTCGTTCTCACCCTCCGCTTTAATGTTGAGGTTGATGCGTGCAGCGTCGCTGAAGCTTTTAAAGAAGTGCATGAACATTTCCGTTGGCATCTCACCGATCTTTTCTCTGTGGAACTCAGCGTCCCAAACGAGCCAAGGGCGTCCGCCAAAGTCGATAGCCACCTGACACAAACAATCGTCCATTGGCAGGCAGAATCCATAGCGCTCGATGCCGCGCTTGTCACCCAAGGCTTTGAGGATGCACTCTCCCAGAGCAATGCCAGTGTCCTCAATGGTGTGGTGCTCATCGACCCTGAGATCTCCTTTGGTGTGTACGGTGAGGTCTATCATGCCGTGCTTGCCGATTTGCTCCAGCATGTGGTCAAAGAAGCCAAGTCCGGTGTCAATATCTGTTTTGCCCGATCCGTCGAGGTTGACGCGAACGAGGATGTCTGTCTCCTTGGTAGTACGTCTTACCTCTGCCGTGCGTTCTCCGGCAATCAACAGTTCGGCTGCTTTTTCCCAAGTCATACCGTCGCGTCCAAGGATGATAGCTTTGCATCCCAGATTCTTGGCTAACTGTTCGTCACTCTCTCTATCGCCGATGACATAGCTTCCCGCGATGTCGTAAGCCGGATTGTCGGTGTATTTCTTCAGCATGGCAGTGCCGGGCTTGCGCTCCGGTGAGTTGTCTTCCGGGAAGTGCCGGTCGATGAGTTGATCGTCGAAGGTGATGCCTTCGCTCTCCAATGCTTGAAGCATCAGTCGGTGTACAGGCCAAAATGTCTCCTCGGGAAACGACGACGTGCCCAATCCGTCTTGATTGGTGACCATCACAAAGCGGAATCCCATGCGTTTGTGGATATATCCCAGATTGCTGAATACGCCGGGAACGAAGCGCAACTTCTCAAAAGAGTCGATCTGCTCGTCAGCGGGTTCTTCGATAAGTGTTCCGTCCCGGTCGATAAAAAGAATGCGTTGTTTTTCCATCTCTCCTTTTAATAAATATGATTCTTATTGTATGTCTTCAATGTTGAGTCTGCTGTCTGATGCTTGTTCTGTTCCCAGTTTTAAGCGCTTATCCAGGGCATCAAAGTCATTATTGTTTGCACTATTATCTGTGGCTACATTGACAATATCCTTTTTTGCTTTCTCTTTAGCTTCGATACTGCCATAGACATAGTAATAGACAAAGTTCATCCAGCAATAGATATAACACCAAATGAAGTAGCACAGGATAGTAACGAAGAGCTGAAGTACCGTGAAAGAGGCAGTCAGCCCGTTGCTGTCGCCCATTGCCATTCCAATGTCATTGGATTGTTTAGCAGTCTCGAGGATGATCTCGGGAATACCGGTGATGACGAGGAGAATGCTGATGATGATACCTCCGAGAAAGGCAGCCAAGAAGAGAAAGCCCCAGCGATGCAATCCCGTTATATATGGTTTGCCAAAAATGCTCATCACTTTTTGTTGAGGCTCCACGAGATATTTCATGGAAGAATAGCTGATGGGCAGGGTAAAGATGAGGGCTAAGACAAATACGATGCCTGCTACCAAAGGTGAGATGATAGTAGGATGGCCCAAGGTAGCTTTGCCGCCAAACATAGGCAACATATAGCCTACAGAGAAGGCAACGCCCACGATGATATATAGTCCGATCACTGCCAACAGCAAGTAGAGTATGCGTCGGATATTGTCTTTCACCTTGCGTCCTGTCAGAAGACTGATTACCGAGGATTCCCACCACGATGCAATGACGATGTAAGCGATAAACAAGATGGCACTGAGAATCAGAAGAGGTGTATTTACTGCGGTCGTTCCTGTTGTTGCTGGTTGCTGTGACTCAAAGAGGGAAGGCAACAAGATGCTGAAGCCCGCGACAATACTTAGCACCAACGTTGGCAGCCAAGTACGGCGAAGAATAGTCAGTGGATTGCTGATCATCGTGTCAGTGGCCGACTTGATGCAGGCTCTGACACTCCTAACTTTATAAAGTTCATTCTCAATATGTTCTGTATTCATGATTTCAGTCCGTTTATACTGTTTATTCTATTCTTCTTCTAAACTCTGCGCACACGATGGCAGTGGCGATTGCTACGTTCAGGCTCTCTGCCGTGTCTCTGCCTTTAGGATAGTTAGGGATCAGCAGTCTGTTGTTGACGCGTTGTCTGACTTCTGCCGTCAGTCCCTTTCCTTCATTACCCATGACTATCAGGCCATGATCACTCAACTCCTGCTGATACAGATTGTTTCCGTCAAGCAGAGTGCCATAGACCGGACAATCATTGGGAAGATGGTCGATGAGTGATGCTAAATCGGTGTAGTGTATGTCCACCCTTGCGAGACTGCCCATCGTGGCTTGTACCACCTTGGGGTTGTAAACATCAGCAGTCTCATGAGAACAATAGATCTGTGTGATGCCAAACCAGTCGGCTACTCGGATGATTGTTCCTACATTGCCGGGATCTTGTACCCCGTCAAGGGCAAGGCATAGCTGCTGACTTGGCAGCTTTGTATCGGTGGCTTCTGTGTGGGGCAGGGGGAAGACGGCGAGTACTTGCTGTGGATGCTGCAAGAATGAGAGTTTCTTTAGCTCTTCCTCGCTGACGGTTTCGTCGGTCTCCGCACCGGTGGCTCCCCCAAGAGGAGTGTGCCAGTCTGCCGTGTGGAAAAGCATCTTGGGCTGAAAACGTGCCATCAAGTCACCGACGACCTTGGGTCCTTCGGCGACAAAGAGCTGCTCGCGTATGCGTGCCTTCTTCTGTTCGAGTGTATGAACAAATTTTATTTTTGCCTTGCTTATCATATTGCAAAGTTAGTGATTAATGTTGTAACCGATAAAAATAATGTGTTATTTTTATGTAATCTGTCAACAAAATACATTACCTTTGTACCAAAAATATAGCAGTTGAAATCAAAAGTTACATATTTCTACGTTTTCCTTGTCCTCACGTTATGTCTGGTCTCGGCATGTAGCACTTCCAAGTATGTGCCACAGGGAAGTTATCTGCTCACCTCTGTGGAGATAGAATCTGATGAGAAATCGTTTGATGCCTCACAGCTCTTTCCTTATATTCGTCAGAAAGCCAACTCAAAGTGGTTTTCGCTCTTCAAGATACCAATGGGCACTTATACGCTTGCCGGTAAGGACAGTACGAAATGGATCAACCGCACTCTCAAGCGTATTGGTGAGCGTCCTGTGGTATTTGACACGCTTACGGCGCGGCAGACAATGGATGATTTACGACAGGCCATGGTCAACCAAGGCTACCTTCATGCTGGTGTCACTTTAGATACGGTTGTTAAAGGGCATTCGCTCAAAGCGGTCTATATGCTTCATCCGCGGGCCCAGTATCGTTTTGGGCATATCACATACGACATTCAGGACCCGGCTATTCGACAATTGTTGGGTGGCGAGGATAGCATGTCCCGTCATCAGCATAGAAAGTCTACTTCTGCTCTTCGCGAAGGATCTCCATTCTCAATTAAAGCATTGGAGGCAGAGCGTGACCGGCTGACAGCGTTGCTTCAGAATGTCGGCTATTACAAGTTTCACAAGGACTTTATATCTTTTACTGCAGATTCCTCTTCCGACAGTCGCTCGGTAGGTATTGTGCTTCATCTCAAGAAGTATCAGGCCAATAGTGATGCTCGTCCAACAGACCATCCCAGGTTTGTTATCCGTTCAGTGCGGTATTCTGATGGCTCTTTAGGCAAAGTTCAACTTCGGAGGAATGTGTTGGAAAACAATACGGCGATTACTGCCGGTCGACCTTTTAGTAACACAGATCTGCAGAAGACCTATTCAAATTTCAGCAAGCTTCAGGCGGTGAAGTATACCAATATTCTGTTCAGCGAGGTTCCGGATTCGAATCTTTTGGATTGTCATATCCAGTTGAGTATGAACAAAAGGTCTACAATTGCATTCCAGCCAGAAGGTACCAACACGGCGGGTGACTTGGGCGCAGCTGCGTCACTTATCTATGAGAATAGAAACTTGCTACGTGGATCAGAATTGTTGAGCGTGCAGTTGCGTGGTGCTTTCGAGGCGATTACGGGGCTGGAGGGCTACAACGATGAAGATTATATAGAATATGGTGTGCAGGCGAAACTTCAGTTTCCCGAGTTCTTGGCACCTTTTCTCTCCCGAAGCTTCCGGCGTCAGAGCAATGCCACTTCGGAGTTGTCTTTAGCCTGGGACATGCAAAACCGTCCAGAGTTCCATCGTCGTGTCTTGTCTGCGGGGTGGCGCTATCGCTGGGCTGATCCGGGGCACAATACTCGCTACCGCTTCGATCTTTTGGATCTGAACTATGTCTACATGCCATGGATTAGCGCTACTTTTAAGGAAGACTATCTCGACGATGTCTCTAATCGAAACGCTATTCTACGCTATAACTATGAGAATCTCTTTATCCTAAGAATGGGAGTGGGATTTAGTTATAACAATGGTGTCAATGCGTTGAAGATGAATTTTGAGTCGGGTGGGGGATTGCTGAGGGCACTCTCCCCTTTGATGGGCCTGAAGAAGAATGAGAATGGGCAGTATACGCTTTTCAATCATATACCTTATGCCCAGTATCTGAAATTTGATTTTGATTATACACGTATCCAACAGTTCGATACTCGCAATATGCTGGCTTTTCATGCTGCGTTTGGTATGGCATACCCTTATGCCAACAGCACTGTGCTGCCTTTTGAGAAACGCTATTTCTCCGGAGGAGCCAACAGCGTGAGAGGATGGTCGGTGCGAGAACTCGGTCCGGGTAGTTATCGGGGCAAAGACGGCCGCATCGACTTCATCAACCAGACGGGTGACATGAAATTGGACCTTAGCGCAGAGTATCGTACCTTTCTCTTTTGGAAATTCAATGGTGCTGCCTTTATAGACGCCGGTAACATTTGGACGCTTCGCAACTATGCTGATCAGCCAGGAGGACAGTTCCGTTTCGATGAATTCTATAAGCAGATTGCTGTCTCTTATGGATTAGGCTTGCGCATCAACTTTGGCTATTTCATACTACGCTTCGATGGGGGCATGAAAGCCATTAATCCGGCTTGGACCACTCAGCAAGAGCATTGGGCGATTTTCCATCCGAAGTTTTCTCGTGACTTTACATTCCACTTCGCAGTGGGTATGCCATTCTAAAAGACATATATTAAAGGAGAGTTTTCGCTATTTCAGGTCAAATACGCCTGTGGGCAGTTTTCTGTGGAGCGCATTCAGTGTGAAGTCCGCTCCTGGGTCATTGCTGGCAACAATGCCGCTGGCTCTAAGCACTTGCTTGACCGTTTTTTCGGCCAACTCCGGTTGGTTGTTGGTGTCGCTCAGATGACAGAGCCATACTCCTCTGAGTGCCGGCGTGGCATAGTGGGCAAGCACTTGTCCGCAATCAAAATTGCTCGTATGTCCGAGCGAGCTCTGTATTCTTCGCTTCAGTTCTACGGGGTAGGGCCCTGCTTCGAGCATGGCCTTCTCATAGTCTGCCTCTATGACAAGATAATTGGCGCGTCCGACATATTCCAGCATTTCGTTTGTGAAATGCCCGATATCCGTCATCAATACGAATGTGATGCCTTCTGCCTCAATGCAGTAACCGACATTTTCCTTACTGTCGTGTGGCACCCCGAAAGCAGTGATCGTAAATTCGCCTATATGAAAAGGCTGTCCTTTCTCGACAACAAATGACATATCTTGGGGCACCTTGGTCCTCACACACCAATTCTCCTCTATGCCTTCGTGCACTTTGTGCGTGGCATATACAGGGATGTGATAATCCTTGCTTACACTACCTACTGACTTCACGTGATCGGCATGATCATGTGTGACCAGTATAGACCTAATATTGGAAATGTTTAGGCCGTAGTTTTTCAAGTGTTTTTTCAAAATACGGACACCGATGCCAGCGTCAATGAGCAACCCTTCTTTCTCGTTGTATATCAGGCTGCAGTTGCCGCTACTGCCGCTGCCGAATGAGATAAAATGCAGCATTGCGTTATAATTTTCTACAAAGATAAATATTTCTCTTCAATAATCACTCTTTTTGCAATACAAAAAAGCTTAATGGTGTAAAAAGTCTGTTCTTTGGTCATTATTTGGGCAAAGAAAAAGGAAAGAGAATATGGAATCGTAAAAACAAAAAAATAGTTAATAGTCAAGATTAGCCAACTAAATATTTGCGAATCAAAAAAAAGATTGCTAACTTTGCACTCTGTTTGGAATAAGTATCAAAAATCGAATCAAAAACAAAGAATAGCGATGTCTAAGATTTGTCAGATTACAGGCAAGAAGGCACAGAGAGGTTGTAATGTGTCTCACTCAAAGCACCACACAAAGCGCAGCTTTGACGTTAATCTCTTCAGCAAGAAGTTCTTCTATGTAGAGGAGAACTGCTGGATTTCGCTCAAGATTAGTGCCGCTGGTCTTCGTCT
>DLDU01000037.1:0-33697 GCA_002481295.1 Prevotella sp. UBA7764 | reverse complement strand
TGCGATTGGAAGGACATTAAAGTATTAGGAGAATAATCATCATGGCAAAGAAGTCGAAAGGAAATAGAGTTCAGGTGATTCTGGAATGCACAGAGATGAAAAACTCTGGCCTGCCAGGCACTAGCCGTTACGTTACGACAAAGAACCGCAAGAATACTCCCGAGCGTCTGGAGCTTATGAAGTACAATCCCATCTTGAAAAAGATGACTCTTCACAAGGAGATCAAGTAAATCTCACCAGAGTTCTCGTTTTACGTTAATAGTTAAAAGATAATATAGACTATGGCAAAGAAAGCGGTCGCTACCCTCCATGAAGGTTCTACGGATGGTCGCGCATATTCAAAGGTTATTAAGATGGTAAAGAGCCCTAAGACAGGTGCTTACATCTTCGATGAGCAGATGGTTCCCAATGAGGCCGTCAAGGATTTCTTTAAGAAGTAATCTCGGATTTTGATACTTTAAAGATAAATGTTACAAGAGGTTGGACTTTTTTGGTTCAACCTCTTGTTTTTTTATTATTAATGAGACTTTTTAAATTAAATATAGTATAGGCTTTGGGTGCAACAAAAAATAGCTTATCAAGCAGCATTGTAGAAAAATTTGGATTTCTCTATTTTACTATTCTTGATAAGCTATTTCTGTGGAGCAGGTTTTTCTTTGCTCGCATTTTTTTTGTTTGTCTACTGGTGGCTTATGTAGTGATCTCACCGGCAATGCTTCTTGCCATCAAGTTGCGGATGGTATTTGGATCGTTGTGTTGAGCTTGTAGATACATGAGTTTGGTGACAGCTGCTTCTACGGTAGAGTCGTGGCCTGAGATGACGCCAATGTCTTTGAGCTGATACCCGGTGTCATAGCGACTCATCTCCACGGTGCCGGCTACACACTGGCTGATATTCACAATGACGATTCCCTTTTGGGTCGCTTCTTTGAGCAGGTGCATGAGCCATGGACTTTTCATTGCGTTGCCACTGCCAAAACTGCGCATGACTATACCTCTAAGGCTTTGCAGTTGCAGCACTTGTCTAAGGATCCCCTCTTGAATGCCGGGGAAAAGACTGAAGACAACCACGTTGGTGTCCATTGCCAGATGGGGTTGCATCCGCTTACTGAAGTCGGGCTTTAATATATGATGATCGTAAAACGAAAAGTTTACTCCTGCCTCACACAGGTGAGGATAGTTAAAAGAGTCGAAAGCGTTGAAACCGTCTGCATTGATCTTTGTTGACCGGTTGCCTCGGAGCAGTACTCCGCTGAAATAGATGCATACTTCTGGCACGCGTGCGTGTCCGTATTCATCCTTCAATGCGGCAAGTTCTATACTTGTCACAAGGTTTTCCTTACCGTCGGTTCTTAACTGACCAATGGGCAGTTGTGATCCGGTAAGGATCACGGGCTTTGTCAGTCCTTCAAGCATAAAAGAGAGAGCAGAGGCTGTGTATGCCATTGTGTCTGTACCATGTAGTACTACGAAACCGTCGTAGTCGTCATAGTTTCGGTTGATGATCCTCACGAGTTGTGCCCATTGGGTGGGCGACATCTCGCTGGAGTCAATGGGAGGTGTGAACTGGTAGACGTCAATGTCGGCTTTGATCAGTTGAAACTCCGGCATTGACTCAACGAGATGGTTGAAATCCAGTGGTTCCAATGCACCTGTCTGAGGATTTTGTCCCATACCGATTGTGCCTCCTGTGTAGATAAGCAGTACCTTGTTCATCGCTATTCTTAGTTTTTTCTGCAAAAGTAATTTAATTTTGTCGATATTCCAAATAAATACTGTATATTTGCGCTTGTGACTTTAGGTAATCGGTCTACCACTTACAATTATTAGTCAATCTATAAAAAAAAAGAATCAAATATGAAGAAATTCATGGATGAGGACTTCCTCTTAGAGTCAGATGTGGCTAAAGACTTGTATCATAATCATGCTGCGAAAATGCCAATCATCGACTATCATTGCCATCTCGATCCTAAAATGGTAGCAGAAGACTATCATTTTCGAAGCATCACAGAACTTTGGTTGGGTGGAGACCATTATAAGTGGAGAGCTATGCGTAGCAATGGCGTAGATGAGCGTTATTGTACAGGAACAGACACTTCCGATTGGGAAAAGTTTGAGAAATGGGCAGAGACAGTGCCTTATTGTTTTCGTAATCCTTTGTATCACTGGACTCATCTTGAATTAAAGACAGCTTTTGGAATCGAAAAGTTGCTTTCGCCCTCTACGGCCCGTGAAATCTATGATATCTGTAACGAAAAGCTTCAACAACCCGAGTTTAGTGCCCGCGGGCTCATGCGTCACTATCATGTGGAATGCGTCTGCACCACCGATGATCCTGTTGATGACCTGCACTGGCATAAAGTGACATGTGAGAGTGGTTTCGAGATTAAGATGTTGCCAGCTTGGCGACCTGATAAGGCAATGAATATCGAGCAACCCGATTTCTCGGCCTATATGGAGCTGCTCTCGGAAGTAAGTGGCATCGAGATTGACAGTTATCAGCATCTTATCGATGCTCTGCAACGCCGACACGATTTCTTTCATGAGAATGGATGCCGGCTCTCTGATCATGGCGTAGAGGAGTTTTATTGCGATCCTTATACCTCATCTCAAATAGAAACCATTTTCAGCAAGGCATTACGTGGCTTGCGGCTTTCTGCACTGGAGGTGCATCAGTATAAACATGCTTTCTTGAAAGACTGTGGTGAGATGGACTATGATGCAGGGTGGACACAGCAGTATCACTATGGGGCTATCCGCAATAACAATACTTGTATGTATGAGCAACTGGGGCCGGATACGGGCTTCGACTCTATTGGAGAGTTCAGTACGGCTAAGGCTTTGAGTTGTTTCCTGGATGAACTCAATACAGAGCATAAGCTCGGTCGAACCATTCTCTATTGTCTCAACCCTTCTGCCAATGAAATGATAGCCACTATGCTGGGCAATTTCCAAGATGGTTCGGACCCCGGAAAGATCCAGTTCGGCTCTGGCTGGTGGTTCAATGATCAGCTTGACGGCATGACCAAGCAGATCAATGCGCTATCTGCGCTGGGGCTGCTCTCCCGTTTTGTGGGTATGCTCACCGACAGTCGCTCTTTCCTGAGTTATCCTCGCCATGAATATTTTCGTCGTCTGTTGTGCAATATTCTTGGCAATGATGTTGAGCGTGGCTTGCTTCCTGATAGTCGGGAGGATCTTTCCCGTATGGTGGAAGACATTTCTTATTATAATGCCCGACGCTATTTTCGCTTCTATGAATAAGCGGGAATTGGCAAGAAGTAGAAGGCTCTCTGTTTTTTTAGCGTAATTCCTTTGCCCTTTGGAAATAAAATTGTAATTTTGCAAAGATAAAAATAAACGTTCAACCACGGATATGAAGAAATTACTCATACCTTTTATTGTCGCGGCTTTCGCTTTGTTCATGGGGTCGTGCGCAAGCAGCAAGAAAGTTGCTTATTTCCAGAACATCGATACATTGAATCTTTCTGCCTCCCGTGGCCTCTATGATGCCAAAATCATGCCGAAGGATATGTTGACGATTACAGTGATAACCACGAATCCCGATGCCTCTGCACCATTTAACCTTTCTGTTAATAACACCGTCGGTACAGGTGGACAGCTCAGCACGGGTGGCGGAATGCTGCAGGGCTATTTGGTTGACAATGAAGGATTCATCAATTTTCCAATAGTAGGTAAGATTCATGTAGAAGGCTTGACCAAGACACAATGTGAAAATCTTATAAAGTCTAAGGTGAAGCCTTATTTGAATGCTCAAGAAAATCCTATTGTTACCGTTAGAATGTCCAGTTACCGCGTAACGGTGATTGGTGAAGTCGGTAATCCGCAAGTGGTGCCCGTGACTACAGAGAAGATGAGCATCGTTGAGGCGTTGGCTACTGCGGGAGACTTGTCTATCTATGGTAGGCGTGATAACGTGCTTCTCATTCGTGAAGATTCTACCGGTGAAAAGCATGCGCATCGTCTTGACTTGAATGATGCAAATATCATCAACTCACCATATTATTATCTGCAACAAAACGATATTGTCTACGTTCAGCCTAACTCAATCAAGGCACAGAACTCATCGATCGGCAGTATGACTACGTTGTGGATCTCGTTTATGGGAATCGTGACATCTGTTGCGTCTTTGTTGGTGAACATCTTAAGAAATTAATTTTGAAAGAAGATTGGAATATCTCTTAACGATACGTTGGGTGATGGTTTCAATCTTTTTTTTAAGCAATACATTTATCTTGTAAATAAAGGAAGATCGTTGATGGAAAACAACATTCACGAAGACTGTGGAGTGGCTTTGGTGCGGCTCCTTAAACCTCTTAGTTACTATCAGGAGAAATACGGTACGTGGAGATATGGTTTGGGCAAGCTCTATCTGATGATGGAGAAACAGCACAACCGTGGACAGGAAGGTGCTGGTATCGCTTCCGTCAAACTGAACACCCAGCCGGGAAATGAATATATGTTCCGTGAGCGTGCGGAAGGCCCTAATGCCATAACAGAGATCTTTGGCTCAGCCAACCGACAAATCAATCAGGTGGTTAAGGAAAACAGCGTCTTTGTCGACTCCAACCTTCAAGAGGTACCTTTTGCCGGCGAACTCTATATGGGGCATCTTCGTTACTCCACCACGGGCAAGAGCGGACTGAAGTATGTTCATCCTTTCCTCCGTCGCAACAATTGGAGAGCAAAGAACCTCTGTCTCTGCGGCAACTACAATATGACCAATGTGGAGGAGGTGTTTGAGGAACTTACCCGCCAAGGACAGTGCCCCCGTATTTACAGCGACAGCTATATCATGCTCGAGCTCATGGGTCACCGTCTTGACCGTGAGGTGGAGCGCAACTTCCGTGAGGCAAAGAAGCAAGGACTGGAGGATCAAAATATCACGCGCTACATCGACGAGCATGTCAAGATGGAAAATGTGCTTAAAACTACGATGAAGCATTTCGATGGAGGTTATGTCGTGACGGGGATTACCGGCAGCGGCGAGATGTTTGCGATGCGTGACCCCCACGGAATTCGCCCCGCTTTCTATTACAAGAATGATGAGGTTGTCGTGCTTGCCTCTGAGCGCCCCGTCTTACAGACAACGTTCGATATCGAGTATGACGATGTTCAGGAACTTAAGCCTGGAACGGCACTCATCGTGCGCAGTAATGGTGAGACGGTGATCAAGAAGATCCTTGAGCCGCAGAGCAACGCGGCTTGCTCCTTTGAGCGCATCTATTTCTCTCGCGGCTCTGATCAGGACATCTATCGTGAGCGCAAGAAACTCGGCGAGCAGCTTGTTCCCGCTATTCTGAAATCCATCGACGGCGACACCCGTCATACGGTCTTCTCTTTCATCCCTAACACAGCCGAGTCTGCTTTCTATGGTTTGATCGACGGTTTCAAGAAGCATGTCATCGAACGGAAGATTGAACGTATCGAGAGTCTTGGACATACTCCTACACATGAGGAACTCCTTGATATTCTTTCCGAGTATGTGCGCTGTGAAAAAGTGGCTTGGAAAGACATCAAGCTTCGCACGTTCATCACCGAGGGCAATGCCCGCAATGATCTTGCAGCCCATGTCTACGATATCACTTACGGCTCTCTTGAACCTTATGTCGACAATCTCGTCATCATTGACGACAGTATAGTTCGCGGTACCACGCTCAAGGAGAGTATTCTCCATATCCTCGACCGTCTCCATCCTAAAAAGATTGTTATGGTCAGTTCGGCACCACAGATTCGCTACCCCGACTACTATGGCATCGACATGCCTCGTCTGGAGGAGTTCTGTGTTTTCCGTGCTACAGTAGCCCTGCTCAAGGAACGTGGTATGGAAAGCATACTGGAGAACGTATATAAAGAGTGCCTTGCAGAGCTATCCAAGCCCCGCGAGGAAATGCAGAATGCTGTACGTGACATCTATGCACCGTTCTCTGTCGACGAGATCAACCACAAGATTGTGGAGATGCTCCGTCCTGAGGGTATGACGACCCCGATCGACATTGTCTATCAGAGTCTTGATGGTCTGCATCAGGCAATCCCCAACAATCCGGGTGATTGGTATTTCTCCGGGCACTATCCCACGCCGGGTGGCACTCGTCTGTGCAACCAGGCTTACGTGAATTTTTTTGAGAAGGTGTATAAAACAGCCTCCACACAATCAATAGACCACAATAACGCGAAATGATGAAGAATGTAACCTTGGTATTGTCTGATGGGACAAAGTTCCATGGCAAGTCGTTTGGCTATGATCAACCCGTAGCCGGCGAAGTGGTGTTCAATACAGCTATGATGGGTTATCCAGAATCCCTTACCGACCCTTCCTATGCCGGACAACTGATGACACTTACCTTTCCTTTAGTCGGTAACTATGGTGTCCCTCCTTTTACTTTTGAAAAGAATGGATTGCCTACTTTTATGGAGAGCGACAAGATTTATGCTTCTGCCATCATCGTGTCTGACTATAGCGAAGCGTACAGCCATTGGAATGCTGTAGAAAGTCTTGGCTCATGGCTTAAGCGCGAGCATGTGCCGGGCATCACAGGCATCGATACGCGTCAGCTGACAAAGGTGCTGCGCGAGCATGGTGTGATGATGGGAAAGATTATTTTCGACGACGATCCAGACAATCAGCCCAAGGCTGAGTACGAGGGAGTGAACTTTGTTGAGAAGGTTTCCTGCAAGGAAATCATCCACTACAACGAAGGAGCCGGTAAGAAAGTTGTGCTTGTCGACTGTGGTGTGAAGGCCAATATCATTCGCTGTCTCATCAACCGTGGCGTAGAGGTCGTCCGTGTGCCATGGAACTATGACTATACCGACATGGAATTTGATGGTCTTTTCCTGGCCAATGGTCCTGGTGATCCTGATACTTGTCAGGCTGCCGTCGACATTATCCGCAAGCAGATGAGCCGTTCGCGCAAGCCCATTTGCGGCATTTGCATGGGTAACCAACTTCTTGGCAAAGCTTCGGGTGCGAACATCTATAAGCTGAAATATGGTCACCGCTCCCACAATCAGCCAGTACAGATGGTGGGAACGACCCATTGCTATATTACTTCACAGAACCATGGTTATGCCGTTGACGGCAAGACACTTGGATCAGACTGGGAAGAGCTCTTCGTCAACATGAATGACGGCTCCAACGAGGGTATCCGCCACAAGACAAATCCTTGGTTTTCCTCCCAATTCCACCCTGAGGCATGTGCCGGCCCGCTCGACACTATGTTCATGTTCGACAAGTTTGTCGAGAGTTTGAAGTAATAGGGGGATGTCATCTTTTTCGTTTCATTAATTCTAAATTGCAAACGCTATGCGTGATTCAAGTATAAAGAAAGTGCTCTTGCTCGGCTCGGGAGCATTGAAGATTGGAGAGGCCGGTGAGTTTGACTATTCCGGTTCCCAGGCTCTGAAAGCTCTTCGCGAAGAGGGCATCTCTACGGTGCTGATCAATCCAAACATTGCCACCGTGCAGACTTCCGAGGGCGTTGCCGACCAAATTTATTTCCTGCCGGTTCAGCCTTATTTCGTGGAGCGGGTCATCAAGAAGGAGCGCCCCGATGGCATTCTCTTGAGCTTTGGCGGACAGACAGCATTGAACTGTGGTGTGAAGCTCTATGAGAGTGGCGTACTGGAGAAATATGGTGTGAAGGTTTTGGGTACACCTGTTCAGGCTATCATGGACACGGAGGACCGTGAGCGCTTTGTCGAGAAACTCGATCAGATCAACGTCAAGACGATCAAGAGCGAGGCTTGCGAGACCATGGATCAAGCTTTGAAGGCTGCTTCTGATTTGGGATATCCGGTCATTGTGCGTGCTGCTTACGCCTTGGGCGGACTGGGTTCCGGCTTTGCCGACAACGACGATGAGCTGCGCCGCATCTGTGAGAAGGCTTTCTCGTTCTCGCCTCAGGTGCTTGTAGAGAAGAGTTTGAAAGGTTGGAAAGAAATCGAGTATGAGGTGGTACGTGATAGATATGACAATTGCATCACGGTGTGTAACATGGAAAATTTCGATCCATTGGGCATTCACACGGGTGAGTCGATCGTTATCGCACCGTCGCAGACGCTTTCTAACTCAGAATATCATAAGCTTCGTGCACTGAGCATCAAGATCGTGCGCCATGTAGGTATCGTAGGTGAGTGCAATGTGCAGTATGCCTTCGATCCCAATTCCGAGGACTATCGTGTCATTGAGGTCAACGCTCGTCTGAGCCGTTCTTCTGCCCTGGCATCCAAGGCTACCGGCTATCCTTTGGCTTTTGTGGCTGCAAAACTTGGTATGGGCTATGGTCTTTTCGAGTTGAAGAACTCTGTTACCAAGACGACAAGCGCATTCTTCGAGCCGGCTTTGGATTATGTGGTCTGCAAGATTCCGCGTTGGGACTTGTCAAAGTTCCGTGGTGTTGACCGTGAGCTGGGCTCCAGCATGAAGAGCGTCGGTGAGGTGATGGCGATTGGCCGTAACTTCGAGGAAGCTATTCAGAAAGGCTTGCGCATGATCGGTCAGGGCATGCATGGCTATGTTGAGAATAAAGAGTTGGAAATCGATGATATCGATGAGGCACTTCGTGAACCTACCGACAAGCGTGTCTTCGTTATCTCTAAAGCCATGCATAAGGGTTACACTATCGATCAGATCCATGACTTGACAAAGATTGACAAGTGGTTTCTCTATAAACTGAAACACATCATCGATATCGATGAGCGTTTGAAGCGTTGCAATATCAATACGCTCGACCGTGAATTGCTTCGTGAGGCAAAGGTCTATGGTTTTACCGATTTCCAGATTGCCCGTGCAGTAGGATTGGAGCGGGAACTTGGCAATATGCACAAGGCTTTGCTCGTGGTGCGTCGCCTGCGCAAGAGCTACGACATTCTGCCGGTTGTCAAGCAGATCGATACCTTGGCAGCTGAGTATCCGGCTCAGACCAACTATCTCTATGTGACCTACGATGGTGTGGCCAGCGACATCAGTTTCACCAACGACAGGCGTTCGGTGATCGTTCTCGGTTCGGGTGCTTACCGCATCGGAAGCTCTGTGGAGTTCGACTGGTGTGGTGTGCAAGCTCTGAACACCATTCGCAAGAGCGGTTATCGCAGTATTATGATCAACTATAATCCGGAAACAGTATCCACAGACTATGATATGTGTGACCGCCTTTATTTCGATGAGTTGACCTTTGAGCGCGTCATGGATATCATTGATATGGAGAATCCTTATGGCGTCATCGTCTCCACGGGTGGCCAGATTCCTAACAACCTGGCCATGTATCTCGATGCTGAGAATGTCAATATCCTTGGTACGGCGGCCAAAGACATTGACAACGCTGAGGATCGTGCGAAGTTCTCTGAGATGCTCTCCCGCAATGGTATCAACCAGCCGGAGTGGAGCGCGCTGACGTCGATGGACGACATTGATAAGTTTGTTGACCGTGTCGGCTTCCCGGTTCTTGTCCGTCCGAGCTATGTGCTTTCCGGAGCGGCCATGAATGTGTGTTCCAATCGCGAAGAACTCGAGCGCTTCCTGAAACTGGCAGCCAACGTGAGTGAGGATCATCCCGTGGTCGTCAGCAAGTTTATTGAGCATGCCAAGGAAATAGACTTCGATGGCGTGGCTAAGCAGGGAGAAGTCATGGCTTATGCCATTAGTGAGCACATTGAGTTTGCCGGTGTCCACTCTGGTGATGCCACTTTGCAGTTGCCTCCGCAGAAGCTCTATGTCGAAACGGTGCGACGTATCAAGCGTGTCAGCCGTAAGATTGCGCAGGAGCTGCACATCTCCGGTCCGTTCAACATTCAGTTCATGGCCCGTGAAAACGACATCATGGTTATCGAGTGTAACCTCCGCGCCAGCCGCTCCTTCCCCTTTGTGAGCAAGGTGCTTAAGATCAACTTCATCGACCTGGCTACCAGGGTGATGCTCGGTGAGCCGGTGGAGAAACCCAATAAGAATCTCTTCGACCTCGACTACGTTGGTATCAAGGCCAGCCAATTCTCGTTCAACCGTTTGCAGAAAGCAGACCCTGTGCTCGGTGTGGATATGAGTTCTACCGGAGAGGTTGGCTGCTTGGGCGACGACACCAATCAGGCTCTGCTCAAGAGTATGCTTTCCGTGGGTCAGCGCATTCCTGAGCATACCGTCTTGCTCTCTACCGGTGGTGCCAAGCAGAAGGCTGAGATGCTCGATGCCGCCAAACAACTCTTGGCCCATGGCTATCAGCTTTATGCTACTGGCGGCACATCGCGCTATCTCACAGAGAACGGTGTGGCCAATATGCTGGTTTACTGGCCGTCGGAGAAGGGGCACCCCCAGGCTCTCGAACTCTTACATGAGAAGAAGATCGATATGGTGGTGAACATTCCGAAGGATCTCACCTCGCGCGAGTTGACCAATGGCTACAAGATCCGTCGTGCCGCCATCGATCTCAATGTACCATTGATCACTAACAGCCGTCTTGCTTCTGCCTTCATCAATGCTTTCTGCACGTTGAAACCAGAAGACATCGATATTAAGGCATGGGGTGAATATTGATCATCAATTCGCTAGTATCTTGTTTTACGCTCCTAAAAAGGAGCGTATGGCAATAGGCTTTCACTTCTCCATCAGCTTTTCTTTCGCGAGAAGCTGATGGGGATTTTTTTGCTCTGCAGCTGTTTGTGGATGCATTTCATATCTTTTCTCTATAATATCGTAACGGCTTATCGCTCAATCTTTCGTAACTTTGCACTCGTCAACAAGAGCTTGGCAGATGGCCATGCTCTGCAACAGAGGCATAACAATTATAAAAAATACAAAACGACCATGAAGAAGACATTTAGTGTATCCGGTATGAAGTGCAGCCACTGCGCTGCCAATGTTGAAAACGCATTGAAGGCAGTGAAAGGTGTCGTCAGTGCTGAGGCTCAACTCGAAGACAAGACTGTCACCGTAGAATTTGACGGGCAGCAGGCCAGTGAGGCTGATCTCAAGGCAGCCGTGGATGCTACCGGCCGCTATGAGCTGACCGACTAATGAGGGGGCATCGCGTTTATGAAGAAGACAATCCCCGTCATTGGCATGGCCTGCGCCAGTTGCTCCGCCAATGTCGAGCGCAAGCTCAACAGTCTCGATGGCGTTCAGCAGGCTTCGGTCTCTCTTCCGGGCAGAAGTGCGCTTGTCGACTACGACCCTGCCAAGATCTCTCTTGAGGACATGAAGCGGGCCATCAACGGCATCGGCTACGACCTCGTCATTGAGGCTGACCGCAGTGCGGTGGAGATAGAGCGGCGAGCCTATACATTGCTGAAGCGCAAGACAGTCCTGAGCTGGCTCTTTGCCGCTTTGTGTATGTCGCTCTCCATGCATTGGCTGCGCGTGGGCGATACCTCGCTGACCAATCAAGTGGAGCTGCTTCTGGCTTTAGCCAATATCATTGTCTGCGGGTGGGCCTTCTACCGCACGGCCTGGCGTCAGCTGCTCCATGCCACCGCCAACATGGACACGCTGGTGTGTCTCTCCACCGCCATCACCTTTCTGTTCTCTGTCTTTAATACTTTTTGGGGCGCGCAGACCTGGGGCAGCAAGGGCATCGGGTGGCATACCTATTTCGATGCCTCGATCATGATCATCACCTTTGTGCTCACCGGACGCCTCTTAGAGGAAAAAGCAAAAGACGGAACAGCCTCCAGCATCCGTCAGCTCATGGGCATGGCTCCCAAGACGGCTCATATCGTTGAGGATGGACAGGTCAGGGAGGTGCCAGTCTCTACTATAGAGAAAGGAGATGTGCTCGAAGTGCGACCGGGGGAGAAAGTGCCCGTCGACGGTGAGGTGATCAGTGCCGAAAGCTTTATGACGGCTGACGCTGCTTATGTCGATGAGAGTATGATCACGGGTGAACCGACACCCGCCGAGAAGAAGAAGGGCAGCAAGGTGCTTGCCGGCACTATTCCCAGCCAAGGTAAGTTCCGTATGCGAGCCCGTGAAGTAGGGGAAAACACTGCCTTGGCACATATCATCCAAATGGTGCGGCAGGCGCAGGCGTCAAAGGCGCCGGTTCAGCGCATTGTCGACAAGGCTGCTTTGGTCTTTGTGCCCGTGGTGAGCGGCATCTCTGTGCTCACCTTCGCGTTGTGGCTGCTCATCGGCGGCACGGCGATGATGCCGCAAGCCATCCTCTCTGCCGTCGCCGTGCTCGTCGTCGCCTGCCCGTGTGCAATGGGCTTGGCAACTCCTACAGCGTTGATGGTTGGGATTGGAAGGGCAGCGCAGGACAAGGTGCTCATCAAGGACGCCACAGCCCTGGAACGGCTGCGCAAAGTAGACGCGTTGGTCACTGACAAGACCGGCACACTGACGATTCCCAATCAGAATGTCGATTTCACCAAGTCCGATGATCTGCCTTTGGAGGAGCGTGAGCAGCTCAAGCCACATGCCGCTGAGGCGATGAACCAACTCCAGGAATGGGGCATCGAAGTGTGGATGATGAGTGGCGACAAGGATGAGGCCGCCCACTATTGGGCTCAGAAAGCTGGCATCAAGCACTATAAGAGCAGGGTGCTGCCTACGGACAAAGAGGAGATGGTGCGCAAACTGCAAAATGAGGGAAAAACGGTGGCTATGATCGGTGATGGCATCAACGACACGCAAGCTTTGGCACTTGCCGACGTGAGCATCGCCATGGGGCGCGGCACCGATGTGGCCATGGATGTGGCGCAGGTGACGCTCATGGGCGATGACCTTCGCGCCATTCCAAACGCCATAGAGCTTAGCCGTCAGACGGTGAAAATGATTTGGGAAAACCTCTTCTGGGCATTCATCTACAACATTGTCTGCATTCCCTTGGCGGCCGGAGCCCTACGTTTGTTTGGCATCGACTTTCAGATCACGCCGATGTGGGCCTCCGCATTGATGGCTTTCTCGAGCCTTAGCGTGGTTCTCAACAGTCTTAGATTGAAGTTTGTTATTAGATAAACGAAAGAAATATGATGACGCAAGACCAGAGGTGGATCATGATGTGGCAGAAGTATATGGACTTCCTGCACAACAACAAACGACGGCCATCGAAATATCAGCCTGAAGAGCGCGACTTGGTCAACTGGGCCAAACACAACCGAAAGTTGGTCAACAAAGGAGTGCTGAAAGCCGATAGAAAGACTCGCTTTGACCAGCTCGTTGCTGAGGCTGAGAAATATCAGCGTGTCAACCAACATCAATACGTCAATGGGGAGAGCACGCATGGAAAAAGCCTCACCCCCAGCAGCCTCACCCCCAACCCCTCTCCGAAGGAGAGGGGAGTAGAATGCTCTGCGGGTGTTGACTTGCATTGAATTGGCTTGTCGAGAGGGTGTCTTGAGACATATTACTCCCCTCTCCTTTGGAGAGGGGTAGGGGGTGAGGCTCTATCTCCTTCGGAGAGGGGTTGGGGGTGAGGCTGTTGGGGGTGAGGCTGCTGCTTTTTTCAGCGCATTGTATTTTTTAAGATGCTGCTGTGCCTTCTCTGCCGCTGCAATGGCGTTGGGGTTGGTAGGAGCTTCCTCGGGAGTGATGCGCATGGTGCCCGCGGCATTGATCAGATCCTTCACCACCTCGCCGCCGACGATGAGCCCTGCTGCTGCGGGAACAAAAGCGTCGCTGGCGGGAATGTCGCGGCGCTCAGTACACTTGCGCATATCCTTGTTGGGACAGATGCAGTGGAAGCGGCAGGAGATGGTGTCATCTTCGATCTGCTTGAGCGGCTCCTCGTCGCTGTAGACCACCTTGAGATGAGGGATATGCAGGCGGCGCAGCTTTTTGCGTATGACTTTTGCCAACGGGTCCATCTTGGTCTTGTTGATGTCAGCCACCCGGAAGGCGGTGGCGTCGAGCTTGTTGGCGGCTCCCATGCACGAGATGATGGGGATGTGGAGGGCGTAGCAGCGCTTGATGAGCTCAAGTTTTGCGGTCACCGTGTCTACGCAGTCCACGACATAGTCATACTGGCTGAGGTCGATCTCGTCGGCGTTGGCGGGCATGTAAAACATCTGATGCTTATGCACGATGCAACGGCGGTTGATGTCATGGATACGTGCCTCGGCAACATCCACTTTGTGCTGACCGACGGTGGAGATGAGCGCATAGATCTGCCGGTTGACATTGGTGAGGCAGACGCGGTCGTCGTCAAAGAGGTCTATCTCGCCGACACCGCTGCGCGCCAGCACTTCCACCACATATCCTCCGACGCCTCCGATGCCGAAGACGGCTACACGCGAGCCGCTGAGCGTGTCGATGGCGGGCTTGCCAAGAAGCAACTGTGTACGGGAAAACTGATTTTGCATCTTTGTATTCCTTCTAATACCTATTATTGTTAAATAATAATGTGTTATAAATATAATGTGTCCGGGCTGCAAAGGTACAAAAAAATCGGGAAACGACCAAGCCCCCGCTAAGTTCTTGGCTGTTGACGGAAATACGCTTTGATGTCGTTGTCGATGTCTACAAGGCTGCGTTTGCCGGTGACATAGGGCTTGACGAGCATCGTCAACACATATATGGCAAAACCTATCAGGGCTGCGGCGGCAAAGTTGAGGATCTCGCTGCGAATGAGTCCCGCGCTGAGAAATGCCACCATCACGATGATGGGCACGATGGCCAGCAGCCAGTCGCCCGCGGTATTCATCTTCAAGGCGTCTTCTCTCTCCTGGCGCAGATGTTGCGGTGCGCGGGCGATGAGCTCACTTTTGTGCTCAGCCCAGTATGCTTCGAAATTGTCGCTGTTGTGTTTAGCTTCCATGGCGTTGATGATTGATGTCTGCAAAAGTACATGAAATCTCTGAAAGTAGCAATAGTTTTGCGGCATCTCTTATCTTTTTCGTAAAATCAATGGAAGAAATTTTGAAGTTTTGTAATTTTTATGTAAGTTTGCATCAATAAATGTGCAAAACAGCGATACTATGAATATATGTGTTTTTTGCGGCGCCCGTCCCAACTTCATGAAGGTGGCGCCAGTGATTCGTCAGATTGAGAACCTGCGTCGGGAGGGCAAAACGGTGGAGAGTCAGATTGTCTATGCCGGCATTGCCAACGACCCGACGCTGGAGGACAGTCTTTTCAGCGACTTGGGCATCAGACGCCCCGATGTCTTCTTAGGCGTGGATTGTGTCAATCTCAACGAGCTCACGGGGCAGGTGATGTCTAAGTTTGAGGTTTATCTTCAGGATCATCCTACCGATGTGGTTGTCGTTGTCGATGACCTTGCCTCGACGATGGCGGCGTCTATCGTCACCAAGAAGCAGGGCATCAGGCTGGCGCACATCGCTGCCGGCACGCGCAGTTTCGACATCAACATGCCGAAGGAGATCAACCGGCTTGTCATCGACGGACAGAGCGACATTCTCTTCACCGCCGGCATCAGCAACAACTCGATAGCAAACCGCGAGGGCGCCGAACTCTCAAAAGTGTATATGGTGGGCAACATCCTCATGGACAACCTGCGCTATTGCCACACACGTATCGAGCAGGCTACGCTGCCCGACGAGGTGGCTCGTGTGATCACGGCAGAAGATGGCAGGCTGAAGCCTTATCTGGTCTTCACGATCAACCGCAAGGCGCTGCTGGCCGACAAGGACAATCTGAAGAAGATGGTTACGGCGTTGGCCCGGGCAGCCGGTGACACGACGATCATCGCCCCGCTGAGAGGACTGGCCGAGGAGACGATCACGGGACTGGGACTGAGAGAGCGTCCCGACCTGAAGAATTTCCATATCGTCACCCCGTTGGGCTATCTGGCCTTCGCACGTCTGACGCGTCATGCCAGCGGTATCATCACAGACAGCGGCAATGTGGCTGAGGAGGCTACCTTCAACCAGGTGCCGTGCATCACGCTCAACAGCTATACCGAGCATATCGAGACGGTGAAGATCGGCACCAATGTGCTGGTCGGCGAAGATGCTGAGAAGCTCGAAGAGGCTGTCGGCAAGATGGCCACCGGACAGTGGAAGCAATCCGGCATCCCCGACAGATGGGACGGACGCACGGCGGAGCGCATCGTGGAGGTGCTGATGAACGAGTAACGGCCTTGCAGCCTCGCCCCGCCCCCTCTTCAAGATCACCTTTACATGCAGCTGGTCAGACCGAAGGTCGTGGCGATGGCGCTGAGGATGGAGATAATCATGTTGATGATCAGCTTCCAGGTTTCTTTCTTGTTTTCGGTACTCATAATAAATTGTTTTTAAAGGGCTCCCCGCCATTCTATGGGTGGAATGGCAAAGCGTTAGAATAGCGGAGAGCCAAAGTTAATAGTTTAATTTTCTTCCCGGTCTGCGGCAGTTATCCGCTTATCCTCTAGGCGTCGTCACCACCCTTTCCGCCTGTAGAAGGCACGTTTTCGCTTGTTCCGGAACTCTTGTTATCGCCTTCCTCGGCTTTTTCCCCACGATTGTACTGACCAGCCTCTTGCACCCTTGCGGCAGCAGTCAGTTCGGCACGTGTGAAGTCGCCGCATGGGCGCGCGCGAAGATGCGCAGAGAGGACGTTGGTCGCAACATTGAAATCATTCAAATTATCTGCGCCCTTTGTCTTAAGTCCGGCGGAGAAGATGGCGAGGTTGGGGATCTTCACGGCGTTGCCGTCGAGGACGAGCTCGCGGATGCAGTTCACCATGTCGGTTAGCACACCGTAGATGGCACCCTTGGAGTAGGGGGTGTTGTGGTTGGCCATGTGCTCGGCGAGCCGCTCGAGGTCGATGGTTTGGTTGACGGTGGCACGGGCGAACCACTTGCCGTAGGCCTTGTTGCCCTTGGACTTGTTTTGATAGACTTTGTAGTGTAGCATAAGCAATAAGATTTAAAAAGTTTCTGATGCAAAGTTACTACACAATCGCCCCGTTTCCAAATCCGGGGCTTCTATTGCAGTTAAAATCTGTTAACGACAAACGATAAACCTCATTTTTCTGAATTTATGGTTTGCGAGGGGCGTAATTATTATTCGTTCACTGTATATATATCGTTTGGCAAGATGGAACTCCTAACTCCTAATTTCCTCATGCGTAACACCGTAACACCGTAACAGCGTAACACAAGGTCGATTCTGACACGCGGCTTGGAAAATGGCAGAAATGAGACTATAGAGTAATAATATATTATATTATAATATATTATTATATTATATTTTATATTAATAATCAATGTTTTATAAAGTTCTAAGTTTTACTATTTCTATTTACATTTCTTGCTTTTCCGACATCGGATAGCTATAAACGTTACGGTGTTACGGTGTTACGGTGTTACGGATGGGAGAGGTGGGGGAAACTCTATTCCTCAAGCCATGGTATCTTTCCATAATTGAGATCGGCTTCATGGACAAACAGGTCATCAGGAGGCAGTATGCTACCGCTCTTTGCCAATCGGTTGACATAGTCAGCCCGAATGTCAGCATGTTCAATCTCCTCTCTCCTTGCACGGCTCATAGCAAGGTACTTTTCGTCAATTTCAAGTCCAAGATACTTTCTTCCTAAAAGATTTGCAGCGATTCCGGTGGTGGCACTGCCGCTAAATGGGTCAAGAATCCAAGCGTCGGGCTTCGTGCTTGCCTCTATGATACGGGCCAGCAATCCTAATGGCTTTTGTGTAGGATGCTTGCCACATGACTTCTCCCACCGGGCAATGGCGGGGAGGTGCCACACGTCGGTCATCTGCTTGTCGCCATTGAGTTTTTTCATCAAATCGTAATTGAAATAATGAGGCACTTTGGCCAATTTGCGGGCCCAGATGATGAACTCGGTGCTGTAGGTGAAATACCGGCAGGAGATATTGGGTGGGGGATTGGTCTTAGCCCATGTCACCACATTGAGAATCTTGAAGCCAAGCCGAATAAGTTGCTGCTGCACGCTGAAGATATTGTGATAGGTCCCGGAGATCCATATCGTGGCGTTGTCTTTCATATGAGCGCGCACGGATGTCAGCCACCGCAGGTTAAATGCATCCATCTCCTGCGGTGTTTTCGTTTTATCCCAATCCCCCTTATCCACGCAAACTACTTTCCCGCTCTGACAGCTGATGCCTCCGGAAGAGAGGAAATAGGGCGGATCGGCAAAAACCATGTCGAAACCAAACGAGAACTTCGACAGTGTGTCGTTGCAATCACCCTGGATGAGGGTGAAGTCGAGGGACGGGGATTTATAATAAGGCTGGTTCTTATCAACAGTTATTTCTGTTGAAACATAATCATCAGCAGAGAGTACTATGCCATTGTTATAATACAACCGACTAATGGCCGATTCTGCATCTCTTTGTGAATCGGCCTCTACCTGCAAGGTCCTTGCAAGCGTTTCGTTGATCGTGACATTGTACTTCATAATGCTTGTACAAAAGTACGATCAAAAATAATGATGTTGTCAGATAGATCATTCTTTAACCAAAAAGATCAAAAAAGATCATTTCTGAAAAAGAATAAAAGTCTTGATATCAATGGCTTACTACATTTTCTGAGATACTCATTAGTTAACAAATGATCTCATCTATCATATTTTATCAGTCAAATTTTGTATCATGCTCATCGCTTCGTATTGCTTACAGATAGTTTCATAGCTACGGAATTTTATTCTGTCCTTCATCTCATTGAAAGCAGAACGATCCATAACTTTGAGAAATTGTTCTTTTCTGCTTTTGGGAGCCACAATATAGAATTGACTATAGAAATCTCTCAGATCACAGAATTTGGCGACAGAGTTTTGAATATCAGTTGTATGCTCAACTTCAAAGAAACTGTCCGGCATCTTTCGCTCATTAAACCATATCACATCCACAGTGCTTGCTCGCTTGGTAAGGTCATGATATGAAAAATCCGGTATAACGATTGAGGAGCAAATATCCACTAAGGGCTTATCAAGGAACTTTCTGTTTTGATCCTGGGCAGGCACATAAGTGGAGAAATGCTTCATATTACCAATATTGATGATTAGTCCTTGATAATATCCATGGGTAAATGTCTCAATGTTTTGTGATTTTGGGGACAATATATCAAATTTGTTCAATACCATGTTACGGCATTCCTCCAATGCCCACAGACCTGGTTGTATTTTGAATATTTCATCAGATTGCTGGACAATTCTTCTGATAGATTCATTAGGAGTCTTTGTTCCCCACGAACTGGTATCGACAAGATGATAAAGCTTGCCAAGGGTAGCATATCCACCACATTTACGTAATGTGTCAATTACTTGTTGCGTTTGTGTATATTTCTTCGTCTTAATCATTTATATCACCCCCTAAATACCTCTATCTTCAAGCATTTTTATCTGCATTCTCCCCAATTACCAAAGTCAGCTGGTAGCAGAGCGTCCAGTTGTTCGATAAGTTGGCTTTTGCCGCCAACCCACTTGATAAATGGTTTAGCTTTTGTCATCTTATATTATGGTTACTTGACAGGGTGCAAATATACACACTTTTTGCCAACCAGCAAATTTCTGACGCAAAAAAAACATGAATTACCCTCGTTTTACCAATAAGCCATTGTTGAATATCACAGCATCAGATATCCATAAGTCATAATATTATTGATATTTTTTCTTCTATTATTTGCGCAAAAAGAAATATTTTCCTAACTTTGTGTATCAAAAACTAACATGACCCGAGGTTCTTTGCCGACGGCCTATTGAAAACAATCAGAAAAGACTAATACACATGGCAACATTCGCGCTATACAACTATGAGTTTGAACAGCTGCCCGATGATGATTTCTTCGGAAAGCCGTTGAGGAAACAACTGTCTGAAGAAAGCTTCGCCAATAGGCAAGCAAGATTCGGTCAGCTGCTCATGGACGACTATTCCGGCACCAAACCACTGATCTACGCAAACAAGAGAGGGACACAATATATTCATCAATTCATTGCAAAGCCAGACGACGGCATTTTTGCTATGATGCTGCTCAACAACCACAAGCGTACGGCGCACGACAAGAGCCTCCAGCCACACAGCATTGACGATTATCGGCGTTGTATAGTGTTTGTGGATAACCGTCCCGGCATCCAGCGGCTTGCCATAGAGGTGAACCCTGCGGCTTTTACCAAGCTGTCAACCGTAGAGAATATTCTCTTTCATACGTTGAGCGTGGCATTAGCCTCTCGATTCGCCATTACCATCCGTCTTGAGCACCTGTTTCAACCAGCGCGTTTTTGGGATATTGTAGGCGATTCATTCACTTACCCTAAAGGATTCCAAAAGGTGGTATTCAGTTGGCCCAAGCCTAACCTTGATCGCATCAACAAGCGCATAGAGTTTATTAAGGAAGCAAGGATGGGGACTAAATCGAAGATATGCATCACTGCTGATGCGGGGAAGGGCTTCAGCGCAGTTATTGACAAACAAGATGAATGGTTGAATGGGATGGTGGATGCGGCCAGCGAGGTAGGCGGAGACGGATCTATCACTCTGAAGCCCAATGGAATGAAAAGAACTATTCTTGTAGGAAAAGACAGCTACAAGTACGTCAACTTCAGTGATGCCACTATCAGCTGGATGTGCCCACAGCAGCCACAGCTATTTTCCGATGATACCAAAAACATGATAATAAAGCAACTTGAGAATGGCATAGAATCCCATGCGACAACTGACAATTGAAGAAAAGGAAGAATATCGAGAGGAACTTTTTGACGGCGAAGAAGGCTCTATGTTTCGGCAATGGGGGTATGCTCTGAATAAATTGAGACGTGAGCGCAACGAGCTCGATCCAATGGATATTTGGCATGAGAGCACCCTCTGTATAGAGAAGTTAAGGAAGCAGAATGCACATCGCAATGACCTGGTACCCTTTGTGTTTAATTGGGTACTGGAGGACTGCGCTCGTTTGGAATCCGAAAAGAAATCTTCAGTGCTACGCACGCACGATGAAGCCTTAGAAACGGCAAAACTTGTGATGACTGTCACTGTCATCCGATTGGTTAATCATATCGAACGTGGGCATGAAAATGACAGCTTGAGCGAGGAGGACGATATCGCCAGTGTGATTATCGAAACCATCGGTGACTCAGCTTTTGATTATTATCATGAATTGTTCAACGAGCATAATGTGGACGGTAGGGGAAATAAAATAGTCATCGACCCCTATAATCCTCTTGCGGAATCTTCCGTGGACAATTCCATTCAATTCAAGAAAGAAAGCGACAAAGATAAAATCATTTCTCTCTTGCAGGATCACCTCCGTCCTTTGGATGATCTGTTCGGCGATAATACTTACCAGTCTTTATTCAGTTGTTTTGAAAAGGTATGTGATGATGCCGCCCTCTTAAAACGCTTTATGAATATTAGACCCAACAATAATGAATGGCAGATGAATAAGGTCATGGCACTCAACATTGTCGCCATATTTGTAAAGCTAAAGAGAATTGACACCAACCCAAACCAATTAAATAAGAAAATTGGCGGCAAAAACAACTATACATATCTCGTAGGGGATAAGCCCGATGGAAGTGACAGAAAAAGTTATGCGCTTACACAGCGTCAATACGACCAAGTCGAAGAAATTATAAAAAAATTATGAGTTATTTTAAGAGTATACGTAAGTTGCTGATATCCAGCTCATATTTTTTTTAAAATATTTTTTATTTTATTTTTTGTACATACAGATTTTTGAAATAGTCTGACACAAAAAAAGCTCCTATCTTTGTGCCCGCATCAGGTGGTAAACCCGGTGCGGGCTTTTTCACGTATAGTAAAGCCACAACAATCATGTCTCACCCGAGGGGAGTGGGCAGGAGAAATCTCATGAGATAAAGCAGCGCTGCGTTTCCCGTGCTTTCTCTTCTCACAACTCTTGGGAAGAATGCAAAAGAAGCACTGGACGCGGCAGCGTGTCCAAAACCAGCGGCAGCAGAAACGCCGCCATCCTTTCGACGACTCCACCACACTGGGCGACCTCGTGCGCCCGGACCGGTGGGTACGCATCGACGAACTCATCCGGTCGCTCGACGACTATCTCATGGAATCAGACACTCCGCCACGGCAGCGAACGGGGCTCTTCTTCAAGCCATCGGCACTGAAGGCCTGTCGGCGCAAGTCGTTCTACGTTTTTCTGAGCCATTTCCTGCAGCCTGACACCGGTGGGCAGAGCATCCTCAGAGTCAGTAAAACGGTATTCTTCAGCTACCTCGCTGATAGTGCACACTGTAATTTAGGGGTGTCTATGCAAACGATAAAAGCCGCTGTAAATAAGGCGGTTATCTGGCTTTGATTAACATATTTTTAGAACCACACGCAAGGCTTATTTGCTTGCGAGGGTTGGAAACATAGGGTATATTTGCAAACGTCAACCGAAAGGAAGACAAAACGACAAAACCGGAGGTGGCCACCTTCCTATTTCAAAACTTTTTAATTAGTAATAAAATGAAAAAGACATTTAAAATTATCAAGCTCCTCGCCCTTCGTCAGGGCACTTCGGAGCGCACTGGACAAGAGTGGAAGAGCCGCGAGGTCGTGCTCGAATCAACCGAGGCCGTGATGTATCCCGACCTTATCGTGGCCACCCTGCGCGGCGACTGGGCTGAGAACCCAGGAGTCGAGGAAGGCGACATCGTGGAAGCAGGACTGAGCTTCTTCGCCCACGAGAAGGACGGGAGATGGTACAACAACATTAGAGTAATCAAAATTGAGAAGAAATGAACAATGGATTGATAAACTTTCATCACGAGATGTTCGGTGATATCCGGGCTATAGAAAAAGACGGGGAACCGTGGTTCGTGGGAAAGGACGTGGCTGAGGCACTGGGGTATTCTGTTGCAAGAAAAGCTATTCGTGACCACGTAGACGAAGAAGACAAGCAAATCCTAACGTTCCAAAACGGAACCTTTGGAAGCCAGGACATTCCGAACAGAGGGCTTACCATCATCAGCGAGTCGGGGCTCTACTCTCTCGTTCTTTCCTCCAAGCTCTCGCAGGCGAAGGTCTTCAAGCACTGGGTCACCGCCGAGGTGCTGCCCTCCATCCGTCGCCACGGGGCTTATGCCACGGCGCCGACGATAGAGAAGATCATCGCGTCTCCGGAGTTCGGCATCGCGCTGCTGAAGAATCTCCAACAGGAGCAGAACATGCGACGGGAGGCTGAGCAGCGGGTGAGGAAGTTGCAGCCTTTGGCCGACTACACCTCCCTGATCCTCGCTTGCCCCGAGACGGTGAGCGTCTCGCAGGTGGCGCAGGACTACGGCATGTCGGCAGTGGCGTTCAACCGCATCCTCAACCGCGCTGGCATACAGTACAGCGTCGGCGGACAGTGGGTGCTCTACGCGGCCTACAAGGACCGGGGACTGGTACAGAGCTATACGTTCAACTACCGCCACAACGACGGCACCGACGGCTGCCGGATGTACACACGATGGACGCAGCGCGGCCGGCTCTTTCTCTACGACATTCTTAAGAAAATGGGTATCATACCGATGATTGAAAAAAACAAATGACTATGAAGATTAATTTGATATTATCCGACGACGACTACCGTCGCATCCTTGCCACGCCGAAGCGTGTGCGTGGCACTATCTGCCAAAACTCGCCCAAGGAGTTCTGCTTCCGGGCGTACAGTGAGAGCAATGAGTCTGAGCAGCTGCCCAAGCGACAGTTCAAGACGAAACACTCCACCACGACGGTCAACAGCAAGCGCATCCGGCTCTATATGAGCATTCCGCGCGAGGAGACCACCGACCCGGCAGAGATCATCTACGACGAGGTGGACGATGCCGCCAGCTTCGTGGAGCAGAATATGGATTGATAGAGAGGGAAAGTTTTTGAAATAGAGTCTATAGAGTCTATAGAGTCTATAGCTTCTATAGACTCTATAGCTTTTAAATAATAAAAAAGCAATCATGTTCGATTACATAAACAACATTCGTTCGCACCATACGGTGCCATGCACCGCCGAGATTCTTCACACGGTGATGCGCTCGACGATCGTCGGCCAGACCTGCGCCGAGATTGCCGACTGCCATGAACAGCTGCTGCGGGGCGAGATGAGCCGCGAGGACTTCGAGACGAAGAAGACCGAGTTGAAGAAGCGGCTCCCTGCCTTCTGCTTCCACGCTCATTTCAAGAACGGACGACGGCTCAATGCTGAGGCTATTGCCTCGGGTCTGTCGATACTTGACATCGACCACATCAAAGGCTCGCCCGAGGTTTTCTTCCATGAGAAAGTCAAGGACCGCGTGAAAGAGTTGGGCATCGTCCTCGCTCATAAGACACCCAGCGGTGAGGGCCTTCGCTTAGTGTTCATTATTCCGCAGGGCATGGGACTTGTGGAGGCGCAGCAGTGGCTGGCGAAGCAGATAGGCTTAGAGGCTTTTGATGAGGCTTGCAAGGATTTGGCGCGCTGCTCGTTTGCAGTGCCGGAGGAGTATGTGCTGTTTCTCGATGAGGAGGAGCTGTTCGGGGAGCCTCAGCAGCCTCACCCCCAACCCCTCTCCGAGGGAGAGGGGAGTAATATGCTTCAAGACACCCTTGCTTCCACTAACAACGCGCCAGCCATAACGCCCGCAGAACATTCTGCTCCCCTCTCCTTTGGAGAGGGGCAAGGGGGTGAGGCTGTTGAGGTGAGGCTCTTATTCGTCTTCGACCTCTGCCGTGAGCAGGCGGGGCTGAAAGACGTGGACATCAACGCGCGCGGCTCCCGCCACAACTCGCTGCTTGCCATCCTCAGCGTTGGCGCGGCACGGCTCTTGTCCGAGGCTGAGGCCATGGCCGTGGTAGCCCAGCGGATGCCTGAGTTCTTCAAGGAATCCGACTGCCGCCAGCTCATCCACGACTTCTACGCCAAATATCACGACGACTCGAAGATCATGTCAGCCACAGTGCAGCGCATCAACGCTCGCGCCGAACAGCTTGCACAGAGAGCCAAAGAAAAGCAGGAGGATAGCGAGGAAGAAGAGGAGGATAGTGAGAATAGTTTCTATAGCGGCTATAGAAGCTATAGCACCTGTAGCGGCTATAGCAACGATGGCAACGATAAGAGCCATGACAGCTTCCCCACCGACATCCCTCCCATCCCCGGCTTGAAGCAGAGCCTCACTGGTGTTCCGGAGCAGATGCGGATGCCGGCCCTCTGTGCCCTGCTGCCGATGGCTGCCGCCTATGCCGACGACGTCACCTTCCGCTATTGCGACGGGCGTGAGCAGCGGCTCGGACTGATGAGCATCGTCGTGGGTGAGCAGGCCTCGGGCAAGAGTGTCTGCAAGGACATCATCGACCTGTGGCGACAGCCCATGGACGAGGACGATGAGCAGGGACGGCGCAAGGAGGACGAGTGGAAAAAGAAACGCAAGAACCGTCGGGCCAACGAGAAACTCGACCCCGAACCGGAGGTATTGATCCGCGACGTGCCCATCACCATCTCATGCTCCACGCTCCTCAAACGACTCAAGAACGCGCAGGGCCACACGCTCTATTCCTTCTGCTCGGAGCTCGACACCCTAAGAAAGACCAACGGCGCGGGCTCGTGGTCGTCGAAGTACGACATCTACCGCCTCGCTTTCGACCACGATGAGTGGGGTCAGGACTACAACAGTGACCAGGCCGAGAGCGGAATGGTCAGCGTGGGTTACAACTGGACCATCCTCGGCACCTACGGAGCTTTGGGCAAGTGCTTCAAGGGCGAGAATATCGAGAACGGTCTCAGCTCCCGCGTCATCGTCAGCGAGATGCCCGACTCGGCTTTCGCTCCGATGCCCACCTTCCAAGACCGGAAAGACCGTGATGCCCAAGCGATTCTCGATGCTGTCGGCACCCTGCGCGCCAAGCACGGCTATGTGGACACCCCACGGCTGCGCAAGGCCATCGCTCAGTGGGTAGAGGACAAGCGGCAGCAGGCACTCCAGCGCATCGACCGGGTGATGGACACCTACCGCCGCCGTGCCGCCGTCATCGGCATGCGCTGTGGCGTGGTGGCGTGCCTGCTCTCGGGTGAGAAGGAGACGAAGCATGTCATCGACTTCGCGCTGATGATGGCCGAATACGTTCTTCAAGAGCAGTGCCGACTCTTTGGCGACGTCCTCCGCAAGCAGTATGCCGCCGACGCTGACGACACCCGTCGCAACTCGAAGAACCGAGCCGTCTTTGACCGCTTGGCCGACACCTTCACCTCCCACGACATCCTCGCACTGAAAAATGATGTCTCCGATGCCGCTGCCCGGATGATTATCAAGCGATGGCGTGAGGCGGGGTGGGTCGAGACACTGCCAAGACAAAAAGGCGACAAAGGACAAAGATACAAAAAGGTGAAGCGTAACACCGTAACAGCGTAACACCGTAACATTTATAGGTATCGGAAGCCCCTCTCTAACTCTCCCCAAGGGGAGAGGATCGCAAAACCATCAAAACCGTTCAATTGTTTAACCCATTAAAAAAAAACCTCCCTTCCTCCTCTTTGGTAGAGCTATTCTCCTCCCTTTTAGGGAGGCCGGGAGGGTCTTGTAATCATGATAGAACTCCATCTGAAACGCATCGCGAAGCGACCCACCTACACCATCGGCCGCCTCAGTATCCGCCGCCGTGAGCGCGGGACATACACTCCTTGGACCTCTTTCTGTGACACCCTTGAGCCCCACTGGGTCGACTTCCACCACGGCGGCCGCAAGACCAAGGGCAAGACCGCCATCCCCGAAGGCCGCTACCCGGTGGTGGTGACGATGAGCCCACGGTTCAAGCGCTGGCTCCCGCTGCTCGTCGGCGTGCCCCACTACAGTGGCATCCGCATCCACAGCGGCAACACCGCCCAGGACACCAAAGGCTGCATCCTCGTGGGCAGAAACACCGAGGTCGGCAAAGTCACCGACAGCCGCCGCACCCTCTACCGCCTGATGCAAGTCATCGACCACCGCGACGAGGGCGAGCCCGTGTTCATCGAAATAGAATAAACACGCTTATCTCAGCCTCACCCCCGTTCCCCTCTCCAAAGGAGAGGGGAGTGATATGCTTCAAGACACCCCTTCATCCACTAAAAACGCGGCAGCCAAAACGCCCGCAGAGCATTCTACTCCCCTCTCCTTTGGAGAGGGGCAAGGGGGTGAGGCTGTTGGAGAGGGGGCGGGGGTGAGGCTGTTGGCGTGAGGCTGTTGGGTGATGAGGCTTTTTTTTACCACTTTCTGAACAGCTCGAAGCCGAACTTGCAGCCAAAGACGCGGTTGCCCCGTCCGTTGCTGGTGAAGAGTCCCACGGAAAACACTCGAGTCGTGAAGCCGTAGCCCACCTCGATGTAGGGATGGACATGATGGGCGTCGAGTGCCGAGACGTAGAAGCGCTCCATCTCGATGTAGTGGCCAACCCATGGCACCCAGGAGAGAAAGAGCAGCGGGGACTCGTAGGTGAGGTTCATGCGGAGATAATAGTCGGAACTCTCATAGGTGGAGGAGCGCAACAACTCGAACTGTCCGCTCCAGTCGTCATTCCATCCGCCGGGGATATTGTTTTCCCTAAAGTTTTCATAGCTGAGGAAATAAGCTCTCTTTCCCTTGGAAGAGTAGAAGCCAAGTCCGCCATGGGCTTGCAGCGACTGCAGTCGGTTGAACCGGTAGATGTATTCTCCGTTCATCTCCCAACGCTCATAGGCCGTGTTGGAGCGTAGAATGCCTTTGAAAGACCGGTCATAGTCAATGGTGAAGATGGGTCCGTCCCATCCGCCGGGCCGGTATTGCAGTTGCACGGCAGGGGCGAAGGATCGGTAGGTGTCCGTCCATCCAAACCGTCGGAATTCCTGCTTGTTGACGGCCGTGCGCTGCTGAAAGAGCAATCCCAGCTGTATGCCGAAAATGCTGTTGGCGTCGTAGTTGAGCACCAGTCGTCCGTCGGCTTGCCGGAATTCATGGAGGCGGTCGAGAATCGTGGAGAGTTGGCTGGTGTCGGGCAATTCTTTTTGGATGTCATTCCGCACCTTGTCGCTATGGATGTTGTTACCGTTTCCTACCTCTAATTTCAAGTAAGCATTTTTGCGTTTATGGAAATAGTAGTAGAGTGGCACGCGCCAATAAAACCGGTGCTGCTTGAAGGCGTAACCGCCTCGGAATCTCAAAGAGATTTCCTTCTGATCAGAGAACTGGTAGTTGCCACGGAGATCAATCTTATAGGTGATGCCGCGGTTGTGGTCGTAGCTCATATAAAGAGGATTGAGCACAGGGTTGAGTCGGATATAGCCTTGGTTGTTGACGCCAAAGTTTGACTTGAAGCGGTTGAGTGCGTTGTTGCCGATGACATCCCACAGCACATCCTTGACAAAGTCGTGTTTCTTGGGCATGTTGACCTTTGTGAGCTCCACGGAATCTCTTTTGTATTTTTCGGTGAACATCTGGGTATAGAGCTGCAGCTCTTTGGGTGAGAGCGTATCGGGTCGCAAGGACGACATGAGCTCATAGTCATCGCGCTTGGGGAAGGAGTCCACGGGAGGCTTCGGTCGGTGATAGCAGGCCAGCGCTTGCGCCCTGAGTTTGTTGCCGAGCAGGCCGAACCGGGTCTCAGCCTCACATTGCTGTGGCAACAGGGTGGTGAAGCCCTTATCGCCCGGTGTGATGTTGAGCGTGAAGTCGATCATGTCGTATTCGCCTTTCAGCGTGCAGCGGAGGACGCGGCCGGTGTAGTAGTCGACCAGTGCCTCCCCGCTGACCAGTTGCGTGTTGTCGCGGCGTGGGCGAAAGGTGATGCGTGCGGTGCCGTTGAGGAGAAAGGCCACCCGGTAGCGATAGAACTTGCGGTTGTCGGCATGGAAAGGCGAGAGGAGATAGTTCTCGATGATGGTCGTGTTGTAGATGTTGGGGTAGAGATAGCTCAGCACCCGGTCCCAGGCCTGGCGTCCGCGCGGTATCGTCGTGGTGTGCAAGAGCACTTGAGTGTCGGATCGTCTGCGCTTGTAGATGTTGTTTGAGAAAGTCTCGCTGATATAGTGGCGGTTATGTCCATGAGCGATGACATAGAGCGATGGCACCAGCATGAGCAGCGGGTTTTTCTTGTCGATGTCTATCGTGAAGCGGTTGTAAGCATAGGTGGCGTAGCCCTGCATGTGTGTAGTGTCCACCGTGGCGGCATAGTGAAACACCCGATGCAGCAGTGCTGTGTCAGCGCGCTCTCTTGCCCTCAATGGCAGTGCCATGAGAGCGAAGAAAGCAAGGATCAGAATCTGATGCCAGCCACGATGAATGTTCATAACCGATTTCTTTTCTCTTTCCGGTCTAAAAATGCTTAGTTATCCAATTCGCTCAGTTCCAGCCATCTCATACTCTTCTCATCAAGTTCATCTTTAAGCTTAGGCAGGCGCTTGCTTTTCTCTGTGAGTTCCTCTACGGAGAGCTGTCCGCTGCAGAGTTGCGTCTCCAATAGCTTCTGCTCGTTTTCCAATTTCTCGATGTCGGCGGTGAGCTGCTCAAACTCTCGTTTTTCCTTGTAGCTCATGCGGCGTCGGGTGTCGTGGTGATAGTCTTTCTTTGCGGGAGCTTTGTCGCCCCTGCTCTTCTCTTTCTCGCTGTCCTCTTTTGATTTCAGCGCGCTCCATTCGCGATACTGCGTGTAGTTGCCGGGGAAGTCCTTGACGACGCCCTCTCCCTTGAAGATGAGCAGATGGTCCACGACCTTGTCCATGAAGTAGCGGTCGTGGCTGACCACGATGACACAGCCTGGGAAGTCTTCGAGATATTGCTCCAGCACCTGCAGGGTCTGGATGTCGAGGTCGTTGGTAGGCTCGTCGAGCACCAGGAAGTTGGGATTGCGCATGAGCACGGTGCAGAGGTAGAGCTTGCGGCGTTCGCCACCGCTGAGCTTGTAGACATAGTTGTGCTGCTGCTCCGGTGTGAACATGAAATAGTTGAGGAACTGCGAGGCCGTCATGTGTCGTCCCCCGCCGAGATCGATGTAGTCGGCAATGTCGGTGATGACATCGATGACCTTCTCGTCATTGTTGAATTGCAGCCCCTCTTGGGAGAAATAGCCGAAGCGCACCGTCTCGCCAATGTCGAACTTTCCGGAATCCGGCGGCACGATGCCCAAGAGCATCTTGATGAAGGTAGACTTGCCGGTGCCGTTGTTGCCGACAATACCCATTTTCTCGAATCGGGCAAAGTTATAGTAGAAGTTGTCGAGGATGATCTTCTCGTTGCCCTTCGAGTCGGTGAATTTTTTTGAGACATATTGGCACTCAAAGATTTTCGAGCCAATATATACGTTGCTGGCCTTGAGTCTCATCTGGCGTTCCT
Source organism: Prevotella sp. UBA7764 (assembly GCA_002481295.1). Classification (GTDB taxonomy): domain Bacteria; phylum Bacteroidota; class Bacteroidia; order Bacteroidales; family Bacteroidaceae; genus Prevotella; species Prevotella absiana. The sequence goes on along the minus strand of DLDU01000037.1, from coordinate 3,518 downwards.
CGATGCGCTGGTGGGCTTTGGCCTGCAGGTCGTAGAAGGCCTCCTCGCGGTAGCGCGCCTTGTGACCACGGGCTTGTGGCATACGCCGCATCCACTCCAGTTCGGTGCGATATAGATTTTTTGCTCGTGCTATCTCAGCGGTCTGATTTTCAATGCGTTCCTGCCGCTTCTCTAAATAATAGCTGTAATTGCCGTGATAGGAATAAATCGTCTCGTTGTCGAGTTCCAGGATCACTTGGCAGACATGGTCGAGGAAATAGCGGTCGTGTGTCACCATCAGCAATGTGAGCGTGGAGCGTGACAGATATCCCTCCAGCCAAACGATCATCTCAAGGTCGAGATGGTTGGTCGGCTCGTCGAGGATGAGGAAGTCGGGCTCATTGAGCAGTGCATTTGCAAGTGCCACACGCTTCTGCTGTCCACCGCTGAGTTGTCCCATGGGCTGGTCGAGATCGGTGATGTGCAGCTGGGTGAGGATTTGCTTGGCTCTGAGGATCTTGTCGGGATTGCCCTCATGATTGAAGCAAGCGTCGAGCACGCTCTCCTCAGCGTCGAACTTAGGGGTCTGCTCCAGGAATCCGATGCGTATGTCGTTGCGATAGATGATCTGTCCCTCGTCATAGCCTTCTTTTCCTGCGAGAATCCCCAGGAGCGTAGACTTTCCGGTGCCATTCTTGGCGATGAGTCCTACTTTCTGCCCTTCGCCTACCGAGAAGCAGATATTGCGGAACAGCACCTGCGCGCCGAAGGATTTGGTGAGATTTTGTACGTCTAAATAAGGTGTCATGATTTTTGTGAATTTCAACCTTTGATTTCCTTGAGGATCTCGTCGATGTAGTTGAGGACCTCGTCTTTTCCCGTTTTCTTTTCCGAGCTGGTGATGAAATAGGGTGGGAGCGTCTCCCAAGTGTCGAGCAAGGCGTCCATCCACTGCTTGGCATTGCCCTTGGCTTTCACTGGTCCGAGCTTGTCAGCTTTTGTGAAGACGATAGAGAAGGGGATGCCACTCGCGCCGAGCCAGTCGACAAACTCGCGGTCGATCTTCTGCTGCTCGTGGCGGATGTCGATGAGCACAAAGACATTGCAGAGCTGCTCACGCTGAAGGATATAGGAGCGTATCATCTTGTCGAGCTTGTCCTGCACGGTCTTGGAGCGCTTGGCATAGCCGTATCCGGGAAGGTCGACGAGATACCATTCGTTGTTGATGATGAAATGGTTGATGAGCAGCGTCTTACCGGGAGTGGCGGAAGTCTTTGCCAAGCCTTTGTGGTTGCAGAGCATGTTGATGAGACTCGACTTGCCGACATTGCTTCGTCCGATGAAGGCAAACTCCGGCTTATTGTCTTTGGGACACAGCGACACTGTGGGTGCCGAGATGACAAATTGGGCTTTCTTGATGTCCATAGCTGAATGTTTTTGTGCAAAGATACTCATTTTTAACTAAAAAGCAATGATAGTTTTGTGGGAAACCTATTTTTTTACTACCTTTGCGCAAGAATATTAATACAAGGTAAAGAAAGAGAATCATTTATGTCTAAGAGATTTGCCGAACATACCGGTCTCGATCTGACGAAGATCAACGACGAGGTGTTGAAGGAATGGGAGAAGAACGACATCTTCCACAAGAGTATTGATGAGAGAGAGGGCTGCCCTCAGTTTATCTTCTTCGAGGGTCCTCCATCGGCCAATGGTCATCCCGGTATCCATCATGTGCTGGCACGCAGCATCAAGGATACCTTTAACCGCTACAAGACCATGCAGGGCTTCCAGGTGAAGCGCAAAGCAGGATGGGACACACACGGACTGCCCGTGGAGCTCGGTGTGGAGAAGGAGCTGGGCATCACCAAAAAAGATATCGACAACAAGAAATCAGACAAGTATATCTCGGTGGAGGACTATAACCACAAATGCCGCGAGAACGTGATGAAGTTTACGGCAGAGTGGCGCGAGCTGACCGAGAAGATGGGATATTTCGTCGATTTGGATCATCCCTATGTCACTTATCACAATAAATACATTGAGACCCTGTGGTGGTTGCTCAAGCAGCTCTACAATAAGGGGTTGCTCTATAAGGGCTACACCATCCAGCCGTATTCTCCCGCTGCCGGTACCGGACTGTCGAGCCATGAGCTCAACCAGCCGGGATGCTACCGCGACGTCAAGGACACCACAGTGACGGCGCAGTTCTTCATCACGGATCCGAAAGAGAAGTGGACAAAGTGGGGCAAGCCTTATTTCATCGCTTGGACCACCACGCCCTGGACACTGCCTTCAAATATCGCGCTGTGTGTGGGACCCAACATCGACTATGTCGCTGTGGAGACCTACAACCCCTACGACGGTGAGCCGATGACGCTCGTCATGGCAGAGGCTCGGCTGGGCGCTTATCTCAAGGCTGATCAAGAGTGCAAAGAGGGTGAGCTGCCTGCCTTTGACAAGGAGAAGAAGATCTGCCCTTGGAGAGTCGTTGACCGCATGAAAGGCAGTGAGCTCGTCGGAATGCACTATAGCCAGCTGATGAAATGGGTGAAGCCCTGCGAGAAAGTAGGAGAGTATCAGCCCGAATTCGTCAATGCTTATGCCGAGGCTCATCCCGAGAAAGTCTTTGTCGGCGAGAATGGCAAGGATCATTTCGTGGAGATGGAGAGCGAGGCTTTCCGTGTCATCCCCGGTGACTACGTGACCACAGAAGACGGTACCGGTATCGTGCATATCGCTTCTACCTTTGGTGCCGACGATGCCAAGGTAGCCAAGGACGCCCATGTGCCGGCACTCTACTTGATCAACAAGAAGGGCGAGACACGTCCTATGGTGGATCTACAAGGAAAATACTATGTGCTCGATGAGCTCGACAAGAACTTCATTGAGCACTGTGTCGACACGGAAGCCTACGGCCATCATGCCGGTGACTATGTCAAGAACTCCTACGACCCGAAATTCAATCCCAACGGCGTGTGGGACAAGAAAGCTTCGGAGAAAGCCGATGACCTGAATGTCATCATCTGTATGGAGATGAAGATGGAGGGCACCGCCTACAAGATTGAGAAGCATGTCCACAACTATCCCCACTGCTGGCGTACCGACAAGCCCATCCTCTACTATCCGCTCGACAGCTGGTTCATCCGTGACACTGCCAAGAAGCAGCGCATGGTGGAACTCAACAAGACGATCCACTGGAATCCCGAGTCCACGGGTACCGGCCGCTTCGGCAACTGGCTGGAGAACCTCAACGACTGGAACCTCAGCCGCTCACGCTTCTGGGGCACGCCACTGCCCATTTGGCGCGACGAGAATCGTGGAGAGAAGTGCATTGGATCGGTGGAAGAGCTCTACAACGAGATTGAGAAATCGGTCGCTGCCGGGGTGATGAAGAGCAATCCACTCAAGGACAAGGGCTTTGTCGTGGGCGACTACTCTGAGGAGAACTACAACAAGATAGATCTCCACCGACCCTATATCGACTACATCGTCCTCGTCAACGATGAGGGCAAACCCATGTATCGTGAGAGCGACCTGAT
>DLDU01000044.1 GCA_002481295.1 Prevotella sp. UBA7764 | reverse complement strand
TTCTTCTATATGCTCCAAAGACTGTTTATCCTGCATTTCACTCCCCTCTCCTTTGGAGAGGGGCACGGGGGTGAGGCTGAGCATTCATCTGTTGATAAAACTGACAATTTTCCGCCCACGAGAATCGTTTCTTTCGGGCGAAGGCCTATCCTGCTCTGATTTTTGCGAAAATAGGCGTGTTTTTTATAAGTAGCAGACAATCAAGGAATTGCAAGATTTCGCCTTTCGCGACATGCCAAAGCGGCCTTGTTTTCGCAATGCTTTTCAGCCTTTTTTCTGACATCTCAGGCTTTCGGCAGGACAAAATCGGCGAGATGACCTTGACAAATCACCGAGATGATCGTGTCAAAAGGCTGAGATGACAACACGAAATCACTGGTTGGGTCTTGCGACAAGTCTGAGATGGGACCGGATAACCGGAAATCCATGAATCTCATTTCTATTTTGTGAGTTGCGCAGAACATAGTTTTGTCAAGAGAAATCAGCGCGACGTGTGTCCGAATATAATGTGCAGGAATTATCAGATTTATGAGAAATCATTTGAATATGACGGAAAATGGAAAAAATGTCTTACCTTTGCATTGAATCTTGATCGGCATGACGAAACAAACGCGTGCCGGCATGATGATAATGACATAAGAAATGATGAAGAAGACGCAATCGGTATCCATTTTTCAACGCCCGCTGTGGGTGGCAATCTTTGCATTGACGGCAGCCATAGCGTGGGGCTTTGCCTATCCACTGATCAAGTTGGGCTATGGCGAGTTTCAGATTAGTCCGATGATGACAGGCAGCAAGATGCTCTTTGCCGGCGTGCGATTCAGTATAGCAGGACTGATCATCTTGGCAATGGCGAAGCTCGGACATAAGGACTTCCACGTCAGAAACGGCGCCGACTGGTGGTATGTGTTGCTCTTTTGCCTTGTCAACACCGCCCTGCACTATGCCTTCTTCTATATTGGTCTCTCGCATAGTGAGGGTTCACGTGCCGCCATTCTCAACTCGCTCAGCGTGTTTTCTGTGGTGATCATGGCTTGTATGTTCTTTAAGAGCGACCGCATGACCACTAACAAGATTGTAGGATGCGTGATAGGTTTCGCCGGTATTCTGTCGTTGAACTTAGGAGGTGCGGACAGTGGACGCTTCACCTGGCTCGGCGACGGCATGATCATCCTCAACGCACTCTGCGGTGCCACCGCCTCGCTGCTCACCCGTGGACTCGGCAAGCGTGTCAACGTGTTTGTCGGTACAGGCTATAGTCTGGCTATCGGAGGCTTGATCCTCGTAGGCTGCGGCCTGCTCTTCGGCGGCACGCTACCCCGCGTCACGGCATTGGGAAGCCTTTGGCTGTTGCTGCTTATCGCCATCAGCACCGTAGGCTTCTCGCTCTATAACAAGCTGCTCACCTGCAACCCTGTCGGCAAAGTCGCAATCTACAACTCGCTGATCCCCGTGGTCGGTGCCGTCAGCTCGTGTCTCTGCCTACACGAGACGTTCTATTGGAAATATGTGCTGGCCGGAGCTTTGGCGACAGCCGGAATCTATATCATCAACAAAGGAAAGTAGGGGAGAGAGACTAACGAAAAGCCACGCACACCGTCGTGCCCTCACCCTGCTGCGACTCTACGCTGACTTTGGCTCCATGCTTCTCCAGAATAGCCTTGGCAAGGGCCAGCCCCACGCCGTGGCCCATCACGGAACCCGTGTTGGATGCGCGGTAGAACGGTTCGAAGATATGCGGCAGATCGTCTTTAGGAATGCCGATGCCCTGGTCACGAATCACGACAAGATGGTCGGAGACGGTGATGGAGACAGGCTTTCCGTCGGAATATTTGATGGCATTGTTGATGAGATTGTGAAAAGCCATACGCAGCAGATGAGCGTCAGCGGAAACCGTGAAGTCACTCTTACAGTCCAACTCGCAGCGTCCCTCAGTGAGGCTTTGCAACAAGGAAGCAATGTTCACAGGTTCGAGTTCCGTCATCTCCTCGCCACTTCTGACATGAGAGAATTGCAGCAGCTCACGCATGATCGTCACCACGCGCTCCGCCTCATGGGCGATACGTCGCAGGATGTCCTGATATTCCTGAGCAGAGTAGTCGCGTAACAGTCCCACCTCGCATTCGCCTTGAATAGCCGTCAGCGGATTGTTGATCTCGTGCGACGCATTGTTGACAAACATCTTTTCGGTCTGATAGTCGCGGTCGAGCATGCGCATGGCATAGAGACGACTGATAAGCCAGAGCACGCCGGCAGAGACGAGCACGGAAAAATGTCATTTTTTAAGACGGTGGAAGGAAAGCACACGGTTTCGACCACAATATATCATGGTGTCGGTGCCAAGATCCCAATTGCTGTATTTTGTGATGTTGATTATCTATGGTGATGAGATGATAGGTTTCAGAAAATGGCGGGTGTAAATGTAGATCGTGCTTGGTAGTAGGCTCACGCCTCACGGCGTAAGACAAACTCCAGCATGATTGTTACTCTGAAAATAGAAATCAATCTTTCTTTCCTTGACTAACAACCTGTTGAATAGTTGAATTAAACAACCTTGTAATCTACCTAAATAATAACTAAAACCTTTTCTTAAAACCTAAAAACCTTTTCGAATCTATATTTTTCTTAACCGTTGCAAAGGTACATCTTATTCGTGTAACTGCCAAATATTAAGTGTTTGTTTTAACCTTTTCTGTGATTGCTGTGTGCGATAACAACAGTTGTTAACCAATGGTGGCAGTATTACACTTAAAGTGTTAACGATATTCATCCTTGGAAGCTGTGGTGGAGAAATGGGGCACATCGTGTCATTCCTCAAAATGGTATTTGTTCTTTAGCACCTTGTAATCCTCTTGCGCTTTGCGAAGAAACTGCTGGTATTCGGCAGACTGAGGGTTGAAGGGACGGTGCTCAAGGGCTTTGCGGATCGGGTGCCACTGTTCAAGGAAGTGGAGCGTGGCAGGAGAGAAGAAGGCTTCGGACAGCCGCTCGTAGATGTAGCTGACTGCCTGCTCACTGGGGTGGAGCATGTCTTGCTGATAGAAGCGGTAGTCACGGAGCTCATCGTTGACAATCTCGTAGGAAGGGAAATAGGCAACCGACGGGTCATCAAACGTTTTGATGACCTGGTCGACAGCCAACAGCAGTGTGGCTTTGGACAGCTGACTGCCATGATAGCCGTATTTGCGATAGCGGATTGGACTCACGGTAAGCAGAAACCGCGTCTTGGGAAAGGAAGAGCGGATCAACCGGATCGCCTCAGAAAGTGCATCGGCACACTGGCTGACAGTCAGCTGCTCTTCATGGAAAAGCTTTTGCGGGCGCTTCTGACAGTTGTCCACGATCTCACCCGTGGCGATGAGCCGGTAGACATGATTCGTGCCGAGCGTGAAGACAGCAGTACCGGGTTGGTCAGTGCTGAAGGGCAGCTGGCCAGCATCGCTAAGTCGCTTCACGGTATGGAGCACACTCACTGGATTGTACATCACACCGAATGGATTGACCATCGCACGGAATTTCTCTTCCTTGAACCGCTTGCCGATGTTGTCGGCAAAGCACGATCCCACGAAGAGCATCCGCTCGCAAGGATCGATCTGCCATGTCGAGGGCGCAATGGTGACGGGAGTGGTGAACTGCATAACAGACTATCTTATCAAATCTTGTTTTCAGACTTTGCTTTCTCTAATATCGCTTTCAGGAATCGCGGCGTGTATCCCAGTTTGCACTCGGCCACCTCTTCCGGCGTACCCTTGGAGAGCACCTGACCACCGCCACGTCCACCTTCCGGTCCCATGTCGATGATATAGTCGGCCAACTTGATCACGTCGAGGTTGTGCTCGATGATGATCACCGTGTTGCCACGGCTGACGAGTTTTTCCAAGACCGCCATGAGTATGCGGATGTCCTCGAAGTGCAGACCCGTTGTCGGCTCGTCGAGGATGTAGAGCGTCTTGCCTGTGTCGCGCTTGCTGAGCTCTGTAGCAAGTTTCACGCGTTGGCTCTCACCGCCGGAGAGCGTCGTAGAGCTCTGTCCGAGTTTGATGTATCCGAGTCCCACGTCCTGTAGTGCTTTGATCTTAGGCAGGATGGTTGGCACGTTCTCGAAGAACTCCACGGCCTGGTTGATTGTCATGTCGAGCACGTCAGCAATGGACTTGCCTTTGTAGCGCACCTCCAGCGTCTCACGGTTGTAGCGTTTGCCGTGACATACCTCGCAAGGCACATAGACATTGGGCATGAAGTTCATCTCTATCGTCTTATAGCCGTTGCCGCCGCAAGCCTCGCAGCGGCCGCCCTTGACATTGAACGAGAAGCGTCCCGGCTTATAGCCACGGATTTTAGCCTCGGGCAGTTCCACAAACAGATTGCGGATGTCGCTGAACACGCCTGTGTAGGTGGCAGGGTTGGAGCGCGGTGTGCGGCCGATAGGACTCTGGTCGACGTTGACCACCTTGTCGATGTTGTCGATGCCGTCGATGCTGTCGTAGGGCATCGGCTTCTTCAGCGAGCGGTAGAAGTGCTGCGAGAGGATGGGTTGTAGGGTCTCGTTGATGAGCGTCGACTTACCCGATCCCGATACGCCGGTGACCACGGTCAGCGTGCCGAGAGGGAAGGAGACGTCGATATGTTTCAGGTTGTTGCCCGACGCACCGTGGATGGTGATCATCTTGCCATTGCCTTTGCGGCGCTCGGCCGGAATCTCGATGGCCCGCTCGCCATTGAGATACTGAGCGGTGAGCGTGTCGGTCTTGAGCATCTCCTCGGGTGTACCTTCGAAGACCTCCTCACCGCCTTTGCGTCCCGCCTTCGGTCCGATGTCGACAATCCAGTCGGCGGCGCGCATCATGTCCTCGTCGTGCTCGACGACGACGACGGTGTTGCCTTGGTCACGGAGCTCCTTCAACGAGTTGATGAGTCGCTCATTGTCGCGCTGGTGCAGTCCGATGCTGGGCTCGTCGAGGATATAGAGCACGTTGACGAGCTGAGAGCCGATCTGTGTAGCCAGACGTATGCGTTGGCTCTCACCGCCCGAGAGCGTTGCCGACTGACGGTTGAGCGAGAGATAGTTAAGACCCACGTCGAGGAGGAACGACACGCGCGAGCGCAACTCCTTGATGATCTCGTGGGCAATGCGCTTCTTGCCTTCTTCGAGATGATCCTCGACCTGGTCGAGCCAGTCGCGCAGCAAGTCGATGTCGAGGTTACTGACCTCGCTGATATTCTTGTCCCAGACACGATAGGCGAGAGCCTCTTTCTTCAGTCGTTTGCCGTGGCAGACGGGACACTCCTTGTCGGCCAGAAACTGCGAAGCCCATTTCTGTCCGGCTGCGCTGTCGTCGCTCTCGATGAGCGTGCGCAGGTATTTCACGATGCCGTCAAAGGCCACGAAGTAGTCCGTCGAGGTGTGCACCTTCTCTTTGTCGATGCGTATCTCTTCGAGCGTGCCGTTCATGAGTTCGTCGACAGCTTCCTCGGGAATGTCCTTGAAAGGCGTCTTAAGGTTGCAGTCGTATTTGCTGAGTATCGACTCTATCTGCCAGAAGATCATCTGGTTCTTGTATTTGCCCAGCGGCGCGATGGCTCCTTGATGAATCGAGAGGGTAGGGTCGGGGACCACCTTCTTCATGTCCACCTCGCTGACCACGCCGAGTCCTTTGCAATGAGGGCAGGCACCTTCTGGCGAGTTGAACGAGAAGATGTTCGGAGCAGGGTCGCCGTAGGACAGACCCGTGGCAGGATCCATCAGTCGTTTGGAAAAGTTTCGGCATTCGCCCGTCTCCTTGTCGAGCATCATGATGGCACCGTCGCCCTGCCGCATGGCCGTGGCAATGGTCTGCGCCAGTCGCTCGCCGTCGTCGGGGCGGACGCGGAGCTTGTCGATGACCACCTCTATGTTGTGGTTTTTGTATCGGTCGGTCTTCATGCCGCGGGCAATCTCCTTGATCTCGCCGTCGACGCGGACATAAAGGTAGCCCTTGCGGCGCAGGCTATCGAAGAGCTCGCGATAGTGGCCTTTGCGCTGGCGGACGAGGGGCGCAAGGATATACACTGCCTTGTCGGCATAGTCGTGGAGGATCATGTCGACGATTTTCTCCTCCGTGTATTTTACCATCTTCTGTCCGCTGAGATAGCTGTAGGCCGTTCCGGCGCGCGCGTAGAGCAGACGCAGGTAGTCGTAGATCTCCGTCGTGGTGCCCACGGTGGAGCGTGGATTCTTGTTTGTCGTCTTCTGCTCGATGCTGATGACGGGGCTCAGTCCCGTGATCTTGTCGACATCGGGTCGCTGCATGTTGCCCAGGAAGTTGCGGGCGTAGGCCGAGAATGTCTCTATGTATCGGCGCTGTCCTTCGGCGTAGATGGTGTCAAAGGCCAGTGACGACTTTCCCGACCCCGAGAGTCCGGTGATCACCGTGAGTGAGCCGCGCGGAATCTTCACGTCGATATTCTTCAGGTTGTGGACGCGTGCGCCATAGACGTCGATCCATCCGTTCTGGAACTGAGGGTAGAGACTTCTGTCTTTCTTATTCATTGTTGTTGCTTGTCGTTTCTGAGTATCCGCGTAACAGGTTCACGTCACGCTTGATATGATAGTTTCGCCCGTCGGCGCCTTTGGCCTTGACGAGCACGTAGTAGACACCCTGCGCCACGTCCTTACCGTGGAATTTGCCGTCCCATCCTCCTGTAGGGTCGTCCCAGGAGTATAGTTTTTGTCCCCATCGGTTGAAGATAGTGGCATGGAACTCCACGATGCTCTTGTATCCGCTCTTGGCCTGGTAGGTGTCGTTGATGCCGTCGCCATTGGGCGAGAAGGCGTTGGGCATCTCCAGTTTGCTTTCCGCGATGGAGATGGAGAGCGGCGTGCCCTCGCTCTGCCAGTAAGTATCGGTATAGGCGATGGTGTCATTGCCCTGCACAAAGGTAGCCCAGAGCTCCACGAGATGTGTACCGGCCTTGGTGAACGTGTACTGCGTGTCGGTCTCATATCTGACGAGATAGGGATTGGAACGCTGGCCTTCGAGGTAGAAATGCCATTCATAGTGTGCGTTCCACCCCTCGGTATCGGTGGCATTGGCGTGGAAGGAGGCTGCCAGGGGAGCTTGGTCATCGGCAGAGGTCACGGTTTGCTCGTTGCCCTTGCTGTCGGTGTAAGTAAACGATGGAGCAATGGAGGGCGTGGACTGAGCCATGCCGAGCAGCGGGCATGCCGTCAGGAGTGCGGAGATGATGATGCGAGTGATGTTCATTACGATAATCGGTTGATGCAAAGTTAGTGATTTTTATAGGAAATGAAGTGTAGATACGGATATTTTTTGTATTTTTGCAAGTGATTATTCTTAGAAGTATTCATTCATACGATTATAAAAAAGAAAAGATAGAAATGATTCAGCGTTTTTCAGGCAGAGCATCCCGTTGGTGGCTGCTTTTGCTGTGTCTGTTTTTTGTAGTGGCGGTCCCTGCTTGTGCACAAGACACGTCCAATCATATCTATAAGGTAAAGAAGAGTGACACACTCTATGGCATCGCCCACTATCACGGCATCACCGTAGATCAGCTGATCAATGCCAATCCCGAGATGAAATTGCCGGGCTACCAGCTCCATAAGGGTGCTCGCCTCTATATACCTGCTCCCCAGAATGCTGCTGCTACGAACAGTGCAGCCACTAAGCCCGTGGCTCAGAGCTCTGCTGCCAAGCAGGGCAAGGTGCTGCGCGTGGGTGTGGCGCTGCCTCTCCACAATGTCGACGGTGACGGCAAGCGCATGGTCGAATACTATCGTGGCATTCTCCTGGCTTGCGACAGTCTGAAACGGGATGGATACTCCATCGATATTCATTCCTGGAACCTCGATGCTACGTCTGATCCCACGATCATGACACACGACCCGGCAGCCGCTCAGTGCAACATCATCTTCGGTCCGCTCTATTCCGTACAGGTTCATGCGCTCGCAGAGTTCTGCAAGGCGCGCGACATCAAACTCGTCATCCCGTTCTCAATCTCCGGTGACGACGTGACCAGCTATACCCAGATCTTCCAGATTTGGCAGAGCGACGACAAACTCAACAACAACGCTATCGAGGCTTTCCTCAAACGCTATAGGGATGCGCGCGTGGTGCTCATCGACTGCAACGACAAGACTTCGAAGAAAGGCAACTTCACCTTTGGGCTGCGCAACAGACTCTCCGCCCGTGGGCAGGAATATCGGGTGACGAACCTCAACAGCAGTCTGGAGATGTTTGGCAAGGCCTTTGCCCAAAACCGTCTCAACGTGGTGGTGCTCAATACCGGACGCTCGCCCGAGCTCAATCAGGCGATCGCCAAGTTGCGTGCGCTGCGTGCTCAGCAGCATGGGCTGAGAGTGGCGCTCTTCGGCTACAACGAGTGGCTGATGTATGCGCCCGGCAATGTCGACATGTTTTGCTCGTTCGATACCTGCGTGCCCTCCTATTATTATTACAACAGCGTGGATCCGCGTACGAAAGCTTTGGAAGCTGAATATCAGAAATGGTTCCACACTCAGCCGATGTATGCTTATCCCCGTTTCTTCCTCACGGGTTACGACCATGCGCAGTTCTTCCTCCGTGGTCTGGCCAAATACGGCAAGGCCTTCAAGGGCACAGCCGGACAGAGCACTTACCGGCCTTTCCAGACTCCGCTCGTCTTTAAGCAGGTGGGAGATAAAGGTATGCAGAACGACAACTTCCAGCTGATCCACTTCGCGACCGGCGGACGCATCGAGTCACTCACTTATTAACATTCGAAATCATCGCACATGAAGCATCTGCTCATCCTATTTCTCTTCCTGGCTCTGCCCTGGTCGCTCTTCGCGCAGATCGGTGAGCATCGCAACACCTTGTCGGTGGGACCGACGGCCGGATGGAATATCACCAACATCAAGTTCACGCCGAAAGTAGAGCAGAAAGGCTTGGGAGGCTTTTCCGGCGGCGTGGCGCTGAGATATACGGTCGAGAAATATTTCTCCACCATCTGCTCCATACAGTTGGAGTTGAACTACGCGCAGATGGGTTGGAAAGAGGATATCAAGGACATCAACAACAATCCCGTCATCAACGCCACAACGGGTGCGGCGGAGAACTATAGCCGTACGATCAACTACGTCCAGGTGCCCTTCCTGGCGCATCTGGCTTGGGGCAAGGAGAAGAAAGGTCTCAACTTCTTTGTCAATGCTGGACCGCAGTTGGGGGCGTATATCAGCGAGTCGACGAAGAGCAACTTCGATTTCGACAAGCGCAACACCACCGACCGCGTGAGCAGCGTCGTGGCGCAAGACACGATGAAGGTGGAGAAGAAGTTCGACTACGGCATCGCGGCCGGTCTTGGCGTGGAATATTCCATCCCGAAGGTCGGTCATTTCCTGCTTGAGGGCCGCTACTACTATGGTCTGGGCAATATCTATGGCGACTCCAAGCGCGACTATTTTGCGTCGAGCAACTATCAGACCATCAGCATCAGGCTGACTTATCTCTTTGATCTGGCGCACTAAAGCAAATCAGAGTCTCGTGAATTATTAACTACATAAATTTAATGCTATGTTTGAAAATCAACCAAAAGGGCTTTATGCCTTAGCTTTGGCCAACACAGGAGAGCGTTTTGGCTACTACACGATGCTGGCCATCTTCGTGCTCTTCCTGCAGGCAAACTTCGGATGGGGTGAGGGTCTGGCCGGTACCGTCTACTCTACGTTCCTCATGCTCGTCTATTTCCTTCCGATCGTCGGTGGTGCCGTGGCTGACAAGATCGGCTTCGGCCGCTGTGTGACGCTTGGTATCCTCGTCATGTTCATCGGCTATCTGCTCCTCGCCGTGCCCGCCGGCAATGGCGTGGCTGCCATCTCGATGATGGCTGCGGCTTTGCTGCTGATCTCTGTCGGCACGTCGCTTTTCAAGGGCAACCTGCAGGTGATGGTTGGTAAACTCTATGACGATTCCCGCTACGCTTCCCAGCGCGACAATGGTTTCTCTATCTTCTATATGGCCATCAACATCGGTGCGCTCTTCGCTCCGACGGCTGCCGTGAAGCTCCATCAGTGGGCTATGAACTCGCTCCATGCTTCCGAGGCTTCGGCTTACCACTATGCGTTTGGCGTGGCCTGCGTGTCGCTGCTTGTCTCCATCGCCATCTACTATGGCTTCCGCTGGACTTTCGCCTCGGTAGACAACACGGCCAAGAAAGCTGAAAACAAGGAGACCGCCGCCGAGAATGCTGTGGCACATGAGGAGACTCCTGAGGAGAAAGCTGATACTCACAGTCGTCTTGTGGCACTCTTCCTTGTCTTCGCTGTGGTCATTTTCTTCTGGATGGCTTTCCATCAGAATGGTCTGACGCTGACCTATTTCGCGCGTGACTTCACGCAGACATCCGCAACAGGTTGGGTGGGTATGCTCTTCGACGTGACCAATCTCGTGGCTGTCATCTTCATTGTCTATTCACTCTTTGGCCTGTTCCAAAGCAAGACGGGACGCGGTAAGATCATTTCCTTGGTCGTCATTCTGGCTGCTGTCGCCTATCTCGTCGTCCGTTATACTCATGAGGCAGGTGCCGTGAGCATCGAGGCTCCTATCTTCCAGCAGTTCAACCCGAGCTTCGTCGTGATGCTCACCCCGGTGAGCATGGGACTCTTCGGCTGGCTCGCCTCCAAACAGATGGAACCCTCTGCACCGCGCAAGATTGGTTTCGGTATGCTCGTCGCCGGTTTTGCTTATATGATCATGATCTGCGCGTCCGTAGGACTGAGCTATAACCTCAACGACGCCCAGCGTGTTTCTCCTCTGTGGCTCGTGACGACCTATCTCGTGCTGACCTTTGCCGAGCTGTTGCTCTCACCGATGGGCATATCGTTTGTCAGCAAGGTGGCTCCTAAGAAATATCAGGGCCTGATGATGGGCTGCTGGTTTGGTGCCACGGCTATCGGCAACTTTCTCGTGCAGATCCCCGCTTATCTGTGGAAGGCTTTGCCTCTGACGATGGTCTGGGGTGTGCTCGTCGCCCTCTGCCTTGCCAGCTTCATCTTCATCTTCTCTGTGATGAAGAAGTTGGAGAAGGTGTGCTAATAGACAGCAAGTGATTCTGCCGTAAGGCAGCTATCGTACTATACAATAAAAAGTCCCAGGCAACATGATGTTGTCTGGGACTTTTTTGTGGATGACCGGCTACGTTTTGTTGATAACATCAAAGATCCTTGAGCACATCAAGTAATTCGCTCGGGGTCAATGCTCCATCAACCTTCTTACTCTCAAATACCATAAAGTATCTGTAGTCTCTTCCACATAGTCGCTCCCATTCTTTGCCGAGTTCTCTCTTTCGCGTCGAATCATCGTTGTCGAGGAAGTCGCCCTTTGTCTCGATGAGTACCGTCTTCCCAGATTTCATTCTGACTATGAAATCGGGATAGTGATTAATGAAGCCGTTGATGCAAAATCCATCTTGTCTCTCGGGATTGCGATGCCAGAAAAACACACTGTCAAGGTCAGCTACTGCTTGAATCATTCGTTCTTCAAATCCGTTCACCTTTTCTTCCCTGGCATAGAGGCCCTTGTCAACGCCTACCAACTCTTGCTTGGCGAAAGTAACCTTATTCAAGAAAGTGTAGTGTGGCTCTATGTCAATGATGCCTTTGGCAATCTGACTTTTGAATAAATTCTGGCGGTAACCAACCAAGAGATTGTTGATCTTGTCAACAATGTTGTTCTTAGCTTGATAAAGATGATCCC
>DLDU01000009.1:7547-26538 GCA_002481295.1 Prevotella sp. UBA7764 | reverse complement strand
GTCGGCTTGTCGCATAAGAGCATGACAGGCTTGTGCTCGATGTTGAGGAAGGCGTCGCGGGCAAAGATATCATGCGCGGTGGTGATCGCGATCACGTCGTAGTCCCGGTTGCGCGGCACACTGTGTACAACATTAATACCATACTCCGCCTTGGCCTTTTCCACATCAATGAGCGGATCACACACGGTAATATCGCTGACGGTCTTCGCCAGTTCATGATACACATCCGCGACACGTGTATTACGAATATCATCGCAGTTGGGCTTAAAGGCAAATCCGAGGAGCAGCACACTCGATCCGCCAGTCTTTTTGAGTCTGGCGGCTATGCGTCGGGCATAGCTGATTGCCATTTCGTTGTTGATAGCTCTTGCCGTCTTCAGTAGTCGTGCGTCGACATCCGCTGTGGCGGCCTTATCAATAAGGTAGTAGGGATCCACGGGGATACAGTGTCCGCCAACAAGTCCCGGGTGCAAAGGCACGAAGTTCCATTTAGTAGAGGCGGCAGCGATGACATCCTCCGTGTTGATGCCCAAGGCCGAGAAAATCGTGTGCATCTCGTTGGCAAAGGCGATGAGCACGTCACGCTGGCAGTTTTCCATGACCTTACTGGCCTCAGCCACGCGGATGCAGGGAGCCTTGTAAGTGCCGTTGAGCAGGATGGAACCATAGAGTTTCTCTAAAGCGGCCGCCGTATCAGGAGTGGATCCGGAGACAATCTTTCTGATGCGCTCCACGGGGTGCTGGCTGTCACCAGGGTTGATACGCTCGGGTGAATAACCGACGAAGAAGTCGGTGTTGAGTTTCAGTCCGGAGACTTTTTCCAGGATGGGCACACAGATCTCTTCCGTCATTCCCGGCCATACGGTAGACTCGATGACGACAGTGTCGTCTTTGTCGATGACCTGTCCCACCATTTCGCAGGCCTTTTTCAGCAGTGTATGGTCGGCGTGATAGTCTTTGGATACGGGTGTGGGTACAGCGATGATGTAGTAGTTACATGCCTTGGTGTCGTTTAGTTCGTTAGTAATGTGGAAGTTACCATGGTCTAAGGCATTGCGAAGCTTTGTGGCATCACACTGGTCACGGCTGACAAGTCCCTTTTTGAGGTTGTTGCATTTTTTACCGTCAACGTCGAATCCTACAACGTGGTAGCGTTTTGCGAAGGCCAGAGCCAAAGGCAGTCCAACATAACCTAAGCCGATCAATGCAATATCTGTTTTCTTCATATTTATGAGTTAGATTTTTTCCAATTGTGCAGACCGTGAGGTCTTATAGGGATTCCAGTTGTCTTTATAGGACTGGAAGAAGAAGAGCTCGCTCAGCTGCGCCGTGGTGCGGGCAAATCGCATGAACCATCCCGAGTAGGCGGGCATGAGGGGTAAGTAGCGCAGATACCAGTAGGTGGCGCCCGGCCGCTCGCTGATGATTCTCACCAATCCCCAGCCGATATAGTTCAGCGCGATGCGCAGGATATATCCCATGGCGAAGATTTGCAGAAACGAGGCGTGGAAGGTGAAGATCAGGTTGATGATATAGAACCACCAGATGAAGTTCAGGATGCAATCGTAGAAGATGCTCTCCATGTTGCTCAGGAAGTTCAGGAAGTTCCAGTTGCGGTTGGGCAGCAGAATGTCGAGGTGCTTCTTGAGTCGGAACCTTACCAGCGAGCGGCTCCAGCGTATGCGCTGATGATAGAGCTTGTACCATTGTGTAGGCACGTTGGTCAGGCAGACGGCATTGTGCGCGAAGGCCACGCGGAGTCCGGCCTTGCGCACCTTTTGCGTGATGTCGCCGTCGAGGCCCGGTCCAATGTCCCAGTAACCGATTTCCTTGAGTGTTTCAGCGTCGAAAGCGCCGAAGGCACCGGAGATGATATGGTAGATGCCGAGCTGACTCGTCACCAGTCGGCCCACCTGTATGCGTTTGAGATACTCATAGCCTTGCAGCGAGGTGCAGATGTTTTCCTTGTAGTTGCGCACGAGTACGCATCCGCCGACGGCTTTCACACGTTTGTCCATGTAGAAGGGGATGAGCACGTTCTCTATGGCATTGCGGTCCAGCGAGGAGTCGGCGTCGAGGTGAACGATATATTTTCCTGTGGCGATGCGTGCGCCGAAGTTGGCGGCAGAGGCTTTACCGCCGCGCACGTTGCAACGCAGGTATTTGGTGATGTATTTCGCGCGCTCCAGATCGTGGCAGATGAGTGGCGTGTCGTCGTCGGAGCCGTCGTCGACGATGATGATCTCGAAGTTTTGATAGGTTTGCTCACGCAGTGTGGTGACCAGCTTATAGATATTTTTTCCCTCGTTCTTGCCTGGCACGAGTATCGTCACCAGCGGGCGGTCGTGGTGGAGAAGCCACCGCGCCAGCGCACGTCGACGATGGCGGCGATTACGTGTGAGAAAGCGGTAAAAGAGTACACCGTACTCCAGGATGTAGTATCGCGGAAACTCCACGAAGAAGAGAAACCAGTAGGTTCTCACCACATTGCTCACATTGAGTCCACGCAGGAAGTCGATGAAGCTGCTGATGTAGTATAGTATCGTGTCAAGCATAGCATTGTTTTTATCTCAGCCAGAACCAGTATCCGGCGATAATGGCGATGATGGCCACAATGGCCAAAACGATATATCCCCACTTCAGGTATGAGAGGAGCTCGGAAATAGGCGGTCGGTCCTGGAGCTCGTCGATTTCCTGGCGCATACGCTCTTGGTCGGCGAGGCGGCGTGCTTCCTCGGTCTGTCCGTCTTCAAAGGCGGCATTGAGCTTGTGGCTGATAAACATCATCGTGCTCATGTCCTTGGGGTGCGTCACTTCTTCATAGCGGATGGTGATGTCGCTGGTGCTGGGTATGAGCGACCATTCCTTGGCGAAGAGGCGGTCTTCCTCTACGTTGTTGCCGATGGTCTTGAAGGCGATGTGCAGCTGGGAGTAGGGTTGGAGAAACATGGCTATGTAGGCAGCGTTGTCGCTGACTTTTTTCCGGAACTGCTCCTTGGCATGCTCGCCCTCGTCTTCGAGGATGGTGCTTTGGACGTATATGCAGAAATTGGTTGCCGTCACCTTGTTGTTGACAAAGAGTCGTGAGACGGCCTCCACTACCTTCTCCGTACGGGTCATCACGCCGCCGTTTTCGTCTGTGGCCCAAAGGAGCGCGATCATCAGTCCGCGGATCACGCCGTCGTGGGCAAGGGAACGGGTGGCGATCAACTGGAGTCGGTTCTCAAATGCCTCCATGGGCATGTAGTTGTTGAAATAGTCGTTGTAGGGTGAGAACGAGTGGACACTATGGCAGATATCGTTGATGCCTCTCGGTGTGATCTCCACGACATGGATGCTGCGGGGGAAGAGGTCGTTGACGTTCGACACAGTGCCGCAGTAGGTGCAGCGGGCGGTGGTGTCGGGCGTGAGGAAGCTTTGATGGCAGTTGTGGCAGAGATAGAGCGAGGTGGGGCGGTCGTAGTCGATGCCGATATGTCGCAGAGGCTTGTGGCACTTGGGGCAGATGAGCTGTCCGCCGACGATGTAGGTATGCTCCGGAGAAATGTTGGCACAGGGGAAGTGGTGGATCACCGGCTCGTAGTCAAGTTCGTTGCTGCCACAGTTGGGGCACTGCTCCTGATAGATCAGGTGGGAGTGCTGGCACTTTGGGCAGACATGCATGCGGTAGACGGTCTTGCGGTAAGCCAGCGTGCCGTGTGCTAAGCCCATGTCGATCCAGGAGAAATACTCATTGATATGGAAGAGGCTCCAGCTGTGTAGGCATTCTGCCAGCGGGAGGGCGCAGCCCATGGCGCTTTTTTCCATGACCTTGGGCTCCAGGATCAGTTTATTGCGGGAAATGTAATAGCGGAAGATGCGCAGGATCAGCAGACCATGGTTGGTGATGGCACCGGTCTCTTGGGGCACGTCATATTCTTTGCGGTAGTTTTCCAACTCTTTGAAGGTTTTGAGCACGAGTTCCTCGTCGACACTGTCGATATAGGCATCGAACATCTCGTCGTAGATGCCGATCTTGTCTTTCAGTGTCCTGGCAGCAAAGAACGGCTTGTAGGCTGCTTTGTTGCAGGTGATCGGGTTGAGGCCCTTGAGGATGAGCTCCACATCATTGGCAAATGGAATGTTGATAAACACGCCATCGAAGTCGTCGGCCTTGTATTGGGTGTGGAACTCCACCCATACAGGCTCGTCACATACCAGGATGCGGTAGCCGTGTTTGTTAGTTACGATATTTATCATTTGACCTTCTTGTAATGTGTCTGTTTATTAGTCTGCGCGGCTAAGATGGGTTGAGGCTGCGGCTCGCGCTGCCGGCGCTACTCATTAGTTTCTATTGCCCGCCTTTTACCGTGGGAGGGGTAGGCTTGATCAGGTAACGTTGCTCGGCGTCTTTAAGTTTTTTGTGCAGGAAGAATTTACCGACACGGATCTTCACGGGCAAGTCGTTGTTGAGGACCCAGAAGGGTATCTCCTGCCCTTTGTTGATGTTGAGGGTGGCCATGATGACCATGGCGTCGCGTGAGAAGTTGTTCATCAGATAATCCGGAAGTTGCTGCACGCCCAGTCCCAGACGCACGAGGTGGGCATTGAAACGGGTGCGGTCGTCGACGATGACCTCGATGGAGTCGGCGCGCAACAGTGAGCGTGCCTTGTCAACAGGCACGTAGGTCATCACGTGTAGGTGGGACTTGTCGATATCGCGAAATTTCAGATTCAGCACCTCGTCGCCTTTGATGGCGATGGAATAGTTGGTGAAGTGGATGTCCGTGATGAAGCCGTCTTCGGGTGCGCAGGCGTAGTTGAGGACCCCCTCGGTGTATTCGTTGCCATAGGGCGAGTAGGGCATGGCGTTGACAGAGCGGCTGTAAAGGCCGGCGCGGATGAGTTTGAGGCGTCCCTGCCCCTCGTTCATGAGATAGATGCGCACTTTGTTCTCAGCCTCGCGGATTTTTGCCTGTGTCTCGGCGATTTGTGCCTTGAGGTCGTTTTGCTTGGTGTTGTTGGTCAGACCGTAGAAGATGTCGTTGCGCTCGGAGTGCAGTTGCAGCTGCAGCTGGCGGAGCTGCTCACGGAGCACGGGGATCTCCTGGCGGGCGAGCATGGCCTGCGTCTTCATGTCGTTGGCGCGTTGCACATAGACCGGTTCGTTGCCGATGTTGTTGAGTTCTCCGATGTGGTTGATGATGACATAGGAGAAGAGAGTGTCGCCTTTTTGCACGGAGTCGCCGACGTTGGCCTTCATTTTCAGAATGTAGATGTCTTGCGCTGCGCGTATGGTGTTTTTGTCGAGACTGATATATCCATCGTAGTAGGTGTAGACCGAGCGGCTGACGGCATAGAAGATGAGAAAGATGAGCGCCACGATGAAGGCAGCGGCAAAGATGACTTGCTGCTTGGCGAGTTTCTTCTTCTGCTGTTTCAGCAGGAAGAGGGCGTCTTGCTCCTCGGTGTGCTGTTCAAACTTAAATTCTTTCATAGTATGGGTGTCGTCGTTACGAAACTGTGGACATTGGGCACGTTGGCCAGTCGCTGGATCTGTATGAGGCTCAGCGATCGCTCTTTCATCTGCGTATAGAGGCGTTCCATGCTTTTGAGGTATTGGTTGTACTCTAAGAGTCGGTCGATATAGCTGTATCGGCCTTGGTTCTTGGCGTAGGTATTCTGTCGCATGGCGAGATATTTCTTCAATTGGGTAAGGTGGCGGTACTCCACGGCGATGGCCTGGTTGAGGCGGCGGACGGCGTCGATGTTCATCCGGCAGTGGGTCATGACGTTGTCAGTGTATGTGGTGTTTTCGTCGCGGAGGATTTCCTTCTGCACCTCGATGGAAGCTTTCTGATGTTTGGTGGCGTTCCACAGCGGAAAGGTGAAGCGCACACCGAAGTCGACATTGTTTGAGATCTTGTCCTGACTGGTGAGATAGGTCGACCAGCGGGCGAAGGGGGTCAGTCGCATTGTAGCGATATAGGATAGCAACTTGGCGCTGTTGTCGAGTTGCGCTATCTTCAGCTTGTTGAGCAGGTTTTGTGGGTTGTTGGCGGACACCTGCTGGCGCAGGCTCACCGTGTCGATGGCAATGGCTTCCGGCTTGAGCCATACCAGCTCCTCACGCGGGGCGATGGAGTCCTTGGCATAGAACTGGGCAAGCTGAAACTCGAGTTGCATCTTTTCGTTCATCACGTCGAGGAGCTGTCCGCTGGTGATGCGGTCCTGCTCGAGCATCATCTGGTAGGCCTCGTTGAGTACGTCGAGGTTGCGAACGTGGCAGAGCATGACACCGGCGATGACGTGATTCCAGTGCTGTTCCAGGCTGTCGGCCCAAGCGTCCATGTCGGCACGGCCGTCATCCAGGCGCTGGCGTGCTTTGGCAATGTCGGTACTGAGCTTGATGTCACGCTCCTTGTAGTATCCGTGATAGAATTTGCTGTTGATCCAGTTCCATCCTACTTCGGCCTGCACCTTGGCCTTGTAGACAGAGACGGGGTCGTCGTCGTCGGTGGAGAGGAAGCTTGTCAGCTTCTTGCTGAGGCGGCCGTAGACCTGTCCGGTGA
This sequence comes from Prevotella sp. UBA7764, assembly GCA_002481295.1. Classification (GTDB taxonomy): domain Bacteria; phylum Bacteroidota; class Bacteroidia; order Bacteroidales; family Bacteroidaceae; genus Prevotella; species Prevotella absiana. The sequence continues at coordinate 19,987 of DLDU01000009.1, read as the reverse complement.
CTTCCAATCCTGTGTTGCGGTCCAGAGCCAGCATGTCCAACCCGGCCTTGAGCTGGTAAAGGCTGTCGCTGACGGCATCGCCAGCAGGAAAGCCGAAGACAGGAGCCTGGGGCATGACATAGTCAACGGGAAAGAAGACGACACGCTCCATGACGCGAAAACGACGATGGAAGTCGCGCAGTACGCTGTCGTTCTTGAGATTCTCATAAACCAGCATCTTCGGGCGGTAGCCATATTCCATGTCGTTTTGTGCATGGGCCAAAGCCGTCAGTAAAGCCAGGATTATCACCAGGGACAATCGATGAGAAAAGTGGTGCATAGTTTCAGTTAGTTATCCTCTCCCTTCGCCGCGTCCCGACGGACAGACGGCGGAGGGTGAGGAAGGAAAAGAGATGTATTTACATGAGCTTGAACACTTTGAGGCAGTTGCGTCCGTATGCCACATAGATATAGCCGTTGGCGAGCGTCACGTAGTTGGCGGATCGCATGCTGACAAAGCTTGAAACCTTCTTCAACGTGTTGCGGTCCAAGACGACGAGTCCGCGGCTGCCATAAGCGATATATACGTATTTGGCATCGACTGCCACGCCATTGGCGCAGATGGCAAGATCCTTCTGGAGGTCGTCGGACCAGATATCCTCCTTGTAATGGCCGACCTGTGTACCGGTGTTGGCATCATAGACGTAGAGTCCGTTCATGCTCTGGCAGACATAGACCTTGCCGTCGTAGACACACATGGCGTTCTTGCCGTTGTTGGGCTTCACCTTGTTGGCATCTTTACTGAAGACGGGTGACTGCATCGTGGCATCGCTCTTGTTGAACTTCTCCAGCACCAAGCCTACCTCAGTGTTTTCATTCTCGATCTGGGTACCGTCGTAGTGGATAGCAAAGACGTTGTTGCCGTCAGGCGAGAAGCAGAGGTGCTTAGCGCGTCCTGCAGTCTGCTTGTAGCCCACAGGGTTGAGGTCTTTGTCAAAGATTTCATAGCCGTAGGTGGAAGCCACTTGCAGGTTGTCGCCGTTGACGATCACGCAGTTGCCGTCGCCACCGTCCTTGGAATGCGTGGTGTTAGCGCTTCTTTGAGCCTGATAGAGCTTGACGAGCTGCAGCGGCTCGTAGGTCTTGCGGGCGATCTCGGTGCTATCGAGGCCTTTCATATCCTGCGATGTGCAGTCGATCTTGCCATCGTCAGTAAGGCGCACATAGCCCAGGAAGCCTCCATTCTTGTTGTTGCCGACCGCATAGAGCCGTTTGTCGGACTTATCGAGGGTGATGTGGTTGAAGTCGATGGCATTGTCATGATCGCGTACGAACTGCTTGAGCGTTGTCACATCGCCTGTGGTGCTGAGCATCTCCAGGCATCCACTCTGTTCATTGCCTCTCTTGTGGTAAGACACATAGACGTTGGTGCCGTCGGTCTGCACACAGGTAGCAGAGATGTCGTGGGTGTGGCTCTCGGAGACGACCACCGGCTGCGGGTTCTCCGGAGTATCTGGTGTATCCGGTGTGTCCGGTGTGTCGGGCTTGCTGGGGACGTATCCGTTGCCGTGACAACCGTCGGCGGGGATGGAGTATTTTACTTCATCACTTACTTTATTACCACTGGCATCTAAGACCTTACCTTTGGAGATGTGCTCCACTGTACCTTTGACGAAGTTGACCTTCGTGAAGTCTACGTCCCCCCCGGTAGCGAAGTTAAAGGTGTTGCAGTCCACGCCTGCCTTCTGTGAGCCGGAAGTCTGAATGAAGTAACAGTCATTGAGTGTCTCGGGTGAGCCACTGCCGTTGAAACAAATCTTAGCGGCCTTTACCACGCCCATGGCCCCGTCGCCTTCCATGATGATGGCGGCATCGTTGCCATTGTTCTTGTTGGTATAGGTGTTGTCAATGTCAATGAGGCCTTTGTCGTTCAGATATACTTTTGAAGTGGCCCACTGGTTGAAGTTGGCGCACTTGATATAGTTGACGTGGATCTCAGCCTTGTTGGAGTTCACCTCCACCAAATTTGCCTTAATACCACAGTCTGCAATCAGATGAGTAGTGTTTTGGAAGTAGATGGCATGGTTTCCGGCGTCAATGTCCCCGCCCACGCGGATGTAGCCGTCAGTCCATAAATCAGCATCCGTGGAGGTCAGCTTGCCTGCGACATAGAGGTGGGTGGTGCTGTTCATGATCGCATTATTGGTGGGGTTGAGGAACTGCTTTGCCGAGAGGTCACCACCAACATAGAGCCTACCCTGAATGGCAATGTTATCGATGGTCGTCAGGTCACCCTCGACATACACCTTATCATCAGCATTGATATGAAGAGTTCCGGATGCAGAAGTCACCTTACCACCCTTCTCGATAATGGCCGTTCCACCATTACCATTGAAGCGATTGTCGCTCGTCTTGATGATAAGATGTCCTCCGTTCTTGACGATGATCTTGCCATTGCTGCCCCAAGCTTTGGTCAAAGTAGCAGTGCCTTCTACATAGAGTGTCGCGTCCTGCATGTTTAATTGAAGGTCGCTTTTATTCTTTCCTTTAGGCACCCGCCATGTGCCGCCAGCATTCCAGGTAGCAGGATTACCCTCTGTGATATCCACGGCATTGCTTGGCACTGCATTGTTGAAGCTTACTTCATTCCCTTTGGGAATCTGTGCTTCGATATCGCTTGCGGCGCGTGTCCTTGATTTAGCCTGGTTGCAGTTAAAGATAGACGACTGCATCTGACTGGTAATATCGTCGAGCGCCTCGCCGATGCGAGTGGGGTTGACCTGATTAGCCTCACTGCCAACGTCGTCGCTTGACGAGCACCCTGTCAACCCTCCTATGAGGAGTGCGGCAGAGAATAGATAAAAGATCTTCTTATTCATGGTTTCTGAGTTTATTGTTATTGATTGTGGTGAGCTTGTAGGGGCGGGCTTTATGCCCGCCCTACCCCCCGGATGGAAGTTACGAATGATTTGATTCTCACCTCTTCAGGGTGTTTAGCGAGATTTGTCCACCAGTCTGAGCACCTTCAGGCAGTTCCGTCCGTAGGCCACGTAGATGTTGTTGTTGTCATCCACAGCCACGAAGTTAGCAGACTTGCCGGCGGTGTAGCGGGCCACCTCAGGTGTTTGCTTGGCAGCGTCGGCTGTCGTAGCCTTCATGTCGCTCTTGTTGAGGACGATGAGACCCAGCGAGCCGTAGGCAATGTAGATCTTGTCGCCCTTGACGCAGACGCCATTGCAGTAGCCGCGGGTCACGACGTCGCCCTCACTGTACTTCTTGTTATCTGCATCAGCGGTATAGGTAGCGTCCTTCGGGATGAAGAGTCCACTCAGACTGCCGTTGGTGTATTTAGCCAGACCGCCCTTGCCAAGGCAGACATAGATGTCGTTGCCGTCAACAGCCATCACGCTCTTGCCTTTGGTGCCGATGAAGGTCTCGAATCTACCGGCGTCGAAGAGTGTAGAGCCGTTGTCCAGGCGTACGTTGTTTGCATCGTAGCTGTTGACCTTGAGGTGGTCGCCATCGACATAGCTGACATATACATTCTTGTTGTCTTTCGTGATGTACTTGGCGTCGCCGAGTTTTGAAGCATAGGCGCCGCTGAGATCGCTGCGGTTGAAAGTCTCTGTGCCGTAGAGGGTAGCTACTTGGTAATAGTCGCCGTTGACGATGACAGCGTTGCCGTCGCCCGTCGTCTTACCTTCCGTAGCCGCCGTAACCTTTTGCAGGACTGTTGCCTTCAACGGCTCCAGTGTGCTGCCGGCAGTGGAGGAGGCGTTTGTGTCGAAGGCGCCGGCATTTGTCAGTGACAGTGATGTGATCAGTCCGCCCTTCTGTCCGTTACCGGTGCCGATGAGCTTGTGCTGCTCCTTGTCGAGCACGATGTTGTTCCAGTCGACAGCATTCTTCTTTGAAGCGTCTACGGCCGAGATCGACTGCTGGAGCGTCACGTGTCCGTCGCTTGTCGTGGTGAAGTAGTCGAGCATACCGGCCTGTGTGGTGCCGTTGGTGTGGTAGCAGACATAAACGTTGTTGCCGTCGACGACCACGCCCGTGGCGGAGCGGCCATTGCGCTCAGCATCGTTGATGCCATATTTCACCTCAGCCGTCGGACGGAGAAGCTGATAGTCGGTGGCTGTCTTAGTACCTTCCTTGTTGGGGTTGAAGCCGAGGCACTTGATGCTCTCGTCAGCGGGGATAGTGATGTCGGCGAAGTCGTTTTCCTTGTTCAGCTTGCGCACGTTTGCGCTGCCGTCGAAGGCGAAGTCATCCCAGTCGAGGAGGGTGTTGTCAGCCACGCTGCCTTTATAGGCGCGCTTGAAATAAACGCCGAAGGTGCTGCCGCTGGGGGCTGTGAGGAAGGAAGCATTGTCTCCGTCGGTCACGATCTGCTTGGTCTCCAGGACAGCCAGTGTGCCGTCGGTGAGGTTGATCTTGGATTCTTTGCCGTCTGTATTATAATAGGTGTAGGTGTTGATCAGTCCGTTGTTGCCAACATAGATATTTGAGCCATTGGTCTGACGGATGAAGGTCTCGGCTTTGGTCTTGGAGTCGTCATACTGACCGGCCTTGATATAGTTGCCATAGACTTTAGCATCGGCACCATTCACGGTGAGGCTGTTGGCGAGCGAGAAGAGCTTGCTGGCAACAAGGGTGCCTTTCACCGTAGCGTTCTGCGCGGTGATGATCTCAGCGGATACTGCTCCGTCGGCTACAAAGTCGACGCCGGCGGTGAGGTTGGTACCGATCTGCGTCTGCGAGCCAGCGCCGAGCGTAATGTTCTTAGCGTGGAATTCTGTTCCGGTGAGGATCTTACCGTTGTTGATCAGGTCGATGCCAAGGAAGGTCTGGTCTTTCGCAGCTTCTTCTTTGTTGCCGTCGCCCGACTTATAGAAAGAGTTCTTGGCCATGAGGCTGGCATCCTTTTCTACGGTGAAAGTAGAGACGCCCGTCACCACGAGCTTACCGCCGCCATAGACGATGATGTTTGTGGCGGTACTGCTCACGCCCTTGAGTGTCAGCGTTTTGCCGCCCGGCACATAGATTGTACCACCGCCTGTCAGTCCGGTGAGCGTCAGGTCTTTCTGCAACAGCAGTTGCTTTCCGTTCATGTCAAGAGACAGGGAAGGCATGCTGATGGTGACGATAGCGTTGTCAGCGAGCTTTGTGTCACCACTGTTCAGCGGCGCCCATTCGTTGCCAGTAGGTTTCTCTGGCAGTTTAAGGTCAAGGGTCGGTGCATTAGCAGACAATGCGCGTGTGAACGCCTTGGCTCCGGTAGTGTTACCGTAGTTAGTTACTCGGTTATCGGTGCTGTTCAGCAGCACACTGATTTGGTCTGCCTGTGAGTTGATCTGCGTTCCTCCATTGCTGGGGTCGTCGCTGGAGCAGGCTGTCATACCCATCACGATCAGTGACGAGATGGCGAAATTAGAAATCTTATTAATATCCATCGTTACAAAACATTTATTCATTAGAACTACTGACCGTGGTTCCAATCCACGTCATGAAATTCACATTATATCTATATCCGTTTTCAAAGGCCAGGACTCATAAGAATGCTTTTCTGTCGCTTTTCGGCAGTTATTGACATCTTTTCATCCATTAAGCCTCCATTATCGTCATAGGTTTATGGTAAACCATAATAGTCCGATCCAAAGGTAGTACTTTTTTTGTTTGCAAGCAAGGAAAAGCGAACATTTTTCCTAATTTTAACACAGTAATCCTAAACTTTTTAACCTCGGCGTGCATATTTACATAAATATAATAGCAAAAGGCTGCATTTTTGTATCTTTATCGACGTAGTCCTGACAACCACAGTCCACCGAAGGTGAGGGCTCCGTTGAGCATGAGCAGCTCGTAGCCAAACTGGTAGTTGAGGTGCTGACGGGCATACAGATCAGCGGCAAGACAGAGCAAAGGGGAGGCCAGACAGATGACGGGCACCCACTTGTCGCGCACGGCGCGGCGGGTGAGCAGCCCGTAGGCGAAGAGGCCGAGCAGCGGGCCATAGGTATATCCCACCAGCATCAGCACGGCCTGCAGGAGACTGGTGGAGTTGAAACGGGCAAAGATCAGGATAAACACCACAAAGATCACGGCGATCACGGCATGTGTGGTCTTTCGCAACCGCTCGGCGTTGGGGCGGCGAAACAGGTCGAGGCACACGCTCGTGGTCAGAGCCGTGAGGGCCGAGTCGGCCGAGGAAAAGCAGGCGGCCACAATGCCGATGGAGAACAGCACGGTGACCAGCGGCCCCAACCGCCCGCCTGCCGTGAAGTTGAGCACCAGCTCGTCGGTGTCGGTTGGCAGGGCCATGCCCAGTTTCTGCGAGAGCAGTGCCAGCAAGACGCCAAGCGCGAGCAGCAGCAGGTTGGTCGGCAGGAAGGCGAAGCCATAGGAGCACAGGTCTTTCTGCGCCTCGCGCAACGTGCGGCAGGTGAGGTTTTTCTGCATCATGTCCTGATCGAGCCCCGTCATCACCACCACGATGAACACGCCGGAGAGGAACTGTTTCCAGAAGTTCTGTGTCGACCGCCAGTCGTCGAAGACAAAGATGCGCGAGCGGGAGTCGTGCGCCACGGCGCTGACGGCCTCGGGCAGTGTCAGTCCCAGGGTATGCGTCACGCTGAGGATGATGAGCACCAGCGTGGCGAGGATGCACAGCGTCTGGACCGAGTCGGTCCAGACGAGCGTGCGGATGCCGCCGCGACGGGTGTAGAGCCAGATGAGCAGAACGAGTGTCGACACGGTGAGGGCAAACGGCACATGACAGGCATCGAGGACAAAGCGCTGGAGAATCATGCAGACGACATAGAACTTCACCGCCGACCCCGTCATCTTGCCGATGAGAAAGAAGAGGGTGCCACTGAGATAGCTGCGCTCGCCCAGCCGGCACTGCAGATAGGAGTAGATGCTCGTCAGCCTGCGCTTGTAATACACCGGCATGAGCACAAAGGCCACGGCAAAGTATCCCAGGATATATCCCATGCACATCTGCAGATAGGTCATCTGCACGCTGAGCACCATGCCGGGCACGGAGACAAACGTCACGCCCGAGATGCTGGCCCCGATCATGCCGAAGGCAACCATCGGCCACGGCGAACTGTGACGCGCGCTGAAGAAGTCACGGTTGTCGGCCTTGCGACTGGTCAGCCACGACAGGGCGAGCAGGCAAAGGAAATACACGAGTATGGAAAGGATGATGATCATGGGTGCAAAAGACGGAAGAAAAAAAGAAGTAGCCAAAAACAGAAGACATATTTAGTGTTTATTAACCTATAAGTAGCAAAAAACAAGAACCTCTGCATCCTCACGGACACAGAGGTTAGACTATCTTCAAAGCACAAGGAGAAGGAAGTTACACTTTGCGAAAGGAAATGAACTCTCATCCATGTGCAATGTCGTTACCGATTGTGTTATTGGCGTTTCATTGACACAGCGAACCCACCGCCCGGTGCTTCGGTGAATTTAAGTACATCGCCACGCCGCACCTTGCGGTGAGTGATAACATAAGCCTTGGGGTTGGTCTTATAGTCAGCATTCTTTGCATCGGCATAGATCGTACAGTCGTAGACAGCATGTTTGTCGAGGAAGTCGAGTTTCACGCTGCACTGATGTCCGTCGGCATCGCACTTGCCCCCGAGAAACCAGTCACCGGTCTTCTTGGCCTTGCGCGCCACAGTGATGTATTTAGCAGGTTCTGCCTCAAGGTATTTCGTATCGTCCCAGTCAAGAGGCACGTCTCTGATAAATTGGAAGGCATCGTCGTACTTGGCGTAGTTCTCCGGCAGATCAGCAGCCATGGCCAGAGGACTGTACATGACCATGTAGAGAGCGAGCTGTCCCACGAGTGTGGTGTGGACATACATGTCCTTCTTGTTGGGATTCCAGGTACCGATCTGGGTCTCAAGGATGCCGGGGGTGTAGTCCATAGGACCACCTTGCAGGCGCGTAAAGGGAAGTATGACCGTATGGTAGGGCTCATTTCCAGAGAAAGACTCGTATTCCGTGCCACGCGCGCTCTCGTTGCCCACCATATTGGGCCACGTACGGCAAAGGCCGGTAGGACGCACGGCTTCATGGGCATTGACCATGATATGGTGTTTGGCAGCCTCGGTGACGCAATAGAGATAGTGGTTGTTGATCGTCTGACTATAGTGATGCTCACCACGTGGGATGATGTCGCCGACATATCCACTCTTTACAGCATCGTAGCCATATTTGTTCATCAAGTCGTATGCAGCCCCGAGATGTCTCTCGTAGTTTTGTGTAGAAGCCGACGTCTCATGATGCATCATCAGTTTGACACCCTTGGAATGGGCATAGTCGTTGAGGGCTTTGATATCGAAGTCTGGGTAAGGCGTGACAAAGTCAAAGACATAGTCCTTGCTGTGTCCAAACCAGTCCTCCCATCCCTCGTTCCATCCTTCGACAAGCACTTCATCGAGATGGTTCTTGGCAGCAAAGTCGATGTATTTTCTAACCTCAGCGTTGTTGGCGCCATGACGGCCGTTGGGCTTCACTTTTGTATAATCAGTTTCACCGAGCTTTACCGAAGGCAGGTCGTCGGTATAGTTCCAAGTGTTGTTGCCGGCAATCATTTCCCACCACACACCGCAGTATTTCACAGGGTGGATCCACGAAGTGTCTTCGATCTTGCAAGGTTCGTTGAGATTGAGCGTGAGCTTGCAGGCGAGCATGTCACGGGCATCGTCGCTGACAAGCACCGTGCGCCAAGGAGTCTGACACGGCGTCTGCATATAGCCTTTCATGCCGGTGGCATCAGGCGTAAGCCAGCTCTCAAAGACCATATTCTTGTCATCGAGGTTGAGGTGCATGGTAGGATAGTTCACGCAGGCAGCCTCGTGAATGTTGATATACAGCCCGTCGTGTGTCTTCATCTGTAGCGAGGTTTGCACACCAGTCGGAGAGAACACTGTTTGAGAGGCATTGCCGTCGACAGCAGTCTTCATGCGTTGGCGAATACCGGAGAGTGGGGTGATCTGTGTCTCATATTCTTGTGTGTCGTAGTCACCAGGAATCCAGTAGGCTGTGTGGTCGCCCGACATGGCAAACTGCGTGTGCTCTTCCTTAATGATGAAATAGTTGAGATCCGCCTGCTGTGGGAATTCATAGCGCAGTCCCATGCCGTAGTCGTAGACACGGAATCGGAGGATGATGTGTCTGTTGGCAGCCTTCTGATAAAGGTTCACAGCCATCTCGTTGTAGTGGTTGCGGATCGTCGACGTTTCTCCCCATACGGGTTTCCACGTCTCGTCGAATGTTGACTTCCTGCAATCTTCCTCTGTGAAACCATCCATGAGACTGGTCTCCTCCAGTCCCTTACTGGCGTGCTTGTCCTTGGCGAGTTCCAATCCGAGATGAGAAGGACGGATCACCTCACGCTTCTTATAGGTCATCTCGTATGTGGGCACACCATCTTGCGAGAGAGAGAATTTTACCGCTACGTTGCCGTTGGGTGACGTAACCGTCTGGGCTTCAAGTCCGCATGTTGGCAACACCAGGGCGATGGCCAATGCGAATAATATTTTGCTATAGTTCATTTTTGTTTTGTTCAACAAGTTTTTGTCTGTTTATGATTCCTCTCCTCCTTGCCAGAGAGGCCAGGAGGAGAAGCTGTTCACTCTATCACCACCATGGTCCAGTATTTCAGTGAGGGCAGGGTGAAGGTCACATAGTCACCCTGTTGCTGAAACTGCAACTCCTGGACAGCACCGCCGAAAGAGTCGGGGGAGGCCACCCATACCTTCTTCACCCCTTTGGCCTTCACCGTCAAAGGAATGTCGGACAGATGTTTTGGCTCAGGCTGTGTACCATCCATGTCGCGCCAACTCAGAGAATTGGCTTGGGAGAAGTTGAGCAGGCTGATGACCTTCTTCCCGTTTACCTCCCGGCATACTGTGGTTACCGTCTGCAATTTGGGCGGCCACGCGTTGATGGTCATCTCGCTGCTATTTGTTTCTACTGGAATGGAGAGGTCTGTCCCCCGGTCTCTCAGCAGATTCTCGTATGCCGTGAAGAAATCGTAGTAGTGCACGATGGCCTTCTTCAAATCGTTGTCCATTTTCAGGTCGTCATTGGGGAAATACTCTTTATGGAGCATGTGGTCGCCCAGCTCCAGATGACTGGCACCGATGGCAAACATCACAGCGTCTGTGAGCAGCACCCCCGGCGTGTTGAAGGTTCCAGACTCCTTATTATAGTTCATATAGGCAGCGAAAACCTGCGCCATTGCCGGAGCGGCCGGATCCGTGTTGGCTTTGCTTTGGTTGCTGCGCATGATGGAGAACAGGTCGGCAAACTGATCCTCGTTCGCCCATAATTCACTGTAAAGGAAGTCTATGTCACCCGTGGCAGCCATCTGCTGGGCACCATAGTTGCTCACAGCATTCATCACCAGTCTCTTCTCAGGATTGGATTTTTTCATCTTGGCAATAAACGAGGCAAATCCCTGAGTGACATTGATCTTACTACCATAATAGTCGTATTCCGGATCACGTTTTCCTACCTGGTCGATATGGAAGCCGTCGAAGTCAAATGTTTTATAAACGTCGCTGACCTTCTGGGAGAAATAGTCTTGCCAGGCTGTGTTGCCGGGATTAACGAGCTTGATGTCGCTTTTCCATCCTGATGGCAGGCCGAGCGCTTCGACAGTGCTGTGGTTCTCATCCTTATACATGTACCATTTGGAACTGACACCATCTTGAGCCGCATCGTCTAGCGCGCCATAGCACAGATCATAGAACATGGCCTTCATGCCGTGGGCATGAGCTTGGCTGATATACGCTTTGACGACACTGGTGTTGATCTTGCGATTGGCAATGTCGGCATAGCTGTCCTCTACCTTGCCGTCGCGGAGCACTACGGGTTCGTGGTGTTTATTCTGCCAGTCATAGAACTGCAGACCGTTGATGTGGCAACGGTTGAGCAATGCTGTTTCCTGGCTGATGGTTTCAGAGGTTTTGGTATCGTCGTAGGTGCCCACGAAGCCATAGCGCGGATAGCGTGCCCAGTCGGAAGACACATCTACAGCGATGGTGCCGTAGATAGTCTGCTTGCCACTGGCATCGGTAGTGTATACATCAGCGAGGTAGCCCGTGTAGTCTGTGGAGGGTGGCGTCCATGACCAACTGGTACCGGTGGCTGACTGTTCCTCAATGACAGTGGCACCATGGCGGTAGCGCACCTTGGCACCGTCCGGCAACGGGCTGCCGGATGTGAAGGACACTGCTTCACCGGGAGCATAACAGGCCTTGTCGGTGGACAATTGCAAGTTGAGGTTGGAGATGAGCGTTGTCTGTGGCTGCGTCGGACTGATGGTCGATGGAGCTGCGGGAGTATCGCTCTCGCTGCCGCAAGCTGCGCACAACAGCGGTATAGCTAAAAGCAAAGAGTACATGGTCATGTATATAGTTTTATGTTGTACTGAGATATCCATAATATGGTCTATTGTTTGACGATGGAGACTGTCTCGGAAAGTTGGTTAAGCGTGATGGTATAAGTACCCGACTGTGAGATCTTCCACTTCTGATCTATGTCACCCACATTGATGTCGAGGTACTGGCTCTTAAGATCCTCATCGCTTTTGTCGATGAAGAGCATCTTTTCGGTCTGTCCGGTAGGCTCCTTGTCGTTGCCTGCAGCACAGAGGAACCAAGCACCATTCCAGTCGCTGCGTTTGTCACAAGTGAACTTCAACTCACCGGCGTTGAGTGTGCCGGTCCATGTGAAGATGTAAGGATTATCGGTGGCCTGCAGGGCTGTGGCATTATCAATTGACCAACCTGCCGGCGTAGCGTCGCCTACCATCCAGATGGTGGAATAAGGCGTGAACGCTTTCATCAGCATTCTTTCTTGTCCTTTACGAATGTCCACACATATTTTATATGCCTTTCCCGTCTCTTCGTCTTTCAAGAACCATTTATGGTCAGGGTCATAGCCGCTGACAAGCTGCATGTGCGTATCGGTATAAGGAGCATTGTCTACCGTCGCCTTGTACATATTCTCCCAGCTGCCTTTTGTTGTTCCGAACTTGAACTCACCGCCTTTGTCAAACACTCTGCCGATGCGGAAAAGGTATGGGTCGAGGGCATCTGGTGTCATCGTCTCAAAGTTCCAATCGGTCATGTTTCCCACAAAGTAGAGATGATCGAAAGCCGGACGGTTGCCTTCGGCTTGGGTGAATGTAACATCACCCGTAAGCAGATTGGCCTCCACTTTATAATAATGGTCCTCTTCTATCTGCCATTGCTCATCGGGCTCGCTGTCGCTGGTGCGTAGTACGGCCTGGCCATCTGTGCCTTTGTTGTAAGAGGGAAGGAATTGACCTTTTGTGGTGATGAATTTCAGAGCACCTGCTTTCAGATTACCTTCCCATTCAAATATACCATTGTCAACACGCTCCATGGCCGTAGCATTGTCTGCGTTCCAGCCATTGG